>FNSS01000001.1:0-638750 GCA_900104855.1 Rhizobiales bacterium GAS188
GCATCAAACGTTCTGCCGCTGCTCGTCCCAATTCGAGCCGGCATGAACCTGATTGACCTCGTCGGAACTACGGGCCGAGAGATTCGCAAGATCATGCGCCATCAGCGCTTTAGGGGGGAAGATCTGCGTCGCGCTCTTCGATTCCCGAAGAACGTACGAAGTTTTGGACCTGTCGTCAATATTATGGCGTTCGAATATGACGACGTTTACGTCGGTGACTACAAAGCCAGTGTACATATTATTCCGAATGACCCAGTGGAGGACTTTTCTATTACCTTCCTGGGTAAGCCTGGAGCCTACGGATCGGAGATGCATATGCATGCAAATCCGATTCTGTACCATGAGGGCGATCTTGCTCGCCACTTCGAGAGATTATTAACGTTCACTCGGACTCTTCTGAGGGATCCGCGGCAGGCGATTGGTCGGATCGACCTCATGGATGCGGCGGAGCGGCGGCAGATCCTGGTGGATTGGAACGCGACGGCGCATGCGGTCGCGGAGGCGAGCTTTGCCTCTCTGTTCGAGACGCAGGCGGCCAAGAGCCCGGATGCCATTGCGGTGGTGTTCGAGGAGAGCGCCCTCAGCTATGGCGAGCTCAATGCGCGGGCCAACCGTCTGGCGCATCATCTGATTGGGCAAGGCGTGGGGCCCGAGGACATCGTCGGGCTTTGTCTGCCGCGCTCGCTCGAGCTGGTGGTTTACCTTTTGGGCATCTTGAAGGTGGGCGCCTGTCTGCCGCTGGATCCGGATTATCCGCCCGCGCGCCTGGGCTTCATGCTGAGGGATGCCAAGCCGGTCTGTGTCGTGACCCTGGGCGCGCTCGCGGCGGGCCTGCCCGCCGATGTGGCGCAGCTGCGGCTCGATGCTGAAGAGAGCGTCGCGGCCTTGGCCAAGGCCTGCGAGCGCAATCCGACGGGCCGGTCCCTGGCCGCGCAACATCCGGCCTATGTCATCTACACCTCGGGCTCGACCGGGACCCCCAAGGGAGTGACGGTCACGCATGCCGGTGTTGCGAGTTTGGCGGCAGCTCAGATTGCGCATTTTGGCGTCACGCCGCAGTCGCGCGTCTTGCAGTTTGCGTCCCTCAGCTTCGATGCCGCCTTCTCGGAGTTGTGCCTGGCGCTTCTGTCGGGAGCGCGGCTCGTCCTGTGTCCGGCCGAGCGCTTGCTGCCGGGAGAGGCGCTGGCGGCCGTGGCCGCCGAGCAGGCCATTACCCATGTCACTTTGCCGCCGGCCGCGCTCGCGGCGATGCCGGCCGGGAGTCTGGCAAGCTGTTCCGACTTGATCGTTGCGGGCGAAGCCTTGGCGCCGCAGCTGCTGCAGCGCTGGTCTCGCGGGCGTCGGCTGATCAATGCCTATGGCCCGACCGAGACCACGGTCTGCGCCGCCATGAGCGCGCCCCTCGGTGAGGCCGAAGCCCCGTCCATCGGTCGACCGATCTGGAACACGCGGATCTATGTTGTGGGCGCTGGCTTGCAGCCGGTTCCGGTCGGGGTTGCGGGCGAGCTCTACATCGCGGGTCCGGGTCTGGCCCGGGGTTACCTGGGCCGGCCTGGTCTGACGGCGTCGCGGTTTGTGGCCGATCCGTTCGGGCCTGCGGGAAGCCGGATGTATCGGAGCGGCGACTTGGCGAAGTGGCGGCCGGACGGGGTTTTGGAGTTCATCGGGCGCGCCGACGATCAGGTGAAGATCCGCGGCTTCCGCATCGAGCCGGGCGAGGTGGAAGCGGTTCTTGCGGGTCATCCGGGGGTGGCGCAGGCGGCGGTGGTGGCGCGCCAGGACCATGCCGGAAACAAGCAGCTTGTCGGCTATGTGGTGGCGGCAGCGGGCGAGGCGCTCGATGCACGGCTGCTGCGCCAGCACCTGGCCGGGCTTCTGCCCGATTACATGGTGCCGGCCGCGATCGTGGCGCTGGATGCCTTGCCTTTGACGCCGAACGGCAAGCTCGATCGACGGGCCTTGCCAGCACCCTCGTTCACGCCCTCGAGCCTGCGGGCGGCGCGCACGCCGCAGGAAGAGACCCTCGCCACCTTGTTCGCCGAGGTCCTGGGGCTGGAGCGGGTCGGCATCGACGACAGCTTCTTCGATCTCGGAGGTGACAGCATCAACGCGATGCAACTGGTGAGCCGGGCTCGCAAGGCCGGTTTGGTGATCACGCCCCGCGACGTGTTCGAACGTCGGAGCGTGGCGGCTTTGGCGCAGGTGGCGGCGCCTTTTGTCGGCGGGGCCCAGAGCCGGCCCGACATTGCGATCGGGTCGGTGCCGCTGACGCCGATCATGCACTGGTTCCTGGAGCGGGGCGGTCTGCCGGATCGCTTCAACCAGGCGCTGCTGTTGCAGGTTCCGGCGGAGATGACGGCAGATCAGCTCGAGCCGGCGCTTCAGGCCTTGCTGGATCATCACGATGCTCTGCGCATGCGGCGCGTGGGTCCGGCTGATCGCAGCTGTGGTCTCGAGGTCAGGCCTGTCGGCTCTGTGGCGGCGCAAGAGTGCATCCGTCGGATCGATATCACGGGATTGCCGGAGCGCGACCGCCGCGGCTGCATCGTGCGGGAAGCCCAAGCCGCGGAAGGCCGCCTGGCTCCCGCGACGGGCACCATGGTGCAGGCGGTGTGGTTCGATGCGGGACCTGGTCGAGCGGGTCGCCTTTTGCTCATGCTGCATCATCTGGTGGTGGATGGCGTCTCCTGGCGCGTGCTGGTGCCCGACCTCGGGGCTGCCTGGCAGGCGAGGCGGGCCGGGCTTGTGCCTGAGCTTGATCCGGTGGGGACCTCCTTCCGGCGCTGGGCGCAGCATCTGACGAGCGAAGCCGCCAGACTGGAACGGCGGCAGGAACTGGCGACCTGGACACAAATCCTCGGCACTGCCGATCCACTCTTATCCCCTCGCCCATTTGAGAGAGGGCGCGATACAGGCGGCCCGGTCCAACAGGTCACGCTCACCCTGCCGGCCGCCGCGACGGCTCCTTTGCTCGGACATGTTCCGTCGCGGTTCCATGGACGGATCAATGATGTGCTGTTGACGGCCTTTGGTCTGGCGGTGGCCGACTGGCGCCGGCGCCATGGGCGGGGTGAGAGCATGGCCGTCTTGCTCGATCTCGAGGGCCATGGCCGCGAAGAGACGATCGGAGAGGTGGATCTCTCTCGAACCGTTGGCTGGTTCACCAGCCTGTTCCCCGTGTGTCTCGACCCTGGAGCGATCGACCTCGACGAGGCGCTGGCGGGTGGTGCCGACCTGGGGCGGGCGATCAAGACGGTCAAGGAGCAGCTCAGAGCCCTGCCTGACAATGGCCTGGGCTATGGTCTGCTGCGGTATCTGAACCCGGAGACGGCGGCAGCTTTGGAAGGCTTTGCCGGGCCGCAGATCGGCTTCAACTATCTCGGCCGCATCGCCGCTCCGGTGGCCCGGGATTGGGGCCTGGCGCCCGAGGCACAAGCTTTGGGCGGCGGCCTCGAGATGCCACTTGCGCATGCCATCGAGCTCAATGCGGCAACTTATGACCGCGCCCAGGGATCCGAGCTGACCGCCCATTGGTCCTGGGCCGGCGATCTGTTCGGCGAGGCCGAGATCCGCGATCTGGCTGCGACCTGGTTCCGGGCGCTGGAGGCGCTTGTCTCGCACGCTGCCAAACCGCATGCGGGTGGATTGACGCCTTCGGATGTGTCTCTCATCGCCCTCAGCCAAGCTGAGATCGAGCACCTGGAGGTGCAACACCCGGAGCTTGCCGACATCCTGCCGCTGTCGCCTTTGCAGCAAGGGCTTCTGTATCATGCGCTTTATGACGAGGAGGCCCCCGATGCCTACAGCGTCCAGCTCGTCCTGGAACTGAACGGGCCGCTTGATGTGGCATCGCTGCGGCTGGCGGGCCAGGCGCTGCTGGAGCGGCACGCCAATTTGCGGGCGGGCTTTATCCAGGCGGGGCTCGAGACGCCGGTGCAGATCATTCCGCGCGAGGTGCATTTGCCGTGGCAGGAGATTGATCTGTCCGGGCTCGGGGCGGGCGCACGAGAGGCCGAACTGACCCGGCTTCTGGAAGAGGACCGGACCTGCCGCTTCAATCCGGCCCGGCCGCCTTTGCTGCGCTTCTTGCTGATCCGGCTTGCCGAGGAGCGCCACCAGCTTGTGTTCAGCAACCACCACCTGCTGCTCGACGGCTGGTCGGGATCGATCTTGCTTCAGGAGCTGTTTGCGCTTTACGAGGCCCGCGGCGATGCCGGAACCCTGCCGCGCGTAACACCCTATCGGGATTATCTGGCCTGGGTGCGGCAACAGGATCGGGCCGCCGCGGAGACGGCGTGGCGGGAGGCGCTGGCGGGATTGGCAGAGCCGCTCCGGATTGCGCCCGGCGCGGTGAGGGCATCGGTCCTTCAAGAGACGGTCAGGATCGATCTCTCGCGCGAGCTCAGCGACGCCCTCACCCGGCAGATCCGCCGGCACGGTCTGACCCTGAACACGGTGATCCAAGGCGCCTGGGGACTGCTGCTTGGCCGTCTCAGCGGGCGTGACGATGTGGTGTTTGGTGTCACGGTCGCCGGCCGGCCGCCGGAGCTTGCGGGCATGGAAGGCGCGGTGGGGCTGTTCATCAACACCGTGCCGCTGCGCCTGCGATTGCCTGGGGCGGAGGCGCTGATCGATCTGTTGACCCGCTTGCAGGATGAACAGTCCCGTTTGCTGGCGCACCAGCATCTCGGTTTGACCGAGATCCAGCGCCTGGCCGGGCTCGGCGAGCTGTTCGATACGGCCATGGTGTTTGAGAACTATCCGGTGGCGCATGACAGCCGCCGGGATGGCATCAAATTGGGCTCCGGCCTGGGCATCCGTCATGTCGGCGGTCGTGGCGGCGACACGTCGCACTATCCCCTCGGTCTCGTCGCGCTTCCTGGCCCTTGCCTGCGTCTGTGTCTTGGTTATCGGCCCGACCTTTTCGAGCGTGTGACGGTCGAGCGGCTGGCCGGGCATCTGGTGCGCCTGCTCGAGGCTGTTGCGGCCGATCCGCGGCAGGCGATTGGTCGGATCGATCTGCTCGATGCGGCCGAGCGGCGGCAGATCCTGGTGGATTGGAACGCGACGGCGCATGCGGTCGCGGAGGCGAGCTTTGCCTCTCTGTTCGAGGCGCAGGCGGCCAAGAGCCCGGATGCCATTGCGGTGGTGTTCGAGGAGAGCGCCCTCAGCTATGGCGAGCTCAATGCGCGGGCCAACCGTCTGGCGCATCATCTGATTGAGCAAGGCGTGGGGCCCGAGGACATCGTCGGGCTTTGTCTGCCGCGCTCGCTCGAGCTGGTGGTTTACCTTTTGGGCATCTTGAAGGTGGGCGCCTGTCTGCCGCTGGATCCGGATTATCCGCCCGCGCGCCTGGGCTTCATGCTGAGGGATGCCAAGCCGGTCTGTGTCGTGACCCTGGGCGCGCTCGCGGCGGGCCTGCCCGCCGATGTGGCGCAGCTGCGGCTCGATGCTGAAGAGAGCGTCGCGGCCTTGGCCAAGGCCTGCGAGCGCAATCCGACGGGCCGGTCCCTGGCCGCGCAACATCCGGCCTATGTCATCTACACCTCGGGCTCGACCGGGACCCCCAAGGGAGTGACGGTCACGCATGCCGGTGTTGCGAGTTTGGCGGCAGCTCAGATTGCGCATTTTGGCGTCACGCCGCAGTCGCGCGTCTTGCAGTTTGCGTCCCTCAGCTTCGATGCCGCCTTCTCGGAGTTGTGCCTGGCGCTTCTGTCGGGAGCGCGGCTCGTCCTGTGTCCGGCCGAGCGCTTGCTGCCGGGAGAGGCGCTGGCGGCCGTGGCCGCCGAGCAGGCCATTACCCATGTCACTTTGCCGCCGGCCGCGCTCGCGGCGATGCCGGCCGGGAGTCTGGCAAGCTGTTCCGACTTGATCGTTGCGGGCGAAGCCTTGGCGCCGCAGCTGCTGCAGCGCTGGTCTCGCGGGCGTCGGCTGATCAATGCCTATGGCCCGACCGAGACCACGGTCTGCGCCGCCATGAGCGCGCCCCTCGGTGAGGCCGAAGCCCCGTCCATCGGTCGACCGATCTGGAACACGCGGATCTATGTTGTGGGCGCTGGCTTGCAGCCGGTTCCGGTCGGGGTTGCGGGCGAGCTCTACATCGCGGGTCCGGGTCTGGCCCGGGGTTACCTGGGCCGGCCTGGTCTGACGGCGTCGCGGTTTGTGGCCGATCCGTTCGGGCCTGCGGGAAGCCGGATGTATCGGAGCGGCGACTTGGCGAAGTGGCGGCCGGACGGGGTTTTGGAGTTCATCGGGCGCGCCGACGATCAGGTGAAGATCCGCGGCTTCCGCATCGAGCCGGGCGAGGTGGAAGCGGTTCTTGCGGGTCATCCGGGGGTGGCGCAGGCGGCGGTGGTGGCGCGCCAGGACCATGCCGGAAACAAGCAGCTTGTCGGCTATGTGGTGGCGGCAGCGGGCGAGGCGCTCGATGCACGGCTGCTGCGCCAGCACCTGGCCGGGCTTCTGCCCGATTACATGGTGCCGGCCGCGATCGTGGCGCTGGATGCCTTGCCTTTGACGCCGAACGGCAAGCTCGATCGACGGGCCTTGCCAGCACCCTCGTTCACGCCCTCGAGCCTGCGGGCGGCGCGCACCCCGCAGGAAGAGACCCTCGCCACCTTGTTCGCCGAGGTCCTGGGGCTGGAGCGGGTCGGCATCGACGACAGCTTCTTCGATCTCGGAGGTGACAGCATCAACGCGATGCAACTGGTGAGCCGGGCTCGCAAGGCCGGTTTGGTGATCACGCCCCGCGACGTGTTCGAACGTCGGAGCGTGGCGGCTTTGGCGCAGGTGGCGGCGCCTTTTGTCGGCGGGGCCCAGAGCCGGTCGGATGTGCCTCTCATCGCCCTCAGCCAAGCTGAGATCGAGCACCTGGAGGTGCAACACCCGGAGCTTGCCGACATCCTGCCGCTGTCGCCTTTGCAGCAAGGGCTTCTGTATCATGCGCTTTATGACGAGGAGGCCCCCGATGCCTACAGCGTCCAGCTCGTCCTGGAACTGAACGGGCCGCTCGATGTGGCATCGCTGCGGCTGGCGGGCCAGGCGCTGCTGGAGCGGCACGCCAATTTGCGGGCGGGCTTTATCCAGGCGGGGCTCGAGACGCCGGTGCAGATCATTCCGCGCAAGGTGCATTTGCCGTGGCAGGAGATTGATCTGTCCGGGCTCGGGGCGGGCGCACGAGAGGCCGAACTGACCCGGCTTCTGGAAGAGGACCGGACCTGCCGCTTCAATCCGGCCCGGCCGCCTTTGCTGCGCTTCTTGCTGATCCGGCTTGCCGAGGAGCGCCATCAGCTTGTGTTCAGCAACCACCACCTGCTGCTCGACGGCTGGTCGGGATCGATCTTGCTTCAGGAGCTGTTTGCGCTTTACGAGGCCCGCGGCGATGCCGGAACCCTGCCGCGCGTAACACCCTATCGGGATTATCTGGCCTGGGTGCGGCAACAGGATCGGGCCGCCGCGGAGACGGCGTGGCGGGAGGCGCTGGCGGGATTGGCAGAGCCGCTCCGGATTGCGCCCGGCGCGGTGAGGGCATCGGTCCTTCAAGAGACGGTCAGGATCGATCTCTCGCGCGAGCTCAGCGACGCCCTCACCCGGCAGATCCGCCGGCACGGTCTGACCCTGAACACGGTGATCCAAGGCGCCTGGGGACTGCTGCTTGGCCGTCTCAGCGGGCGTGACGATGTGGTGTTTGGTGTCACGGTCGCCGGCCGGCCGCCGGAGCTTGCGGGCATGGAAGGCGCGGTGGGGCTGTTCATCAACACCGTGCCGCTGCGCCTGCGATTGCCTGGGGCGGAGGCGCTGATCGATCTGTTGACCCGCTTGCAGGATGAACAGTCCCGTTTGCTGGCGCACCAGCATCTCGGTTTGACCGAGATCCAGCGCCTGGCCGGGCTCGGCGAGCTGTTCGATACGGCCATGGTGTTTGAGAACTATCCGGTGGCGCATGACAGCCGCCGGGATGGCATCAAATTGGGCTCCGGCCTGGGCATCCGTCATGTCGGCGGTCGTGGCGGCGACACGTCGCACTATCCCCTCGGTCTCGTCGCGCTTCCTGGCCCTTGCCTGCGTCTGTGTCTTGGTTATCGGCCCGACCTTTTCGAGCGTGTGACGGTCGAGCGGCTGGCCGGGCATCTGGTGCGCCTGCTCGAGGCTGTTGCGGCCGATCCGCGGCAGGCGATTGGTCGGATCGACCTCATGGATGCGGCGGAGCGGCGGCAGATCCTGGTGGATTGGAACGCGACGGCGCATGCGGTCGCGGAGGCGAGCTTTGCCTCTCTGTTCGAGACGCAGGCGGCCAAGAGCCCGGATGCCATTGCGGTGGTGTTCGAGGAGAGCGCCCTCAGCTATGGCGAGCTCAATGCGCGGGCCAACCGTCTGGCGCATCATCTGATTGGGCAAGGCGTGGGGCCCGAGGACATCGTCGGGCTTTGTCTGCCGCGCTCGCTCGAGCTGGTGGTTTACCTTTTGGGCATCTTGAAGGTGGGCGCCTGTCTGCCGCTGGATCCGGATTATCCGCCCGCGCGCCTGGGCTTCATGCTGAGGGATGCCAAGCCGGTCTGTGTCGTGACCCTGGGCGCGCTCGCGGCGGGCCTGCCCGCCGATGTGGCGCAGCTGCGGCTCGATGCTGAAGAGAGCGTCGCGGCCTTGGCCAAGGCCTGCGAGCGCAATCCGACGGGCCGGTCCCTGGCCGCGCAACATCCGGCCTATGTCATCTACACCTCGGGCTCGACCGGGACCCCCAAGGGAGTGACGGTCACGCATGCCGGTGTTGCGAGTTTGGCGGCAGCTCAGATTGCGCATTTTGGCGTCACGCCGCAGTCGCGCGTCTTGCAGTTTGCGTCCCTCAGCTTCGATGCCGCCTTCTCGGAGTTGTGCCTGGCGCTTCTGTCGGGAGCGCGGCTCGTCCTGTGTCCGGCCGAGCGCTTGCTGCCGGGAGAGGCGCTGGCGGCCGTGGCCGCCGAGCAGGCCATTACCCATGTCACTTTGCCGCCGGCCGCGCTCGCGGCGATGCCGGCCGGGAGTCTGGCAAGCTGTTCCGACTTGATCGTTGCGGGCGAAGCCTTGGCGCCGCAGCTGCTGCAGCGCTGGTCTCGCGGGCGTCGGCTGATCAATGCCTATGGCCCGACCGAGACCACGGTCTGCGCCGCCATGAGCGCGCCCCTCGGTGAGGCCGAAGCCCCGTCCATCGGTCGACCGATCTGGAACACGCGGATCTATGTTGTGGGCGCTGGCTTGCAGCCGGTTCCGGTCGGGGTTGCGGGCGAGCTCTACATCGCGGGTCCGGGTCTGGCCCGGGGTTACCTGGGCCGGCCTGGTCTGACGGCGTCGCGGTTTGTGGCCGATCCGTTCGGGCCTGCGGGAAGCCGGATGTATCGGAGCGGCGACTTGGCGAAGTGGCGGCCGGACGGGGTTTTGGAGTTCATCGGGCGCGCCGACGATCAGGTGAAGATCCGCGGCTTCCGCATCGAGCCGGGCGAGGTGGAAGCGGTTCTTGCGGGTCATCCGGGGGTGGCGCAGGCGGCGGTGGTGGCGCGCCAGGACCATGCCGGAAACAAGCAGCTTGTCGGCTATGTGGTGGCGGCAGCGGGCGAGGCGCTCGATGCACGGCTGCTGCGCCAGCACCTGGCCGGGCTTCTGCCCGATTACATGGTGCCGGCCGCGATCGTGGCGCTGGATGCCTTGCCTTTGACGCCGAACGGCAAGCTCGATCGACGGGCCTTGCCAGCACCCTCGTTCACGCCCTCGAGCCTGCGGGCGGCGCGCACCCCGCAGGAAGAGACCCTCGCCACCTTGTTCGCCGAGGTCCTGGGGCTGGAGCGGGTCGGCATCGACGACAGCTTCTTCGATCTCGGAGGTGACAGCATCAACGCGATGCAACTGGTGAGCCGGGCTCGCAAGGCCGGTTTGGTGATCACGCCCCGCGACGTGTTCGAACGTCGGAGCGTGGCGGCTTTGGCGCAGGTGGCGGCGCCTTTTGTCGGCGGGGCCCAGAGCCGGCCCGACATTGCGATCGGGTCGGTGCCGCTGACGCCGATCATGCACTGGTTCCTGGAGCGGGGCGGTCTGCCGGATCGCTTCAACCAGGCGCTGCTGTTGCAGGTTCCGGCGGAGATGACGGCAGATCAGCTCGAGCCGGCGCTTCAGGCCTTGCTGGATCATCACGATGCTCTGCGCATGCGGCGCGTGGGTCCGGCTGATCGCAGCTGTGGTCTCGAGGTCAGGCCTGTCGGCTCTGTGGCGGCGCAAGAGTGCATCCGTCGGATCGATATCACGGGATTGCCGGAGCGCGACCGCCGCGGCTGCATCGTGCGGGAAGCCCAAGCCGCGGAAGGCCGCCTGGCTCCCGCGACGGGCACCATGGTGCAGGCGGTGTGGTTCGATGCGGGACCTGGTCGAGCGGGTCGCCTTTTGCTCATGCTGCATCATCTGGTGGTGGATGGCGTCTCCTGGCGCGTGCTGGTGCCCGACCTCGGGGCTGCCTGGCAGGCGAGGCGGGCCGGGCTTGTGCCTGAGCTTGATCCGGTGGGGACCTCCTTCCGGCGCTGGGCGCAGCATCTGACGAGCGAAGCCGCCAGACTGGAACGGCGGCAGGAACTGGCGACCTGGACACAAATCCTCGGCACTGCCGATCCACTCTTATCCCCTCGCCCATTTGAGAGAGGGCGCGATACAGGCGGCCCGGTCCAACAGGTCACGCTCACCCTGCCGGCCGCCGCGACGGCTCCTTTGCTCGGACATGTTCCGTCGCGGTTCCATGGACGGATCAATGATGTGCTGTTGACGGCCTTTGGTCTGGCGGTGGCCGACTGGCGCCGGCGCCATGGGCGGGGTGAGAGCATGGCCGTCTTGCTCGATCTCGAGGGCCATGGCCGCGAAGAGACGATCGGAGAGGTGGATCTCTCTCGAACCGTTGGCTGGTTCACCAGCCTGTTCCCCGTGTGTCTCGACCCTGGAGCGATCGACCTCGACGAGGCGCTGGCGGGTGGTGCCGACCTGGGGCGGGCGATCAAGACGGTCAAGGAGCAGCTCAGAGCCCTGCCTGACAATGGCCTGGGCTATGGTCTGCTGCGGTATCTGAACCCGGAGACGGCGGCAGCTTTGGAAGGCTTTGCCGGGCCGCAGATCGGCTTCAACTATCTCGGCCGCATCGCCGCTCCGGTGGCCCGGGATTGGGGCCTGGCGCCCGAGGCACAAGCTTTGGGCGGCGGCCTCGAGATGCCACTTGCGCATGCCATCGAGCTCAATGCGGCAACTTATGACCGCGCCCAGGGATCCGAGCTGACCGCCCATTGGTCCTGGGCCGGCGATCTGTTCGGCGAGGCCGAGATCCGCGATCTGGCTGCGACCTGGTTCCGGGCGCTGGAGGCGCTTGTCTCGCACGCTGCCAAACCGCATGCGGGTGGATTGACGCCTTCGGATGTGTCTCTCATCGCCCTCAGCCAAGCTGAGATCGAGCACCTGGAGGTGCAACACCCGGAGCTTGCCGACATCCTGCCGCTGTCGCCTTTGCAGCAAGGGCTTCTGTATCATGCGCTTTATGACGAGGAGGCCCCCGATGCCTACAGCGTCCAGCTCGTCCTGGAACTGAACGGGCCGCTTGATGTGGCATCGCTGCGGCTGGCGGGCCAGGCGCTGCTGGAGCGGCACGCCAATTTGCGGGCGGGCTTTATCCAGGCGGGGCTCGAGACGCCGGTGCAGATCATTCCGCGCGAGGTGCATTTGCCGTGGCAGGAGATTGATCTGTCCGGGCTCGGGGCGGGCGCACGAGAGGCCGAACTGACCCGGCTTCTGGAAGAGGACCGGACCTGCCGCTTCAATCCGGCCCGGCCGCCTTTGCTGCGCTTCTTGCTGATCCGGCTTGCCGAGGAGCGCCACCAGCTTGTGTTCAGCAACCACCACCTGCTGCTCGACGGCTGGTCGGGATCGATCTTGCTTCAGGAGCTGTTTGCGCTTTACGAGGCCCGCGGCGATGCCGGAACCCTGCCGCGCGTAACACCCTATCGGGATTATCTGGCCTGGGTGCGGCAACAGGATCGGGCCGCCGCGGAGACGGCGTGGCGGGAGGCGCTGGCGGGATTGGCAGAGCCGCTCCGGATTGCGCCCGGCGCGGTGAGGGCATCGGTCCTTCAAGAGACGGTCAGGATCGATCTCTCGCGCGAGCTCAGCGACGCCCTCACCCGGCAGATCCGCCGGCACGGTCTGACCCTGAACACGGTGATCCAAGGCGCCTGGGGACTGCTGCTTGGCCGTCTCAGCGGGCGTGACGATGTGGTGTTTGGTGTCACGGTCGCCGGCCGGCCGCCGGAGCTTGCGGGCATGGAAGGCGCGGTGGGGCTGTTCATCAACACCGTGCCGCTGCGCCTGCGATTGCCTGGGGCGGAGGCGCTGATCGATCTGTTGACCCGCTTGCAGGATGAACAGTCCCGTTTGCTGGCGCACCAGCATCTCGGTTTGACCGAGATCCAGCGCCTGGCCGGGCTCGGCGAGCTGTTCGATACGGCCATGGTGTTTGAGAACTATCCGGTGGCGCATGACAGCCGCCGGGATGGCATCAAATTGGGCTCCGGCCTGGGCATCCGTCATGTCGGCGGTCGTGGCGGCGACACGTCGCACTATCCCCTCGGTCTCGTCGCGCTTCCTGGCCCTTGCCTGCGTCTGTGTCTTGGTTATCGGCCCGACCTTTTCGAGCGTGTGACGGTCGAGCGGCTGGCCGGGCATCTGGTGCGCCTGCTCGAGGCTGTTGCGGCCGATCCGCGGCAGGCGATTGGTCGGATCGATCTGCTCGATGCGGCCGAGCGGCGGCAGATCCTGGTGGATTGGAACGCGACGGCGCATGCGGTCGCGGAGGCGAGCTTTGCCTCTCTGTTCGAGGCGCAGGCGGCCAAGAGCCCGGATGCCATTGCGGTGGTGTTCGAGGAGAGCGCCCTCAGCTATGGCGAGCTCAATGCGCGGGCCAACCGTCTGGCGCATCATCTGATTGAGCAAGGCGTGGGGCCCGAGGACATCGTCGGGCTTTGTCTGCCGCGCTCGCTCGAGCTGGTGGTTTACCTTTTGGGCATCTTGAAGGTGGGCGCCTGTCTGCCGCTGGATCCGGATTATCCGCCCGCGCGCCTGGGCTTCATGCTGAGGGATGCCAAGCCGGTCTGTGTCGTGACCCTGGGCGCGCTCGCGGCGGGCCTGCCCGCCGATGTGGCGCAGCTGCGGCTCGATGCTGAAGAGAGCGTCGCGGCCTTGGCCAAGGCCTGCGAGCGCAATCCGACGGGCCGGTCCCTGGCCGCGCAACATCCGGCCTATGTCATCTACACCTCGGGCTCGACCGGGACCCCCAAGGGAGTGACGGTCACGCATGCCGGTGTTGCGAGTTTGGCGGCAGCTCAGATTGCGCATTTTGGCGTCACGCCGCAGTCGCGCGTCTTGCAGTTTGCGTCCCTCAGCTTCGATGCCGCCTTCTCGGAGTTGTGCCTGGCGCTTCTGTCGGGAGCGCGGCTCGTCCTGTGTCCGGCCGAGCGCTTGCTGCCGGGAGAGGCGCTGGCGGCCGTGGCCGCCGAGCAGGCCATTACCCATGTCACTTTGCCGCCGGCCGCGCTCGCGGCGATGCCGGCCGGGAGTCTGGCAAGCTGTTCCGACTTGATCGTTGCGGGCGAAGCCTTGGCGCCGCAGCTGCTGCAGCGCTGGTCTCGCGGGCGTCGGCTGATCAATGCCTATGGCCCGACCGAGACCACGGTCTGCGCCGCCATGAGCGCGCCCCTCGGTGAGGCCGAAGCCCCGTCCATCGGTCGACCGATCTGGAACACGCGGATCTATGTTGTGGGCGCTGGCTTGCAGCCGGTTCCGGTCGGGGTTGCGGGCGAGCTCTACATCGCGGGTCCGGGTCTGGCCCGGGGTTACCTGGGCCGGCCTGGTCTGACGGCGTCGCGGTTTGTGGCCGATCCGTTCGGGCCTGCGGGAAGCCGGATGTATCGGAGCGGCGACTTGGCGAAGTGGCGGCCGGACGGGGTTTTGGAGTTCATCGGGCGCGCCGACGATCAGGTGAAGATCCGCGGCTTCCGCATCGAGCCGGGCGAGGTGGAAGCGGTTCTTGCGGGTCATCCGGGGGTGGCGCAGGCGGCGGTGGTGGCGCGCCAGGACCATGCCGGCCACAAGCAGCTTGTCGGCTATGTGGTGGCGGCAGCGGGCCAGGCGCTCGATGCACGGCTGCTGCGCCAGCACCTGGCCCGGCTTCTGCCCGATTACATGGTGCCGGCCGCGATCGTGGCGCTGGATGCCTTGCCTTTGACCCCGAACGGCAAGCTCGATCGGCGGGCCTTGCCGGCACCCTCGTTCACGCCCTCGAGCCTGCGGGCGGCGCGCACCCCGCAGGAGGAGACCCTCGCCACCTTGTTCGCCGAGGTCCTGGGGCTGGAGCGGGTCGGCATCGACGACAGCTTCTTCGATCTCGGAGGTGACAGCATCAACGCGATGCAGCTGGTGAGCCGGGTGCACTCGACCTTGGGTGGAGAAGTGGCGATGCGCACATTGTTCGAAGCGCCGAGCGTGGCAGAGTTGGCTGAAAGGCTGCACAGTCAGATAAAAACTGATTCGTTTGCGGCTCTGATACCCCTCAGATTCAAAGGGACCAAGCCACCGCTTTTCTGCCTCCATCCAGTCTCTGGCCTCAGCTGGGCCTATACAAGACTCCTCCCACATCTGTCGACAGATCGTCCTATCTACGGACTTCAGGCACGTTTCCTGACCCGCCCAGATTATCGTCCGGAGTCGATTGAGGAGATTGCCGCAGATTATCTTGATAAGATGCGCAAAGTGCAGGCCGAAGGGCCGTATTTTCTGATGGGTTGGTCGTTTGGGGGTGTCGTCGCCCACGCGATGGCTACGCGCCTGCAAAGCGAGCACGAGTCAGTCCCCTTTCTAGCTCTGCTCGACAGCTTCCCTTACGCGAAAGGCTACGAGCCTGCGCCAAAGGTTCGGGAAATAATCGCAACATTAATTGGCGAAACCGCAGCAAATTCTATTGTGCTCGAAGACGAGACCTTACGGTATCCAATTTTCAAAGAGCTCCTCAAGCGGAGCCACAACTCATTGGCAGATCTCGACGACCAAAATCTCCAAGCCATTATGCGGGCGTGCCGGGATACCGGTCGACTTTTAGGAACCGCTCGTTTGCAAACCTATGTCGGCGATCTGCAGCTGTTTACGGCGGAGGGCTCGCAATTATCTGTCGACACTTGGCGCCCTTATGTACGCGGTGAGATTAAGACCTATCACGTCAACTGCCGTCACGGAGAGATGCTCTTGCTACCCGAGCCGGTCGCAGCAATCGGCCAAACACTCAATAGGCTTCTCGCGCAGAGGTGACACTCATCCCCTTCAGCTCTACAGGTCAATTAGGAGCCGAACACTATTGCTTGCATGCGATCAAACTCGCCTTGTTGCTCAACATTCATTATTTGAGCTCCGGCACCAATCCTCCCTGCATTTATGAATTTGCCTCGCGTCAAGCCTTTTTCCAAACAAAACGCCGTGATGTGATCGAATTTGTCTTCGCTTTCCTTCATGAAGTGCAAGTTGGCACGATCTAGAGTCCGCTGGTATGTCTCGGGCGAAAGCTCGATCCCGCAGAAATTAGCAATGGTTCTGATGGAACCTGAAAAATCAGCATGAAGGTCTTCGAATTGTAGAATGAGGACGTTATCGTGTGTTGCCGCACGGACTCGTGCAGCTTTAACATGGGCGAACCAAGAAGCATATTGCACTTTTCCAGCCATAAATTCTTGAAAAAAACGGTCGAAACTCCTTTTATAATTTAAATGCGAAACATGAAAATTCCAATACGAATTCAATACATCCTTGCCATCTCGAATGATGTAGATATATTTCCCAGACGTATGATTAAGATTTCCGACGCAAAATCTCCAGAGGGCGTGGAAAACCCGCCTTTGCGTCAACGTTGCCCATAAACTTTGCCTCCATATCAAATGGGTTTTGAAGACTCTGGGCGATTGCATTCGCTCAAAATCTTGGTTCGAGAACACTTGCCGTTCGAAGAACGGCACGACTTCAGATATATGGGCAAAATCCATCGACCCCGCTGTGGTCAATTGATAGAGAATCATTTGGAGCCATGTCGTGCCGGACCTAGGATATGAAACAATGAAGATATCATCGACGCGTGGCTGGAATCTCAGTCGAAAGCTAGCACTTTTCACTAAAATACAAGTTATCTGAAAAAAGAGAGAAAGTAACTGCATCGACTTCGCCAGCCAGGTCAGGCTGTTTGCAGCGAACCTTCTCCAGCCAATATTGATCGATTTGCTTTGCATGCCATCCATTCACATTTTTGAGTGACGCTCTCATTCGACTTGGCGCGGTCTCCCGCGCGACGACGTTGCTGCATCATGCAGCCAGGTCGATGATCCGATCGAGAGGCTTTACGGCGAGGCTCCGACGGCCGCCCGCCTTGCGCATCGTGATCTGACTTGAAGCGAGCAGTGCCCGGAGAAGCATGGCTGCGGTTTCCGACATCGAGCATCAAGCTGATAATTGCGCCATCCCATCACAGCACTCAAGGCAGATCAAGCCATGCGGGAAGGCGTTTAGGGATGATCTTGAGCCGTCGGCGTTCCTCGACGACGAGCGGGCCGGCGACCCTGCGGGGCGGGATATACTATGAAGCCCTCGACGCTCTCCAGCCGCCCCGGCCGATAGCCGTTGCGGTATCCCTGGCCGGGCGCCGCGCGGCGCAGTCAGAAGGGCCGCTCGACCTGGGACCGGATCGTCGGCCTCGCGGACCAGTGGCCCCCAAGGCCACGTATCAGCCAGGTATCCTTTCATCCCTGGCCAAACCACCGCTATGCCGTCAAGTATGTGAATCGGCGCCCGGCGCGGCGGGGTGCGAGGGAACGCTGTGATGGATTGCGCCAAGCCTGAATATTTTTCGGAAGCCAAACCAGGGACTTAGGAATGGCGGAGACGGAGGGATTCGAACCCTCGAGACCCCTTTCGAGGTCTGCTCATTTAGCAAACGAGTGCCTTCAGCCTCTCGGCCACGTCTCCGTGCGCCCTGCCCTACAGAGCCGGCCCGCCCCGGTCAACACCGGCCCCCGCACCTGGTCCTTGATTTCCTCATCGCCTGCAGCTCCCATCCGTCGCGCATTGCCGCAGCGGCAATGCGTCGCCTCGAGCTCGCTACCCCAGCGACGCCTCAATGCGTCGCCAGCCAGTCGCGGGCCCGGCGCTGCGCATCGGCGATATCGGCCCGGCTCATCTCGCGGGCGATCTCGCCGCGCAGCCCGATGGCGTCGGCGCAGCCGCGCAGCGCGGCGATGTTGAACCATTTATGGGCCTCGACCAGGTTCGGCTCCACCGAGCGGCCGGTGGAATACATCAACCCGAGCGAGAGCAGCGCCTCGCCTGCCAACATGCCCTGCAGCGCCCCGTCGCCGCCATTGCGCGCCTCGATGACGCAAAGATCTTCACGCAGTCCCATGACCATTCCCCTGTTTCATTCGCGAGTTCGAAACATCCTGTGGAGCATCGGCCGGCACATCGTCCGGGCCTGTCTCCTGGCGCATCGATCGCAGGGGTCATGATCGCGGCCGGATTTGAACGGCTCCCTAAAGGAGAGAGACAACAGAGGGTTACGAAGAAGCTATCGCGGCATTAATTTCAACATCCGTCAACCTTGACGAAACTCGAAACCTTTTGATTTCAACGATTTATGGTGGCGATCTGCGAAGGAGGTTGGGCGGCCCGGATACGCATCGTTCACCTTGCGGCGGCAATCCCGAGAGCTTCGGATCGGAACATCGAAAAGCGGCCAACGGCGCTTGGCTGCAGCCGCTCCGCTCTCAGGCGGGCGCCGTCAATTCGACGAGCACGATCTCGGGCGGCACGCCGATACGGATCGGCAGTTTGCCCGGGCCGATGCCGCCGGAAACCACGAGATGGCGCCCCCGCTCCTCGACATGCCCATAGGCGTAGCGATTGCCGTAATCGGAGGGAACCAGCGGCGAATAGCCCAAGATTCGCACCTGGCCACCATGGGTATGGCCCGATAGCGTCAGCGCCACGCGCTGGGGCACTTCCGGGAAGATGTCGGGCTCATGTGCGAGCAGCAGGATCGGCTCGTCACCGGTGGCGGCAGCGAGCGCGCCTGCGAGATCATCGCGGCCGAGGAAGCCGTGGCCCCGCCGATAATAGGCGATCTGGTCCCCGAGGCCGACCAGCCAGAATCGCTTGCCGTCCTTGGTGAGGGGAATGGCGGCGTTCTCATGGACCGGCAGCCCGGCATCCATCAGTGCCCGCGCGGCGAGCGGCACTGAGGTTCGGTGGCTCTGCGCCTGCGCATCCGCCCACCAATCATGGTTGCCGAGCACCGTGTGCACGCCGAGCGGAGCGCTGAGGCCCGCCAGCGCACGCGCCCAATCGGCGCGCGCCACCTCGCGGGTGATGAAACGGTGCCCCGGCTCGAAATCGCCGAGCAGGCAGATGAGGTCCGGCCGCAAGGCATTGGCGGTCGCCACGATCTCCTCGATACGCGCCAGCGAGACGAAGGGCTCCCCGAAATGCAGATCGGTGAGCACCGCGATGCGCAGCGGCGGGGCCGAGCGCCATTGCTGCGGCGCCACATGGTAGCGCGTCACGTCGAGGACGATTCCGGGCGCATAGGCGAAGGCATAGCCGTTCGCCGTCAACCCGGCCGCCCCGCCGATCAACGGCGCGAGGATCGCGCCGCGCCGCGTGACCTTGACCGCCAAGGGGTTGCGGACGCCCAAGGATCAGCCTTCCTCGAACCGGGTCGCGGGCGGCGTCGCATCCGTGCTCTCGTCCCGGCGCGCCGTTTGGGTCCGCGGCCAGGCACAGGCCGCTACCACGGCGGAAAGGCGAAGCTCGCGGAATTTCGGGATCGCCGCTTCCGGCACCTGCCGGATGCGAGAGGGACGACGAGATTCGATCGCTTGCTGCATTCCAGGCTCTCTTGGATGATTTCGTCAGGCCGGCCGGTCAGGCGCGCCGACCTCGCATGCCTGAATGCCTTGCGATCATGGCCGCATGTCGACGCGCCGGTGGCCGGGCCTCTAGCCTGCGTTGCAATGGTGAATCGAGGGTTAACCTTGCGGCCCGGTCCCGCCGGCCGCGGCGGCGACCTGGCTCGCCTCCTCGGCTTCGCGCGCCGCATCGCGCCAGCGCCCGAGCAGGAGATGCAGAGCCGCGAGATCCCCTTGCGGCAAGCGCCCCAACGTGCCTTCGACGAAAGTCTTTTGCGCTGCGAACCCTGCGGTTGCGACGCGCTTGCCTTCCTTGGTGAGGAACAGGGCATGCGAGCGCCGGTCCTGCGCGTCGCGGCGGCGCTCCACCAGTCCCGCCTCCACCAGACGGTCGATCAGCCCGGAGACATTGCCCTTGGTGACGAAGAGCTGCTGCGCCAGATCCCGTTGAGTGATGCCGGCGCCCTCGCTCAAGGCCGACAGCACGTCGAATTGCGGGATCGACAGCCCGATCTCGCGCAGGCAGCGACCCATCAGCCCGCGCAGCCTCTGATCGAGCCGCAAGAAGCGCAGCCAGACGCGAAAGGCATCCGCCTCCGGCAATTCGGAGAAGAATTTGGGCGCTTGCATATCGGGCACTGCCATTGGCGGGCCCTCATCCTTGGCACTCGTTCGCGCCTTCATCCCCTCGGCCCACCCAGGCAGCGGCGGTCTTGCCCGGTCGAATTCGCGATCACCTTGTCAATAATTCCGGCAATAGGTGGGCGCCGCCGGCTGGCCTCCGGCGAGGAGGCCGCAGCCACGCTTGATCTCGCTGATGATCAGCTCGCAGGGATTGTCGGCATTGCAGGGTGGACGAGTAGCCGGCGACACCTCCGTGCAGCGATCGACCAGGATGGCGGCCTTGGCCGCACCGAGCTGAGCCCGACAGGAAGCCGCCTGCGCCAGGCCGATCATCGAGGTCGTCACGGTTGCGGCAATCGCCAGGGCAGCGATGATCTTCATCGAATTCTCCAGAGCCGGGAATCGGCCGGCTCGCCGGCTTTCACCATAGAAAGCCCCGATCCGGCGATCAATGCGGCTGCGGGACATGCTATAGCGGATTCAAAGCCAGCTCTCATTTCCAGCGCAGGTCGACGGTTTCATGCCAAGACGTCCCAGTCGTCGCCGCTTTCTTCTCGGGTCGAGCGGCCTCGTCGCAGTATTGGGTGGCTCCTTCGCCCACCAGAAATGGCTCAATCGCCAAGCCGCGGCCGCGCCGGCCGCCAGCGGCGATCAGCTGCCGCAAATTCCCGTCTTTGATGCGCGCAATGTGGGCCTCGTCGGCTTCGCCACGGCGCGTCGAACGAGAATGATCGCCTTGCGCGATGCCTGTATCGGCCCGCTCACGCCGCTCGCCAAGCTCTCCGTGACGGCCGGCGACCAGCTCGCGGCGCATTGGCTTCATCGCAGCGGCTCGCCCTATGCCGACGAGGTCGATGCCATCGCGCAAATCGCCGGGACCTATGGCGTGCCCTTGCTGAACACGTCCTATGAATGGGGCTGCACGGCTCTCGCCGCGCCATCGGCTGCCCAAGATAGCGCGAGGCTCCTGCGCAGCCTCGATTGGTCTTTCGATGGGCTGGGGCGCCTCGTCGAAGTGGTGCGCCAGGAAGGCCCGGCGGGTGAATTCTGGAATGTCACCTGGCCTGGGGCGGCCGGCGTTCTGACAGCCATGGCGCCCGGGCGTTTTGCGGCCTCCATCAATCAAGCCCCCTACCTGCAGCATATCGAATCGATCGATGCGCCGAGCCTCGATTCAGCGATCAATGCGTGGCGGACCTATTTCGCAAAACCGCATCTTCCCGCCATGCATCTGCTGCGGCAGGTTTTCGAGACGGCACCCGATTACCGGGCGGCGCAAGCGAGACTGGAGGCGACGCCTCTGGCCAACGCCACGATCTTTACCCTGGTGGGTCTTGGCCCCGACGAGACTTGCGTCATCGAGTGCACGCGCGAGGACCACGCAACCAGGTCCGGCATCGCCAGCGCGGCGAATGATTGGCAATATGGCGCCTTTCCCGGCAATTGGCAGGGAATTGGCGAGGATGACGACGACAGCAACGATCAACGCGGAGATAATGCCGAGCGCAGCGCCGCTATCGAGAAATTTGCCGGCCGGCCGACGGAAGACTTCGCCTGGCTCCAAACACCCATCCTGAACGGCAATACGCGGCTCGCCGTCGAAGCAGATCCGCGCAAGGGCGAGCTTCGCGTGCGAGGCTATGAAACGGCACCTGACGATGAAGACAGCGCCAATCCGGTGACGGCGACCTTGGACCTGCAGACCGGGATCTAAATGACGCGGCTTTCGCGTTGCGGCGCTGCCCCCAAGGAAATGTGGCGACCGCACATTTTCGCCGGACAATCAATTTGCTACTATCTCGGCCCGACAATGAAATGAACGACCCCGCACGGGGCGATAAGGGAGGAGAACTGATGCTCGGATTGATGCAGGACTGGCCGCTTCTAGCCCATAAGGTGATCGACTATGCGGCGCTGCAGCATCCGATGCGCCGGGTGGTGTCGCGTTCGGTGGAAGGGCCGATCGTCGAGACGACCTATGCGGAAATCCGCCAGCGGGCCCTCAAGGTGGCGCAGCGCCTCGTCGCCGACGGCATCAAGCCGGGCGACCGCGCAGCGACGCTCGCCTGGAACACCGCCCGGCATCTCGAATGCTGGTACGGCATCATGGGCGCCGGCGCGGTCTATCACACGGTCAATCCGCGCCTGTTCGCGGACCAGATCGCCTACATCGTCAATCATGCCGAGGACCGTCTCCTCTTCCTCGACCTGACCTTCGTGCCGCTGATCGAGAAGATCGCCGCGAGCCTGCCGACCATCGAGCGCTACATCATCCTCACCGACAAGGCCCATATGCCGAAGACCTCGCTGAAAGGCGCGGTCGCCTATGAGGATTGGATCTCCGAGGTCGACGGCAATTTCTCCTGGGTGGAAACCGATGAGAACGCCGCTTGCGGCATGTGCTACACCTCCGGCACGACGGGCGAGCCCAAGGGCGTGGTCTACAGCCATCGTTCCAACGTGCTGCACTCGCTGATCGCCTGCATGTCCGACATTTTCCACATCTCCTCACGCGACGTCGTTTTGATGGTCGTGCCGATGTTCCATGCCAATTCCTGGTCTCTCGCCTTCTCGGCGCCGATGACGGGAGCAAGCCTGGTCCTGCCGGGGCCCAAATTCGACGGGGCCAGCATCTGCGAGCTCCTGAACGGCCAGAAGGTGACATTCTCGGCCGCGGTCCCGACCGTCTGGCTCATGCTGATGCAATATCTCGAGACCAGCGATGCCAAGCTCCCTGATCTCGAGCGCGTCATCATCGGCGGCTCGGCTTGTCCGCGCGCCATGATCAAGGCCTTCGCCGATCGTTTCGGCGTGGAGGTCATCCATGCCTGGGGCATGACCGAGATGAGCCCGCTCGGCACCATCTGCTCGCTCAAGCCCGAGACCACGCATCTCGACAAGGAGGCGATCTACGATCTGAAGATGAAGCAGGGCCATCCGCCCTTCGGCGTCGAGATGAAGATCACCGACGACGAGGGCAAGAGATTGCCCTGGGACGGCAAGGCCTTCGGCCGCCTCAAGGTGCGCGGCCCGGCCGTTTCCGGTGCCTATTTCAAGGGGGTGGGCGGCAACATCCTCGACGATGAAGGCTTTTTCGACACCGGCGACGTCGCCAATGTCGACCCTCTCGGCTATATGCAGATCGTCGACCGCTCGAAGGACGTCATCAAATCCGGCGGCGAGTGGATTTCCTCGATAGAGATCGAAAACCTGGCCATCGGCCATCCGGACGTGGCGGAGGCGGCGGTGATCGGGGTGCACCATCCGAAATGGGATGAGCGGCCGCTCCTGATCATCGTGCCGAAGAAGGACCGCACCCCGACCAAGGAGAGCGTGCTCGGCTTCATGCAGGGCAAGATCGCCAAATGGTGGATGCCCGACGACATGGTGCTGGTGGACGAGATCCCCCATACCGCGACCGGCAAGATCCTGAAGACGGCGCTGCGCGACCGCTTCCAGAATCATGTGCTGCCGAGCGCGGACGAGAGGGCCGCACCGGCCGCATAGCGAAGGCCATAACGGCGACTCGCGCCCGCACAGGCGCATGCTCGCGTTTTGCGTTTCGCCGCGCTTCTCGTAAGTCTCGCCATGGGCTGCGGCCCAAACCTGCAATTTGTGCCTGCACTCTCGAATTCTCGTTTGCCGGACGAAGGGGATCGACAATTCGCGATGTGATTTCGACACTCCTTCGCGAGACCGACGAGCCATGCGCCGCCTGCTGATCGAGGAACCCGCATCGCGCGCTGCCATGTGGAGCCGGCGTGTCGGAGCCTTCGCCTGGCTGTCGATGGCGGTCGCCTTGCTGCTTGCGCGGTTCGAACGGCTGCTGCCCTATGAGGCGCTGGCCGCCGTGATCGCTTGCGGAGCGCTCGCGGCCGTGGCGATGGCGCTAGCGATCCTCGCTTTCGGGTCCACCTGGCGCAGTGGCGCACGCGGCGTGCCGAGCGCCCTGACGGGCCTCCTGCTCGGGGTGGCCTTGCTCGCCTATCCGGTCGGGGTGAGCCTGCGCGACCTCATCAGCCCGCCAGCCCTCGATCTGACCACGGACCCTTTGAGCCCGCCGCAGCCGCTCACGCCCTTGAAGCAGCTCCCCCGAGGCGCGCCGCCACCGGCCGTGGCGAGCATCAATGATGCCGGCGCGCGAAGGCCAATCGCGCCGTCCCTTATCGACCGACGCATGGACGACGCCCTCACCTTGACCTGGCGGGCGGCCATCCTGAATTCGTGGCACATCACCGATGTCGATTATCCTCGCGCGCCACCCTATCGCGAGGCCCGTTTCTCCGCGACCGTACCGAGCCCCCTGATCCATTGGCCGAGCGATGCCATCGTGCGGCTGCAGCAGACCGAGGAGGGGGTGCGCGTTGATGTGCGCCTGGTGGCGCGCGAGCGTTGGTCGCTACTGCGTGGCGGCGACGCCGATATTCAAGGATTTTTCGAGCGTATCGAAGCGCTCCTCCAGCCGCCTTAGGCCGGACGGTAAAGCGCCTCGAAGGACGGATGGTCACGATCCGTCACCACCTCGCCGCGCTCGACCAGCCATTCGAGATGAGCGAGCGTCGACAGGCTGGCGGCACCGGCAAGCGCCGGTGCGATCGCGGGATAGGCCGAAGCGACGATCGCCTTGATGTCGCGCGCCCCACCCTTCACCGCCTCGAAGATCAGGCGTTCGCGCTGACGCCGATGCGTCATGAGCCCGCGCAGATAGCGCATCGGCTCGCGCACCGGCCCGCCATGGCCCGGCCAATAGATCGCATGCTCGAAGCTCGAAAGATGCTGCAGCGAGGCCATGTAATCGGCCATCGAGCCGTCGGGGGGCGCGACGATCGTCGTCGACCAGGCCATGACATGGTCGCCCGACAACAGCGCATTCTCCTGCGGCAGCGCGAAGGTCAGATGATTGGCGGTATGGCCGGGCGTGGCGATCGCCGACAGCGTCCAGCCCGGGCCTGTGACGGCGTCGCCCTCGCTCATGAGCAGATCGGGGACGTGGTCGCGATCACCCCCCGAATCGAGGCCGCTCACCTCCTCGCCCGCAGGCCGCCGCGCCGGCCGGTGCGGCCCGCAGCCGACGATCGGGGCACCGGTCGCAGCCTTCAGCGCGCGTGCTGCCGGCGAATGGTCGCGATGCGTATGGGTCACGACGATATGGCTCACGCTCTCGCCGCGTACCGCCTCGAGAAGCGCGGCGAGATGGGCCGGTTTGTCGGCCGGGCCCGGATCGACGATCGCCAACCTGCCCTGCCCGACGATATAGCTGCAGGTGCCGGTGAAGGTGAAGGGGCCGCCATTATCGGCGATCAGGCGCCGCAGCAGCGGCGAGAGCTGTGTGAGCCGCGCTTCCGGGGGGCCCTCGGCCGCGTTGGCGGGGACCGCAGTGGAGACATTCTGATCCTGCATGGTTTTCCCTGTCGCCGCCCTTGAGGCCCGGCCATCCCGGTCATATAGGTCAAGCGCAGAGCGCGGCAAACCTGCCAGGGCTGGAGGGACAAGAGTGATGAGCGGCACCGGGATCGAGGACACGTTGGCGAGCGCGATCTGGCCGCGCCGGGCCGCAGTCGACGCGGCGGCCGAATCTCGCGAGAGCGGCTCGCACTTGGTGCGCGACACGGCGCTGTGCGTTGCGGCGGTGGCGCTGCTGACGCTGTCGGCCAAGATCAGCGTGCCTTTCCTTCCCGTGCCGATGACCCTGCAGACCTTCGCGGTGCTCAGCCTGGGCGCCGCCTATGGGGTGAGGCTCTCGGTGATATCGATCATCGTCTATCTGGCCTGCGGCGTCGGCGGCCTTCCGGTCTTCGCCAACACGCCCCCCCTGATCGCCGGACCCGCCTATCTGTTCGGCCCGACCGGCGGCTTCCTGATCGGCTTCATCCCGGCTGCGGCCCTGATGGGGCTGATCGCCGAGGCCAAGCTCGACCGCAGCTTTTTCGCAGCCCTGCCCTGCGCCCTTATCGCCGATACCCTGATCTTCCTGTGCGGCTTCCTGTGGCTCGCCTTGGCCGCCAAGATCGGCGCGAATGGTCAGGGCCTCGGCATGGCGGCGGCCTGGTCGAAGGGCGTGGAGCCCTTCCTGCTCGGCGACTTCGTGAAGGCTGCGCTCACCGCCGCGGTCTTCCCGGCGATCTGGTCGCTGATCGGCACGCGCGAACCGAGCTGACGCAAGATCGTCGCGGCGGGCGGTCGCTATGTCCATCGACATCATCAGCATCGGGGAACCGCTCGCCGAGTTCAATGCGACGCGTGGTGATGGCGGCTATCAGTTCGGCTTCGGCGGCGACACCTCGAATGCCGCAATCGCCGCTGCCCGCCAGGGCGCCTCGGTCGGCTATGTGACGGCCGTCGGCGAGGACGAAGCGGGCCGCGCCTTCCGGGCTCTGTGGGCGCGCGAAGGGGTCGATGCGAGCTGCGTGCGGACCGATCCGGACGCAGCGACCGGCATCTACTTCGTCACCCATGGCGAGGCCGGTCACGTCTTCTCCTATCTGCGCTCACACTCGGCCGCGAGCCGGCTCCGCCCGCGCGACATCCCCACGGCCCTCATCGGCGACGCCAAGGCATTGCACGTATCGGGGATCAGCCAGGCCATCTCCGATTCGGCTTGCGATGCCGTTTTCGCCGCAATCGAGGCGGCGCGCGCCGCGGGCGTGCTCGTCTCCTATGACAGCAATCTGCGGCTGAAGCTGTGGCCGCTGGCGCGGGCGCGCGCCATCATCCATGCCGCCATGGCGCAATGCGACATCGCCCGGCCGGGCCTCGACGATGCGCGCGAGCTCACCGGCCTCGGCGACCCCGACGCCATCGCCGATTTCTACTTGCGGCTCGGCGCCAGGATCGTGGCGCTGACGCTCGGCCGCGAGGGCGCGCTGGTCGCGACCGCGCAGGAGCGCCGCCGCCTGCCCTCCATCACCGTCGATCCGGTCGACGCCACCGGGGCCGGCGACTGCTTCGACGGGGCCTTCCTCGCCGAATATCTGCGCACCCAGGATCCCTTTGCCGCCGGGCGCTATGCCGCCGTCGCCGCCGCGCTGTCGACCCGCGGCTTCGGCGCCGTGGCGCCCATCCCGAAACGTGCCGAGGTCGAGGCCACCCTCCGTGAGGATGAGCATCGGCTCCCCGGCACAGAAGCGAGGTCGCATGACGAATAGAGCCCATCGTGAACGGCTTGAAGCCGCCATCGCGCGCATCGCCGACCCGGCCGGCGAAGGCGCGCGGGCCTGCCTCACGGTCTATGCCGACGAGGCGCGCCTTGCGGCCGATGCGGCCGACGGGCGCAAGAAATTCGGCCATGAGCTCGGCCCGCTTGACGGGCGCATCGTGACGGTCAAGGACCTGTTCGACGTCAAGGGCGAGCCGACGCGGGGCGGCTCCAAGATCAGGGCGGGCTTCGCGCCGGCGGCCGAGGATGCCGTGATCGTCAGGCGGCTGCGCGCCGCCGGCGCTGTGATCGTCGCCAAGACCAACATGACCGAATTCGCCTTCTCGGCCATGGGGATCAATCCCCATTACGGCACGCCGGGCAATCCCGCCGATCGGACCCGGGTGCCTGGCGGCTCCTCGTCGGGCGCCGCGGTCGCGGCCGCGGACCATATGTGCGACATCGCCATCGGCACGGATACGGGCGGCTCCTGCCGCATCCCGGCGAGCTTCTGCGGCGTGGTCGGCTATAAGCCGAGCGCCCGGCTGGTGCCGAAGGACGGCGCGCTCGCTTTGTCCTACACGCTCGATTCCATCGGTCCCTTGGCGCTTAGCGTCGCCGATTGCGCGCTCACCCATGCGGTGCTCGCCGGCGAGGAGCCGACCGCCCCTGCCCCCTCGAATGTTGCCGGGCTGCGGCTCGGCATCCTGGTCGGCCCCCTGCTCGATGATCTCGACGACACTGTCGGCCGGACTTTCGAGGCAAGCTGCAACCGCCTTGCGGCCGCAGGCGCGCGCGTCACGGAATTTCGCACCTCGCTGCTCGCCGAGATGCAGACGGCCAATGCCAAAGGCGGCTTCTCGGCGGCCGAGGCGCTCAGCGTGCATGGCGAGTATCTCGAGACGCGCGAGGGTGATTTCGACAGCCGCGTCTGGCAGCGCATCGCCGCCGCGCGCTCGATGACGGCGGCCGACTACGTCTCTCTTGCCAGGGAAAGGCCGCGGCTGATCCGCGCCCTCGATGCCGAGCTGAGCGCGTTCGACGCCGTGATCTTGCCGAGCACCCCCAATGTCGCTCCGGTCATCGCGCAGACCAATGCCAATGACGAGGCCTTCTTCGTGCAGAATGCGCGCGGCCTGCGCAACACGGCTTTTGCCAATTTTTTCGATCTCTGTGCCATCTCGCTGCCGATGCCGACCGGCGGGCTGCCGGCCGGCCTGCAGCTCGTCGGCCGCAACGGTGCCGATCACTCGCTGTTCGCCCATGCGGCCGCCATCGAATCGACGCTGCGGCCGTGACGAGATAGCGTCGCGTCGCGCAAACCCGTTGCCGTTCGTGCCGAGAAAGACCGAAAGATGAGCGAAGATTTCACCTTGCGCGAGGATCCTGTCGCGCTCTTTGCCGACTGGCTGAAGGAAGCCGAGACGAAGGAACTGAATGATCCGACCGCCATGGCGCTCGCTTCGGTCGACGCGACGGGCCTGCCCGATGTGCGCATGGTCCTGCTGAAGGGGCATGATGCGCGCGGCTTCGTGTTCTACACCAATTTCGAGAGCGCCAAGGGGCACCAATTGCACGAGCAGCCGAAGGCCGCCGCCCTCTTCCATTGGAAGAGCCTGCGTCGCCAGGTGCGGGTGCGCGGCCCGGTATCGCGCGTCACCGAGGCGGAGGCGGATGCCTATTTCGCCTCGCGCCATGTGCTGTCGCGGATCGGCGCCTGCGCCTCGGATCAATCGCGGCCGCTCGACAGCCGTGCGACGCTCGAGGCGCGGGTGAAAGCTCTGGAGGAGCGCTATCCGGACGGAAACGTGCCGCGCCCCGCGCATTGGTCGGGCTATCGCATCACACCGCTCTCGATCGAATTCTGGCAGGACGGCGCCTACCGCCTGCATGATCGTGTGCAGTTCGCGCGCGGCGCCGAAAGCCAGCCCTGGACCCGTCAACGCCTCTATCCTTGAGGGGGCACCTCTATTCGAAGCCGATCACCTGACGCCTGAAATCGTGTAAGCTGTCGGGCCGGCAGCGCGGCGACCGACGAGAGCGAAGCAACGACATGGCGACACGCGAGAATGATCGCAGGGTCCTCCTGCTTACGGGTGCATCGCGCGGCATCGGGCATGCGACCGTCAAGCGCTTCGCGGCGGCGGGATGGCGCGTCATCACCTGCTCGCGCCACCCGTTCCCGGGCGAGAACTGCCCGTGGGAGATGGGGCCCGAGGATCATGTCCAGA
This sequence comes from Rhizobiales bacterium GAS188, assembly GCA_900104855.1. Taxonomy (NCBI): domain Bacteria; kingdom Pseudomonadati; phylum Pseudomonadota; class Alphaproteobacteria; order Hyphomicrobiales; species Rhizobiales bacterium GAS188. The sequence goes on from FNSS01000001.1 coordinate 28,974, forward strand.
TCGACCTTGCCGACGCCGGCAACACGCGTGCCATGATCGAGGAGATCCGGACGCGGTTGCCGATGGGCAGGCTCGACGCCCTCGTCAACAACGCCGCCATCTCGCCGAAGAAGCCGGGCGGAGCGCGAATGGGCACGCTCGACACCAGCCTCGACGATTGGCAAGCCGTGTTTCAAGTGAATTTCTTCGCGCCGATGCTGCTGGCGCGCGGCTTGATGCACGAATTGCAGACGGCCAGGGGATCGGTGGTCAACGTCTCCTCGATCGCCGGCTCGCGCGTGCATCCGTTCGCGGGCTCCGCCTATGGCACTTCGAAGGCGGCGCTGGCGGCGCTGACGCGCGAGATGGCGGCGGATTTCGGTCCGCTGGGCGTGCGCGTCAATGCCATCTCGCCAGGCGAGATCGACACTTCGATCCTGTCGCCGGGCACCGAGAAGCTCATCGAGCAGATCCCGCTGCACCGGCTCGGCCATCCCGACGAGGTCGCCAAGGCGATCTATTTCCTGTGCACCGATGCGAGCTCCTATGTGAACGGGGCCGAATTGCACATCAATGGCGGCCAGCATGTGTGAGCGGGGCTAGCGTGACCGATCGAACCTATCCGGTGCGCCCGCTGCTTGGTGCCTCGGTCGCGGTGATCCGCGACGGGCGCATCCTGCTTGCGACCCGCACCAAGCCGCCGGCCGTGGGGCTGTTCTCGCTCCCGGGCGGCCTCGTCGAGCCGGGAGAGACGCTCGAGCAGGCGGCGTTGCGAGAGCTCGGCGAGGAAGTCGGGGTCACGGCCTCGATCGTCTCCTTCAACGACCATGTCGAGGTGATCGAGCGCGACAGAGACGGCAAGGTCGAGCGCCATTTCGTGATTGCCTCCTTCGTGGCGCGCTGGGTGAGCGGCGAGGCCCGGACAGGCGCCGAGGCCGGGAAAGTGATCTGGGCGAAGCCGGGCGAGATTGTCGCATTGCCGACGACGTCCGGACTGCCGGGCATTGCGGCACGCGCTTTCCGGCTGCTCCAAGCGAATGCGCTCGCGGGCAAAGTGCGTCGTGGACATATGTGAGCGAGCCGCGATCGCATCGGCTCCGGCCCATGGCCGGCCGAGGCCGATCGCGAGCCTTCCGCCACAGCGACATCGTGGGCCGGGCACACGGCTCCAGAGTCGGCCCGGTGCGCCACGCAGCGCCGTCGTCGCCGGGCTCTGCGCCGTCCTGCTGTCGGCAGCGCCCTTGGGAGCGCTGCTTCCGGCCGCCTCGGCATGGGCAGCCTCGGCACCCGCGCCTGCCCCTCCCCCTCCCCCTCCGCAGGCTCCGCCTCAGCCCTATGACGGGCAGCTCCTGCGCCTCTCCGAGATCCTGGGTTCCCTGTCCTATCTGAGCTCGATCTGCGACTCGGCCCAGAAGGACCCGTTCAGGGCCCAGATGCAGGCTCTGCTCGATGCCGAGGCCACCGCCTCGCCGCGTCGCGAGGAATTTGCCGGCGCCTATAATCGCGGCTATCGCGGGCTTGCCAACATCTATGCGCGCTGCACCGACAATGCGCGCGCGCTCGTCGGGCGCTTCCGCGACGAGGGCGTCGCCATCACGCGCCAGGTACGCAAAATGTATGGCGGGTGACATCGGTGTGAGCGGGCCCTTTGCGGGCCCGCAGGCGCCGTTAACTGTGGATCAACGCTACCGCATCCATAATGAGCCTTCATCAAGCGCTCGCGGCGCAAGCGCGGGCAGATGGGGCGATTGTCGCGATCGTCCGTAACGGCTATCGGGCGAGCGTGAGGCCGGTCGTATGCGTCGTGAGTCCTCGGGGTTGCGTTGGGCCTGCGCGACGATCGCGCCCTGGTGCTTGGCAAGCGGCCTCTTGATGTCCTTCACCGCTGCGGCGGACACGGATGCTGGCGGGGGCGGCAGCCGCGCCGTCCGCGAGGCCAACCGCACCGGCAAATCCTATTTCGTGGCAGGACCCGGCACCACCGACCTTGCCATGCTGCTCGGTCCGGATATCGCCGTCAACCGCCTGAGCGCCCCCTGGGTCCAGCCGCCCTCGAGCCTGTCCGCCGAGGACGGCGTCACCGGCAGCGCCCCGCGCGGCGAATTGAAACGCAATGCGGCCGAGTTTCCGAGCGTCGAGCGCATGACCAAGGGCGATCCGCTCATCCAGCTGAGACCTGCCTTCGGACGCCGTCCCCTGCGCGACCGTGACCGTGACCTCGCGGCAGCGAGCTTCGGCGCGCCGGAGCCGAAGCGAGACGTCGAGCGCGCCTCCTTCACGCCGGGCGATCTGTGGACCAATCGCATCGTCGGCACGGCGAGCTTCACCGGCTGGCAGATCCAGGATGGCGCCACGGCGCCTGCGCCCCGCGGCGCCTTCACCTCGGCGGCCGATATCATCTCGGCCACGACCCGGGCAAAGCTCACCGCCGGCAATCCGGACGGCGCCACGCCCTCGACGCCGCGCGCCGTACGCCTTTCATCCTCCACGCCCGTCCCCCCCGATTCGACCCCGATCGAGATCGCGGCCGTGCCGGTGTCCTTCTCGGAGCTCGTGGCCTTGAATTCACGCCAGCTCGCCAAGGGCAACGGGCTCACCACGGCGCGCAAGGAGGAGGGCGAAAAGCCGAATTACGCCGAGCTCGTGGCGCCGGACCGCATGGGCCGCGAGGAACGCTGTCTCGCCGAGGCCGTATATTTCGAAGCGCGCAGCGAACCGGAGACCGGCCAGGCGGCCGTCGCCCAGGTGGTGCTGAACCGCGTCAAGAGCGGCCTCTATCCGACCTCGATCTGCGGCGTCGTCTACCAGAACCGCAACCGCTATCTCGGCTGCCAGTTCAGCTTCGCCTGCGAAGGCAAGTCGCTGCGCGTGACCGAACCCGATGCCTGGGCCCGCGCCGCCCGCATCGCCACCAATGTCTTGAAGGGCGACACCTATCTGGCGAATGTCGGCGCCGCCCTGAATTATCACGCGAATTATGTGCGCCCCTATTGGGCGCGCTCTCTGCAGCGCACCAGCATCATCGGGCATCATATCTTCTACAAGCCCAAGGACACCGACGGCTGAGAGTAGCGAAAAGTGGCATTTCGCTCGTCTTGATACAGCATCATCGGTTTCGACCATCAGAATCGATACAATTTAAGTCTAATTTGAATAATATTGATATAGTTGTCTGAATTCTCGAATCGAATATGGTTAATTTAACGTTAAAATGCAATTCAGGTTGCAACTTCCTCGCGTCCGTTCTGTGATGTTGCAATCACGCACGAGGCAAATGCGGTACTGGCAAAGCCGTTCCGCCAAGGAGTTGTCATGAACATTCGTCCGATCGCGACCGCGGCGCTTGCCCTCACGCTCTCGCTCGGAGCGGGCGCCGCATCCGCCGGGCAGGGATGCTACCGCAAGGTCGTCACGCCGCCGCTCTACCAGACCGTCACCGAGCAGGTGCTGGTCGAACCCTCCCATGTTATCGCTCATCCGATCCCGGCCGAATACCAGCAGGTCCGGCAGCGCGTCATGGTGCGCCCGGCACGCGTGATTGCCCATCCGATTCCGGCCGTCGCGCAGACCGTGGCCGAGCAGGTGCTGGTGCAGCCCTCATCGCGCGTCTGGCGCGTGACGCGCGATGCCTATGGCCAGGAGATCGGCTGCTGGGTGCACACCCCACCCGTCTACGCGACGCAGTACCACACGGTGCTGGTGCAGCCGGCGAGCGCCCAATACGAGACGATTCCGGCCGAATACGAAGACGTCAGCCGCACCGTCATGGTGCATCCGCCGAGCGTCGCGCATGAGGTGGTGCCGGCCGTCTATGGGGCGCAGGCCCATCAGGTGATGGTGCAGCAGGCGAGCGCCGGCTGGCAGCCGATCGGTGGCTGCGCCGAGTGATCTGAGAGTCTGACTCGAAATGGCGTGCGGCATTTCACGTTCGTATCAATCTCCCTGTGAGGCGGCGGATATGAGCGACGAATATCCAGGCCACGGCGCTTTCGATGGTGGCTCCGAAATCCTTGGCGAGCCGTCTGCATCGTCCGAGCCAGGCGAAGGTTCGTTCAACCACCCATCGGCGGGGCAGCAGCTCGAAGCCCTTGGCGGTGTCGGAACGCTTGATGATCTCGAAGGTCCATTGACCGCGGGTGGCCATGGCGTCTTGCAGCTTTTCCCCGCCATAGCCGCCATCGGCGAACACATGGCGCAGCCACGGATAGAGTGAGCGGATGGAGGCGCAGGTTCGGCGCGCCATCACGGTCCTGGATGCCGGCGGAGTGAACCTGAACACCGACCAAGCAGCCCTCGGTGTCGGTGATGATGTGGCGTTTTCGGCCTTTGATCTTCTTGCCCGCATCAAAACCCCGAGGGCCGCCGCACTCGGTGGTCTTCACCGACTGGCTGTCGATGGCTCCCGCCGTGGGCTGGCTTCTCGCCCGAGCATCTCGCGCAGGGCCATGACCAGCATGTGGTTGATGTGCGCCAGCAAACCCCTGTGCGACCAGGCGTAGAAATAGCCTTGCACCGTCGAATAGGGTGGAAAATCCTTGGGGATCGCGCGCCATTGGCAGCCGGTCGAGGCCATGTAGAGGATCGCCTCGACAACCGATCGTAGGTTGGTCTTTCTTGGTCGCCCGATCTTCGAGGCCCTCGGCAGAAACGGCTCGATCAATCTCCATTCCGCATCGGTCAGATCGCTTGCATAACGCAACGCCTCGCGCTGATAATGCGCCCGGGTGGTTTTAGTCCAAGCCATCGTGATCTCCATTGTGCTTCGCAACCCGACGGAATCACAACAGATTGAAATCACCCAATTTCTCTTTCAGTCAGCCTCTTAGAGTGCCACAGTGATTTTTGGATGGGGTCGTTCAGCGGGTGTCGTTCCGATCAAATCGAATGATACGATTTAGCGCCTGCTATAGGCTTTATCGAGGAGAGACATCTTGATCTACCGTGCTTGCACGATTGCTACGCCCCTCCCCAGCATCCGGTACCTAATCGCATGACCAAAGCGCGCGCCGTGCCCATGCCTAGCAACAGCGTGCTTGCGCCGCTTTACGCGGGCGCGGACCTTTTGGACGCCTTTGCAATTCGACTGCCGGCGGGGGCCAGCGATGATCTAGAGGTGCTGGCACGCGCCGCGTTCGAGCGACAGGCAGGGTGGATTCGTGCGCTCACTCGTGTCCGCGATGTGGTGATGGCGACAGTCGCCGTCAAATCGTCGCGCGCCATCGGTCTTGCCGCAGCGGCGCGTGGGTCGGTTATCGGCTACCTCCCGGTGCTGTCAAAGAGCGCGACGGAGTTGGTAGTGGGCGAGGATGACCGGCATCTCGACTTCCGCGCCACCATCCAACTTCGCGCCGATGCAGCAAATGGGCGCGAGCTGGTCGTGGGTACTGTGGTGCATTGCCATAACCGACTGGGGCGTATCTATCTTACGACGATAGCACCGTTTCATCGCGCGATTGTGCGGGCGAATTTAGAACAGGCGGCAAGAGCAATGAAGATTTAAGCATGCTTTGGTGGTCGCGACTGGCTGTAGTCGGCCATTAGCGGTCCGTGGCACATCCCGCGTTTTGCAATTTGCATGGCAACATACCCTACCTTCGACAGGTGGGTACATTTAGGCAAACTACTACAGGAGCGAATATGTCTGAGCGCGACACTAAGCTCCACGGTTGCTGGCGGTTGGTTTCTTTTGATACTGAGCTTCAGGATTCAAAGGAGCGCAGTCAACCGTGGGGCGCCGACCCCAATGGGTACCTTATTTTCGGCTCTGATGGGCGAATGATGGTACTAGTTACCGCAAAGGCGCGGGAGCCAGGGAATACAGATGAGAAACTGGTGGCACTTTTCCGTACTGTGATGGCCTATACCGGACGGTATCGGATAGATGGGGATAGGTTCACCACAAAGGTTGACTCATCTTGGAATGAAGCCTGGAACGGCAGTGAGCAGGAACGATTCTACAAGCTTGATGGAGACACGCTCGACGTCTTTACGGCCTGGATGCCGAATCCGTTAGTATCAGGAAATCCAATAGGAAGGGCTATTCTCAGTTTTAGACGCGAGTAATTTTCCCTACGCTGAGTTCGCAACTAGTCGCTAGTTTGCAGGTCATCAACTCGACGGTGAGTCTGGCAACCAGGCAGCCACCTTTGAATGACCGCATTGTGGCGGCCTCTAGGGAAGGTCTGCATAACTCGGCTCGATACGTGCTTGACGATGTCGGGCTGACTTGAGAGGCCTCGACATCCGACCGTAGGTTGGTCTTTCTTGGTCGCCCGATCTTCGAGGCCCTCGGCAGAAACGGCTCGATCAATCTCCATTCCGCATCGGTCAGATCGCTTGCATAACGCCTCGCGCTGATAATGCGCCCGGGTGGTTTTAGTCCAAGCCATCGTGACCTCCATTGTGCTTCGCAACCCAACGGAATCACAACAGATTGAAATCACCCAATTTCTTTTTCAGTCAGCCTCTGAGGGCCAGCGCCCACCAGCGAGGATTTGTCTTCGATCGCAGGGGCGGTTACGAGGAGCTGCGCCTCCGGACGCTCCGTGGCGCGGTGCCGAGGACCAGACATGAATTTCGAGGCCATCCTTGTCGAGAAGACCGACGCGGGCCAGAGCGTCTCCCTGAAGAGCCTCGCCTCGGACGCCTTGATGGAAGGCGACGTCCTGGTGCGCGTGACGCATTCGACCGTCAATTACAAGGACGGGCTGGCGCTCACCGGCAAATCGCCGGTGGTGCGCCGTTTCCCCATGGTCCCCGGGATCGACTTCGCCGGCATCGTCGAGCAGTCGAGCCATCCCGACTGGCGGCCCGACGATGCGGTCATCCTCAATGGCTGGGGGGTCGGCGAGACGCATTTCGGCGGCTATGCGGGCTATGCGCGCGTCAAGGGCGACTGGCTGGTGGCGCTGCCCAAGGGACTGACGCTGCACAGCAGCATGGCGGTCGGCACGGCGGGCTATACGGCCATGCTCTGCGTGCTGGCGCTCGAGAAGCATGGGCTGAAGCCCGAGCAGGGTCCGGTCGTGGTGACCGGCGCTGCCGGCGGCGTCGGCTCGGTCGCCATTGCGCTGCTCGCCAAGCTGGGCTGGCACGTCATCGCCTCGACCGGTCGGGCCACTGAGGCCGATTATCTCAAAGGGCTCGGTGCTGCCGAGATCATCGATCGTCATGAGCTTTCGGAGAAGGGCCGCCCGCTCGGCAAGGAACGCTGGATCGCCGGCGTCGACAGCGTCGGCTCGCATACTCTGGCCAATCTCCTCTCCATGACCCGATATGGCGGCGCGGTCGCGGCCTGCGGCCTCGCCCAAGGGATGGATCTGCCGGGTTCGGTCGCCCCCTTCATCCTGCGCGGCGTCTCGCTCCTCGGCATCGACAGCGTCATGGCGCCGAAGACCCGCCGCATCGAAGCCTGGGGCCGGCTGGCCCATGACCTCGACCTGAAGAAACTGGACACCATGACGAGGACGATCGAGCTCCAGGAGGTCATCGCGACCGGCTCCGCCATCCTCGAGGGCAAGGTGCGCGGCCGCATCGTGGTGCAGCTCGCCTGAAGCGGCCTCGCTTCCGGACTGAAACCTGCAAAAGTGACAGCTGCCCCCCTCACCCGATCCTCGCCTTGCGGCTCGGATCGACCTCTCCCACAAGGGGAGAGGTGAGGCACGGTCTCTACCCCCCGCCCCGCTTGCGCAGCTCGGCCTCGTTGATCAGCCGTACCCCTTCACCGAAGCGGGTGCGATACACCTGCATGTTCTCGATGATGCGCTGCACATAGTCGCGCGTCTCGGCGATCGGGATGAGCTCGATCCAATCGACGGGATCGACATCGTGGCGGCGCGGATCGCCATGCGCGGCGATCCATTCCTTCACCCGCTTGCCGCCCGCATTATAGGCCGCGAAGGTGAGGACGTAGGATCCGCCCTGCTCCGCGAACAGCTCGCCGAGATGCGCTGCGCCGATGCGGGCATTGAGCGCCGCATCGGAGTTGAGCTTGGTCATGTCGAGCGCGATGCCGGCATGCTGGGCGGCACGCCGCGCAGTGTCGGGCATGAGCTGCATCAGGCCCTTGGCTCCGGCGGTCGAGGTCGCGGTTGGAGCAAAGGCGCTTTCCTGGCGGGCGATGGCATAGACGATCGTCTTGTCGGCCGAGTTCGCGACCGGCAGGTAAAACGGCACGCCGAAGGTCGGGAAGGCGAAATTGTCGAGCGCAAAGCCGCGCTGCGTCGCGAGCTTGCCGAGGATGAGGGCAGAGCGCGCATCGCGTCCCGTCTCGACCACCTTGCCGAGAGCGTTCATTTGGCCCTCATCGGTCAGCCGTCTCGCTGCATCCGCCACCAGGGGCAAGGCGAAATCGCTCTCGCCGAGCGCGTAGAGGAATTCGGCGACACGGATCGCGAGATTGCGGTCATCGCCTGTCGCCAGCTCCCGGGTCTGCCGCAAGGGCAGATCGGTGAGGCTGAGCTTGGACCTCGCGAGCTGCCCGTAATAGGTCGTCACATGCGCGGCCGCCTGTGCATAGGCGTCGTTCGCCGCCGCCTCGTCGCCCAGCACCTCGGCCGTGCGCCCTTGCCAATAGGCGGCGCGCGCGATCGAGGCCGGCAGCGCGGCGCTCGCCGCGGCAAGCGCGAAATGAGGAGCGGCGAGCGTCGGATCGGTAAGGAAGCGTAGCGCGATCCAACCGGCGTGGAACTCCGCCTCGATGCGCAATTCAGGGCTCACGGCGCCATGCTCGGCGCTGATCCGATAGGCGCTCTGGGAATCGCCGGCATCGAGAAGCCTGCGGGCGACCAGCCGCCTTTCGACCCACCAGGCATCGCCGTCGACGAGCAGCGCCGGGTCGCGTGGCGCCGACAGCATGAGCTTGGTGGCCTCGGCGAGCTTGGCGGGAGCGCCAGCCCGCCGCAACAGCTGGATGCGCGCCAAGATGAAGGAGGGATCGGACTTCACCTTCACCGGCAGCGCGGCGAGCAGCGCTTCGGCATTGCCGGCTTCGTCGATGACCGCGGCTTGCGCCTTGGCGAGCAACACCTCGTCGCCGCCGACGAGCATCGCTGACCGCATCAGCCGGCCCGTCTCTTCCTTGTAGAAGGCGCGGTCGGCGCGGAATTTGTGATCCTCCGCGGCGAGGAGATCGCCGAACTCCTCGATGACCTTGGCTTCCATGGGCTGGCTGAACTCGCCCTTGCGCCATACCTCGCGCACCAGCGCCGCCGCTTCGTCGATGCGCCCCTGCTTGCGATCGAGCCGCGCCAGAGCGAGCTTGCCTTGCGGAGTTTCCGGCGCCGCCTTGGCGAAATAGGCAGTGAGCAGTCCAAAGCCTTGCCTGTCGCCATAGAGCCCCTCCTCGGCGCGCCGGCGCAACCAGGTGACGGAGGGCCAATCGGGATGCGCCTTGAGAAAGGCCGTGACGCGGGAGAATCCGGTGCCGCGCGGATCGGTGCGGATCGCCACCCATTCCAGCGCGACCCGCGCCGCTTCGGTCGTCGTGGCGGCGGCGAAGACGTCACCCTGCACCATGTCGCCCTTGCGGTAGGCGGCGATGGCAAGCCTCGCCGTATCGGCGTCGGGAGGTGCGATGGAGGCTGGAAGCGGTGGGAACACCGGATTCCAATCTCCCGCCATGACGCCCCCGAGCAGGGGCGCCTCGGGTGTTGCCCCGGTCCCGGCGCCTGGTTCCAGCGGCGTGACGCGACCCGGCCGTGCCTCGGGAATGATGGCTTCGGATGGGGCATAGGGCTGTGCCAGCGCCAGCGCCGGCTGCGTCGCCGGCGAAGGCGTGGCGATCTGTGACCCGCCGAGCAGATCGCCGATGGCGGCGAGCGGTGAGGCTGGCGGCGAAACTTGCGGCGAGGTTTGCGAAACAGCCGGAAGGGCCGGCGGCGATGGTGTATCGTCGGCAGCGACAGGCGAAGCCGGGCTTGCGGTCGCCGTTTCTTCCTGCGGCGGGCTCGGCTCGACCGGCGACGGCAAGACGAATTTCGCAGGCTCGCCCAAATGCGCGGCCAGGATCGACGATAGCCGCCGCTCAGCCGCTCTCCTGCCGTCCCCGTTGTCGACCGGAACCGGCGCCATCAGCACGGCGAAGAGGACCGCCAAGCCGCAGCCGGCGATGGGGATGTGGCGGGAAACCGACATCGAAGCCTTGAAGCCCTCCTCGAAACCGTCGAATAGCCCGCCGACACAGCGCGCCTTCGCCATGGATCGGCAATTCCATGGGGCGTGGGCCCGTCGACACCGCTCATTCGCCCGGAAATCAGGACACCAATTTCCGGGCATCGATGCGCTCGCGCGCTTGGAATGCCTCGCGATTGCCGCGTATCCGCGTCGCTCGCCGCCGGCACGTGACCCGACTCTGCGCAACCTGAAGTCTGCGCGCCGAGCCTTCACAAAACCCTAAGCCGCCCGCCGGCGCACGCCGACGCAATCACACGGCAAGCGCAGGAAAGCTCGAAAATACGGCGTGCTGAGGGCTATTCCGGGATGCGCGGCCATGATCGCACCGTTTCATCCGAGCGAATTGCAGCTGGCGGGATCGAGAGGGGGCGCCCGACGGCAGCGAGAATCTTTGATAAAAAAAGCTCGGATTTTTGGTCGTTACTCGCCTTAGAGCGAGATGATTTTGGGCCCGATCAATCAGGACGCGCCTATCCCTCCTCCGCGAAGCGGGGGAGGGTGGACGCGACTCCCGGCATCTTACTGATGCGCTTGGGTGCCAGGATTGGGGAGCCGGGGGGAGCGGACGGGTGGGGGACTTCTCCGGATAGGGACCCCACCCGGCTCGCTGCGCTCGCCACCCTCCCCTGCTCCGCATGGGAGGGATAGGCGCATCTCGATCAATCGTGGCTCAACTCATCGCGCTCTTGCTTCAATCACCCATCGCGGTCTGGGCAACCAGCACGACGTTCAGCGCCAGGATCACGGCCGTGCCGATGATCGCGACGATGCTGGTGAGGCGGCTGTTGACGAACTCGCCCATCACCGCTTTCCGGCTGGTGAAGATCAGCAAGGCGATGAGGGGCAGCGGCAACGCGAAGCTGAGAACCACCTGGCTCCATATCAGCGCCTTCGTGGTGTCGACGCCGATGGCGACCGCGATCACGGCCGGGATCATGGTGACGAGCCGCCTGACCCAGAGCGGGATGCGGAAGCCGACGAAACCCTGCATGATCACCTGGCCGGCCATCGTGCCGACCACCGAGCTCGAAATGCCGGAGGCGAACAGCGACAGCAGGAAGACGCCGGCCGCAGCGCGCCCGAGCAGCGGCGTCAGCGTCGCATAAGCGGTCTCGATGCTGGCGACATCGTTGTGCACGCCGTCATGGAAGACGCTTGCCGCCATCACCATCATGGCGATGTTCACGAGGCCGGCGAGGCTGAGCGCGATGACGACCTCGCGGTTCGACCAGCTCAGGATGGCGCGCTTCTCGGCTGGCCCCTGCGCCACCACACGCCCTTGCGTGAGATAGGAGTGCAGATAGATCGCATGCGGCATGACCGTCGCGCCGACGATGCCGACGGCGAGAAACATGCTGTCGCGGCCGCCGATCCAGGGAACCACCAGGCCCGTGCCGATGGCGCTCCAGTCGGGATGCGCCTTGACGAGCTCGATCAGGTAGCAAAGCGCCATCACGCCGACGAGGCCCCCGATGATCAGCTCGATGGGGCGGAAACCGCGGCGCTCGAGCAACAAGATCGCATAGGTGATGACGCCCGTCACGATGACGCCGATCGAGAGCGGCAGGTTGAACAAGAGGTTGAAGCCGATGGTCGCCCCCAGGAACTCGGCGAGATCGGTCGCCATGGCGGCGATCTCGCTCACGATCCAGAAGCCGATGACGACGGGTTTCGGGAAATGGCTGCGACAAAGCTCGGCGAGGTTGCGTCCGGTCGCAATGCCGAGCTTCGCCGACATAGCCTGGAACAGCATCGCCACGAGATTGGCGAACAGCACGACCCAGAGCAGCTGATAGCCGAAGCTCGCGCCGCCCTGGATATTGGTCGCGAAATTGCCGGGGTCCATATAGGCGACCGAGGCGATGACCGCCGGGCCGAGGAAGGGCAAGAGCGCCTTCGGTCCCCGGCGGCGTCCCGCCAGCACGGCCTGCGCGGCCTCACGCGTGCGTGCGCTCGACCCATCGGTCAAGAGCCGGTTCGCAACATCCACCATCTCGACGCTCCAAGAGTCTGCAAGAGTTTGGGAATTTGGCCGGCGAGATGGCACGCGCATGCGAGCTGCATCCCTCATCACGGAGTTATGTTAGCGAGATCGATGCAACATAGCAAGAGCTATATTTGGAATTTGACGGATTCCAATGCGAGCAGCGGGGGCGCTTCCTTCTCCCGCTCTTCCGCGGGAGAAGGTGCCCGAACGTAGTGAGGGCGGATGAGGGACGGCGGTGAAGCGCGCGAACGCCCTCATCCGCCTCGCAAGGGCTCGGCACCTTCTCCCGCCCAAGAGCGGGAGAAGGAAAGCGCGCGAGTGCTGTGCCCATGGCCCAGGAGGGACGCTGGTGAAGCGCGCGAACGCCCTCATCCGCCTCGCAAGGGCTCGGCACCTTCTCCCGCCCAAGAGCGGGAGAAGGAAAGCGCGCGAGTGCTGTGCCCATGGCCCAGGAGGGAGGCCGGTGAAGCGCGCGAACGCCCTCATCCGCCTCGCAAGGGCTCGGCACCTTCTCCCGCCCAAGAGCGGGAGAAGGAAAGCGCGCGAGTGCTGTGCCCATGGCCCAGGAGGGACGATGGTGAAGCGCGCGAACGCCCTCATCCGCCTCGCAAGGGCTCGGCACCTTCTCCCGCCTCAAGTGGCGGGAGAAGGAAGAAAGAGCGCCGCTAATCCTTCTGGCGCAGCAGGCGGCCTTGCTCGCGCTGCCAGTCGCGGGCGCGTTCGGTCTCGCGCTTGTCGTGCAGCTTCTTGCCGCGCGCCAGCGCCACCTCGACCTTGGCCCGGCCGCGATCGTTGAAATAGACCTTGAGCGGCACCACCGTCATGCCCTCGCGCTGCACGGCCCCGATGAGCTTGTTCACCTCGCGCTTGTGCAGCAGCAATTTGCGCGGCCGGCGGGTCTCGTGATTGAATCGGTTGGCTTCGAGATATTCGGGGATATAGGCGTTGAACAGATAGATCTCGCCGTCCATCTCGCCCGCATAGGATTCCCCGATGGTGGCCTTGCCGCCGCGCAGCGATTTCACCTCGGTGCCGGTGAGCGCGATGCCCGCCTCGAAGGTCTGGCCGATCTCATAGTTGAAGCGTGCCCTGCGGTTATCGGCCGCGAGCCGATAGCGCTTCTCGTCGCGTGCGGCCATCAGCTTAGGCGTTCAACACGCCCGCATGCACCATCGCGGCCTTGATGGCGGCGCCGGTGGCGGGACCCACCGGCAGAAGCGGCAGGCGCACTTTCTCCTCGCAACGGCCAAGCAGCGACAGGCCGTGCTTCGCACCCGATACGCCGGGCTCGAGGAAGATCGCGGCATGCAGCGGCGTCAGCCGATCCTGCAGCCGCAAGGCCTCGGCATAGTCGCCGGCAAAGCAGGCCTCCTGCAGCGCGGCACAAGGGCGAGGAGCGACGTTCGAGACGACCGAGATGCAGCCTTGCGCTCCGGCCGCCATGCAAGCGAGCGCCGTCATGTCCTCGCCGGAAAGCTGGATGAAATCCGGCCCCATGGCCTGACGCTGCAGCGAGATGCGCGCCACATTGGCAGTCGCGTCTTTCACCCCGGCGATGTTCTTGAGCTCAAAGAGGCGCTTCATGGTGTCGACCGACATGTCGACTACCGAACGCGGCGGGATGTTGTAGATGATGATCGGGATGCCGATCGCATCGTTCACGGCCTTGAAGTGCTGGTAGAGCCCTTCCTGCGTCGGCTTGTTGTAATAGGGCGTGACCACGAGGACGGCGTCGGCCCCCACCTGCTCGGCGTGACGGGCAAGGTCGACGGCTTCCTTGGTGTTGTTCGAGCCGGCGCCGGCGACGACCGGCACGCGCCCCTTGGCTTCCTTGACGCAGATCTCGACGACCCGCCGGTGTTCCTCGTGAGAGAGCGTCGGGCTCTCGCCCGTGGTGCCCACCGGAACGAGGCCGGTGCTGCCGCTTTTGATCTGCCAGTCGACATGCGCGCGGAAGGCTTCCTCGTCGATGCCGCCATTCTTGAACGGCGTGACGAGGGCGGGAATCGATCCCTTCAACGACAGCTTGGAGCCCATGGCCTTGTCTTTCTTGGCGCCAAGTCCTTCTTGGCGCGAGGTCTTTGTTGGCGCCAGGTCCTTCTTGGCGCGAGGTCTTTGTCGGCGCGAGCCGGCCCGCAGCGACAGGACATCGCTGCGCGACCATTACGGGCGCCTCCCATACTCCTCGCAGCGCGCGCCGCAAAGGGGGGTGGGCGAGATAGCGAGTGGCGAGTCGAGATGGCGAGTAGCGAGTAGCGAGTAGCGAGTGGTGAATTGAAGCACCGCGCTGGTGCGCTCCCCTATTCGCCATTCGCCATTCGCTACTCGCCACTCGCTACTCGCCACTCGCTATTCGCTACTCGCCGCTACATGCTACTCGCCGCTACATGCTATTCGCCACCGCGGAGCGGCAGGAATCAGGAGCGTTCACGATGCCAGAGGACGGCGAGGCTGATGGGTTCCGATCGGTCTTCGTCAGCGCCGGCGACGGGTTGAGGCTGCACCTACGCGAATATGGAGAGCGCCATTGGAGCCCGAGGCCCGTGCTGTGCCTGCCAGGGCTAGCGCGGACAAGCGCCGATTTTCATGAGCTTGCGCTGCGTCTCTCGACCGATGCGCGAACGCCGCGGCGGGTCATCGCCTGCGATATGCGCGGGCGCGGCCAATCGCAATACGATGCGGACCCCGCGAATTACGACGTCGCGGTCGAAGCCGCCGACATCCTGGCGATCGCGGCGGCGATGGGGCTCGACAAGCCGGTCTTCATCGGCGCCTCGCGCGGCGGACTGCAGATCATGGTTCTCGCGGCCATGCGCCCGACCGTGATCGGCGGCGCGGTGCTCGTCGATATCGGCCCGGTCATCGACGGCAAGGGGCTTGCCCGCATCAAGGGTTATGTCGGCAAACTGCCGGCGGTGCGCGACCTCGATGAGGCAGCGGCCATGCTGCAGCGAATCGGCGCGGCGCAATTCCCGGCCTGGAGCGACGCCCAATGGCAGCTCATGGCCGAGCGCAGCTTCAAGCGTACGGCGTCCGGGCTGGTGCCCGATTATGATCCGGCGCTTGCCGCGACATTGGCCGCGATCGATCTCGAGACGAAGCTGCCGACGCTCTGGCCCTTCTTCGAGGCGCTGGCATCCGCACCGCTTTTCGCCGTGCGCGGCGAGACCTCCGATATCCTCTCGCCGGCAACGCTCGCCGAGATGGGGCGCCGGCATCCGGCCTGCGAGACCCTCACCATCGCCGGCGAAGGCCATGCTCCCGATGTCGGATCGCCGCTGCTCGCCGAGCGGATCGCAGCCTTCGTCGCGAGTTGCGATCGCCCGCGTGCCGGGTGACGGGGGCAGCGCCGGCTCGGAGGATCCCTCGCTTCGGGCCGGAATGGCTTCCCTGACCCAGCTTACGGAGGCGGTTGCTGCCCCCCTCACCCGGGTCACCCCCCTCGGAACAAGTCCGAGGGTCGTGTTCCGACCTCTCCCGCAAGGGGAGAGGTGAGCGCTGGCGCTTTGCAAATGCTCAAAAGAAAAGCCCCGGCGCGAGGCCGGGGCTTTCCGTCGTCAGGTGGTGTGGATCAGAAGTCGCGCTGGATGCGCAGACGGCCCACATAGGTGTCGCCGGAGTTGACCAACTTGCTGTTGCCCTTGTTCACGTCGAACTCTTTGTGCGCCATGTCGTTACGCAGATACATCACCTCGACACCGATATCGAGATCCTTCACCGGCGACCAGATCAGGTTGGTGCCGATATTGTACTGCCAGCCGCCATTGTAGTTGGGATTGAAGGGGTTGTACAAGGCCCCGTTCGCGGTCGTGACCGTGCCCAGGCAGGTCGGGCAAGCCGCACCCATCGAATAGCCGGCAGCCGTCCGGATCGCGCTGGAATACTCGACATGATACGCACCCGCGAACACGCCCTGACGAATGGTCGGGGTCCAGTAATGCTCGAGAGAGGCCATGACCGAATAGGCAGGCGTCAAGGTCAGATGACCGCTCGGCCCGACGACGGCGTCATAGCTCGCGAAGGTCGTGCCGCCGATGCCGTAGGCCAGACCCTGCCAGCTGCCCGGGTTGCCCGAGTTGGCATAGGAGAGGTTGCCCTTCGAGTAGGCGGCCTGCAGGTAGAGGTAGTCGCCGGCCGCGATCATCGGCAGGTTGATCTTCACGCCGGCCTGGACCGCCCAGGCATTGCCGGTCACGTTGCCGTAGCCGCCGGAGACCGTCGACACCAGCGGGTTGGTCACGAAGCCCGTGCCGGTGTTGTTCAGCGTCAGGTTGGCAACCGTCGATCCGCCGGTTTCGAGGCGGTGATAGGCACCCGACAACTGCGCCGAGCCCCAACCCTGCGTCACGTTCAAGACGCCGACCACATCTGGAACGTTTTCACGCTGGACGTAGTTGATCGCGCTGACGCCAGGCGCCGCGTAGGGGCTGATGAGCCCGAACGGATAGTTGATCGAGAAGTTCGCATTCGGCGACGACGGATTGATGCCGCCTGCACCGGTGACGGGCGCGAGGCCGGCGATCGGGTATTTCTGGCGCTCCTTCGGATCCTCGATCGACAAGGTCGCCGAGAAGCCGTTACCGAAGGTGTAGGTATAGGCCAGGGCCTGGGTGACGATGTCCGAATCGGTGATGCCGAACCAGGTGTCGTTATCCGCGTAGAAGTCGAAGAACGACTGGATGCGACCTGCCGTCAACCCGCCCCACTGCACGAAGGCAGCCGAGATGCCGACGCCGGTCTGCACGCGGTTGCCCGCCGTGTCGATGCCGGCAAAGCTCGGGAAGCCGCTGGCCACGCCGCCGGCGCCACCGCCGAAGCCGAACTTCGTGCCGCCGCGAGCGCCCGAACCCGAACCGAAATATTGGTTGCCGGTGTTGCGCGAGAAGTCGACGCGGGTATAGGCGCGCAGCAGACCCCATTCGGTCGCGGTGCGAGCGTCGATGGAGAAGCGGCCCGTCGCGTTGAAGCTCGAGGGATCGCTCGTCTTGTTGAACGACCTGGAGTAGACATATTCGAAGCGGGCGCGACCGGCGAGGCGGATACAGGTGTCGGAGCCGGGAATGTAGAAGAATCCGGGACCGTGCACGGCGCAGATCCGGACGTAATCGACAGGTGCAGCCTTCCTTGTGGGAAGGTCAGCAGCCTGAGCCCCAGCAGCCGCGACGAGACCAGCGGCGGATCCGAGGAGAAGGCTCTTAACGAGCTTCATTGAGACCTCCAAAATTTAGACCCATTAGGATCGGGTTTCACCGTCGCGGAGGCCCCCAGAGGAACCCTGCCTTGGCATCCCTAACCCAGACCCCGCTGCCGCCACTGTTCCGAACGGATCAGCTCTTCGACAACGGAAGCGACAGGACCGTCCTGCCACATCCGCACCATACTCGTGGCGAAGGCATGTTCAACCATGTTGGGGCGGTTTCACCCCTCGGAAGGCCCGTTTTCGCCAGGGTGTTGCAGGATTGCCACGTGGAACGGGCCGCAAGCGGGCCCTTTGGAAAGGTTCTGTTTACGAACAAAGGGTTACGCGCCCTGAAGGATCGGCGTCGGCACGCTTCAACCTCGCGGAACCTTCGAATTCGGGCCTTGATTCGCATGAATTGCGGCACAGGCGAGCCCGCCGGGGCCTCGGCGATCCGGCAATCCCGAGAGAGCCGATGCCCGATTCACAGGCCGTTTTCGGCTCGCATGGCCGCATATCCGGCAAGAATCACCCGCCGTTTCCGCCATGTATGATTCGGGGCCAGGCGTGATTCGCAGCGCCCTCACCTCTCCCCTCGCGGGAGAGGTCGGCTTCGATGAGCGAAGCGAAGAGAGGCCGGGTGAGGGGGCAGCTCCTGCCTTCGGAGGCCAAGTCGGGGCAGCCCATTCCGGTCCTAACCTTGCCACGAGTGCATTTGGTGGCTCTGCCGAGAGCCGGCGCTGCCCCCCTCACCCGCTCCTCGCCTGGCGGCTCGGATCGACCTCTCCCACAAGGGGAGAGGTGGGCGCTCGCGCGCCTCATGAGTCTCGACAAAAGCGCGGGGGCCATGCAAGGGATAGAGAGGGGGGTGGCTCGAAGCGCCCGGCGAGGCGACAAGCGGCTTCAGATTTGCAACGGCGAGATCTCACCCGCGGAAACACCGGAATGAGCAAGGATCGGGCATGAGCAAAGATCGGATGGGATGCGCCGGCACCAATATCGCTGAGATTGACCCTCCCGGGCTTGTGCCAATCGAAGCGGGAACGGTGCAACACGCCACAGTGCGATGCGCGGACGGTGCCGTCGAGCTCACCTTGGATGTCACGGCGGAAGGGGGCCAGCTGCGGCGTGTCCAGTTGCGAATGCCGCGCGAGATCGCACAGGAATTCGCGCTGCGGCTGGTGCACAGCGCCGCCAACCTGTCCTGCATGCTGCTCGGATTCCTCGGCAAATTCGACGACGGCTTCCTCGATCAGGCCTCCGACCTGGTCGCAGTGATCTGCTGAACTGAGTCCTCGCGGCCAGCCATCGCGAGCGGCAGGTCCGGACAACAGCAGCTCCCTTTGTAAGATCGTCGGAGCCGTGCGGCGCCTCGCCGCCGGTGATTCTTGCTTTCGATCATTGAAGGACGAAACGCGGGATCGATCAGGCGCCGAATCGTCGCCGATGCCTTCCCGCTCCAGCTGTCCGGGCCTGTGTCACAACACGGGTCCGCGCAGCGCAAGCTCCACTGCCGACCGCGTAGCCGACCACATAGTACAAGAATTCGTGAGGCGTGTTTGCTATCGGGAAAGGCAGTGCTCCAGTATTGCCGTCGCAGGCCGAATGGCTGGCCGGAGGCGCGCGGTCGCATGGCCGCCACGCGACTTTGACGAACATCGGTCCTGGCTTTTTCGATCGCATTGACATAGATTTGCCTGGGGCGGCGCCTTGATCGCAACTTCATTGTTTCGGCGTGAAAATCGGAGAGCAAGGCCGCAGGTCGATATACGCGAATGGGGAGGTGTATACTGGCCAAACCCATACGGGCCATGCCGGCAATTCCTTCCTATACTGATGACACTCCTGTATCTTGCGGAACCACCGGTCACGCTGGCGGGTGAGCGAGAGGTGCAGGTCGCGTCCGAGACACGGTCGATTCTCCTGACAGGCGGGAATATGACGAAGGGAGGTCCTTGCTCGTGAAGCTGTTCCAGGCGCGGTTGCAGCAAGCGCGCGAGCTGCGGGCATGGAGCCAAGCCGAGCTGGCGCAACGTGCAGGCACTCATGAAAGCTCGATCGCGCATTACGAGAACGGTTCGCGAAAGCCGTCTTTCGACGCCATCGGCCGTTTGGCGGATTGCCTCGAGGTCACAACCGACTTCCTGTTGGGCCGGGTGGAGCATCCGGGCCTGCTCGGCAGCGACCCGCTGGTTGCCGAGCTCGTTTCGCTCACCGGCGATGACCGGGAGCTCGCCAAGGATTTTCTGAAGCTGTTGGCCGCCCGCCGCGCCAAGCCTGAGTGAAGCGGGAAACTCTCGCCGCGGGCGGGAGCTGGCGCAGGGCTCGCTGCGCCGGGCGTGTTTACCTCTCCCCTTTGTGGGAGAGGTCGGCTTCGATGAGTGCGAAGCGATGAGAAGCCGGGTGAGGGGGGCAGCACCAGCCTCGCAGGGATCGCCTCACTTTGAGCCGGAATGGCTACCCTGACCCAGCTCACGAAGGCAGTTGTTGCCCCCCTCACCCGGATCACTCCCCTCGGAACAAGTCCGAGGGGAGTGTTCCGACCTCTCCCGCAAGGGGAGAGGTGAGCGCTGGCGCTTTGCAAATGCTCAAAAGAAAAGCCCCGGTGCGAGGCCGGGGCTTTCCGTCGTCAGGTGGTGTGGATCAGAAGTCGCGCTGGACGCGCAGACGGCCCACCCAAACGTCGTCCTGCTTGGTCAACTTGCTGTTGCCCTTGTTCACGTCGAACTCTTTGTGCTGCATTTGGTCACGCAGATACATCACCTCGACACCGATATCGAGATCCTTCACCGGCGACCAGATCAGGTTGGTGCCGATATTGTACTGCCAGCCGCCATTGTAGTTGGGATTGAAGGGGTTGTAAAAGGCCCCGGTCGCGGTCGTGATCGTGCCCAAACAGGTGGGGCAGGCAGCACCTTGCGCATAGCCGGCAGCCGTCCGGATCGCGCTGGAGTATTCGACATGATACGCACCCGCGAACACGCCCTGACGAATGGTCGGGGTCCAGTAATGCTCGAGAGACGCCATGATCGAATAGGCAGGCGTCAAGGTCAGATGACCCGTCGGCCCGACGACGGCGTCATAGCTCGCGAAGGTCGTGCCGCCGATGCCGTAGGCCAGACCCTGCCAGCTGCCCGGGTTGCCCGAGTTGGCATAGGAGAGGTTGCCCTTCGAGTAAGCGGCCTGCAGGTAGAGGTAGTCGCCGGCCGCGATCATCGGCAGGTTGATCTTGACGCCGGCCTGGACCGCCCAGGCATTGCCGGTCACGTTGCCGTAGCCGCCGGAAACCGTCGGAACCGGGTTGGTGGCGGCGGAGACGAAGCCCGTACCGGTGTTGTTGAGCGTATTGTTGACGACCGTCGATCCGCCGGTTTCGAGGCGGTGATAGGCACCCGACAACTGCGCCGAGCCCCAGCCCTGGGTCAGGTTCAAGACGCCGACCACATCCGGAACGTTTTCACGCTGGATGTAGTTGATCGCGGTGACGCCAGGCGCTGCGTAGGGGCTGATGAGCCCGAACGGATAGGTGATCGAGAAGTTCGCATTCGGCACCGCCGGATTGATGCCGCCTGCACCGGTGACGGGCGCGAGGCCGGCGATCGGGTATTTCTGGCGCTCCTTCGGATCCTCGATCGACAAGGTCGCCGAGAAGCCGTTACCGAAGGTGTAGGTATAGGCCAGGGCCTGGGTGACGATGTCCGAATCGGTGATGCCGAACCAGGTGTCGTTATCCGCGTAGAAGTCGAAGAACGACTGGATGCGACCTGCCGTCAACCCGCCCCACTGCACGAAGGCAGCCGAGATGCCGACGCCGGTCTGCACGCGGTTGCCCGCCGTGTCGATGCCGGCAAAGCTCGGGAAGCCGCTGGCCACGCCGCCGGCGCCACCGCCGAAGCCGAACTTCGTGCCGCCGCGAGCGCCCGAACCCGAACCGAAATAATTGTTGCCGGTGTTGCGCGAGAAGTCGACGCGGGTATAGGCGCGCAGCAGACCCCATTCGGTCGCGGTGCGAGCGTCGATGGAGAAGCGGCCCGTCGCGTTGAAGCTCGAGGGATCGCCCGTCTTGTTGTACGATTGAGTATAGACATATTCGAAGCGGGCGCGACCGGCGAGGCGGATACAGGTGTCGGAGCCGGGAATGTAGAAGAATCCGGGACCGTGCACGGCGCAGATCCGGACGTAATCGACAGGTGCAGCCTTCCTTGTGGGAAGGTCAGCAGCCTGAGCCCCAGCAGCCGCGACGAGACCAGCGGCGGATCCGAGGAGAAGGCTCTTAACGAGCTTCATTGAGACCTCCAAAATTTAGACCCATTAGGATCGGGTTTCACCGTCGCGGAGGCCCCCAGAGGAACCCTGCCTTGGCATCCCTAACCCAGACCCGCCCCGCCGTTTCCGTCCATAAGGAAAAGCGTCGGGACGAATGCGACAGGACGTCCTGCCACATCCGCACCATACTCGTGGCGAAGGCATGATCAATTAACTTCCGGCCATTTCGGCGCGCGGAAGCATGTTTTCGAACGCACGTTGCAAGATTGTCACATCGACAGCAGCTCGTTCGGCCTGAGACTTGTCTCAATGCCGCCAAACCCTGCCGGGAAACCTTGCCGAAGCGTCCCTGGCCTTGATCTTCCGTGACTGGCTTCAATGGGTCGAAAGCGAATCAGCGGAAGCGACAGATTTCTCCTGTCGCATGCTCTCGTAGCGTGTTCTGTCGACATGTGCAAGATGATTCTGTCGCTTCCGCTCAAGCGCCAACACGCACCTCTCCCCGCGCCTTGCGGGGAGAGGTCGATCCCGAGCGCAGCGAGGGAGCGGGTGAGGGGCCGGGTGATTGGGATCAAGGTCGACTCACACCCGCCGAGTTCTTCCCCGTCGCTCTGCAGCTCGTCACATCGAGGCCAATCACCAAGCCCCTCACCCCCCGCCCTCTCCCCGCGAAGGGGCGGGGAGAGGGAGCCGCGCCGCCGCCCAGCTGATGAGAAGTGTGAATATGATAGCCCGCAAGGGGAGAGGTGGGCGCCGGTGGGCACCCGGCGCTGATCCAGCTTCAGCCGGCCATCCGCCGCCTGCCCAGCCCTTCGGCGATCAAGGCATCGAGCAAGGAGGGGTCCTCGACCTGCAATCTCACCGGCAGCTCGCGCAAGGCGATGTCGGGAAGGTCCCCCGTCGCGCCGATCCGCACCCGGTCTTTTTGCGTCGTGACCAGGATCGCGCTCTTGGCGCGCGCCTCGGCGGCGAGCGCCACGAGCTCGGCGGCCGCGAATCGATGATGATCGGCAAAGCCATGTTCGGCGACGAGATGAACGCCGATCTCGCGCAATGTGGCGAAGAATTTCTCCGGCCGCCCGATTCCCGCGAAGGCGATGACGGGCCGGCCGGCGAGGGCCGCCGCTACCGCGGCCTCCGGAACGAGGCGGGCCGCGAGCACGGCAAGGCCGCGCCGCCTCGCCTCCTGCGCCAAGGCCTGGGCGGCCTCGCTTTGCTTGCCCATGACGACAAGCGCCTGGACGAAGGGCCATTGCGCCGCGAGCGGGGCGCGGAGCGGCCCCGCGGGCAGGCATGAGCCATTGCCGATTGCGGTCTCGCCATCCAGCATCGCGAAGGCGAAATCCTTGCGCAATGAAGGGTTCTGCAGCCCGTCATCCATCACGATGACTGTCGCGCCGGCGGCTTCCGCGAGCTTCGCCGCGGCGCTGCGCGAATGGGAGAGCACGGTCGGGGCGCAGGCGGCGAGCAGCAGGGCCTCGTCGCCGACTTCGTCAGCGCCGTGACGCGAGCCGATCTTGGCGTCTCCTTGCACCATGACCGGTCCCGTCAGCGACCCGCCATGGCCGCGGGTCAGGAAGGCCGGCCGCTCGCCCATGCGGGTGAGCCGATCGGCGATCTCGAGCGCGAAGGGCGTCTTGCCGGCGCCGCCCGCGACGAAATTGCCGACGCAGATGACCGGCAGCGCCGAACGGGCGCCTGGCCGCCGCATGCGCCAGGCCGTGACGGCTCCGTAGACCGCGCCCAAAGGGTGCAGCAATCTCGATTCGAGACCTGGCGAACGCCACCAGAAGCCTGGTGCGCGCAGCATCGCGTCAGGCTCGTCCGTGGCGACGCATCAGCGCGCTCCGAGCGCGAAATGCACAAGATAGGGCTCGATGGCGCGCATGGTGCGGTCGACGGCGCCGGTCAGCCGGTCGACGGCGTGGCTCGCGGCGCGGGCCATGTCGCGCAGGCCTTTGGGATTGACGATCATCTCGGCGAAGGCGGCCGCCAGCGCCCGCCCGTCGGAGATCTGGCGCGCCCCGCCCGCCGCATCGAGGGCTTCGTAGACGCCGGCGAAGTTGTGGACATGCGGGCCGTGCAGGATGGCGGCGCCGAGCTTTGCCGGCTCGATCGGGTTCTGCCCGCCATGCGGGACGAGCGACTTGCCCATGAACACGATGGGGGTGAGGCGATAGAACAGGCCGAGCTCTCCGATCGTGTCGGCGACATAGACGTCGCAGGCGCTGTCCGGGCCGAGGCGCCGCGAACGCATGGCCGGACGCAAGCCCGCCGCATGCACGGCGGCCGCCACCTCCCCTCCCCGCTCGGGATGGCGCGGCGCGATGATGGTGAGAAGGCCGGGGAAGCGGGCGGCGAGCGTCCTGTGGGCCTCGGCGAGGATGGTTTCCTCGCCCGCATGGGTGCTGGCCGCGAGCAGCATCGGGCGCCCGGCCGTCATGCCTCTGAGCGAAGCCAGCGCCACCTGATCGGCAGGCGGCGGCGGCACGTCATATTTCAGGTTGCCGGCCGTGGTGACGGCGTGGGCGCCGAGGAAGCGGTAGCGTTCCGCATCGAGCTCGCTCTGCGCCAGGCACAGATCGAAACAGCCGGTCAGCGCCGCGATCGTGCGCGGCAGGCGGCGCCAGCGCGCCAGCGAACGCTCCGACATGCGGGCATTGACGAGCGCCAGCGGCACATTGCGGCGGCGCGCCTCGATGATGGCGTTCGGCCATAATTCCGATTCGGCGAACATAGCGAGATCGGGGCGCCAATGCTCGAGGAAGCGCCGCATGAACAACGGAGTGTCGAGCGGTGCATATTGATGCAGGGCACCGGGCGGCAGCCGCCGTGCCAGCAGGTCGGCCGAGGTCATGGTAACCGAGGTCACGAGCACGTTGAGCGATTTTTCGCAAAGCCTCGCCACGATCGGCAAGAGCGACACGGTCTCGCCCACGCTCGCACCATGCAGCCAGACGAGATGGCCGGGCGGGCGCGGAGATCCGGCAAGCCCCTTGCGCTCGCCGGCACGGGCGAGATCCTCCTTGCCGCGCCGGGCGCGATGGGCAAGGAGGGCCCCCGTGAAGGGCTGCGCCACGCTCGTCGCCGCGCGATAGAGCGAAAGCGTCGCTGGAATATCGGCGCCTCTCATGTGCGTTCCCCGCCCATTCCCCCAGGATCGACGCTGCCGATCAGGGCGTAGGCCCGGGCGTGCAATCTGTCGAGCCCGTTTTCCAGGGCGCGGCGCGCCTCTTCCATCCTTTCGGGGGACGCGTCCGGCGCGACATGGATGGCGTCGCCGAGCGCGATCACCCCGCGGCCGAAGGGCAAGCCCATGCTGGCGTGATCCCAGCTGTCGAAATCGATGCGCCGGCTCGAGACGACCGTGCAGGGCCGGATGGGACGCCCGGAGAGCTTGGCCAGCAGGATGATGCCCTGCCCGGCGACCCGGCGGGTCTTCGGGATGTCGGCCGTCACGCCGACGATCTTTCCTGCGGCGAGCGCATCGAGCATTTCTCTAAGGGCCCTGGCGCCGCCCTTCTTGCGCTGGCTGCCCTTGCCGGCCCCCGAGCCGCGCAGCACCCCGATGCCGAGATGGCGGACGGCGCGCGCATTGATCTCGGCCGTGCCGTGCTTCGAGATCAGGCAAGTGCAATCGTCCACGTCGCGAATCATGAAGGGCAGCATCAGATGTTGCCCGTGCCAGAGCGCCGCGATGAAGGGCTTGTCCTTGTCGACATCGTCATAGAGGTCGGGCGGATCGAGGGTGAAGCGGGTGGTACGCCGCAGCAGCCGCAAATAGCTCGCCATGCCAAAGCCGAGCGCGGCCTGCACGAGGCGTGTCCGTCCGATCCGTTTCAGCATGATGCTATGTGGCGCGGCCCTGCTTCAGCTCTGCGCTCAAGCGCCCTGCTCGGGATCGAGCAGGCGATGCAGATGCACGATGAAATAGCGCATCTGGGCGTTATCCACCGTCGATTGCGCTTTTGCCTTCCAGGCCGCGAAAGCGGACGCGTAATTGGGAAAAATGCCCACGATGTCGAGCCCGCGCAGATCCTTGAACTCGATGCCTTCGATGCTCGTGAGCTCGCCGCCGAAGACGAGATGCAGCAATTGCTTCTGAGAGACGGCTTTCGCCTGGGTGTCCACCATCTTCCTAAGCCTCTTGCGTCCTGACGTCTTGCGAATCAAGATCGCTCGGTAGCCGCGCCGACCGTGTTCGGCAAGTCGGCAGTGTTGGGCAAGCCGCCAACCTTGGGCAAGCCGATGACGCGACCGAGCTCGGCCAGCACGGCATCGAAGCCGGCGGCCGGAGCTGCGAGAAGATTGCCATGAATGGTCGTCTCGCGGTTATAGCGCGGCGCGACGCCTTCGAAATCGGCAAGCTTCCCGCCGGCGCGCTCTAGGATCAGGTGAGCCGCCGCGATGTCCCAGTCATGGGCATCCTGCGAGGCGAGCGCGATATCGAGCGAGGCATCGGCGACCTTGCACAGCCGGTGCGCGAGGGATGGGATCTTGGCGGTGGGGAGGATGCCCGTCCCTGCCGCCACGAGCCTGTCGAGCATGAAGCGCGGCCCGGCGATGCTTGCTCCCGCCAAGGACGCCGCAGGAGATGCCGAAATCGGCGAGCCGTTCAGCAGAGCCCGGCCATGCGCGATCGCCTCATGGGTCAGGTCGAGGGCCGGCGCATGCACCACGGCCGCGACCGGCACGCCGTCCTCGACCAGCGCGATCGAGACGCACCAGCGCGCATCGCCGCCGATGAAGGCGCGGGTTCCGTCGATCGGATCGACGACGAAGACGCGCCGGCACGACAGACGCTCGGGAGAATCGACCGTCTCCTCGGAGAGCCAGCCGCATTCGGGGCCCGCCGCGGCCAATCGAGCGCGCAGGAAAGCGTCGACCTCGATATCGGCCTCGGTGACCGGCGAGCTCTTGCCCTTGGTCCAGCTGCGCGCCGCCGTCTGCTGCCCCGGCCGGAACCAGCGCATCGCCAGCGCCCCGGCTTCGCGCGCCGCAGCGCCGATCAGCTGCTGCAGGTCCGATGACGAGGTCCAGGCTTGCGAAGCTGCCTCCCCCGTCATCCGAGAGCCCCGATCAGGAGCCTGATGGCGGCGACGACCAGCACCAGGACGCTGGCGCCGGCGCCGATCAGCCGGCCGAGGCTCGCGCCCTCATGCTGCGCCAGGCCTGCCGCATGCGCCACGCGCCCGACCAGGAAGACGGTGCCGAGCGCATGGATGAACACCGCCGATGCGCCCGCAAGCGCCAGCAGGATGTAGGAGGCGATCGCAAAGGGGGCGAATTCGGTGAAGTTCGCGTGCATCCTTATGGCCTTCGCCAATTCTCGGTCGCCGCCATCCCCGAGCCCCACCTTGGCGAATTGGCGCCGCCGGATCACCAGCACGACCAGCGCCACCGCCATCAGGATCAGCAGGGCCGCATGGATCATCGCCGCGCCGAGTGGCGCATCTAGGGACATATGGCTTCCTTTCGAGAGAGCCCGCTAAGCCTTCGTCAAGCACAACGCGACGAAGCGCCCGAAAATGCGCTCTACGGATAGTCTTAACCACGCGCCTTAAGCTTTCGCCAGCGGATTCTGGTCATGATCGTCTCAACCAAGGCCGGGCATAAACACAACAAGCCCGGTAGCCTTTTACAGGGGCGTCGAATGTTGGACGAAGCCAGGCCGCAGGCCGGGCCGGATGCTGCAAGCTGGTCCGGCCCGGCAGGCCAAAATATGGGGCTCAGGCTCGAAGCCTGTCCCGCTACGATCGGGGTCATAGGCGAGATCGTCGTGACCCGCGCCGTCGCCGGCGTCGAGATCACCTCTTGCGAGAAGCGCTCGGATTTCCTGGGCGTCGTGCTGAAAGCACCTCCGCCCGGCGCGCGCCGGGGCTATGCGATCGTGCTCGCGGCGATGCCGGGGGGCGAAGATCTGCTGCTCGCCCGCGACCTCGACGAGGATGAGATCGTGGCGCAGTGGCGGGCGACCGCTTCCAGCCTCGGCCTGCCGGCCCTGCTCTGCCATGCCGATGGCGAGATGGAGTTCCTGCAGCGCCAGCTCGGCGCCGTCACGCTCGGCTGCACGAACAAGGCCCGCCGCCGCAAGCCGCTCGCCAAGAACCGCCGGCCGCGCTTCCTGATGCGGCGCAAGGCAGGACGCGTGGTGACGGCGAAGAGGTGAGGCCAGCGCCGGGCATCACCTCTCCCCTTGTGGGAGAGGTCGATCCGAGCCCCCAGGCGAGGATCGGGTGAGGGGGGCAGCTCCGGCTTGGGGAAACCGGGTCAGGGCAACCACTCCAGTCCCAAGCTTGCCGCGATCGCGTATTGCACGCCAGACGGGTTGCTCAGAACTTCGTTGTTCCAAAATCGGAGCACCTTGAAGCCTCGAGCCTTCAACCAATCGTCTCTCCGTTGATCGGATCGGCTTCCCGCATGCTGGCCTCCATCGATTTCGATTACGAGCTTGCGTTCCAAGCAGACGAAATCGAGGATGAAGCGGCCAAGATTCTCCTGACGCCGAAACTTGAACCTGCCGAGTCGACGATCGCGCAGCAGCGACTACATCCGCCATTCGGCATCGGTCGGTTCGCGCCGCATCTGCCTTGCTCGATCAAGAAAGACGTTGTCGTTCATCGATGGGCTCCCCACGCGCGCTTCCATCGAGGGTGAGGGTTCCTCACCGAGCCGACGCTGCCCCCCTCACCCGGTTTCTCATCGCTGCGCTCTTCGAAGCCGACCTCTCCCACAAGGGGAGAGGTGAGGCCAGCGCCGCACTCTCAGGCATTCGCCGTGAGGGCATTGGCGAGGAGGCCCGCGAACAGGATCAGCCCGGCCGGCCAGTTCGAGCGGAACAGCATCAGCGCCTTCTTCGGATCGTCGATGTCGATCGACGCCGTCTGCCAGGCGAGATGCGCGGCAAAGCCGGCACAGCCCAGATAACCGAATAGATTGCCGCCGACGAGCACGAGCGACAGGGTCACCAGCAGCACCGCCAGCGCCTGGAAGGACCCGACCGCGAGGCGCGTGCGTCCGCCGAAGAGCCGCGCCGTCGAGCGCACGCCCACGATGGAATCGTCGCGCAGATCCTGCAGCGCGTAGATGGTGTCATAGGCGATGGTCCAGGCGATCGCCCCGCCATAGAGAAGCAGCGGCGGCAGATCGAGGCTGCCGAACAGCGCCGCCCATCCCATCAACGCGCCCCAGGCGAAAGCGAGGCCGAGCACCGCCTGCGGCCAGAAGGTGATGCGCTTCATCAAGGGATAAACCGCCACTACCGCGAGCGAAGCGAGACCCAGCGCAATGGCGAAGCCGTTGAAGGCACAGAGCACGCCCGCGCCGATCAGCGCCTGCAAGGCCATGAACAGGAAGGCCGCGCGCACACTCACCTCGCGGGCCGGCAAGGGCCGCGCGCGGGTTCGCTCGACCTTGGCATCGATGTCGCGGTCGAGAATGTCGTTCCAGGTCGAGCCGGCGCCGCGCATGGCGACAGCCCCGATCAGGAAAAGCACGATATGGAACGGGTTCGGCCAGGGCTTCTCGGCCGCGATGGCGGCGAGCGCCGCCGACCACCAGCAAGGCGCGAGCAACAGCTGCCAACCGATCGGGCGGTCGAGCCGGGCGAGCCGCACATAGGGGCGCGCCCAATCGGGGGCGAACCGGCCCGCGAGCGTTCCGGGCGCTGTGTCCAGAAGACGGGCGGCAGCGCCCGTCATGCTCACAGGGCGCTCGGAGGAATCTTGACCGGCGAGGCCAGAGGATCGCTATGCATATCGACGCTGAAGGAGTCGCTCTGCCGGTTTTTCGCGGCCTGCTCGGCCTGATGCTTCAATTTGCCGAATTCGGCCGCGACATTGCAGGCCTTGGCCCGGATCGAGCCGACCTGCTTCGCCTCGGCCTCGAGGCCCGTGATCTGATTGTCCTCGATCGCGCACCAATCCTTGTTGGACTTCGCCCAGGCAAGGACGCGTGCATTGGCGCTGCTGAGATTACCGAACAGCGTGCAGGCGATGATCGGATCGGTGTGCTTCTTCGGCAAGGCCTGGATCCTCTGGATCCAGGTGATGCGCGCCTTGAACAACTCGATGCCTGGTTTGCACTCCGCCGACACTTGCTGCGCCGACGCCAAAGCGGGCACCAGGGTGATCGCGGCAAGCAGGGTCGCGCCGGCGAAAGCCAGGCGAGGTCGTGAAAATCTGTTCAAGGCAAACATGGGAGTCCTCCCCAAATCGGAGCGGTCAATAGCGGCGGCGGCGACGGAGCGCAACCTCGAGCCTGACTCGACTGCCATCGCAAGCCGGAAATCGCAGAGAAAAACGGCACATTTAAGGGCATGAGCGAAAATCTCGAACGCTTTTCGGGATAGGCGGATCGCCTTCCATGTTAGGGCTTGAGCGGCAAAAACAGGCTGGATATGGCGTCGGGCCGGAGTTCAGCAGCCAGGATCGACGATGAAAGAGCAGGATTTCGGCGCTTGCCGGTTATTCGTCGAGGCCGATCTCGGCATTGGGAGACGCGTCGAGCTGTCGCGCGAGCAGGCGCATTATCTGCGCCATGTGCTGCGCTTGGCCGAAGGGGCGACGCTGCGCGCCTTCAATGGCCGCGACGGGGAGTGGCGCGTAAGCCTCATCGGCGATGGGCGGCGCGGAGCTATGCTCGAGCCGCTGGAGCCGGCGCGCCCGCAAACGCCTCCGGGCGACCTCGACCTGCTGTTTGCGCCGCTCAAGCATGCCCGCCTCGACTATATGGTGCAAAAGGCGGTTGAAATGGGCGCTTCGCGCCTTGCGCCGGTGATCACGCGTCACACCCAGGTTGCAAGGGTCAATCTCGAGCGCATGCGCGCCAATGCGATCGAGGCCGCCGAGCAATGCGGCATCCTCTCCCTGCCGGAGATCACAGCGCCTGCACCGCTCGCCGAGGCGGTGGCCGCCCTCGAAACCGGCAGATGGCTGATATTCTGCGACGAGGCGGCCGAGCAACGCGACCCCGTGACGTGCCTGCGCGGCGTCGATCGCGGCCCGGCGGCGGTGCTCATCGGCCCAGAAGGCGGCTTCGCGGAAGAGGAACGTCGCCTGCTGCTCGCAAGGCCGAGGACGCTGCGCCTGTCGCTCGGGCCCCGCATCATGCGGGCCGATACGGCGGCGGTCGCGGCGCTCGCCATCGTGCAGGCCTCTCTCGGCGATTGGGCCTAGTGCAAGATGATTTTGGGTCCGATCAATCGGGACGCGCCTATCCCTCCCCCGTGAAGCGGAGCGAGCGGGGGAGAGCGACCCCCGGCATCTTACTGATGCGCTCGGGTGCCAGGATTGGGGAGCCGGGGGGAGCGGACGGGTGGGGGACCTCTCCGGATACCGACCCCACCCGGCTCGCTGCGCCGAGTCTTTCAGTTCAAGACTTGCCACCCTCCCCTGCTCCGCATTGCTCCGCATGGGAGGGATAGTCGCGTCTCGACCAGCCGCACCTCAAATCATCACGCCTGAGCGAAGGCTTTTCCATTACGGCGCATGCATATTCCGCCCATTCGTATATGCGGCGACATTGCGGCAGCGCCTGGCAGCACATATGTAGATTTTTCTCCCGCCCCGCGCGGGCGATCGCATCGGCGCCAGCCGGTCGACACCCTGTTGAGTTCACCGGCCCATTTTTGTTTCACTGGCCCCATTTTGTCTCATTGGAAGAAGGAGCTGTCGGCATGGCGCGCGACGTCTCGGACACGACGCCGATCGAAAGCAGCGACCAGCTCGTCGCCTGGATCGAGGCTGGCTGCAAGCCGAAATCAGTTTACCGGATCGGCACCGAGCACGAGAAATTCCCCTTCTACCGCGCCGACCGCGCCCCCGTGCCCTATCAGGGCGAGCGCGGCATCGGCGCTCTGCTTGGCGGCATGCAGCACAGCCTCGGCTGGGACCCGATCATGGACGGGGAGCACCTGATCGGCCTCGCCGATGGAGCAGGCCTCGGCGCGATCTCGCTCGAGCCCGGCGGCCAGTTCGAATTGTCCGGGGCGCCGCTCGCCACGATCCACGAGACCGAGCTCGAGCTCAAGGACCATCTCGACCGGCTGCATGCGGTCGCGGCGCCCCTCGATATCGGTTTCCTCGGGCTCGGCCATTCGCCGTGCTGGACGCGCGAACAGACGCCCGTGATGCCCAAGCGCCGCTACGACATCATGCGCCGATATATGCCCAAGGTCGGCTCGCGCGGTCTCGACATGATGCTGCGCACATCCACGGTCCAGGTCAATCTCGACTTCTCCTCCGAAGCCGACATGGTCAAGAAGCTGCGGGTCTCGCTCGCCCTGCAGCCGGTCGCTGCGGCGCTCTTCGCCAATTCGCCGTTCTCGGAAGGAAAAGCGAACGGCTTCCTGTCGGTGCGCTCGGAGGTCTGGCGCGACACCGACAATCAGCGCTCCGGCATGATCCCCTTCGCCTTCGAGGATGGGATGGGTTTTGCGCGCTATGTTGATTACGCGCTCGACGTGCCGCTCTATTTCGTCAAGCGCGGCGACACCTATCACGACGTCGCGGGTCAATCCTTCCGCGACCTTTTGGCGGGCAAGCTCTCAGCCTTGCCGGGCGAGCGCGCCACCATGTCGGATTGGGTCAACCATCTGGGCACCATATTCCCGGAGGTGCGCCTCAAACGCTATCTCGAGATGCGCGGCGCCGATTGCGGCTCGCCAGCCCATATCCTGGCGCTATCGGCCTTCTGGGTGGGTGTCCTTTATGAGGAATCCAGCCTCGATGCCGCCTTCGAGCTCGTGAAGGACTGGACGAAGGAGGAGCGCCAAGCCTTGCGCGACGGCGTGCCGAAGCTCGCTCTCGCGACACCGTTCCGCGGCCGGACCGTCAATGACCTCGCCCGCGAGGCTCTTGCCCTGTCACGTGCCGGCCTGAAGCAACGCGCCCGCCATGACCGCCACAGCTTCGACGAAACACGCTATCTCGCTCCGCTCGAATCCTATGTCGAGGACAAACTGACCTCCGCCGAGCGCTGGCTCGCTGCCTATCGGGGCGAATGGCATGAGCGCATCGAGCCGATCTTCACGGCAGCGCAGATTTAGCTTCCCTTCCTTCTCCCGCTCTTGGGCGGGAGAAGGTGCCGAGCTCTTGCGAGGCGGATGAGGGGCGCCGGTGAAGCGCTCAACCGTCCCTCATCCGCCTCGGCTTCGCCTCGGCACCTTCTCCCGCCTCAAGTGGCGGGAGAAGGGAAGCGCACGAATGGTCTGCCCCTCAGCGCCCAAGCCCCTTCGTATAGGCGTTGAAAATGTCCTGCAGCGCCGAGGCATGGGCGCTCTGGACCTGGGTGCCGGAGTTGAACATGCCGGTCAGGACGTCGAGGCCGGCCTTCATCGCCGGGTTCATGTCGGGCATCGCACCCGGTTGCGCCCCCGGCTGAGCCGGCGCGGCACCGGCCGGCTGCTGCGCCGCGCCGGCATGCATCATGTTGCCCATGACGCTGCTGAGGATGTTGCCGAGGAGGCCGCCGGCCGGCTGGCCCGGCATCTGCGCTCCCGCGGCGCCGCCCATCGCTCCGGAGGCAAGCTGCCCGAGGAGCCCGCCGAGCCCCTGATTCGTCACCGATTTGAACATGCCGCTCATGAGCATGCTGGCGATGACCGGCATCATGGCCATCAGGATGCCGGAATTGACTCCGCTCGCCTTGGCGGCCTGCTGGGCGATCGCCGAGGTCGCCTGGCCCTGCCCGAAGATCTGGCCGAGCACATTGCTGCCGGCGCTCATCGTCTGCTGGTTGAGATGGGAGTTCGGATCGTCGAAGGTCGTGGCATGCTGCCCGCCCATCATGGCGCCGATGATCTGCGACAGCGAGCCCATATTCTGGGCGTTGTTCTGCAAGCCGACCTGGAAGGCGGGCAACAGGGCGTTGATCGCCGCCTGCGCCTGATCGGGCGGCAGGCCGAATTGCCTGGCGAGGTTGGAGACGGCCTGCCCGCCTTGGGCCGACTGCATGATTTCGGACAGGTTGAACATGACGCGCTCCTCGATCCTGCGCCGGCTGAGCGTCGGCTCGCCGAGCTTAGCCAAGACTTGCTGAGCTTAGCCGAGCTTGGAATGAGCGCAAGGCGTGACGCAGGGATGACGCTCAATCGAGCGGGATGCGCGTCTCGTATTTGACGCGCGACAGGCTGAAGCTCGTACGGAAGCGCTTGATGTTGTGCTCATTGGCGAGAACGCGCCGCGCGAAGGCGTTATAGGCCTCCATGTCACGGCAGAGCACCGTCAGCAGATAGTCGATCTCGCCCGAAACGAAATAGCATTGCTGCACGGCGGATTCGGCGGCGATCTTGCGCTCGAAGGCGGCGAGCACATCCTCGCGCTGACGGTCGAGCTCGACTCCGACGAAGGCGACGATCGACTGCCCGACGCTGTCGGGATCGAGCACCGCCACGTCCTTGACGATGATCTTCTCGGCCCGCAGGCGGCGGACGCGCTTGAGGCAGGCAGGCGGCGAGAGGCCGACCTTGTCGGCGAGCGCGATATTGGTGACCTGGTTGTCCTTCTGGAGCAGGTCGAGAAGGCGCCGGTCGATCGCATCGAGTGGCGTCGCCGAGGGGCGCGGAGAGCGACTGGAGCGAGTCATTGTTTTCATTTGTTTCTCCAAATGAGGTCACTGAGGCAATCAAACGAAACGAATGGGCGGTCAATAAGAAATTTCAAGCGCCCGATCCTGCGCTACAGTGGCCGCCATCGCCAATAGAGATCGATGATCGGAGAGATCGATGAACCGGCCCGAACGTCCCAACCGCTTCGAGATGCATGATGCCGATGTGCTGGCGACGGCGCGCGCCGTCATCGAGGCTTGCGCCGATGCGCGCGAGATGGGCGAGAAAGTGAAGGAGGCCGTCGGCCGCAACGCGGCCTGGCGCGGCGAGGACTGCATCAACCTCTTGGCGCCCGAAGCTCCGACCAGCCCCTCGGTCCGCGCCTTGCTCGCGGCCGAGATCGGCACCCGCGCAGCGGAGGGCCATATCGGCGCCGTCAATCGCTGGTTCGCCGGAACGCGCCATATCGACGAGGTCGAGGCGCTCTGCGTCGAGCTGCTGAAGCGGCATTTCCGCTGCAATTACGCCGATCACCGGATGTGCGCCTCGATGATCGGCAATGCCGTCGTCTATACGGCGCTGAGCCAGCCGGGCGAGGTGATCATGTCGGCCGCCCAGCCCGTCGGCGGCCATTCCTCGAACCGGCTCGACGGCCCGGCCGGCGCCATGGGGCGCAGAATCGTCGACATCCCCTTCGATCCGCAGGAGCTCGTCGTCGATATCGAGCTGTTCCGCAAGACGGCGCCCTTGGTGCAGCCCCGCCTCGTGGCTCTCGGCCTGTCGATGACCCTGTTTCCCCAGCCCGTCGCCGCCATGAAGGCCGTCATCGCCGAATGGGGCGGCAAGCTCTTCTTCGACGCCGCCCATCAGCTCGGCCTGATCGGCGGACGGCAGTTCCAGGACCCGCTCACTGAAGGCGCCGACATCATGACGGGCTCGGCCGGCAAGACCTTTTCGGGCCCGCAATCCGGCGTCATCCTCTGGGACGATCCCGAGATCACCGAGGCCGTGACCAACGCGGTCTTTCCGGTCTGGGCCGCGACCCATCAGGTCAACCGCGTCGCGGCGCTGGCGCTGGCGACCGCCGAAGCGATCGCCTTCGGCCAGAAAATGCAGGCGCAGATCGTCGCCAATGCCAGGGCGCTCGCCAAGGCCCTGCAAGCGCGCGGCATCCCGATGCTGGGTGCGCATAAGGGCTTCACCACGACGCATCAGGCGATCGCCGATATGCGCGGCTTCGGGCGTGGCCTCGCGGCGGCCCGGACGCTCGAGCGCGCCAACATCATCGTCAACAAGAACCTGCTGCCGGCCGATCGCAAGGAGGATTGGGACTATCCCGGCGGCGTCCGCATCGGCACTATCGAGGTGACGCGCTACGGCATGAGGGAGGCCGAGATGGAGATCATCGCCGAGCTCATCGCGCGCATCCTGGTGCATGGCGAGGAGCCCGAGGCCTTGCGCCCGCAGGCAGTCGCGCTGCGGCACTCCTTCCCGACCCTCTATTATTGCTTCGAGAACGGCCTGCCGCCGGAGTGAATGGAGCTGGCGCTTTACCTTCTCCCGCCCTTTCGCGGGAGAAGGTGCCGAGCTCTTGCGAGGCGGATGAGGGACGCTGGAGCGCTCGACCGTCCCTCACCCGCCTCGACTGCGTCTCGGCACCCTGTACCCTTGGCGTGTCTGAGGGCCAGTCTGCAGTGTAGACTGGTCGGACCGGGTCGACCTGCCGGGAGCAACCGAATGGCACCTGCGCCCGAGCACCTGGAGAGGACATGTGCCTCGGCAGGGAGACCGCGACTCAGGTCCGGTGGAAGGTTGCGCCGTGAGCGCCGGTACAGGGATCGACACAAGTCGCGGTGACCCGAACCTAGTGGAGAAGGGTCATGACCGATGACATCGAATGGTATGTCGGCTTCGACTGGGCCAGCGAGACGCATTGCGCTTGTCTCATGGACCGGGCCGGCCGGGTGGTCGGCAAACGCGAGGTGGCGCACGCGGGCGCCGATCTGGCGGAGCTGTGCGACTGGCTGATCCGCAAGACGGGCGCCGAGCCCGGACGGATCGGGGTGGCGATC
The DNA here is from genome assembly GCA_900104855.1 of Rhizobiales bacterium GAS188. NCBI lineage: Bacteria > Pseudomonadati > Pseudomonadota > Alphaproteobacteria > Hyphomicrobiales > Rhizobiales bacterium GAS188. The sequence goes on from FNSS01000001.1 coordinate 65,177, forward strand.
GAAACGCCGCATGGACCGGTGGTCGAGACGTTTCTGGAGCGCGGCTTTGCGGTGTTCGCCATCAATCCCAAGCAACTCGACCGCTTCCGTGACCGCTTCACGGTGGCGGGCGCCAAGGACGACAGCCGTGACGCGCAGGTGCTCGGGGACTCCCTGCGCACCGACAGCCGCGCCTTTCGCCGTCTCGTCATCGATGATCCTGTGCGCATCGAGCTGCGGGAGTGGTCGCGGATCGAGGATGAGCTGAAGCGGGAGCGAACCCGCCTCGCCAACCGGGTCCGCGACCAGCTGTGGCGCTACTATCCGCAAATGCTGCAGCTGAGCGAGGATCTCGCCGAGGACTGGCTGCTGGCCCTGTGGCGGCGGGTGCCGACCCCGGCCAAGGCCGCCAAGGCCTCCGAGGCCACGATCCAGCGCATCCTCAAGGCGCACCGCATCCGCCGCATCGAGGCGCCGGAGGTGGTGCGCATCTTGCGCCAGACGCCGCTGAAGGTCGCGGCCGGTGCCAGCGAAGCGGCGAGCGCCCATATCCGCAGCCTCGCCGAGCGCATCGGGCTCATCAACCAGCAACTGAAGACGGCCGAGCGCAAGCTCGAGCAGCTCCTCACTCGGCTCGAACAGGCGGCGCAGGACCAAGCGGGGCAGGACCAAGCGGGGCAGATGTCCGAGCAGCGCGACGTGACCATCCTGCGCTCCATGCCGGGGATCGGCAGGACCAATCTCGCCACGCTGCTCGCCGAGGGCTCGGAGCCCCTGGGCCGCAGAGACTACCACGTCCTGCGGACCCTGTCCGGGGTCGCGCCGGTGACACGCCGCAGCGGCAAGGCCTGGATGGTGCTGCGCCGCCTGGCCTGCAACCGAAGGCTGAGGAATGCCCTCTACCATTGGGCCCGGGTCGCCACCCAGCACGACCCGGTCAGCCGCCAGCGCTATGCTGCGCTGCGCGGGCGCGGCCACAGCCACGGCCGGGCCCTGCGAAGCGTCGGTGACCGCCTGCTCTATGTCGCCTGCACCTTGCTGCGACGCCAGGTTCTCTTCGATCCCGACCACAACAGCCTGGAGGCCGCGGCATGACCATCCCTGGGTTCGACCGCAGCGACCATCCCTTCGTCCCGACCTGCCCACGGGCAGAGCGCCGCGCGCCGCGCACGTCACCCCGAAGGGGGCGAAGCGCAGCGCAGCACCGCGCCCTTGCGCGGTTGACGCAGCCAGCGCGGCGCTACGCTCGTGCCCAGACGGGACACTACACTCGCTACCGTGCGGGGTTACCGCCCCGCAAATTAGGGCTTGCAAAAGGGTAGAAGGTCCTCTCCCGCCTCAAGGGGCGGGAGAGGGTTGGCGCCTCTCTTGAATTCTGCGCGGCGCGAGGCCACAAGGCCAAGCCCCTCTTCGCGAACGATAGAGAAATGTGATGCGCGAGCTCGATCAGCGCCCGACGCAGGATGCGCCCGACGACGACCCGCATCTGTGGCTCGAGGAGATCGAGGGCGAGCGGCCGCTCGCCTGGGCGGCGGAGCGATCCGCCGCCACATTGGCGCGCTTCGGAACTAGGCGATTCGAGCAAGACCGCGATGCGCTCGCGGCGATCTTCGACCGCCCCGACAAGATCCCCTTCGTCTCGAGGCGCGGGCCCTATCTCTACAATCTCTGGCAGGACGCGGCGCATCCTCGCGGCCTGTGGCGGCGCACCACTCTCTCGGACTATGTGCAGGCCGAGCCGCAATGGGACGTCGTGCTTGATATCGACGCGCTCGCCGCTGCCGAGAACGAAGACTGGATCTTCGCCGGCGCCTCCACCGAGAAGGAACCGAGCGAACGTGCGATCCTGCGCCTGTCGCGCGGCGGCGGTGATGCGGTGGTGCTGCGCGAATTCGATCTCACGACGCGCCGCTTCCTCGATGACGGCTTCACCTTGCCCGAGGCCAAGGGCTCGACGGCCTGGCTCGATCGCGACACACTCCTGTTGTCGAGCGCGCTCGGCGACGGCATGACGACACGCTCGGGCTATGCGCGCACGGTTCGCCTATGGAAGCGCGGCACCGATCCGCTCCGCGCGCCCGCCATCTTCGAGGTCCCGTTCGAATCGATGAGCGCCTCCGCCGATGTCGATCGCACGGCCGGCGGCGAGCGCATCTGGTTCGTGGAGAGGCCGGAATTCTTCGAGATGAAGGCGTGGCTCGGCGATCGCGACGGTGCGAAGACGAGGCTCGATCTGCCCGCGGATGTGCAATGCACGGCCTTCGGCGATTTCATCGCGGTGCGGCCGCGCAAGCCCTGGAGCGTCGCCGGCGTGACGCATCCGGCCGACCGGCTGCTCGGTCTGTCGTTGCCGGCCTGGCTCGCCGGGGAGCGCCGCTTCGTGACGCTGTTCGAGCCCGGCGAGCGCCGCGTGCTGCAATCCTTCTTCTGGTGCGCCGGCCGTCTCGTCGTTTCCATCCTCGACGATCTCGCTCCGCGCTTCGAGGTGGTCACGCCGTCGGCCGAAGGCTGGGCCCATAGGCCGATCGACGCCCTGCCCCGCATCGGCGCCGTCAGCCTCTCGCCGCTCGACGCCAATGAAGAGGACAGCAATGGCGAGATCCTGGCCTGCCCGCAGGATCCGCTGACGCCTCCGCAATTGCTGCTCATCGACGTGGCGCAGCCGGACGGCATCGGCGCCCCGACCCTGCTCAAGCGCAGCCCCGAGGCCTTCGACGCTGCAGGCCTCGTGGTGACGCGCCATGACGCGGTCTCGATCGACGGCGAAGCCATTCCCTATGTGCAGATCGGCCCCGCCGGCGAGACCGGCGAGGCGCCGGTGCATTTGACCGGCTATGGCGGCTTCTCGGTCTCGGTCGAGCCCGTCTATCGCTCGGCGATCGGCAAGCTCTGGCTCGAGCGCGGCGGCACCGGCGTCATCGCCAATATCCGCGGCGGCGGCGAGTTCGGCACGCGCTGGCACGAAGCCGGACGCCGCGAAGGCAAGCGCCTCGCCCATGACGATTTCGCCGCGGTCGCCGCCGATCTCGTGCGCCGCGGCGTGACGCGGCCCAGGCGCATCGCGGCCGAGGGTGGCTCCAATGGCGGGCTGCTCGTCGCCAATATGCTGACGCGCTATCCGGAGCGTTTCGGCGCCCTGTTCTGCACCATTCCGCTGATCGATATGCGCCGCTACAGCAAGCTGCTGGCAGGCGCCAGCTGGATGGCCGAATATGGCGACCCGGACAAGCCGGAGGATTGGTCATTCCTCAAGGAGATCTCGGCCTATCACCTGGCGAGCGCCGGCAAGCCCTATCCGCCGATCCTGATCGCCACGACCAGGCGCGACGATCGCGTGCATCCGGGGCATGCCCGCAAGATGGCCTCGAAGCTCCAGGGGCTCGGCTACGAGGCGCATTTCTACGAGCCGGCAGCGGGCGGGCATGGCTATGGCAAGGACAATGCCGAACGCGCGGCCTTCCTCGCCCTCGGCTATGCCTTCCTGCGCGACGCCATCGGATGGTCGCCTGAACCCGCGTGACGGCCGAGCCTATGTCCGCTCCGGCGGTATGGCCGCATTGCACCCTTGCGATTTGGCGTTCTTGATGATCATTCCCATCTTGACCGGAGACGCGACGAAGGGATGGCCATGACGCAAGCCTCTATCGAAGAGCCCGAGATCATCGACGGCGATATCGGCTCGGGCGTGATCATCTTGTGCGACCACGCCACCAGTGCCATGCCGCCGGAATATGCTTCGCTCGGCCTGCCGGCCGCCGAGCTCGAGCGCCATATCGCCTTCGACATCGGGGCCGCCGACACCTCGCGCAAGCTGGCGCATGCGCTACGCGCCCCAGCCATCCTGTCGCGCTTCTCGCGCCTCCTCATCGACCCCAATCGCGGCACCGACGATCCGACCCTGGTGATGCGGGTCGCCGACGGCGCGGTCGTGCCGGGCAATGCCAGGATCGACGACAAGGAAATCGAGGCGAGGCTCAAACGCTTCTACCGGCCCTACGACCGGGCGATCGGTGCCGCGATCGCTAACAGCCTTGCGGCCGGCATCGTGCCGGCCATCATCTCGATCCACTCATTCACGCCCTCGTTGCAAGGGCGGGCGCGCCCCTGGCATTGCGGTCTCCTCTTCGACGCGGATGAGCGGATCGCCAAGCCGCTGATCGCCGCCCTGGCGCAAGACAAGACCCTCGTCATCGGCGCCAACGAACCCTATGACGGCGCGCTCGAAGGCGACACGCTCGACCGCCATGCCGGCCGACCCGGCCTCGCCAATGTGCTCGTCGAGATCCGCCAGGACCTGATCTCGGCAAGGCACGATGCCGAGGCCTGGGGCGAGCGCCTCGCGGCCGCCCTTCGCGGCATCCTCGCCGATCCCGGCATCCATGCGATCAAGCTGCATGCGAGCCGCGTCCATACGCGCCATCTCGCGGCGGCCAAGGACGAGCAGGATGACCCGATGCAAGACGGTTCGATGGCTGCACTCGAAGTTGTGGTCTTCCGCCGGCTGGTCGCGCATCTGCGCGAGCGCAGCGACTTGCAGAATATCGACCTGATGAATCTCGCAGGCTTTTGCCGCAACTGCCTGTCGAACTGGCTGAAGGACGCAGCCGACGCGGCGGGCCGCTCGCTCTCGAAGGAGGAAAGCCGCGCCCTCGTCTATGGCATGCCCTATGAGGAGTGGCGGGCCCGCTTCCAGAAGGAGGCGACGCCGGCCCAGAAAGCCGCCTTCGCCACCGGCTCCTCGCATCGCCATTGAGGAATGCGCGGTTAGGCCTTCAGGCCGCGCGACAGCAGCGACCAGACGGCGTCGAACTCCTGCGGCGCATCACAAGGTGCTGCGCCGCGTCCGGGATGACCGGGCGTGGGCGTTCCGCAAAGGTCGCAGCTGCGGGAGAAGGAAGCGTGCCCGGCGCCCACTCACCCCTTGAAGCGTGTCTCTTCGAAGGCCGGCAGGCCCTTGGCGAAGGCATCGAGCCAGGCGACGATCCTATTGCAGCTTGGCGTATTTCCCGTCATGCCAGATGTTGACGTCGTAGGTCGTGTCCTTGAGGTCGCCCTTCTCGTCGAAGGACACGGGACCGACAACGGTATCGACCGGCGGGCCGCTTCTGAGGGCTGCCGCGACCTTGACCGGATCGTCGCCGCCGGTGCGCCTCATGCCCTCGGCCATGGCCTGGATCACCGCATAGGCGAAGAGCGTGAAGCCCTCGGGCTGGAAACCCGCCTTCTTGAACTCTTCGACCGCCTTGGCGGCTGTCGGCCGGCTCTGCGGGTCGGACGGGAAGGTGAACAAGGTCCCCTCGCCTGCCGGGCCCGAGATCGCCCAGAATTCCGGCGTCGCGATCGCATCGCCCATCATCAGCGTGAATTTCAGCCCCTGATCCGCGGCTTGGCGCAGGATCAGCCCGGCCTCCGGGTGATAGCCGCCGAAATAAACGAATTCGGCGCCAAGCGCCTTGAGCTTGCTGACGACCGCGCCGTAATCCTTCTCGCCCGGAGTGATCGAGTCGAACAGCACCTCCTTGCCGCCAGCCCCATTGAAACCGCCCTTCACCGCCGTCGCGAGCCCCTGCCCATAGGCCGACTTGTCGTGCAGGATGACGATCTTCTTGCCCTTATAGCGTTCGGCGATCCAGGGCCCGATGAAGCGGCCCTGCGCGTCGTCGCGGCCATAGAGCCGCATGATGGTCTGCCACTTGTTCTTGAAGGCGTTCTCGGTGAGCAGCGGATTGCTCGCGGACGGAGTGATCATCAAGATCTTGTTTTCCGCATAGACCTCGGAGGCTGGAATGGCGGAGCCGGAACAGGCATGGCCGTCCACGAATTTGACGTGGAGGCTGGCGAGACGGTTGGCGACGGCGACGGCCTGCTTGGGATCGCAGACATCATCCTCGATATCGAGCTTGATCTTGCGGCCGTTGACGCCGCCCGCGGCGTTGACGGCCTCTACTCCCGCCTGGGCTCCGTGCTTGAACTGCTCGCCCACGGTGGCGACCGGTCCGGAGAAGGGCCCTGCGACCGCAATGGTGATGTCCTGCGCCTTGGCGGTGGTGGCGGCCAGCCCGCAGCCTAGCGCCCCGATTGCCAGCGCCGCGATTCTCAAGCTGATGACGGTTTTCATGTCGTCCTCCCCTGTGCCGATGCCTCTACGGGTCTTCCGGCTTGGCGCGCACAGTAGCCCATGGCCGAGGCCGTTCAAGTCGACAGCCACCCGAACACGCAATCGTGCACCCTTGCGGATGCATGGCTCGATCAACGGCGGCGCCGCACCGACGCCGCAGCGCTCATCTTAGCGCCGACACGATTTCGGCGACAGCTTCCTGCCAGGGCCGCAGCGCGACCCCGTAGGCCTCGGCGACCTTGGCGTTGGCGAGGCGTGAATTCATCGGCCGCCTGGCGGGCGTCGGATAGTCGGCGGTGGTGATGGCATGGACGATAGGCGCTCCCCGGCGCCCCTCGAAAGCCAGGCGCACCACCTCGCAAGCCAAGCCATGCCAGCTGGTCTCGCCGGCATTCGTCACATGAAAGGTCCCGAGCGGCGCCGCCGGATCGCTGGCGAGGCGAAGCGCGATCATGGCGAGCGCGGAGGCGAGATCACGCGCCGAGGTCGGGCAGCCTTGCTGGTCGGCGACGATGGTCAGGCGGTCGCGCTCATTGGCGAGGCGCAGCACGGTCTTCACGAAGTTCGCGCGGTGCTCGCTCACCACCCAGGCGGTGCGGATGATGACCGAGCGCGGATTGGCGCTGCGCACCGCCTGCTCGCCGCCCTCCTTGCTGGCGCCATAGACGCCGAGCGGCCCGACCGGATCATCCTCGACATAGGGCCGGGTCTTGCTTCCGGAGAAGACGTAATCGGTCGAGACATGCAGCAGCGGGATCTTGGCCTTTGCGGTCTCGGCCGCGAGCACGGCAGGCGCGAGCGCGTTCAAGGTCCAGGCGGCCGCGACCTCGCTCTCGGCCTTGTCGACCGCCGTATAGGCGGCCGCATTGATCACTACGGCGAAGGGGCGCGCGGCGATCAGGCGGGCGATGGCGTCCGGGCTTGCGAGATCGAGGGTTTCGCGGCCGGGCGCATGCAGGCGCACGCCGTCGGGCCAGGCGAAGCGCTGCAGCTCGAGGCCGAGCTGACCGGTGCCGCCGGTGACGAGAATATCCACGGCGCCCATCAGGCTTCGAGCGGCTGCAGCGGCGTTCCCTCATAGGCAAACGGGCTGTCGAAGTCACGAAGCGACGGCAAGATGCGGTCCTTGGGCGAAAGGATCGCGCCCGAAGCCGGCAGCGGCCAGTCGATGCCGATCTCGGGATCGTCGAAGCGCAGGCCGCCTTCATGATCGGGCGCATAATAGGCCGACACCTTGTAGAACACCTCGGTGTCGGGCTCGAGCGTCACATAGCCATGGGCAAAGCCGACAGGCACGAAAAGCTGCTTGCCGTTCTCGGCCGTCAACTCCGCACCGACCCATTTCCCGTAACTCGGCGCACCTTTGCGCAGATCGACCACGACGTCGAAGATGCGGCCGCGCACGCAGCCGATGAGCTTGGCCTGCGCATGCGGCGGCACTTGGAAATGCAGCCCCCTGAGCGTGCCGACGGCATGCGACAAGGCGCGGTTGTCCTGCACGAAATCGACATCGAGGCCCGCTGCCGCCAGCGCGCGCGCATTGAAGGTCTCGCTGAACCAGCCGCGCTCATCGTCGAAACGGCGCGGCGTCAGCAATCTCACATCCGACACTCGTCAACTCCCAAGGACCGCGCGAACCCGCGGCGCAAAACCTTCAATCACAGGGGCAGCGGGGCGTCAAAACCTGCACCTGTTGCCGCGAACTTCGCTCATGCGCTTCAGGACATAATGCGGCGATATCAAGGACCACGAGCCTGCTCTGGGACACCGGCATCGCGAAGCCGCAGCCGCCCATCCGCTCACTCGTCGTTCGAGGCGTTGAGCTCGTCGATCGGCATCGACTCGGCGGCGGCGTGACCATGGCCCGTCGCGGGCGCGATCGGGGCGCGGGTCAGGCGAGAGGCGTCCTCGTCGATCTCGAAGATGCGCGCTTCGATGTCGCGGCCGCGCCGCTCGAAGAGGTCATTCCGCCAGGCCTCGGCCTTCTGCCGGTCGGCGAACAGATAGATCGCCCCCGAAATCTTGCTCTGCGCATCGCGCAAGATGAGCTTCCATTCGAACTCGTCGCGCCTCGCGAGCGCCTGCGCCTGTGCCAGGCTCTCGGCCCGAACGGCTTCCTCATCCTCGTCCCAGACGAAGGAGACCTGCAAGATCACGGGCATCTCTTTCGCCCTCCAGCGCGTGCGGCACATTCGATCCATGCGGGGGCATGGGCATTGCGGCGCCGATGATACAGCACCTGGCCGTGCCTCGCGATGCTTGCGCCGGGGCGGCGCCCTCGGCGTCGAAGGTGCCGCGACCGAAAGGAGCATAGCCGAGTGGCGACCGCAAGACGCCTTCGCCGCCAGCACCTGGCAATTTTGTGCTCTCTCGTGTGGGAAACCAGCCCTTCGCGGCAATCGAGCCACATGTCGCGATGGGGAATCGGGAGAATAGGAATTGGGGAGCTAGGTACATGTCACCGTAATTTCCCGGCAACGCCGGCTGAACGGCGTAGTCAGCGAGGGTTCAGCGTGAGGATGCGATCAATCGTTTCGCTGCCGGTGAGGGCGTCGTACTGGCAGGCCGGAGCGAGATCACAGCGACGCTCAGTCAATCCACACGATGGAGGGACACATGTCTTCGATGAAGGGAATGCTTGTTGCGCTGTCGCTGGCCGGCGCCTCCCTGGGGTTCGCCAACAGCTCCCATGCAGGCGTCGCATCGGGCGCCGCCATCGACCCTGCCGTCGCAGAGACGACGGAACAGCCGATGCTCGACAAGGTGTGGTGCAATGGCTGGGGCTGCGGCCCCGGCTGGCGCGGTCCCGGCTGGGGCTGGCGCGGTCCGGGCTGGGGTTGGCGGCGACCGGGTTGGGGATATCGTCCTTGGGGATGGGGCGGACCGGCTTATGTCGCCCCAGCGCCCGGCTATTGGGCCTGCCCTCCGGGATATCATCTCGGTCCTTATGGACGGGCCTGCTGGCCGTATTGACCGGCCTGGCGAGCGCACCCGACGCATGATCTCGCCCCGCCTCAACAGAGCGCGGGGCCTCTATGAGATCTTGGCCTCGGCCGGATCATTGGCCGGCGCCTTGGCCAGGCCGCCGCCCTGGTCGACATGGCTGATGCCGGCGACGCGTGTCGCCATGGCCACCAGGCTGCTTCGCACGGACGCCGCGCTCACAACCCCGATTTCGCGCACCTCCCGCTCCCACCAAAGGGCCGCGAGCCCGGCCACATGCGGACAGGCCATGCTGGTCCCGTTGAGTGCCGTCAACGCGCCACCTGATTTCGCACCCACGACGTCGTATCCGGGAGCCGACAAAACCGGGTTCACGTTGGAAAATGGAGCGACGACGAGCCCCTCCTTCTTCCGCTTCAGCGCTCCCACCGACACCACCTGATCCGTGGCGGCCGGCAGGCTGACATCGATGACAAATCGAGGATCCTCCCATCGCCGGCTCTCGTTTCCCGACGCGGCGATCACCACTGCCCCACTGCCCATCACCCCTTCCTGCCGGATGAAAGCCATCAGAGCGTCGAAGGCACGCAAATTCTCCCGATAGGCCTGAAGGGCGCGGGAGGTGGCGAGCTTCTTCTGCAAGCCCGATTGCTCGAGCCTTTCCTGCATTGCGGGAAAGTCGAAGCCCAGCGACATGGATATGATGTTCGCGCCTTCGCTATGCGCCCATTTGAGCGCCTCGATGACCGAGCGTGACGACCCGCGCCCTTGGTCGTCAAGGACTTTCCCGATGAGCGCCCTGGTCACGCCTGGCGCAACACCGATGCGAACACCATCGACATCCCGGCCGAAGATCGTGCTGGCACAATGTGTGCCATGCCCATTGGTGTCGGCATCACTCGAAGCCGTGAAATTCTTGCAATCGTCGTCTCGTGGATTCAATCCCTTGAAGGCCGCATGCTGCTTATCGATCCCCGTATCGAGAACGGCGACTACAACATCCTTGCCGCTGTACTGGCAGCCGCGCGCGCCGACAGCTTCGACTCCCCACGTGTATTTGCTGTCGCGAGCCTCCTGCACCGGATCGCCTGGCATGGCACCTCCCGACGCAGCCTCCGCCGAGGCGATCTGGCGAAGCTCCTCGGCAGTCAAAGGCGAGATCAGCGACATCGGCATCACGGCACTGGCGTGCCGATCGGGATCGCGATCGACATCGCGCTTCTGCTCTTCGCTCAGCGTGGCGACCTCGACGGTGATCTTCTGCCCGGCAGAATCTTCCCCGCCTCGCGTGGTCAGGTCCAGGCTGTGCGCCTCCATATTTTCGACACGTCCATGACTCTGCAGACCTCCACGCCCGCGCTTTTGCATGCCCTCAATATGGAGAATGACATACTCCTCATCCATATCGCTTTCCCCTTCATGGCGTTGAATACGACGGCTCGGCCGCGCGCGGTGTCACGGCCCTGATAGGTCGAGCCAAGCTTCCAAGGTGCCGGCAGGCGGCTTCGTGTAGGGCCAATTGACCAGCGACACCGGATTGACTGTTGTCCCCGGCATCACCGTCGACAGCTGCGCGGCGAGCTTCGCCGCGACGGCCTTGTCACTGTCCCAGAAATATCTGACCTCGGCCTTGCCCTTAGCCGTGGCGACCATTTCGGCTTCCTGCACTTGATAGCCAAGCCCCGTCAACGCGTTGCTGATCTGCGTGCTGCGTGAATCGTCGCCGACATATTGAATGACCACCTTGCTACAGACTTCGGCCGGCGCATAGACACTGATCCAGTATTGCAGACCGGACGGGCGGGCAAACGCCTTCGGGTCGCCCTGCGCCACCACTTCCGTCCCCGCCGGAATGACACCTAAGGCGTCGGACATCGAATACGTATCCGCGCTCGGAAAGTCCTTGCGCAATCGTATATTTGCCGTCACCTTCAATTTGCTGTTCTTCAAACCGATCAATCTCGAAGGAAAGCTGGCGACTTTGCTGTTATCGGCATTTCCAAGCCACAGCACGCCGCTGCATGTGAGCCCGCCCGATGTCGGCGCAGCCTCGCGGAAGCCTGGAACGATCTCGGAGAAATCCTCACGCCGGATTTGGGGCGTAGAGCCGATGCCAGGAGGCGCCGACCCGGCGCCCGGCACCAATGCCAGACGATCCACTATCGGCGGCGACACGCCAAATTCTCTCAGAAATGTCTTGAGATCGGAAAGATCTGCATGATTAACCGATTCCGCGATTCCGTCAATTCTGGCAGTTAGATCGCCTAATTTCTTAGCATATAGCCTATTGGCTTCGTTAAAGGAGCCGCTATTTCTAATTTGTTGCAACAACGCTGTTTTCTCATCCAGATTGGCGCTATTAATATTGTTTTCCCTCCACACAATCAAATACGCCATGAGTCCTGAAAGCAGACCCACACATAAGAATACTCTCTTAAGCAATAGACTTTTCGCCTTAAGCTGCGCCGCCAATCTTTCCGCTTCCGCCCTTCTCGCATCTTCGGCAGATTTGCTGGCGTCGAGAAGCGCATCGACATCCCGTGAACGCTCACGGAATCGACTTGCGTCCTCCAATGCCTTTCCGGACAACAGATAGCCGGCGCTGCCGCCGGATTCGATCCAGAGCTTCGCGGTGGAGTGCAATCGCCAAAGCTTTTCGTGATCGCGCCATTCCCGTTGCAGGACGCCGACGAGCCAGGGCCAGTTGCGGATCAGCGCCTCATGGGCGACGTCGAAGCGGTCGTCCTCCCTCTCGTCGCCATGTGCCGTTTGCTGGCGCAACAGGCCCGCTTCGACGAACCGCTCCAGAATGCGATCCACTGCGTGGGGATCGTTCTCGCCCGCCCAGAGAGTCGCGCGCGTGCAGGGATTGCGCACGAATTCGGTTTCGGTGGCCGGCGTCACCAGCCGGAGAAACAGACGTCGCGCGATCTCTTGGTTCTGAGGCAGTTTGAGGTCCTCGAGGACCCCATCGGCCGCCTTCTTGAGAGCCTCGCGCGGGCGCCCGACCTCGCGATAGATCTCCCGCGTCACCCGGTTGCGTTGCTTCTTCTCCCACAACCGGGTCAGCGTGAATTGGAGCAGGGGAAGCGAGGCAGGTTCTCCGGCGACGTCCTTGACCAGCTCGTCCACCAGCCCGTCCTCGAAGCGCAAGCCTACCGCCTCCGCCGGGCGCTCGATCGCGTTCTTGAGCTGGCGCGGACTGAGAGGCGGCGGCGAATAGTGGTTGCTCGGTTCCGTCGCCCTGGCGCCCAGAGACTGCAGCCTTTGAAGTTGGGCCAGATAATCGTCGCGAATGCTGATGACCACTTGATGCTGATCCCCCAGCGTGGCAAGGGCCTCGGCAAATACCTGCAGCTCGCCTGGCCTGTGACCCTGTTGCAGAGTGAAGATTTCTTCGAACTGATCGAAAATGAGCACGACCGGCTTCGCATGATAGCGCTTGACGATATCCGCGAGCTTGCTGGGGGAGGCCGTGAGTTCGGTGCGCAGCGATTCGATGCGGTCAAGGTTCGTGTCCGGCGGAACGACGGTTTTCAGGAGCGCCAGCAAGGGTCTGCTTCCCGGCGTCGCGACATCCAGCAAATCATGCGTCCGATCGGGGGCAGCGATGGTGCGCCGGAGTCGCGGAACCAGGCCCGCCTGGATGAGCGATGATTTTCCGCTGCCCGAAGGGCCGGAAATGGTCACGAATGGCTGGCTTCCCACCTTAGCCGCCAGTGCGTTGGCCGCTCGGTCGCGCCCGAAGAACTGGGCCGCATCGCTCTCCGCGAACGCGGCCAGCCCTCTGAATGGTGACGGCCGGCCGCCAAGATCGGGGAACGTCGCCGGATCGAACGGGGCGAGCGGTCTCAGCCCTTCGTCCTGGGCCTTTTCATCGCCCGCAAGAACCAATTCGGTCATCCAGTAATCGAGCGCAGCCTGCGCCGACCGGCGGTCTGCTTCGCGATCGAGCACCGTGCCCGTCTGTTGCGCGCGCGTCAGAAACTCGTGAATGGCCGCCAGGTTGCGGTCGGAGCGCTTGAGCGCTCTCACCTTCGACCAGCTTTCGAGGCATTCCAGATTCGCCTGCTGCAGCGCGACAACGCTTTCGAAAGCCTTGCCCGCACCGGGCATGTTGGGATCCAGGACGTTCATATGCGCCCTCCCACCAATGCGGTCAGGGGATTGCCGAGAGTGACGATCTCCTCGCACTCTTCCAACAGGCGCGTATCGACCTGGCGGAATCTATCGGCGGCAAATCGTCGAAAGTCCGTGAAGGCCTCGCGGACCTCCAGCCACTCTGCCGCCTCCAGCAGTTTGGACAAAGCGCTTCCCGTCGTGACGATCCTCCGCGACCAATCTGCCATCTTGTCTTCCGCGCAAAGGCGCTGAATCACGTCCCACGCCTGGCACCAGGTCGCGACGTAAATCTTGCGGCTGCTTTCCGCGTCGACCGAAATATCTTCCAGGCCCCACAGGTGGTGTTCGGCCAACTGCCAGCGATTATGTTCGTCGACACGGCCGTGCAATGCATCTTGAAGGCGTTGAAGCGCCAAAACCCCCTCGGTCTGATCGTCCGCCGAGCCCGCGATGGCCTGCGAGCTCGCAAGATCACGAAAGGCAGTGACGAGTTTGTTCAGTGGCAGATTGGCTGCTTCGTCAACCAGGCGATAATTGATGTTCGCCAATTGGAATCGGACGATGTTCCTGATCTGAACAGCCGCGGCGAAGCGGGCATTCGGCTGGCCCGCCAGGGTATTTGTCAGGACGCTCGCGGCCGCGACGATCTCGTCGATCCACCGCAATTGTTCTTCCTGACCGCCGCGGATGCCCGGCGGCAATTTTCCGGCGCAGTCGCGGGGGCCCCCGCAATCATCCACGACATTTTGGCCTTCCAAAGCAAGCCAGCGTGACGCGAATGCATCCCGGTCAATCCTCTCGGCTGCCTCCATCATCATCGGCAATTGCTTCTGCCAGCGATGCAGGAAATCGTGCATTCCCTTGTAGGCCGTCAGCCTTGCGACGCCGTCATTCGCTTTGACAATATCCTCACGCCATCTCGCGACTTTCGCGCCCACCTCGCCGTCATGCAAGACTCGGCTCAGCTCACCGAGGAAGCCCTCAACCATATTCACATCGTCGCGATAGTCGGGAATGCTGGCCCCATATCCATGGGCGACCAGACTGTCGCGGATAAGCCAGATCGGCACGCCTTGCCGTCGAGAAGCCGCAACCCACTTCGGATCGCCATAGTGATGAAGGGCCACGAGCTCATAATCGGCGGTCAGACAAGGAGCGCCGGAAGAGCCAGGATGTGTCTCGTTCACATAGATGAGCCGATTATTCCGGGGGTTCAGCCCAACGACACCCTTGTCCTGACGATCGGTAACTTTAGGGCCGGTGAGTGGGTGCTGAATGATGATCAGCGGCGAGTCTTTGGAGAGGTTTGGAGCTTTGGCAGGGATTGTGATCCATCCGCGCTTGCGCCATGCGCCGGGGGCAGGCCTATTGCCGACGGCGTCATCCAGCTTGAGCAACGCGTAGTCGAGCTCATCTGCCTCCGGCAGCGAGCTCGAGGGATTCGACGTGTTCTCGGCGGCCCCATAGCGACTCCAATCCAGGCAGGGCGAAGCAACACCAATCGGAGTTCCTGCATCGACACCACCCGTCTCTGCCTCGGCGAAGTCAAAGAGGCAGGACACGACAGCGGTGAACTTGTTGTCACCTCCCAAGACTTTCTCGACGACGTGAAAGTTGGTGAGGACGCTGTCAGGCCCGACCAGGAACCCCGTCCCTGTTGGCTTGCCGTTGATTTCTATTCGGCAAACACTGTCGATGGCACGCGAAGTACGTCCCTTGACCACATTCGCGCCAATCACGACGCGCCCCTCACTTCGCTCCGAAGGGCGTCTGCGGCTTCCGACTTGGCACCCGACGCAACATTGTGTGCCGCGATGACGGCAGCCCATATGCGCAAGTCGATCCGAGCCGGGACGAAGAGTTCAAAGCTGAGGCGCATGTCGTTTCGTCCCCCGGTTCGCGCTCAGGCAATCAGCATCACATGATTTCGGGTTGCGCACAAGGTTGCACACGCATTCTTCGAGTATTCGGCTCTGCGAATTGCAATATCGGCGGCTCCCTCTCAGGTTAACTGAATTGCAGCGGCCAAATGGTCGGCGTTCGCCAAATCCGTCACAAATGTAACCGGCCGCATGACGGGCCGGACCAGGCTCACGCGAGGGGATCAGATTTCTCGTCGCGGCACGGCCGGCGACGGTTGCGGGGCCCGGCCAGCTCACGACACGCATTGTCGTGTCGGTCGACCCGATTGTCTCTAGCCCGGTTGTTTCGGACCTCGTTGTCTCTGACCAATAATGTCGTCTTGACAACCTGCGCGTGAAGCGAGCAACCTGCGCCGACTAAGCGGACAGCGCTCGATCGGTCGAGGCGAAGGTGCCAGCGGGGGGCGAGCCGGCGCGAGAATGACACGTCTTCCACCCTTCATGTGCACGAGAGCGGCGGGTTCCAACGCCCCCCGTCAGCTCGCGGTGGGGCAGTTCTCCCGTTTTCTGATCAGCCTCGCACGATTCCGATCGGGACAAGCATTCCAATAGTGTAGTTCCGGATTTGTGCGGATATGGCGCAAATCTTCGAGAGCAGGAAGGTCTTCGATAACAATAGGTGCGTCATGCCGGCCGACAACTTGAAGCCAGCCTTGCGAGCCGCGTTGCGGATGCACGAAATTGGCGCAAAGAGCCCGTACCAGCTCTTTTTTGCCGGCAAGGGCAATAGCGGCGCCAGCTTCGGCTTCATGCAGGGCGATCTTGCCGCCAGGCAGTCGGTCGCGATAACCACCTTCAAGGCAATGCTCGCCGCGCAAGCTATTCCGACAGCAATATAAGAGCCTATCTCAGGCAACTTTCCGTCCACTTGATCGCCAACCCGCTTTCGAGGGCGGACACGGATATCATCAACACGGCGTTGCAAAATCAGAGTGCTCGCGTCGACGCGATGGACGAGCAGATCATCGGCAGCGTCTATGCGGACCTCGACAAATGTTCCGCAAAAGCCCAGTCCGCCGGCCGTTCGATCGACCCGAAGCCCCTGATCTTCATGGCGCTGTGGATCAACATGTCGGGGCCGCCGACCAAGCTGCTGACTTGGCTCTCCGGCGGTGAGCCGAATTTGGGAAGGCCGGTGCCACCACCCGGCCAGTTGGTAACGGCTGCGCAGATGGAGACCTATCTGAGGGCCACGGACTACTACTTGGCCAATCCCGGGAACATTCCCCATCTCCTCGAGGCGGTCGCGGCCGGGGCAGCGCTCCTGCCGGGTGCGGGCGCGGCCGGCGCCGCTTTGGCTGCCGCGGCCGAATTGGGTGCCGCGCCCTACGCCATGCCGGTCGGCGGCGGGGACCACCTCGTCTATGAGCAGGCCACCGGAATCCTCCTCACCTGCGAGGGCGGCAGATATGACACGCTGGCGGTTGGATATTCCGGGTCGCTGTCCAAGCACGGCAAGAACGACCCCGACCAGCAATGTGTCCGGGGCGTCGGTCCGCTCCCTTGCGGCAGCTATACCGTCGGCCCGCCAGGACCCGGCCCCTCTCCCTATTCGCTAGCGCTGACCCCCGATCCGACAAACGACATGTGCGGCCGCAGCGGCTTTCTTATCCACGGCGATTCTTTGCAACATCCGGGCGATGCATCCGATGGCTGCATCATTCTCAAGATAAGCGAACGCAGCGCGATCGTCGCCACAGGTCTCAAGACGCTCGTGGTCGTGGCCCGCATCTCCGCCTGAATGGAGGCTTCGATGGCATGACCCCTGCGCCGAAGCAACGCCTCGTTGTGCAAACCAGGAATATGCCGCGATCGAGAATAGGCCCTAGAACTGAGTTGGGGAGGAGACCATGCGAGATTCTGCTCTTGACGAAGCATTGACGGCAATTGGCTACGCCAAAGTGATCGTGGCGTTGCATCCTGGCGACGGCGGCGCGCCGATCGGCGCTGCGGTCGCTGCCATGGCGAGCACGGCCGCAATCCCGCGCCGGCCATCGGCAGGGGCTCGCAGGGGGGTGGCCGTCACTGCGAGCGCCGCTTCCTCCCTTGAATTGGACCTGCAGCAGCATTTCATCGTGCCGAACGAGGCGCAGCCCTTGAGCCTCGCCGCCGCCGTTCTCCGAACCGACGTCACGGCATCCAGGCGATCCAAAGCAGCATCCAAGCAACCCAAATCGGCAAGTCCGAGATTGATGCGCATGTATCCGCATTTGCGGCTCGCCATCGGCTATGTGAACAATGGAGGCGCCACTGCCCTCGAAGCCGACAGCCGCGTCGCCTCGGTGGTCAAGGCGCCTGAGCTCAGCCTGATCCGCCCGGTGGCAGCCCGGCCGGCAGCGCCCGGGAAGGTCACGAGTTGGGGGATCCTGCGCCTCGGTGCCGATAAGCTCTGGGCGGCCGGCTTCGAAGGCGAAGGCGTCGTCGTCGGGCATCTCGACACCGGCGTCGATGGGTCGCATCCGGCGCTCGCCGGCGCGATTGCGGCATTCGCCGAATTCGACATGACGGGCGAACTCGTGCCCGGCGCCCAACCGCGGGATAGCGCTCAGCACGGAACCCACACGGCGGGCACGATCGTCGGGCGTTCCGGGCCGAAGGGCTCGTTCGGCGTCGCGCCGAAGGCGAAGCTGGCGAGCGGCATGGTGATCGAGGGCGGCCAGACGATCGATCGCATCCTGTCCGGCATGGACTGGATGGTCGAGCAGGGCTGCCACATTCTGAGCATGTCGTTGGGCTTGCGTGGCTACACCCCGGCGTTCCAAACCGTCATCGATTCCCTTCGCGCCGCCGGAGTCCTGCCGGTCATAGCCGTAGGGAATGAGGGCCCGCTGACAAGTCGTTCCCCGGGAAATTATGCGAACGTCGTCTCTATCGGCGCAGCTCGGATCAAGTCGCAGGCTTTTCGAGCAGCCAGACCTTCAATCGTCCCGACGAACCGCTCGTTCCCTCGCTCGTTGCGCCAGGCGTCGGGGTGGTGTCGTGCATCCCCAACGGGGGATTTGCCGAAATGGACGGCACCTCGATGGCAACCCCCCATATCGCCGGTCTGGCGGCGCTGCTCTTAGGGGCAAAGCCGGATGCGACCGTGGACCAGCTCGCGCAGGCCATCCTCGATTCCTGCCGGCGGCCGAGCGGCATGCCGCAGGATCGCGCCAATCGCGGCGTTCCGGACGCGGCCTTGGCATTCAAGATCCTGACGCCGACCGCAGGAGTTGCGCTGGGAGCGAGGCGGACGTCGAAGACGGCCCGCAAAAAGGCCGTAAGAGGCGCAAAACCGGCCAAGATCCGGGTGAAAGGGCCGAAAACGCCAACAAAGCGCCCCGCCGCAGCCGGACGAGCCCGTCGCAAGCCGTGAACGGATCCGGAGACGGTCTCCACCGCTTTTCTTTTCGTACGCCGCTCCCATATTTTGTATAGCGGCGCGTGCCGAGAGGAATGTCGATGGAAAGCGATAAACCGTCTTCCGAATGGACGCCTGAATCTGTCGGGCGGCGTCTGAAGGAGAGCGCCGGCCCGGGGCAGATGGCGAGCGCACAGGTCTTTTTCAACGAAAGCGTGCCTGCCGACCAACTGTCTGAGGTCGCGAGCAAAGCGATCGAGGAAGCGACGGCCAAGATCGGCGGTCAAGGCGGCGTCACCATGGGCAGGATACACAAGCTGGCGAAGTCGGTATCGGTCAGCGGCGACCCGGACATCATCGCCGAGCTCCAGAGCCTGGCGCCGGTCAAATCCGTGCTTCCGTCGCAGATCGACGACATCTACCCCAAGCCGGTCAGGGTCAAACCGCTCCCATAGCTCCGGGCGCGTGTCGGGGAACTGGGACAAGTTACGCCGGGACGAAACTCGACCGCTTCGGCACGAGCCAGCCGAAGCGCGGATTGGAGTACGTCCGGGTTTGACCACGAAACGCGGCCCAATAGACTGGCCCGCAGGGGTGGGAGGCAGCCGTTCCCGATTTCGAGACAGCCCATGCAGGCTGCGGCATTGTTGTTCGGATCGAAAGCCTTAATGGGTGCGCGTCTGCTTATTTTTTGAGCTTGACGGGTGCCTACTGTCGCGGACTCTGCTGCCGCCAACGAACGCGAATTTCAGGTTTCCGTAACTGTAAAAAAAGTCGTCCTGCGATCCATATGTGAGGTACACTACCTCCTTGCCGCGCTGGAAAGCATCATACCCTCGCCGAGATAATGATAGAATGTCGTAGCAAATTCGCGTGCAGCGACATCCAGGACGGCGCCGGTCGTCCCAATCACCGCCCTGACCGCGCGCCGTATCTTACTTGCTTGGGCTGCCGTGAAACAGCCGTTCAGCACCACCAAATCGACGCCCTTGCGCAACAGGAATCTGCGCAGACTATCGCCCGCGACGATCGTGGATCCCCCCACCCTGTTCTCGAACACAATGCCGGCGTCGCCGCCATGCACGGCCTTGGTCGCCTATGTCTAGGCGATGGCCACGCTCACCTAGCCAAAGAGGCTCGTGATCGTCCGTCATGCCTTCATGAGGCGCGCCATGAGCCACGCAGCGCCGCGGCCCTCTGCGCCAGCTCGCCCTTCTTGACCTTGCGAGTCGGCGTCATCGGCATCTCGTCGATGATCTCGAGATGTTCCGGCCACCGCGTCTTGGCGATCCCTTGGTTGGCGAGATGGGCGCAGACATCGCCAAGGCTCGGCCGGCGCGCGGCCTCCCGCGGCACGAGGAAACAGCAGGCACGTTCGCCGAGCACCGGATCCGGCATCGGCACGATGGCGCAGCTTGCGACATCCGGATGTCGCGCAATCGCAGCTTCGATGTCGACCGGGTTGAACTTGACACCACCGCGATTGATCAATTCCTTGACGCGCCCGGTGATGCGAATATGGCCGTGCGCATCGATCCGCGCGAGGTCGCCGCTGCGAAACCAGCCATCGGCCGTGAAGGCTTCGGCGCTTGCCGCACCATCGTCGAGATAGGCGTCAAATACGGAGGCGCCTTTGACCTGCAGCTCCCCCTCCCCGCCCGATGCCCCGTCATCGGCGACGCGCAGCTCGGTCGCCGGGCTCGCCCGGCCGGCGGATGAGAGACGAAGCTCGAGAGCGTCACCAGGTCTGGTGAAGGCGCCCGCCTGCAATTCGCTCATGCCCCAGAGCTGATGCACCTCACCATGCGGCAGGCGATCCTGGACGGCGCGAGCGAGATCTTGCGGGCAAACGCTTCCCGATATCTGCACCATGGCAAGCGAAGCGAGCCGCTCCACGGTCAGCAAGCCGGCGTTCAGGCAAGCCGCCATATGGGCCGGCGCCACGAACAACGCCGTCGGGCGACAGATATCGAGCGCAGATGCCAGCGCCTCCGGTGTGAAGCCTGGAAGAATGGCGGTCGTCGCACCGACGGCAAATGCGAGATTGAGGGTGAACAGGCCGTAGAGATGCGTGAAAGGCGCGGCGGTCAGCAATGTCGAAGAGGCGCCGATCCCAAGCTCGCTCGCGCTCAAGCGCGCATTGGCGAGATATTTGCGGTAAGGCACCGGCACGCCCTTCGGCGCGGCGCTGGTGCCGGACGTGTAGAGCAGCAGGAAGCGGTCGGAGGCGGCCGCGCGCGGCACTGCCGGCATGGGCCGATCCGTCGAGGCCGGAAAGCTCACCGCACCGTCGACCCGGTCTCCGACGCTGATGATATGGGACAGCGAGGGAAGATGCGATCGCAGCGACAGCATCGTCTCGGCCGGCGCGAAATCCTTCATGCGGGCGAGACAGATGACGGCTTTCGCCCCGCCATGGCGCAGCAACGGCTCGATCTCGGCTGACCGATAGGGCATGTGGAGCGTCTGCAGGGTCGCGCCGACATAGCCTGCCGCGAGATAGGTCGAGATGAATTCGACACCGTTCGGCAGCTGGGCCGCGATCACATCGCCTCGCCGCAGCCCGAGCTCATGCAGGACGGCCGCGAGCGAGCTCGCTCGCCGGTGCAGCTCGGCATAGGTGATGCGTTCGTCACCGAGGCGGATCGCTGCCCGGTCCGGAGCTTCGCTCGCCCAGCGCTCGATCCAGTCGCGGAGAACCTCCTCGCCCCAGACGCTCTCCCATGAAGGATCGGCGCCCGGCGCGAACGATCCCTGAGATTTGGGAGCCCGCATGCCGCGCCTCAGGCTGGTCCCGGCGAGCCGATGCGAGCAGGCGCCGAGCGCGCCGAGCCGCCATGCAGGCCGAGCATGCGCTCACGCCAGGCGGAAACCGGATCGCTGCCGTCGAGAACTTCGTAAGCGCTCACGATCCGCGCCCATTGGAACAGGCTGAAGAGCGCATAATCGGCGTAGCCTGGCGCTGCACCCGACAGGAATTCATGCTTGGCGAGCGTCACGCGGACCGGATCGAGGAGCCGCCGGAACGAAAGGATCTCCTTGTCGCGCCCCGCGCTCAGCTCTTCGAGCGTGCGCTTGAATGCCGCTTCGATCTGACGGCGCAAATGCGTGCCATCCTCGGCATCGACGATCCCCATCACGTCGATCATCAGCAAAGGCACGAGTCTCGGCACCAATTGGCGATCGACGAAGCCCGCGACGAAGCGGGAAAGCGCACGAGCGCTCGGGCCATCGAACAAGGGCGGGTCGGGATATCGGTCGTCGAGATGCTCGGCGATCCTCCAGGAATCGACGATCACTGCCTCGCCGTCCCGCAGGATCGGCACCTTGTCCTGGCCGCTGAAGGCGATCGGCGCCTTGTCGCTGACGCGCACAGGGACAAGCTCGGGCTCGAGCTTCTTATGCGCCAGCGCCAGTCTCGCCCGCCAGGAGAACAGGCTGTAGCGCCGGTCCTCGAGCCCGCCAAGTTCGTACAGCGTCAAGCTCATCCCATCTCCCGGCACAGGCGGGCGGACCTTCAGGCGATCTGTCCGCCCCAGGATCCGAAACCTCACAGAAGCACAGGTCTCGCGTTCCCGCCAATTCCCGCCGCGGATCGCTTCAGGCCACCCGCGGCGTCATCGCTGGCATTGGGAATGCAGCTTCCCGATGATGGCGTGTCGATGACGATGGCTTTTCGTGCTGCGGCCGCAAGCCAATCAGCCAAGGCCATAGAGGCCGGGCACGGCCCGATCGACCACCACTTCGACGAGCATCGGTCCGTTGCCGGCAAAAGCCCGTGAGAGAGCGGGCGCCAGCTCCTCGGCGCGCCGCACTCGGATGGCGGCACAGCCATGCCCGGCCGCAAGAGCCGGAAAATCCAGGCCTGGCAGGTCGATGCCCGGCAGGTCGATGCCCGGCAGGTCGATGCCCGGCAGGTCGATGCCCGGCAGATCGATGCGTGGAGGGGCGCTGCTCCTCATGAGCTGGCTGAAGGCTCGCATCGCCCCGTAGCCGCCGTTGTTGAGAACCACGATTGCGAGCGGAAGGCCGTGCTGCGCCGCCGTCCAAAGCGCCTGGATCGCATACATCGCCGACCCGTCGCCGATGATGCAGACGACCGGCCGGGAGGGCTTGGCAAGGGCAATGCCGACGGCGGCCGGCAGGCCGTAGCCGAGGCCCCCGCTCGCCATGCAATGAAAGCCGCCATCCGTGATGGGAAGATGGCGTTGGAGCGCTTCCTTGTGCGAAGGGGCCTCCTCCACCACGACGCTGCCGGCGCGGCGCAGATCGGCGATCGTCTGCATGACGAAGGCGGCCGGGATCGGATCGCTGGGCAGGATCCGCGGCGCCGGGTCGCGCCGCGCCGGCGGTTGGCGCTCGACGACGGCCACGGCCGAAAGCAGCGCCCGCAGCGAAAGGCGCATCGTCCCGAGCACGCTGGTTCCTGCGATCGTCGCGGCGGCTGCATCCGCGTCATCGGTGATCTGATAGATGGGCGGGCCGGATTGAAACCGCGTCAGATCTCCCGGAACATGAAAGGTGAAGGCCGGCGCGCCGAGGACGAGAACGAGGTCATGCTCGGCAAGGATCCTGGCCAGCGGCTCGGGTGCTGCGGGCAGGAAGCCGGCGAAGAGCGGATGATCCTCCGGGAAGCCGGCCCGGCTGGTGAGCGGCGCGACCCACACGCTCGCGGAGAGGCGTTCCGCGAGCTCGACCGCAAGCCCTGAAGCCTCGTCCCGAGCGACGGCCGCTCCGATGATCATCACTGGCCTCCGGCTCGCATCGATCGCCTGGGCGACCTGCCGCAGGAGTTCTGGGTCCGGCGCGAAATCCCGGCTCTTCGGCCACACGCCCACGGGCTCGGCTGGCGCGCGCCAGTCATCGGCGGGAATCGAGACGAAGGTCGGCCCGCACGGCTTCTGCATGGCAATGGCATAGGCTTGTGCGATGGCGCGCGGCACATCCTCGCCGCGGGCCGGTTCGCAGCTCCACTTCACATAGGGCTTGGGGAATTCGGCAGCTGCGGCCGCGCCGAGAAACGGGCGTAGCGGCAGGAGGGCGCGCGCCTGCTGACCGGCGGTGACGACGAGCGGCGTTTGATTGCGATAGGCCGTGTAGATGCTGCCGAGCGCATGGCCCACGCCCGCGGCCGAATGGAGATTGACGAAGGCCGCCGAACCGGTCGCCTGCGCATAACCGTCGGCCATGGCGACGACGGTGCTCTCCTGCAGGCCAAGGATGTAGCGAAAATCGCTCGGCCAATCGTGCAGGAAGCCCAGCTCCGTGGAACCTGGATTACCGAATACGGTGGTCATCCCGAGCGATCTGAGAAGCGTGAACGTCGCCTCCCTCACGGTGACGCGGGGCGTTAGCTTATCTTTGGGCTTGTCTGTGGGCTGCATCCGGTATCCCTCGGTTGGGTGCGCTCCAGCCGCGAAAAGGCGCGGCGACACCGCGATGCTGGAGGCGTTCTTGCGCTGATGGCAGCCGCCGTGATTGTTTCCATCACGCGTCTGCATCTTACCATAATATCAAAATATGAGAAATTGACTAGACATTGACTTCTGCCTTACGCATAATTCAAGAATGGAGTGGATCGATGTCGCTTACCACCCTGCACGCCGATGTGCTGTTCGACGAGCCGAGCTCGGCGCTCGTGCAGCAATGATCGTCGTGACGCACGAATATCGTTCGCGCGCCGCGTCGCAGACCGCATGATCTTCATGACCGCCGGGCGGATCGTCGAGAAAGGTCCATCCGTGGCATTCTCCATCAGGCCGCGCACCGAGCGAGCCGAAGCCTTTTTGGGCGCTATTGGCGCCGCATGGAACACATTCCCGGAGGGACCCGATGTCGAGCTGGCAGACGCGCTTTTCGAATTATGCGAACCGGATCGTTCCGTCCGCCATCCGCGGGCTTACGACGATCGAGCAGGTGCCCGACACCATCTCCTTCGGGCCAGGCGAGCCCGATTCCACGCTCTTTCCCGTCGCCGAGGTCCGCGACAGCCTGGCGAGGATCCTGTCGAAGCCGGAAACGGCCCGGACCGCGCTGCAATATGGGGCAAGCGAAGGCGATCCGGCGTTGCGCGAACGAATTTGCACCTACATGCAGACCAAGGGCGTGCGCTGCACGCGTCAGAACGTTCTGCTCACGAACGGGGCGCAGCAAGCGCTCGATCTCGTCTCCGAGCTCCTCGTCGAGCCTGAGGCGACGGTCCTCGTCCAGGCGCCCACCTATCCCGGCGCCTTGCAGGTCTTTGCGGCGCACGGAGCCCGGCTGCAGGCGTTGGAGGCTGCACAAGGAGGTTTGCAAGCAGGCTTGCAAGGGGGCTTGCAAGAGGGCCTGGCGGACAGGCCCGCCCTGATCTACGCGATGTCGAACTTCCAGAATCCGACAGGTGTCTCGCTGTCGCTCGCCGCGCGGCACGAGCTGGTGGCACTGGCGCGCGAGCTCGACACGGTTCTGGTGGAGGACGATCCTTACGAGGTGCTGCGATATGAGGGCGATCCCCTTCCGCCGCTGCTCGCCATCGATACGCAGAGACGGTCGATCGAGGACGCGCGGACCATCTACCTCGGCACATTCTCGAAGTCGGTGGCGCCAGGCTTTCGCGTCGGTTGGCTGGTGGCGCCGGAGCCGGCGATCGCCAAACTCACCATGATGAAGCAAAGCGAGGACCTGCAGGCAGGCACCTTGGCTCAAGCCTGCCTCCTCGACCTCTTCGACGGTATCCTCGATACGCATGTGAGCCGCTTGCGCGATGGATACCGGGCTCGTCGGGATGCGATGCTCGCGGCTCTCCACACCGAGTTCGGCAACCAGGCAAGCTGGATCGCCCCCCAGGGAGGGTTTTTCGTGTGGCTGACATTGGCGAAGGATCTCGATACCGGCGTGCTGCTGCCGAAGGCCGCCGAGGCTGGCGTCACATATGTGCCGGGCTTCGCCTTTTCGCATGACGGGCAGGCTGCGAACGCGCTGCGCCTGAGCTATTCGGCGGCGCCACTCGACCGGATTCCCGAAGGAGTACGCCGGCTCGCGGAGACCGTCCGAAGCTCTTCGTAGTGCGAACGAGCTTCAACGCGCTTGCGGTTCTTGGCCCGCCTAGCTCCAGGCCGGATTTGCCTTCCGCCACCGCCGGCCCCATTTTTAGTGAAAGCCTATTCAAGAGCCAGGAGGTTGCCATGCGGCAATCCTTTGAGTCTTCGTCCCGGCTTTCCGGAGCGGGCAAGGTGGCATTGGCCTTCGCGTTGCTCTTGGGGGCAAGCCAGTTCGCCACCTCCGTTCCGGCCCGCGCCCAGGCCTACAAAGATGGGGGAAATGGTGGCGAGCATGACGATTGGGCCGCCGATCGCAGCGATGTCTATCAGGTGATCCGGGGTGATCTCGTCTGCAATTCGCGCGAAGCCTGCGGCGGCGCGGCGGCCATTCCGATGAACAGGCCGGGCTGGTTCTTCCTCCCGGGCGGGACGCGGCGCGCCCAATATGCTGCTCCGCCTCCGGGTGCCTATCCGGTGCCGGCGCATCTGAAGCACCATAAGAAATAGCAGAGCGCCGCCAGGGGAACCGGGTTCAAGCCTCGCGCAAGCTTTGCCATGGCTGCGACCGTCTCTGCTGCGCAGGAAGATCATCGCCCGTGTTGTTCGCCCCATTTCCCGATTCCGCCGAGTTTGCGGGTTGTCGGCATGCTCCTGCTTGGTTGTGCTCTGCGAGCCGCATTGCGAATGCTGGTGCGCTCGTGCAGCGGCGTCATGGCGGCTTCGAAACGCTGAAATGCCAGTATCAGCATTGTGCTGAGTGCCAAGTAGAGCAATGCCGCAATGCTGAACACTTCGATGACCGCGAAGGTCTCGCTCATCAAATCCTTGGCCATTCCGGTCAACTCGATCACGGTGACGGTGGAGGCAAGTGACGTCGCCTTCAGCGTCAAGACGACTTCACTTCCGAAAGCGGGCAGCGCACGCCGAACGGCGATCGGCAGCACGACCAACAGGAAGGCTTTGTTGCGCGACAGGCCGAGCGAGCGAGCGGCTTCCACGGCGCCGGCCGGCACTGAGGCGAGGCCCCCGCGCATGACCTCCGCCATATACGCACCTGTGCAGAAGCTGATCGCAATGACCGCACAGGCGAAAGGGCTGCGGAGCACAAACCAGAGGGGGCTGGCTCTCAGCCAGGCGAACTGGCTGAGCCCATAGTACAGGACGAACAACTGCACCAGCATCGGCATCGCGCGAAAGGCAAGGACGTAGAGCTCGGCCATCCCGCGTAGCGGCAAGAAGGACGAACGGCGGCAAGCTGTGGCTACAATCGCGACCGCCACGCTCAGCACAGTGCTTGCGAGAGCAAGCGCCAGCGTCACCGGAACGGCGCTTATCAAACGAGACAGGATGTGCAGGACGATTTCGACGTCCATGATCAAGCGTACCGGGCGCGAAGTTCCAATCGCCCGAATAGCCAGGATGAAATGACCACCAGCAGGAAGTAGAGCAGCGCCGCGGCGCCGTAGAAGACGAAGGGCTGTCCGGTCGTGCGCCCCGCCACGGTCGTGACGCGCATGAGCTCCGCCAGAGAGATGACCGAGAGCAGCGTTGTCTCCTTCACCGCCATGATCCAGAGATTGCCGAGCCCCGGCAAGGCCAGGCGGAGCATCTGCGGAAGGATGATCTTCAAATGACCGGCGAGCGGCCGAATGCCTAGCGCGGTGTAGGCCTCGAATTGCCCCTGCGGCACTGCCTGGTAAGCTGCCCGTAGGATTTCCGAGCCATAGGCGGCGGTCAGCAGAGTGACGGCCAACACGCCGACAGCGAAGGCATCCACTTCGATGTAACCGGTATAACCGAATCCTCGAGCAATCCACATCAAGGCACCGTTGGTGCCGAAGAACAAAAGATAAAGGATCAGGAGTGCCGGGACGCCCCGCAAGAGCGTGGTGAAGAGAACAACACCGGCAGCAAGCATTCTATTGAAGCCGACCTTGGCAATCGCCATCGGGAACCCGAGGACGATGCCGAGAGCGTAGCCCAATGCCGCGCAGCAAACGCTTACGGCCAGACCTTTGAGGAGGGGCTGGGACCAGCCGTCCGGTCCCCACGCAAACACATCGAGGAGCGATGCGGCCGGCATCAAGGCTTGGCCCCGCATATGGCCGGATCAGGCGGCGTCGAAATGTCGAAATCGAACCATTTGTTGGAGATGCGGCTGATCTCGCCTTCGGCCTTGAGCGCGCAGAGAGCAGCGTCCAACTGCCTGGTCAATTCGGGCTCATCCTTGCGCAGCAGGAAGCCGACCCCGGCGCCGAGATAGTTGAACTCTTCGAAAGTGAGGTTGGGGGACAAGATCTCGATGTCTCGCCCCTGCGGCGAGCGGGCCAGCGAGATCCAAGGTGAGCGACCGGAGAGCGCGGCGTCGATCCGGCCTGCGAGCAGATCAAGATTGAGACTGTCCTGATTGTCGTAGAGGTGCACGGTCGCTGTCCCCTGCAGCTCATTGTCGATGAACCTCTGGCTCTGCGTGCCCGACTGCACGCCAAGCACCTTGCCGGCGAGTTCCTTTTTGAGCTCCGCCCATGTGGTCTTGCCGTTGAGCCCGGCAGATTTCGGTGCGGCGAAATTGATCGACAGGTTTCCGTAGCTCTGGGTGAAGGCGAGGCGCTTCTTTCCGCTCGGCCGTGATCGAGATGCCGCCGACGAGCAACTGGTATTTTCCCTGCTCCAGCGCCGGGATTTGACCTTCCCAAGGCTGCGCGGTGAATCGGCAAACGCGTTTCATGCGCTCGCAAGCGAGCTTGGCGACGTCGATGTCAAAGCCAATCAGCTCGCCGGACGCAGTCGTTGCCGTCCAGGGCAGGTAGCCGCCGTCGGTGCCGATGTGCAGCGTGGTCGGGGATTCCTGTGCGGCGGCCTGTCCGCCGACCGCGAGTGCCGACAAAAGCGCTCCCAGCACCGTTCCTGTCTTCAGCAGTTTCATGATTCTCACCTTCTTGGTCGCTGCTCTTCAGGCACGATCGCTTCCGGGCCTGCCGTCCGTTCCGAGATCCCAGTACAGACCCGTCATGATCGCCAGGCCTTCGCTGACGAGCGGCATCAGGAGATGCTCATCGGGTGCGTGCTGCGAGCAGCCGGCATAGGAGTGCGGCACCCAGATTGTCGGCAGGCCGAGAATATCCGCGAAACAATCGTTCGGCAGCGAGCCGCCGGCATTCGGGAGTATTGTCGGCGCCAAGTTTGTGGTTTCGGTCACCGACGCAGCGGCCCAAAGCATCAGGGGATGCTCAGGATCGAGCCGCGTCGCCCCCCAATCCGATTCGCTGGGCTTCGGCTTGACGGCGACGGCCTCGAAGCCGTTCCGATCAAGATGCTCACGGATGGCCTGCATGAACGTGGTGGGATCAGTGTCGACGGTGTAGCGTATCTGGCAGGCCGCGGAGGCGTTCGGCGGTATGGCGTTGATCGGCTGGGCCGGGTCGCCGGCGATCACGGCCAGCACTTCGAGCGCCGTCCATCCAAAGACACGCTCCGCCTGCGTCAGATTGGGCTCGCCCCACCAGGGGTCCAATTCGGGGCCCTCGGCGCCGGTCTCGATCACGATTTTGGCGAGCGCCGCGCGTACGCTCCGTGGCATGGATTTCGGCACGATACCGCGGACGCCGATTCGCCCGGTAGGTGACACCAGGCTTGCGAGAGCATTGGCAAGGATGACGGCAGGGTTGGCGATGAGCCCGCCCCAGTTGCCGGAGTGATGACCGCCGGCGCGCAGGTCGCAGACGAGATCGAAATCGACTGTGCCGCGCGTGCCACCGACCAGGATGGGCCGATGCGGCACAAGTCGCGGGCCATCGGACGCAATCAGCCAGTCGGCGGCGAGGCGATCGGCATATTGACGGCAGATGTCGCGGAGACCGGCGGAGCCGGTTTCCTCCGAAGTCTCAATGAGCGCGACGACGTTGTAGCCGAGGCTGCCGCGCGTTTTGAGAACCGCCTCCAACGCCAGCATGACGATCGTGTGCTGGCCTTTGTTGTCGGCTGTGCCACGTCCGTAGAGCCGAGCGCCGTCCATGCTGACACGCCATGGATTGCGGTCCTTCGCCCACCTCCCCTCCATGCCGGCAACGACGTCGCCGTGACCGTAGATCAGCAGGGTCGGAAGATTGTCGGCCTCGTGCCGCCGGCTGATGAGCAAGGGCCCGCCATTCGGATCGGGATTGACGATGATCTCCCCGGAGAAGCCAAGCCGCGTCAGGTCGGCGTCGATCTCGGCGAGATAGCGGGCGCATTCGGGACGCCTGGCCGGGTTCTGGCTTTCGGTCGGGACCGCCACGCGTCGCGTCAGATCGGCGATGAAGCGCCCATCGGCCGCGAAAGCGGTGGCCGTAGCGATGGCATTGTCCCTCGACATAATTTTTGTCATCCAGTGGAAATTGACAAATCCATGACAAGCTAGGAATTCTGGCGCAAACCAAAAAAATTCTTCCTGAGCCTTAGAAAAATTGAGCCTGCCTAATGGTTCGACATCTGCCACCGCTTCCCGCCTTGCGGGCCTTTGAAGCTGCCGCACGACATCTCAGCTTCGTGCGCGCCGGCAGCGAGCTTGGCGTCACGCCCGGCGCGGTGAGCCATCAGATGAAGAAACTTGAACGTTGGGTCGATGGCGCGCTTTTCGAGCGGCAGACGAACGGCGTCCGCCTGACTGAGACCGGGCGTGTGTTCGCAGCGCGGCTTGGCGCGATCTTCGATCAGATCACGGCGACAAGCCTTGCGGCGCGATCTCCGACTGGCGGCACGGCAGTGATTGTGCGCAGCCAGTTTTCGCTTGCGGCCAAGTGGCTCGCGCCGCTACTCGGGCGCTTCCGCGCCATCCATCCCGATATCGCCGTCGTGCTGCACGCCCTGCAGCATCGCTGGAACCTGGGAGAGCCTGACGCCGATCTCGCCATCTATCACGCTCGAGACGCCATTCAGGGCATTCACCAGGAAACCCTCATAGCGGGCCGGCTCATAGCCGTCGGAGCACCGCGACTGATCGCGGCCCTGCCGGAAACGCCGACGCCTGTTGATCTGTTATCGCAACCCTTGATCCATGTGCATTTCGCCGAGCCTGTCTGGCACGACGAAGGCTGGGAAGCATGGTTCGCGGCCACTGGTTTCACTCGCCTTGTCGTGCCATCGGGCCTGGGCTTTAATCTCACTCATCTCGCCATAGAGGCTTGCCTTGCCGGTGCCGGTTTTGCCTTGGTGCCCGACTTCCTCGTAGCGCAGGAACTCGCTGACGGGCGGCTGATCGACCCCTTCGGCATCTCGGTGCCGATACACCAGCCTTATGTGATCATGACGCCGG
Organism: Rhizobiales bacterium GAS188; assembly: GCA_900104855.1. NCBI lineage: Bacteria > Pseudomonadati > Pseudomonadota > Alphaproteobacteria > Hyphomicrobiales > Rhizobiales bacterium GAS188. Next base: position 95,916 of record FNSS01000001.1, read on the forward strand.
AAATCGAATTGATGCGCCCGGAGGTTGTGCTGCTGCGAAATTGGCTGCTCGCGGAGGGTCGAGCCGCCGACAAAGCGACTGCCCTGTGAGTTCGTCCGCTCCGGAGGCATTGCCAGCCGCATGCCGCCCATGCGGCTCAGCCCTGAGGGGCCGGAGTTGGCATGAGCCACAACTGATGCCTGGGGCTTCTGCATGGGGCGTGGTAGCGTGATGACGGTCGCGGCCGATCTGCCCCCAATATCAGCCGTAGCCAGGACCCTGGCGGGACTCATCTCGCGCGGGTCCGCCTTGGCCCGCCTGGACACAGGGAGGGAGTGTCTTTTGATGACGCGCAAGCCTCTCGTGGTGACCTTATCCGTCGGAGTCGGGACGGCGCTGGCGGTTCTATTCGGCGCCCCGGTTGAAGCGGGTAGCACGCCGCGCGAGATGGCCATTCACAACGTTATTCCCTCGAAGAAATGCCCAGACATTTTTGCGATCACGGAAGAGCTAGCGCGCGTTCGCGAGGCCGAGATGCAAATTTGGATCAGGGCAGTCACGGACCCCCAGTATTTTTTCCCGGTAAGCAATATGGCGACGGGCGTGCGAGCTACCTCCGAATGTCAGCGGTGAACAGGCGCGATCCCCGGTAGGATTGGAGCAGCCACGGCGAAAGTTGCCCCCCAGCCCAGCCGTGGTCAGGGCCCCGCCGGGTTAAACGATTCGCCCCGGTGGGGTCCGCCCTTTCCGCCTCCGTCGTGATGATGTGAAGGATAGCCACGGGACCCCTTGGCCCCAGGTGATCTGAGCGGTGGCGATATGGGCGATTGCACCAAGCTGCGCGACCTCATCTACCAAATCGTTGGCTACCCGCGCGAGGCGGGGCAAAAGGTCGCAATCGAGGTGAAGGGACGCCTCTGCACCCGCATGGGCTCGGCTTCAGTGCGTCAGATGGTGCCCAGGGGCGGAATCGAACCACCGACACCGTGATTTTCAGTCACGTGCTCTACCAACTGAGCTACCTGGGCCCGCCGCATCGCCGCGAACGGAAGGACGGCGTATAAGGCCATGGCGCGCGGCTGTCCAGATCGCGCGCGGGCGGGCGAGGTCATAATCTTCGATTCGAATCTTGCCGCCCCATCTCGCTCGCGGAGGACCGGTTGCGCCTGATCGTTTCGGACCTCGCCTGCGAGCGCGGCGGCCGCCTGCTGTTCTCGGAGCTCAGCTTCACGCTGGAGGCCGGGAACGCCGTGGCGCTCACCGGCGCCAATGGGGCGGGCAAGACGAGCCTCCTCTCCCTCATCGCCGGCCTTCTCAGGAGCCATGCCGGCGAGATCCGCCTCGAGGATGGGCAGGGCCTGGAGAGCGAAATCCCCGAGGAGGCCCATCTCGTCGGCCATCGCGACGGGCTCAAATCCCAGCTCCTGGTGCGCGAGAATCTCGAATTCTGGCAGGCGATGCTCCCCGGCCCGCCTGGCCTGCCACCCGGCCTGACGCCCCTTGCGGCGCTGGCGCGTCTCGGTCTCGCCCATGTCGAAGGCACGCCCGGCGCCTATCTCTCGGCCGGGCAGCGCCGCCGCGTGGCGCTGGCGCGCCTTCTCGTCGCCCCGCGCACGCTCTGGCTGCTCGACGAACCGACCGCCGCCCTCGACGCCGCCGCGCGCAAGCTGCTGGCGGGGCTGATGGAGGAGCATCTGGCGACTGGCGGGCTGATCATCGCCGCCACCCATGAGCCGCTCGGCATCAAGGCGACCGAGATCAGGATCGGCGCATGAGGCACGCCTTGATCGCCCTCATCCGCCGCGACCTCAAGCTCGCGACCCGCATCGGCGGCGGCTTCAGCCTCGGCCTCGTCTTCTACCTTGCGCTCGTCGCCATCCTGCCCTTCGCGGTCGGGCCCGATCTCAATCTCCTGTCGCGCATCGGCCCGGCCATCCTGTGGATCGGAGCACTGCTCGCGACCCTGATCGGGCTCGACCGGCTGTTCCAGGCAGACGAGGAAGACGGCTCGCTCGACCTCATACGGATGAGCCAGGCCCCGCTCGAGGCCATCGTCGCCGCCAAGAGCCTCGCCCATTGGCTGACGAGCGGCCTGCCGCTGACGGTCGCGGCGCCGCTCTTCGGGCTGATGCTCGGCATGGAGCCGGCAGCGCTCGCCGGCACGGCCGCAAGCCTCGTGCCGGGCACCCTCGCCTTGACCTTCACGGGCGCCATCGGCGCCGCCCTGACGGCGAGCCTCAGGCGCGGCGGCATGCTGCTCTCGATCCTGGTCGTGCCGCTCATGGTGCCGACCCTGATCTTCGGTGTCGCGACGGCCGAGGCGGCGCGCGGCGGCACGCTGTCCTTCGCGACGCCGTTCCTGGCTCTCTGCGCGCTGGCGCTCGCCGCCATCGTCGCCGGCTCGATCGCGGCGGCCGCGGCGCTGCGGGCGCGCTCCTGAGCCTCGAGAGTTTATTTGTAGACACCTGAATTATACTCTTGCCTTGCCCTCCTCCCAACGACTAGCCTTGAGCCCGCCAATTCAGGACCAACCTGATGCCAACGATGGGGACGCGCATGACCAGGCTTGATCGACGCGACTTCCTTGCCGGCTCCACTCTCCTCGCCGCGCTCGGCGCGCCCACCATCGTCAAGGCGCAGGCGGCGACGATCAAGATCGGCGAAGTCAACAGCTACACGGCCCAGCCCGCCTTCCTGAAACCCTATCGCCAGGGCTGGGAGCTGGCGCAGGACAAGGTGAACGCGGCGGGCGGCGTGCTCGGTCGCAAGCTCGAAACCGCCTTCCGCGACGATGGCGGCAAGCCGGAGGATGCGGTGCGCTATGCGGGCGACCTCATCGATTCGGAGAAGGTCGATGTGCTGGCCGGCGGCTTCCTGTCGAATATCGGCCTCGCGCTCGGCGACGTCGCCAATCAGAGGAAGCGCCTCTACGTCGCTTCCGAGCCGCTCACCGACGCCCTCGTCTGGGGGAAGGGCAACCGCTACACCTTCAGGCTGCGCCCCTCGACCTATATGCAGGCCGCCATGCTGGTCGAAGAGGCAGCGAAACTGCCCGCCAAGAAATGGGCCCTCGTCGCTCCGAACTACGAATACGGGCAGTCCGCCATTAAATGGTTCAAGGACCTCTTGAAGCGGGCAAAACCCGACGTCGAATTCGTGGTCGAGCAATATCCGGCCTTGGGCAAGATCGACGCCGGGGCCACCATCCAGGCGCTCGAGGCCGGCAAGCCAGACGCCATCTTCAACGTGACCTTCGGCGGCGACCTCACCAATTTCGTGCGCCAGGGCACGACGCGCGGCCTGTTCGAAGGCCGGTCCGTGGTCAGCATGCTGACCGGCGAGCCCGAATATCTCGACCCCCTCGGAGCCGAGGCGCCGGTCGGCTGGATCGTCACCGGCTACCCCTTCGGCGATCTCAATACGCCCGAGCACGCAGCCTTCCGCGATGCCTATAAGTCGAAATATGGCGAGATGCCCAAGCTCGGCTCGGTGGTCGGCTACGAGACCGTGAACTCGATCGCTGCGGCTCTCGCCAAGGCGGGCGCCACCGACAATGAGAAGCTGGTGCAGGCCTTCGAAGGGCTGACGCTCAAGAGCGTCTTCGGCCCCGTCGAATTCCGGGCCATCGACCATCAGAGCACAATGGGCGCCTTCATCGGCAAGATCGCCGTCAAGGACGGGCGCGGCGTGATGTCGGAGTGGAGCTATCGCGACGGCGCCAAATACCTGCCCGGCGATGCCGCCGTGAAGGCGCTGCGTCCGGCGGGGTGAGAGTGCGCTGGTCGCCTCTCCTTCTCCCGCTCTTTCGCGGGAGAAGGTGCCTGAACGGAGTGAGGGCGGATGAGGGGCGCCGGTGAAGCGCTCTACCGTCCCTCATCCGCCTCGGCTTCGCCTCGGCACCTTCTCCCGCAAGCGGGAGAAGGAATGCGCACATATGGTGTGACCTTGCAGGTCGACATCCTCGTCATTCAGGCGCTGAACGGGCTCGCCACCGCCTCCTCGCTCTTTCTCGTGGCGTCGGGCCTGTCGATCATCTTCGGCGTCACGCGGGTGGTGAATTTCGCGCATGGCTCCTTCTACATGCTCGGCGCCTATATCGCGGTCAGCCTGACGCAGCGCCTGGCGGGCCTCGGCGCCTTCGGCTTCTGGGGTTCGCTCATCATCGCGGCGCTCGCCGTCGGCCTCATCGGCGTCCTGGTCGAGACGCTGATCCTGCGCCGCCTCAACCGGGCGCCCGAGCTCTATCCGCTGCTCGCGACCTTCGGCGTGGTGCTCATCGTCCAGGACGCGGCGCTCGCCATCTGGGGTCCGGAGGACCTGCTCGGCCCGCGCGCGCCGGGCTTAAGCGGCTTCATCACCATCCTGGGCAGCCGCTTTCCGGTCTACGAGCTCGCTTTGATCGTCGCCGGTCCTGCCCTGCTCGGCCTGCTCTTCCTGGTCTTCCGCCGCACCCGCTTCGGCCTGCTGGTGCGCGCCGCGACCCAGGACCGCGAGATGGTGGGCGCGCTCGGCATCGATGAGCGGCGCCTGTTCTCGAGCGTCTTCTTCCTCGGGGCTTGCCTCGCCGGCCTCGGCGGGGCGCTGCAGCTGCCGCGCGAGGCCGTCAATCTCAACATGGACATCTCGGTCGTGGTCGAGGCCTTCGTGGTGGTGGTGGTCGGCGGGCTCGGCAGCCTCGTCGGCGCCTATGTGGCGGCGGTGCTGATCGGAGTGATCCAGGCCTTCGGCATTTTGCTTCTTCCCAAGATCACCCTCGTCCTGGTCTTCCTGGTGATGGGCGTCGTGCTCGCGGTCAGGCCCTATGGCCTCTTCGGCCGCCAGGGCGCAGCCGAAGCGCCGCGCGAATCCGGCACCGAGGTGATGCCGGGCCCGCTGTCGCCGGCCTTGCGCGTCCTTGCCGCCCTCGCAATCGCGGCGATCGCCGCCATGCCGCTTTTCGCCGGCGATTATCCGATGGGCCTCATCACCGAGCTCCTGATCCTCGCGGTCTTTGCCGCCTCGCTGCATCTCTTGATGGGGCTCGGCGGCATGGCCTCCTTCGGTCACGCCGCCTGGTTCGGCATCGGCGCCTACGGGGCGGCGCTCGCCCTGAAATCCATGCAGCTACCGATGCCGGTTGCGCTCATCGGCGCGCCGCTCGCCGCCTGTTTCTGCGGCCTCCTCGCGGGCTGGCTCTGCGTGCGGCTGTCGGGCGTCTATCTCGCCATGTTGTCGCTTGCCGTCGCCCAGATCGCCTGGGCCACCTCCTTCCAATGGGTCGAGCTCACCGGCGGCGATAACGGCATTCTCGGCGTCTGGCCCATGCCGGCTTTCGCGTCGAAGGGCGCCTATCTCATCATGACGCTCGCCGTCTCGGCGCTGGCGCTCGCGGCACTACGCGTCATCGCCTTCTCGCCCTTCGGCTATGCGTTGCGGGCGGCGCGCGACAATTCCCGCCGCGCCGAAGCCTCCGGCATCGATGTGCGGCGCGTGCAATGGATGGGCTTCGTCCTCGCGGCCGGCTTCGCTGGCCTCGCGGGTGGTCTCTACGCCTTCGCCAAGGGCTCCGTCTTCCCGACCTATCTCGCCATCGGCAAATCCGTCGATGCCCTGATCATGGTGCTGCTCGGCGGTATCGGCTCGCTGACCGGGCCGGTGATCGGCGCCTTCGCGTTCGGCGGATTGGAGGCGGAGCTGATGGCGCGCCTGCCCTATTGGCGGGCCCTGCTCGGCCTCGTCATCCTGGCTCTCGTGCTCGCGGCTCCGACCGGCATAACCGGCCTCGTGTCGCGCGCCTTCGCGACGCGTTGGCGCCGCGCCGCCTCGCCCGCATGACGAGCGCCGTCCTCGCGGTCGAAGGGCTGGTGAAGCGCTTCCACGGCGTCGAGGCGGTGCGCGGCGTCAGCCTCGAGGTCGCTGCCGGTGAGGCTGTGGCGCTGATCGGGCCGAACGGCGCCGGCAAAACCACCTGCTTCAACCTGATCGGCGGCCAGCTCAAGCCCGATGCCGGGCGCATCAGGCTCGATGCCGAGGACGTCACCGGCACGGCGCCACGCCTGTTATGGCAGCGCGGCGTCGCCCGCACCTTCCAGATCACCGCGGCCTTCACCTCGATGACGGTGCGCGAGAATGTCCAGATCGCCCTCAACGCCAAAGCGCAGCGCATCTGGCACGTCGCCGGCCGCATGAGCGCGCGCTTTCGCGAGGAGGCCGACGAGATCCTGTCGCGGGTCGGGATGCGCGAGCAGGCCGAGCGACCTTGCGCCATCCTCGCCTATGGGGATCTCAAGCGCATCGAGCTCGCCATCGCGCTCGCCGGCAAGCCGCGCCTGCTGCTGATGGACGAGCCGACGGCCGGCATGGCGCCCGGCGAACGCATCCAGCTCATGGCGCTCGCCGCCAACCTCGCCAAGCGCGAGGGCATCGCGGTGCTGTTCACCGAGCACGACATGGATGTGGTGTTCGCCCATGCGGACCGCATCATCGTGCTCGACCGCGGCGCCATCCTGGCCGAAGGCAAGCCCGAGGCGATCCGCGCCGATCCCGCGGTGCGCGCCGTCTATCTCGGCGCCGGCCTCGCCTCGGGAGGCCATTGATGCAGGCCGCCTCGCAAGACTCCCCTATGCTGCAAGACGCCCCGATGCTTGCGGTCGAGGCGCTCGACGTTTTCTACGGCCGCGCCAAGATCCTGCATGGCGTTTCTTTCGCGGCGCGGGCCGGGGAGATCGTGGCGCTCGCCGGGCGCAACGGGGCGGGTAAATCGACGACGCTGAAAGCGATCATCGGTCTCGTCGCCCCGGCCGCGGGCCGTATCGCCTTCGAAGGCAGCGAGATCGCGGGGCTTGCAGCCTATCGCATCGCGCGCCTCGGCGTCGGCTATGTGCCGGAGGAGCGGCGCATCTTCACCGATCTCACGGTCGCCGAAAACCTCGCGGTCGGCGCGCGGCCGCCGGCCGATGGGCGCGCGCCCTGGAGCGTCGATCGCCTCGTCGCGCTCTTCCCCAATCTCGGGCGCTCGCTCAGTCGCTCGGCCGGGCAGCTCTCGGGCGGCGAGCAGCAGATGCTGACCATCGCCCGGACGCTGATGGGCAATCCGCGCCTGATCCTGATCGACGAGCCTTCGGAAGGCCTCGCCCCGGTGATCGTCGAGGAGATGATCAAGGCGCTCAAGGCGCTGAAAGAGGAAAAGCTCACCCTGATCGTCTCCGAGCAGAACCTCGCATTCGCCGCCGCCATCGCCGACAGCGTGGTGCTGCTCGAGCGCGGCGTGATCCGCCATACCGGGCCGATGGCCGGCCTGATGGCTGACGAAGAGCTGCGCATGCGCTATCTCGCGGTGTCGTGACATCAACGCCACCGCAACGGACCATTCCTCGCATGACTTCCAGAACCGCGACGCTCATCGGCTGCGGCGCCATCGCGCTCTGGGCGCTGCTCGCCATGCTCACCGCCGCGACCGGCAAGATCCCGCCCTTCCAGCTCGCCGCCATGACCTTCGCGATCGCCGGCGGGGTCGGCGTCGCAAGCTTCGTCATGCGGCCAGGTGCGGCACGCGCCTTGCGGCAACGGCCCGTGGTCTGGCTGGTCGGGGTCGGCGGGTTGTTCGGCTATCACGCACTCTATTTCGCGGCCCTGCGTCTCGCCCCGCCGGCCGAGGCCGGGCTGATCGCTTATCTGTGGCCGCTCTTGATCGTGCTGTTCTCGGCCTTCCTGCCGGGCGAGGCGCTGCGCCCGGCCCATATCGTCGGGACACTGCTCGGCCTCGCCGGCGTCATCGTTCTGATCGGCATGCGCAGCGGCGGCCTGTCGCTACGCATGGAGGCGCTGCCCGGCTATCTGCTGGCGCTCGGCTGCGCCTTCGTCTGGTCGGGCTATTCGGTGCTGTCGCGGCGCTTCGGTCACGTGCCGACCGATGCGGTCGCGGGCTTCTGCCTCGCCACCGCGCTTCTCGCCGCCCTCTGCCATCTCGTTTTCGAGGAGACGCTCTGGCCCGCCGGCGCGACCCAATGGCTCGCGGTCCTGGCGCTCGGGATCGGGCCGGTCGGTCTAGCCTTCTATCTATGGGATATCGGCGTCAAGAAGGGGGATCTGCGCTTCCTCGGCGTCGCCTCCTATGCCTCCCCGCCCCTCTCGACCCTGATCCTGGTGCTCACCGGCTTCGCGGAGGCCGGCTGGAGCCTCGCGGTCGCCGCGGCGCTGATCGTCGGCGGCGCCATCATCGCCGGAGGCGCGGGACGCAAGCGAAAAGCCCAGATTCCCGCCGGCGCCGAATTGCAGGACCGGGCGTCTTGACGGGGTGTGAGGAGCGCGCAGACTGGAGGCACAGGCGCCTTCCTGCAAGATGATCGGCACGACATGACCTCACCCTCCCCTTTCGACCTCTCGGGCCGCGTGGCGCTGGTCACCGGCGCCTCCTCCGGGCTCGGCCGCCGCTTCGCGCTCGTGCTGGCGCGCCATGGCGCGAAGCTGGTCACGGTGGCGCGCCGCAAGGAGCGTCTCGAAGAGCTGGTCGGCGAGATCGCGGCAGCAGGTGGCGAGGCGCTGGCGGTCGCGGCTGATGTCGTCGAACGCGCGCAGATGGTGCGTGCCTTTGACGAAGCGCAGACGAAGTTCGGGCCCGTCACCATCCTGGTCAACAATGCCGGCATCGCCCGGCCGGGCTCCTTCCTCGGCCTGAAGGAACCGGACTGGCGCTCGACGCTCGACATCAATCTCGACGCCGTGGTGTTCACGGCGCAGGAGGCGGCGCGGCGCATGGCGGCTGCCGGCGGCGGCGCCATCGTCAACATCGCTTCAGTCCTCGCCTTCGGAGTGCAGAAGGGCAATCTCGCCTATGCGGTGTCGAAGGCCGCCGTCATGCAGGCGACGCGCGCCATGGCGCTGGAGCTCGCGCCCAAGGGGGTGCGTGTCAATGCCATCGCGCCGGGCTATTTCTCGACCGAGATCAACGCCGACTATCTCGCCTCCCCACAGGGCGAATCCATGCGGCGCGCCATCCCCATGGGGCGCTTCGGCCAGGAGGGCGAGCTCGACGGCGCCCTGCTGCTCCTCGCCTCGAACGCCGGGAGCTTCATCACCGGCACCACGATCGTGGTCGATGGCGGCCATCTGCTGGCGGTCGCGGAGCGGTAGGCGCGGCTCTCATTTCGCCTGCCGGCCGATTGCCATAAGGTGCGGGCGCCCGACGAAACTCCCAGACAGACAATGGCCAGACATGCCGTATCTTGAAGGTAAGCGCGCATTCCTCGAGCTCTGCGCGCAGGAAGGCATCGAGTTCATCTTCGGCAATCCCGGCACCACGGAGCTCGCGCTGATGGATGCGCTGGCGACCGAGGAGCGCATCCGCTACGTGCTGGGGCTGCAGGAAGCGGCGGTGATGGGCATTGCCGACGGCTATGGGCAAGCTTCGGGACGTCTCGCCGCCGTCAACCTGCATGCGGCGCCGGGCCTCGGCAATGCGCTCGGCATGCTCCACAACGCCAAGAAGGCGGGGACGCCGCTCCTCGTCACCGCCGGCCAGCAGAATCTCGAATTCGCCCTGACCGAGCCCTTGCTGTGGGACGATCTCGCCAGCATGGCACGCCCGCTCGTCAAATGGTCGGCGGAGGTGACCTCGCTGCAAGACCTGCCGCGCGCCCTGCATCGCGCCGCGAAGACGGCCCTCGCCCCGCCGACCGGGCCGGTGTTCCTGTCGATCCCCGGCAATATCCTGACCGATGCGGCGGATATCGACCTGATGGCCCCGAGCCGGGTCGCTCCGGGCTTGCGCGGCGATGCGAGCGCGATCGAGAGGGCGGCCGCCCTACTCGCCGCGAGCGAGGCGCCGATGATCTTCGCGGGCGATGCCGTGGCGCAGAGACGGGCCCACGCTTGCGCGATCCGGCTGGCCGAGCTGATCGGCGCGCCCGTCTACGCCGAAAGCCTGCCGAGCACGGCGTCGTTCCCGAGCTCGCACCCGCTATTTGCAGGCACGATCGAACGCCTGGCGCCCGCGGCGCGTGCGGTGCTCGACCCGCATGATCTCATCCTCTCGATCGGCGGCGATCTCTTCACCCAGTCGATGGCGACCGGGATGGAGCCGATCCCGCCGCAAATTCCGATCATCCATATCGACCTCGACCCGTGGCAGCTCGCCAAGAACTATCCTGTCGAGGTGGCGATCCTGGGCGACCCCGCCGCGGTGTTGCCCGAGCTCGTGCAGGCAACCGAGAAGAAACTCGTCGGAGCCGCGTCAGGCCGGGCCGAGCGCCGACGCGAAGCCGTGATCGCGGCGCTGGCCGGCAAGCGCGCCGATCTGCTCGTGAAGGTGAAGCGCGAACGCGACGCGAAGCCCCTTCGCCCCTTGCCGCTGCTGCATGCCCTGGGCGAGGCCCTGCCCGGCAATGCGGTCGTGATCGAGGAGGCTTTGTCCTCCGCGCCGCGCCTGCGCGAGCTCATCCGCAGCGATGATCCGCAGAGCTTCTTCGGCATGCGCGGCGGCGGCATAGGCTGGGGATTTGCCGCCACGGTCGGCGTCAAGCTCGCTTTGCCCGAGCGTCCGGTCGTTGCGATCACCGGCGACGGCTCAGCCCTCTACACCATCCAGGCGCTGTGGACGGCGGCCCATGAAAAACTGTCGACCGTCTTCGTCATCCTCAACAACCGCTCCTACCGGATCTTGAAGCAACGCACCAAGGCGATGCGGGGCTATGCGGCGCAGACCGGCAACTTCGTCGCCATGGATCTGCGCGACCCGCCTGTGGACTTCGTGAAGCTCGCCGAATCCTTCGGAGCACGGGCCGTCGCGGCCGAAACGATCGACGAGGTGCTCGCGGCCGTCGCGGATGGCTTCGCCCATGCCGGTCCGACGCTGATCGACGTCGCCATCGACCCTGAGCTGTAGAAATGACGAAGAACGGGATTGTGCGGTTTCTGGCATGTGCCGCGGCTCTGGCCGCCGCGCCCGGCGCTTACGCGTCCGCCATCAAGCATGTCATCGTGATCGCGATGGAAAACCACGATGCAGATGAGATCTACGGACAGCCGGCGAATGCGCCTTATATCAACACTGCGCTTCTCCCGAAATTCGCCCGCGCAATGAACTTCGACGACGAGCTCGCCCGACAAGTCCCGAGCGAGCCGCATTACGTCTGGATGGAGGCCGGCACCAATGCCTTTACGGACCACATATTCACGAATGACGACGATCCGTCGAGCATGAACAGCACGGCCAGCGCCGCGCATCTGGTGACACAGATCAAGCACTCGAGGAGCCTCACCTGGATGACCTATCAGGAGGGGCAGAGCGGGACGACAGGCTCATGTCCAATCGTCAGCAGCGGGTTCTACGCCGCCAAGCACAATCCGTTCGTGTTTTTCAAGGACGTCTCCGGCGCCCCGCCATCGCAAGCCAATGCCTATTGCGCAGCACACAGCAAACCTTACAGTTCTTTCGCTGCGGACCTCGCGGCGAACCAGATTGCAAATTACGTCTTCATCACGCCGAACCTGTGCCACGACATGCATGGGGCGCTCAATTGCGGTTTCGGAAATTTGATCAAGTCCGGGGATGACTGGCTGAAGGCCGAGCTGCCCGCCATGATCCAATGGGCCAGCCGAAATTCCGGCGTCATCTTCATCACCTGGGACGAAGGCGATGCCACCGGGAGAATGCCTTTCCTGGCGATTGGCCCAGGGGTCAAGGCGCACTATGCAGGCAAAGTCTCCTACGATCACGGCTCGATCACGAAATCGGTGGAGAAGATCTTCAACTTGCCGGTTCTGCCCACGCTGGTCGGCAAGAACGATTTGTCCGACCTGTTCAGACCCGGGCAATTCCCATGAGCTCGGCTGGTTACCCCGGCACGTAGCGCTTCCGTCGCGCTACAGAGCTTGGTCGTTGACCTCCCCTGCCGCCGGTTTCTCCCAGTGCACCAGCACATGCCAAATCTGCTATAGCGGTTCGAGCCTGTGGCGCGACCTGTTCGGCACGCACGCGCACATGATTGATTGCGTTAGCCTGGGCGACAGACAGCGTGCTCAACGCCGTACGGTCCGATCCCATGTTCCAATCCGGTCCGGCTCGTCGCCGCGGTGAACGCGGCATCATGCCGGAGCGGTGACCAGCCCGGCAATCGAAGTGAGTTGCTTCGACAGCTCGCTCACGGCAGCCGCCTCACGCTGTATGCTGCCGAGCACGCCGTTTTCCGGAATGCGATAGAGCTTTGCCGGCCAATTCATGCGGAGAAACCCGTTGACTTCCAAGATCACCGCTTCGTAGCGCCGCAACATCGGCATGGCACTCCGCAGCTTTTCCACGAGGCCCTCCTTGAGAGGCGCGACGGTGTCCAGCAGCAATGGCGAAAAGGCCGCGAGCACCCGCGCATTGCGGTAGAGCTCGATCTCTTGCGGAGCGAGCTCTAAGCGGAAACGCGCGTCGATGTCGGCGCAGAACCGTTGCAGCTCGCGTCGAAGTTCGCCGACTTCATGATCGCTCTTGCCCGTCCACTGCGAGAAATATCGGGCGCATTCCGCCACTACCTTCTCGCAGGTTCTGTGGTTGCGGCCAATTCTCTCTTCTTGCAGATGGAAGTCCTGAAGCAATTCGCGCAGATTTTCCGGCAACTCCTTGCGTCGATCGGTGAACGCATATTTTCGAAGGTCCACCGCCCCGTCGGCGCGGCTCCTCTCACGCGACTTGCGGATCTCATCGATGGCGCGCGGCAGATGCTCGCGAAGCAACTTCGTAAACTCCTCTATGCCGGTATAGGGGAAATGCAGCCCGCCGGCCGCCCAGAAGCAAGAGCGAAGCGTGTTCACTCGAGCAAGTTGGATCGGGTCGATCCGGCTCGGAGCCTGTGGCGCGTCCGAGGTATACAGCATGATGAAGTGGTTTTGCCCCACTGAGGTGAGCAAGGTGTAGACCAGTTCTTCGGCGGTGCCGGAGAGGAAATACTTGGTGGGAGTGCCGAGCCTCGTCCAAAGGATAGCGATAACGATGTCAAACCCGAACCATCCGTCCCGGTCGTCGGTGGCCGTCTGCCAACTGACGACGTGCTGAGCATAACTACCGACATTGGGGACGACTTCGTCCTCCCACAGGAAGGGCTCGATCGGCGTGCCGTGCTCACGCGCAGCGCGGCGTTTCCACTCGCTGATGACATCGCTGCATATCCGGCGTTCCTCATGGACATCGCCCGGCGAGCACACGAAAATTCTGATCGGCTGCACAGCCGTCGATTTCGCGATGCCGGAAGGAGTGCCCATTATTCTATCCAGCGTGCCAGCTCAGGTTACCGCTTCGGTTCTGCTGTGCCCGGCGACTGCGAATGTGCATTGTCCGCTTGGCGCGCCTTGCCTTCCCCGACACCCATATTGGCGGCCGCGTTCATGAGCCCGTCGGAACCCAAGCGCGCGATGCGGTCCCCAACGATTGCCGCTTCATGCGCCATCTTCGCCATCATTTCCATGTAGTCGCCGGCGTTCTCGCGCGCGATCTTGCCGATCCTGTCTCTCTGAGCCTCGGTGCCCCCTTCCTCCTGCACGGAGCTGAGCCTCTCAGCGGCCCTGGCGAAGAAATCCTGGTGCATCTGCGTCCATTGGGAGATCAGATGTTGCCCGCCGAAGAACATGTTGCTCATCTGCTGCAACGCCGCTCTCTGGCGGTCGATGATCTGAGCGGATTCGGCTTCGGTTTCCCGACCCCATGCAGAGCTTCGCGGCGGCATCTCATCCGGCATGTCCGTAACTCCCAATCGAATATCGCGCTGCAGCATGAGGAAATTCACGCTGTCTTGTATGCGAAATCCCGCATCTCGATATGAGCTTGCTGGAGCTGGTCTGAGATTACGCTTGGCCCCCAACAGCAACCGAAAACGGCCGTCGTCCTCGTCAGGAAATTTGGCATCTCCGCAGCTTTGCCGCAACTCTCATCTTGAGAGGCAGTGCGAATTCGACTCGGACACCTGCGAGCGGACGCGACGCGCCCTCGTCGACACCGCGTCGTTGTCGTCTTCGAGGCGATTTGAAAATACCCCTGTCGTTCCCGGCCGGGCAGCCATTACCGGTCGGCTCGCTGACCGCTATGGCTCGTCTCGGCGGGCATGACACGAGCAGCTACCAGCGATGCCCCATGTCTCGGCCACGCTCGGCCGGCCTCGGATTGACGCCTCATGGCGGATATGTCAGCATCGCTGACCTATTCCTACGGAGGGCAAGGCGGTATCGTCGCCCTCTATAAACATGAGGCAGCCGGGCGCCAGCCGCGCCACAGGGCGGCCGAGGAGGATGTCGTGACTGAGCTCGATTTTCAGGTGAGCCTCGACGACAAATTCGACCTGACGAAATCGCATGTCTTCCTCAACGGCGTGCAGGCCGTGTTGCGCATGCTGCTGATGCAGAAGGAGCGCGACCGGCGGGCCGGCCTCAACACGGCGGGCTTCATCTCCGGCTATCGCGGCTCCCCGCTCGGCGGGCTCGATCTGCAGCTTGCCCGCTCGTCGAAGCTGCTCACGGCAAACGACATCGTCTTCAAGCCCGGCTTGAACGAGGAGCTCGCCGCGACCGCCTGCTGGGGCGCCCAGCAGGCCGAGATGCGCGGCGAAGGCCGCTATGACGGGGTGTTCTCGCTGTGGTACGGCAAAGGGCCGGGCGTCGACCGCTCGGGCGACGTTTTCCGCCACGCCAATCTCGCGGGCACTTCCCCGCATGGCGGCGCGCTCGCCCTGATGGGCGACGACCACACGGCCGAATCATCGACCACTGCGCATCAAAGCGAGTTCCATTTCGTCGATGTGATGATCCCGATCCTGCATCCGGCGGGCGTGCAGGAGATCATCGATTACGGCCTCTATGGCTATGCGATGAGCCGCTTCTGCGGCACCTGGGTCGGCCTCAAGCTCGTGAAGGACAATATCGAATCGACCGGCTCGGCCGACGGCTCGCTGGAACGCGCCAAGATCATCATCCCGGACGATTTCGTGATGCCGCCGGGCGGGCTCTCGATCCGTCCGAACGACCCGATCCTCACCCAGGAAGAGCGCCTGCAGGAGCATAAGCGCGACGCCATGCTCGCCTTCGTGCGCGCCAACAAGCTCAACCGGGTCATCACCTCGGGCGGCCCGAACGCCAAGATCGGCATCATCACCACCGGCAAGAGCTATCTCGACGTGCGCCAGGCCTTCGATGATCTCGGCATCGACGAGGTGCGCGCCAACGATCTCGGCATCCGCCTGTTCAAGGTGGGCTGCCCTTGGCCGCTCAGCCAGGCGGAGCTGCGCGAATTCGCGGCGGGCCTCGAGATGATCATCGTGGTCGAGGAGAAGCGCTCCCTCATCGAAGTGCAGGTGCGCGAGGAGCTCTACGGCACCGCCAACCAGCCGGTCTGCATCGGCAAGAAGGATGAGCGCGGCGATTGGCTGTTCCCGGTGAAGGGCGCGCTCGACCCCAACGACATCGCGGTCGCGATCGGCGAGCGCGTGCTGCGCTATAGACGCAGCGACGAGATCGAGGCCAAGGTGGCGCGCCTGAGACAGGCCCAGGCCATGCTGGCGCAGACGCAGGACGCGGCCGTCCGCACCCCCTATTTCTGCTCGGGCTGCCCGCACAACTCCTCGACCAAGGTGCCCGAGGGCTCGCGCGCCTATGCGGGCATCGGCTGCCATTACATGGCGGCCTGGATGGACCGCAAGACCGAGGGCTCGACCCAGATGGGCGGCGAAGGCGCGAACTGGATCGGTGAAGCCCCGTTCTCCAGCCGCGACCATGTGTTCCAGAATCTCGGCGACGGCACCTACAACCATTCGGGCGTGCTGGCGCTGCGCTGGGCCGTCGATACCAAGACCAAGATCACCTACAAGATCCTGTTCAACGACGCCGTCGCCATGACGGGCGGCCAGCGCCATGAGGGCGGGCTCAAGGTCGAGCAGATCGCCCAGCAGGTGCGCGCCGAGGGCGTCGAGCGCATCGCCGTCGTCTCGGACGAGCCGGGCAAATACGGCTCGGACATGCTGTGGCCGCCCGGCGCCAGCTTCCACCATCGCGACGATCTCGACACGGTGCAGCGCGAGCTGACCGCGGTGCCGGGCGTCAGCGTATTGATCTACGACCAGACCTGCGCGGCCGAGAAGCGGCGGCGCCGCAAGCGCGGCGAATATCCCGACCCCGATAAGCGCGTCATCATCAACGAGCTCGTCTGCGAAGGCTGCGGGGATTGCGGCGTCGCCTCGAACTGCGTCAGCGTGCAGCCGCTCGAGACGGAATTCGGCCGCAAGCGCAAGATCGACCAGTCGAATTGCAACAAGGATTTCTCCTGCGTCAACGGCTTCTGCCCCTCCTTCGTGACCGTCGAAGGAGCGCAGCCGAAGAAGGCGAAGCCGATGACGGCGGAAGGCGCGGACGCCGATACGGCCGGCATTCCCGAGCCGGTCCTGCCGCAAATTGAAAGCCATACCTTCTCGGTCATCGTCACCGGGGTCGGCGGCACGGGCGTGGTCACGGTCGGAGCCATTCTCGGCATGGCGGCCCATCTCGAGAACAAGGGCTGCGGCATGATCGACATGGCCGGCCTCGCCCAGAAGGGCGGCGCCGTCTACAGCCATGTGCGTCTCGCCAATCGCCAGGAGGATATCCACGCCATCCGCGTCTCGGCGGGCGATGCCGATCTCGTGCTCGGCTGCGATCTCGTGGTCACCGGCACCAAGAAGGTGCTGGCTTCGGTGCGCACCGGCACCACACGGCTCGTGGTCAACACCGCCGAGGTGCTGCCGGGCGATTTCACGCGCAATGCCGATTATTCGCTGCCGGCGGCGCGCATCAAGCGCGCCATCCTCTCGGCCGCGGGCTCGGACCAGGTGAGCTTCATCGACGCCAGCGCCATCGCCACGACGCTGCTCGGCAACTCGATCGCCGCCAATATGTTCATGCTCGGCTTCGCCTATCAGCAGGGCGCGGTGCCGCTCGCGGGCGCGGCCATCGAACGCGCCATCGAGCTCAACGGCGAAGCGGTGAAGATGAATATCGCGGCCTTCCGCTGGGGACGCCGCGCCGCGCATGACCGCGCTGCAGTCGAGGGCATCGTGACGGCAGCCAGCGCTCCGCCGCAGGATCGACGCCTGTCGAGTTCGCTCGACGAGATGATCGCGCGCCGCGTCGAGTTCCTGGGCGACTACCAGAATGCAGCCTTAGGGGAGCGCTATCGCAAGCTCGTCGAGTCGGTGCGGGCCACCGAAACGCGGGCCGTCGCCAACGCGACCGCGCTCACCGAGGCGGTCGCCCGCTATTATTTCAAGCTGCTCGCCTACAAAGACGAATATGAGGTGGCGCGGCTCTACACCTCCGGCGCCTTCAAGAAGCAGGTGGAAGCCGCCTTCGACGGCGATAATCTGCACTACACCTTCCACCTCGCCCCGCCGATCCTCGGCCGCAAGGATCCGAACACCGGCCTGCCCAGGAAGACCAGCTTCGGCCCCTGGATGATGCGGGCCTTCGGCGTGCTGGCGAAGCTCAAAGGCCTGCGCGGCACGACCTTCGACCTGTTCGGCTACACCGCCGAACGCAAGACCGAGCGCCGGCTGATCGCCGATTACGAGGCGCTGCTCTCGGAAATCCTCGCCAATCTCGATGCCCGCAACCACCTCATCGCCGTGGCGCTGGCCTCGATACCCGAGAAGATCCGCGGCTTCGGCCACGTCAAGGCCCGCCATCTCACGGCGGCCAAGCGCGAGGAGGCCGATCTCCTCGCCAAATTCCGCTCGCCCGAGCCCGAAACGGCCTTGCGCGCCGCCGAATAGGGCGTCAACCCTCTCCCGCTTGCGGGAGAGGGTGGCGAGACGCAGTCGAGCCGGGTGAGGGACGCCGGTGAAGCGCTCAACCGCCCCTCATCCGCCTCGCAAGAGCTCGGCACCTTCTCCCGCAAGCGCGGGAGAAGGAAAGCCAGGGGTTGACTTGGCGGGCGGCGCCTGATTGCACGCCTGCCCATGCTCTTCACCTCGCCGGAATTCCTGTTCGCCTTCCTGCCGCTGACGCTGGCGGGCTTCCACCTTTTGCGCCGTGCCGGGCAGCCGCAGCTCTGCGTGCCCTTCCTGTTCGTCGCCTCGATGGCCTTCTACGCCTGGTGGAGCCCGCGCTTCCTGATCCTGCTCACCGTCTCGATGCTGGTGAATTGGGGCGCCGCCCATGCCATGGCGCGGCTCAAGGACGCGCGGCGCAAATCCGTCTTCGTGCTCGGCCTCGTCTGGAATCTCGGCATCCTCGCCTATTTCAAATATGCGGATTTCTTCATCACGAGCCTCGATACCGCGACCGGGCTCGACTGGCCGCTCCTGCACATCGTGCTGCCGCTCGGCATCTCGTTCTTCACTTTCCAGAAGATCGCCTATCTGGCCGATATCCATGCGGGCATTGCGAAGCCGGGGCCTTTGAGCGATTTCGCGCTCTTCGTGTTCTTCTTCCCGCAATTGATCGCCGGCCCGATCGTCCACCATGCCGAGGTCATGCCGCAGTTTCGCGCCATGGCGAGCCGCAGCCACGAGACGGATCTTTCGCTCGACACGGCGATCGGCCTCACCTTGCTGATCATCGGCCTCGTCAAGAAGGTCCTGGTCGCCGACCACCTTGCCCCATACGCGACCAAGGTCTTCGACATTGCCGCGGCCGGCAACCATCGCATCGGCATGCTCGCCGCCTGGCAAGGCGCGCTCGCCTATACGGTGCAGCTCTACGCCGATTTCTCCGGCTATAGCGACATGGCGATCGGCCTCGCCCGCATGTTCGGCGTGAAGCTGCCGGCGAATTTCGACTCGCCCTACAAATCGCTCTCGATCATCGAGTTCTGGCGGCGCTGGCACATGACCTTGTCACGTTTCCTGCGCGACTATCTCTATGTGCCGCTCGGCGGCAACCGCAAAGGGCCGGCGCGGCGCTACGTCAATTTGATGATCACCATGCTGCTCGGCGGCCTTTGGCATGGGGCGGGCTGGACCTATGTGGCCTGGGGCGGGCTGCACGGGCTCTACCTGCTGGTGAACCATTTCTGGCGCAGCCTCGTGCGCCACCGGCTGCCCGCCCCGATCGGCCTTCTGCTCACGCTCACCGCCGTGATCAGCGCCTGGGTGTTCTTCCGCGCCAGCGATTTTGCGAGCGCCGCCAATATCGTCGCCGGCATGTTCGGCCTGCACGGGGCGGGCGACCCGATACCCGGCGTGAAGAAGGGCACCGGCGTGATCTTGGCGGCGCTGGCGCTCGGCGCGATGCTGATCCTCCCCAATTCGCAGCAGATCATGCGGCGTTTTGTGCCGGTCATCGGCCCGGTCGAGGCACCCGGAGGTCCGGCGCGGCGCCTCCTCTGGGCTCCGTCCATGCTGACGGCGGCGCTCGGCGCGGGCGCCATCATCGCGGTCGTGCTCTTCTCCTGGGGCACGACCGAATTCCTGTATTTCCAGTTTTAGGAACCCATGTCAGCGATGACCGCCCGCCGCTATCTTCTGAGCCTCACGGCGTTCACCCTCGCGGGCCTTGCACTGATCGTCCTGCTCGGCCTTGGGGTCGACGGCTACGGCGTCTTCGGCACGCGGCTCATCCCCGCGTCGCGTTTCCCGTCCGAGCTGCGACTGACCGGCCCCGGCGACCGCATCACCAAGGCGATCGAGATCGCGCAGCGGCGGGGCGATCGCATCCTGTTCATGGGCGACAGCCGCACCCAGCACGGGCTCGACCCGGATTCTCCGGCGCTCGGCGGCGTCAAGGGTTACAATGCAGCGCTGGCGGCGGCGACCCTGAGCGAGCAGCTCGTCATGCTCGATTTCGCCCTGGCGCATGACCCCTCGATCACGCATATCGTCTGGGGCTTGTCCTTCGAGATATTCCCCTCCCCGATCGCCGCGACCACCGACTATGCGGATTCAGGCTTTGCCGGCAGCAGCCTGACATCCGGCTTCGTGCACCATCTCTTCGCCTTCGATTTCGTCGCGTCGAGCTTTCAGGCCCTTCTGCAGGCGCGCCATCAGGTGCAAGCCCCGATGAAGCGCAACGGCGTCGCGCTTTATGAGGGCGACCCGGTCGAAGGGCCGGGAATTGCCAGATACCACGATCTCGAGCTCGCCGCGGAAAGCCGCGAGCTGCGCGGACCTGTGCCGGCTAGCAAGATCGAGGCCGCCCATGCGCAGCTGCGCGCGCGCCTCGCCGAGCTCAAGGCGAGAGGCATCGATGTCGATCTCGTCATCGTCCCGGTGCATGTCTGGCGGCTCGAATTCTTCCGCCTGATCGGCGTCGAAGCCCAGATCGCCGACTGGAAGCGCGAGGTTGCACGAAGCGTCGACCAACTCGCCGCCGCGCCCGGCAGCGGCAGGCTCAGCCTCTTCGATTTCGAGCGGCCGCACCCTTACGTGGAGCAACCCATCCTTGCCCCCCTGCCGCCGGGCGAGCGGCGCTTCTTTCTCGAGACCTCGCATTTCTATCCCTGGCTCGGCGACATCGTCCTGGCCAAGGTCTTTGGCAAGGACCCTGGCAAGGAGGTTGGCGAGGAAGGCACGGCCGAAACGCCGCCCTTCGGCGTCGAGATCGGCAAAATGAGCATCGAGGCCGATCTCGCCTCGGCGGCGGCGGGCCTCGACGCCTGGGAAGCCGCGCATCCGGCGGATGTCAGCCATGTGAAGCAGCTCATCGGCAAGCGGTGAGCGACTGGCATCCCATGCCTTGCCATTGGCGATATGGCGCGTATGACGCTGTCTAACCCGCCAGGGTGGCGGCCGATCAGGGATGCAGCAAGATGACGACCGACGAGGTCTTGAGCGAATTCCGCGCCGCAGGGGCGCTGCTCGAGGGCCATTTCATCCTCACCTCCGGCCTTCGCTCGCCGCTCTACATGCAGAAGATGCTGGTTTTCTGCGATCCGCCGCGCACCGAGCGCTTGTGCCGGGCGCTCGCCGAGAAGGCGAAGGCCCGTTTCGGCGAGATCGACATCGTCGTCTCGCCCGCAGTCGGGGGCGTCATTCCCGGCTATGAGACCGCGCGCGCTCTCGGCGCCAAGGCGATCTTCGTCGAGCGCGAGGACGGCAAGTTCAAGCTCAGGCGCGGCTTCACCATCCCGCCGGGAGCACGCGTGCTGATGGTGGAGGATATCGTCTCGACTGGCCTCTCCTCGCGCGAATGCCTCGAGGCTATCGCCGCCGAGCCCGGCCATATCCTCGGCGCCGCCTGCCTGATCGACCGTTCGGCCGGCAAGGCCGATCTCGGCGTGCCGCTCGTCGCCCTTGCGAGCCTCGACGTGCCCGCCTATCCGGCCGACGCGCTGCCGCCCGAGCTCGCCGCCATCCCGGCCGTGAAGCCCGGCAGCCGGGGCCTGCAAGGATGACCGAGATGACCGCCTCCCGCATCCGTCTCGGCATCAATGTTGACCACGTCGCGACCTTGCGCAATGCCCGCGGCGGCACGCGTCCCGATCCCTTGCGCGCCGCGCTCGCCGCCATCGAAGCCGGCGCTGACGGCATCACGGCGCATCTGCGCGAGGATCGCCGCCACATCCTTGACGAGGATATGGCGCGCCTCAAGGCCTCGATCTCGAAGCCGCTGAATTTCGAGATGGCGGCGACGCAGGAGATGCTGGAGATCGCGCTGCGTACGAAGCCGCATGCGGTCTGTCTCGTGCCTGAGAAGCGCAGCGAGCGGACCACCGAAGGCGGTCTCGACGTGGTCGGCGGCCATAATCATCTCGTTCCCTATGTGGCGACGCTCGCCGATCACGGCATCCGCGTCTCGCTCTTCATCGAGGCGAATGAGCGCGCCATCGAAACCGCCGCGCGCCTGCGCGCGCCCGTGGTCGAGCTGCATGTGGGCGCCTGGTGCGAGGCGGTGCTCGCCGGCAACGCCAAGGCCGACGCTCAGGGCTTCGAGGCCCTGCGGCAGGGCGCCAAGCTCGCCAAATCGGCCGGGCTCGAAGTGCATGCGGGACACGGGCTCGATTTCGACACGGCGCGCCGGCTCGCCGCCGTTCCGGAATTCGTTGAATTCAATATCGGCCATTTCCTGATGGGCGAGGCCTTGTTCACCGGCCTCGATGCGGCCGTCCGAGAAATGCGTCGCGCCATGGATGCGGGGCGAGGCCTTGCATGATTCTGGGCTTCGCATGATGCAGGGCTTCAGATGATTCTTGGCATCGGCTCGGACCTGACCGATATTCGCCGCATCGAGGCGACGCTCGCGCGCTTCGGAGACCGCTTCCTCGAGCGCTGCTTCACCGACCTGGAGCGCAAGAAGGCGCTCAGCCGCCACATCCCCGGCCCGACCTTGGCGCGCCGTTTCGCCGCCAAGGAGGCCTGCGCCAAGGCGCTCGGCACGGGGCTGCGGCGCGGCGTTTTCTGGCGCGATATGGGCGTCGTCAATCTGCGCTCCGGCCAGCCGACCTTGCAGCTTACGGGCGGCGCCGCCCTTCGCCTCGCCGCCATGACGCCTGACGGCATGGCGGCGTTCATCCATCTGTCGATGACGGACGATCCTCCCTATGCCCAGGCTTTCGTGGTGATCGAGGCGCGGTGAGCGTTGTGGGCGCTAGCCGACATCGGCTTCGTCGCAGCCAGCAACCTCGGCGCTGCAGATGATCTACGCCAAATTGCTTGTTCGGCTGCTATTGCCGCGCCGCCATGTCTTTTCGCTTGTGGGTTCCTCACGTCTCTCCGACGGGGGCTTGGACGACAACGATCCGAGCTCGCTGGTTGGCCGTTCCGGCAGCGCTGCGGCGACAACATGGCCATGCTGCTGCAGAAATTCGCGAAGCTCGCCTACCGGCATCGGGCGGCTGAAGAAATATCCTTGGCCTTCGACATATCCTTCCGCCCGCAGCCGCTCCAGCTGGTCCTGCGTCTCCACCCCTTCTGCGGTGGTCGTCATATGGAGGCCTTCGGCGAGGCCTACGACGGCCCGGATGATCGCGGCGCAATCTGCATCGCCCGTCATATCGCTCACGAACGACCGGTCGATCTTGATCTTGTCGAATGGGAATTTTCGCAGATAGCTGAGAGACGAATATCCGGTGCCGAAATCGTCCATGGCGATACGCACGCCAAGCGCGCGGAGCTGATGCAACACGCTCAGCGTGGTGTCGTTTTCATGTAGGAGGACGGACTCCGTCACCTCGAGTTCCAGCCGATGCGCCCGAAGGCCGGTCGATGCCAAGGCCAGCATGATGGATTGCACGAGATTCTTGTTGGCGAACTGAACGGGCGAGAGATTGACCGCGACCGCAATATTCTCCGGCCATGTGGCAGCCTCTGCGCAGGCTTGACGCAATACCCACTCGCCGATTGGAGCGATGAGGCCGATTTCCTCGGCAAGGGGAATGAAGTCGAGCGGGGGGACGATGCCGCGCTCAGGGTGGTGCCAACGGATCAATGCCTCGAAACCAAGGATCATCCCGGTTCGAAGATCGATCTGGGGCTGATAGTAGAGTTCGAATTGTTGGCGCTGCAGCGCCGCGCGCAGGTCCACCTCGAGCACGCGGCGTGACTGTAGCCTCGCATCCATTTCGGGCTCGAAGAAACGATATGTGCCGCGCCCGTCGCCCTTGGCGCGGTAGAGGGCCATATCGGAGTTCTTCAAGAGCAGATCCGGATCCTCCCCGTCGCTCGGTGCGAGGGCTATTCCGACGCTGACATTGACGACGACCTCATGGCCTTGCAGCTGATAGGGCGCGCCGATCACATCGAGAAGCCGGGTTGCCAACAAGCTCACCTCTTCAGGCGTCTTGACGGCGTCCTGGACGATGGCGAACTCGTCGCCTCCCAATCGCGAAACGGTATCGGTCTCCCGCACGCAGCTGAGCAGCCGCTCGGACACCGCTCGCAACAGCGCGTCCCCGACAGGATGTCCGAGCGTGTCGTTGACGCTCTTGAAATGGTCGAGATCGAGGCAGTGGATGGCGACGCGATGATCCTCCCGCCGCATCCGCGCCAAGGCCTCATTCAGCCTTTGCCGGAAGAGAACGCGATTGGGGAGATCCGTCAGGGCGTCGTGATGCGCCATGTGAACGACAGAGGCCTCGGCCCGTTTGCGCTCGGTGACGTCGATGAGGGCAACCAGGGCGGCCGCATGGCTCTCATAGGTCAGCGCCTGAGAAAAGACCGTCGCCTCGAATCGAGTACCGTCCGCCCTGACTTGCGGCCAGGTCTCCTCGGTCTGCCGCTGGCGGTTGGTCGAGACCACCTGCAAGTATTCGGTGAAGGAATCGCGATTATCGACGGGACAAACGTCCGGCACGGACATCGACAGGAACTGCTCGCGACTATATCCGTAATGGGTGACGGCGGCATCATTGACGGAGACGAGGCCAAGGGTCCTCGCATCATAGACCCACATCGGCAGCGGGTTGCTCTCGAACAGCAACCGGAACGAAGCCTCGCGTCGCCGCAAATCCTCGATACGATCCCTCTCCCTCTCGGCCTCCAACTCCTTCCGCCGAATGGCGTTGCGCTTGAAGACTTCGACGGCCACCGCCATGCGGCGGATCTCGTCCTTGCCTTCATGCGGGATCTCGACCTCGAGATTGCCGCCCGCGAGGGCCAGCATGGCTCTATTGAGCCCGTCGAGACGCCGCAAAAGCCCGTTGCCGACGTAGCACCATGCGATCAGCAACGCGCTGGCGATGCTGAGGATCATCAAGCCGAGCAGAGCCGCCTGGCTTTGCCGGATCGCGCTTCCCGATGCCGTCACCGCGCCAGACGATATGTCCTGCGCGATCTTGACGAATTGCTGGATCTCGACGGCAAGATCTGCCGTCTTCGACTGGGTCTTAGTCGCGAGTTCCCAACCTTGCGCGGTGAGCGCCAGTTCATTGCCGCGGGCCTCGAATACGCCACCACCTGGCTGGCCAAAAGCAAGCAACCCTTCGAGCGCTATGCGCAACTCACGCGGCTTGTCGCCATCCCCGAGATCCTTAGCAGCCTTGCGGGCGCTATAGGCGCTCGCCGTGAAGCGATCGCGCAATGGTCGCAGCACATCGGCATTCGGAGCCAGGGAGACCTCGGTGAGGATGCCGAGAATGAGGTTGCTGTCGCCGCGAAGATCGGTAAGGGCCAGAAGCGCCGGGGCGTCGACATTCGACAATTTCGCCAGCAAGCGGAGAAGGGCAGCGCGATCCTCATTCTCGTCGAAAGACTGAAGGCCGCTCGCGAGATCGAAGCCGGCATCGTCGGCCATTGGGGCGAGCCTCCCCATGAGGGCGCCATGGGCGGCAACTGCGCCTGTCGCCAGACGCTCCCGGTCGTCCGCGGCTCCCAGACGCTGCTGGATCGATTCGGACAGACGATCCGTGCTCAATTCGAGCTCGTCGACATGGCGCTTGATGCTCTCGACCAAGATCCGGCTGGTGGTGCTTGAATCGAGCGCGTCGAGGGTCGCGCCGATTTCCTGGCGCTTGGTCCGCAGCCGGACAATCGCGGCGGCAAGCGCGCCTTGATCATTGGCCGCCACCAAGCTCGAGGAGATCGCCGAAAGCTCCGCTCCCTGACGGGCGAGAGTGAAGGCACGGTCGACAGCCGGAATGCCCTCGACGTCGATACGGCGCAAGCTCTGGCCGATATAGTCATAGGAAAAGAAGGCGACGACGCTGGCAATGAGAGTGAGGCTCGCCACCCCGGCGAAGGCGCCAAAGAGCTTGCCTCTGATGCCGACGCGCAATCGCCCGTCATCGGCGCTCGCCGAACCGCCCAAGGAAGCTGTGCCAACAGAACCGGCGTCGGAGGAATCGGAATCGAGGCAACCGGTCATGTTCGCGTCGCCGCGCGACTCGGCCATCTCTTGCGCCCGCATCCAGGGTTTCCGTGTCAATTCCCGACCCCGCGCAAAGATTGGAGCGGCTTGAACGAACCGTCCGCCTGGATCTCGGTCAAGAAAACCTCGTTCCCTCCCTGATTATGGCCGATCGAATAGGCAAGTTTCACGCCCTGAAAATCGAATTCGCCGCCGAAGATCGCATCAAGCATGGCCTTGCGCGTCAGCTCGCCCGGGATTTTCTGCAAGGCCGCGATGACGAGCCTGCCGATCACATATCCTTCGAAAGTAACGAAGCCCGGCTCTCTGGCAGGATCGACGGATTTCAGGGCAGCTTGGTAGCGCTCGACCACTGGGATCACGGCATCCCATGGGAAGGGCACGACCTGGGTGATGATGACCCCGGCACCGTCCGCACCCAGCTCCTTTGCGAGCGAATTGCTGCCGACGAAGGAGATGTTGACGAAGGTCGCGTTCATCTTCAATTGCCGGGCGAGCTTGATGAACGCCGCACAGGGCTGGTAAGGCCCGATCATGATGACGGCCTCGGGATCGCCCTTGCGGATCGCCAGCAGCGCCATCTTGACGGCCGTGGTGTTGCGCTCGAAGGTTCCTTCGGAAACGAGCCTCATGCCACGGCGGTCGAGGGCTCTTTCGATACCGGCAAGTCCGGCGCGCCCAAAGGCATCGTCCTGATAAAGAATTGCGATGCGGGTGACGCCTTTATCCTTGGTCAACCGCTCGACCATGGTCTCGGTTTCTTGAAAGTAGGAGGCGCGGACGTTCACGACATTGGTCTTGTCGGCGCCGCGCAGAAACTCGGCACCCGTAAAGGGGCCGATGAAGGGAACATTGTTCTCCGCCGCGATCGGCTCGGTAGCCAGAGATGTCGGGGTTCCCACAGCCCCCACCAAGGCGAATACCTTGTCGTCATTGATCAATGTCTTCGTCACGTCGATCGATTTCGTCGGCTCATAGCCGTCATCGCGCGAAACGAGCTCGAGCAGGTGCCCGCGGACCCCGCCAGTTCTGTTGACTTCCGCAAAGGCGGCGAGGATTCCAGTTCGCACATCCCGCCCAAGCGCCCCTGCCGGCCCATCGAGAGCCGCGGCTTGGCCAAACAGGATTCTGTCGTTGCTAACCCCGGGTTCGGCAAAGGCCGCCGGGGTAAGCGACATGACGCTGATCCCAACGCCCACCGCAACGCAGATGAGACGAAGTGGCGCGAAGGATAGAGCCACGCTCAGAAGGTTGTTCGACCTGTATTCGGAATAGATCTGGAACACGGCAACGTCCTCGGGTTCCAATCCAAGCTAACCGAACAAGCTTTACGCGTGATTAATTTGCCAACTCAGTAAGCCGGAACGGCGCCTGGCAAGAGGGGAATAGGCCATGCCGCATCACGGCCGAGCCACGAAACGACCACCTCAGCCTCGCCTGTAGAGCCAGTAGCGGCCCTCGATCACGCCGTCCGGCAGGGGCAGCGGCAAGAGGCGCGGATCCTCGAGCGGCAGGTCCGAGATCGCCAGGCCGGCCGTCGCGAGCAGCGCCGGCACCAGCGCGGGCAGCCAGCCAAGCGTCTCCTCGTCGCGCTCGGGGATGCCCGAGCCGAGATCGGAGTGCACCAGGGCGGCGCCGATGCCGGCGAAACCAAGCGCCGTGTCCTTGATGTCGCCGAGCACCAGATCCTGCGCGGCCGGGACCGAATCCGGTTGCGCGGTCACCTTGATGTCGAAGGCGACGATACGGCGGCCCGGCAGCTTCTCGCGCAAATGGTGATAGGTGCGCCCATTGCCGAGACCGAGCTCGAGCACCGGGCCGGCGAAATCGGCGATGGCCGCGGCTGACTGATCGAGCAGCAGGCGTTGCGCCTGCATGCGGCGAATGAAGCTATCGAGACGGCTCAAGGCAAAGGCTCCGACCGGTTGCACCGCAGCCGGACTAGCACATCTTTGGCGAAGATCGACGCGCTTGCGAGGGCAATGTGCCTAATAGGTCTCGACATGGTAGCGGCCGGCCTCGCGCATCTCCTTGCGCAGATCGGCCCAGGCGAGACCCGCACCGCGGCAGACATCATCGAGGGCGGCATCGACGCCCTGCTCCATGCCCTTGAGGCCGCAGACATAGATGTGGGTGTGCTCGGATGCCATCAGTTCCACAACGCCGGCGGCCTCGCGGCGCATCAGGTCCTGGACATAGGTCTTGGGCTCGCCCGGCACGCGCGAATAGGCGAAATGCTTGGCGAGCAGGCTTTCCGGCACCTTCTGCAGCGGTCCGAAATAGGGCAATTCCTCCGGACGGCGCGCGCCGAAGAACAGCACCATGCGCCCTGCCGCCTCGGGCATGGTCCGCCTGCGCCATTCGGTGAAGCCGCGGAACGGGGCCGAGCCGGTGCCGGTGCAGATCATCACGATATTGGCCAATGGGTCGTTCGGCATGAGGAAGGTCGCGCCGAACGGACCCGTCACCTCGACTTTGTCGCCCCGCTTCAGGTCGCAGACATAGTTCGAGCACACGCCGCCCGGCTCGCGCTTGATCGTGAGGGCAAGGTTATTGGTGTTCGGCCGCTCGCCATGGCGGGGGCTTGCGACCGAATAGAGGCGGAGACGGTGCGGCTGGCCGTTGGCGTCGAGGCCGGACGGCACGATGCCGATGCTCTGGCCCTCGAGGACCGGGAACGGCGCATCACCGAAATCGAGGATGATGTGGCGCACATCATTATCGGCCTGCGCATCCGTGAGCCGGTAATTGCCGGTCACGGTGGCCTTGGCGGGCTTTGCCCGGCTGAACAGGTTGACGGCGGGCTTGCCGGCCGAAGCCGGCGCCATCGGCTTGCCCCCGGTCCCGCCATGCGCCTGCGCGATCAGGGCTTCGACCTCGGCCTCCACGGCTTCGGCGGCCGCGCCCGCCGCAGTATCCGTCATGGACTCCTGGGGCGGCAATTCCTGCCAGGAGAATTGCTCCTCGAGTGAATAGGCCTGGCGCACGACGCGCCAATTATCGATCGAGCCGGTCGGGCAAGGCGAAATGCAATCCATGCAGAAATTGCACTTCTCCGGATCGACCACATAGTTATTGCCGTCATTGGAGACGGCATCGACCGGGCAGGTCTCCTCGCAAGTATTGCAGCGGATGCAGATCTCGGGATCGATCACATGCTGCTTGAGAAGGGCTGCGTGAGCGTTCATGGTTCACCTTCCAGCATGGCGAATGGCGAATGGCGAATAGAACAGCGCCCATTCGCTATTCGCTATTCGCCACTCGCCCCCTTTACTCGCCCCTCTTCACACCGCGATCTTCACATATTCGAAGTCGCCGGGCTTGTTGTCGATGCCGACTTTGGGCGGGGCGATCCAGGAGGCGAAGCGGTTCGGCTCGCTCTCGGGCTTCATCAGCGATTCGATGAAATCGCCATCAGCTTTCGAGGGCAGATAAGCGTCGCGCTCCTTCTCCCATTGTGTCTCGACCAAAAGCTCGCCCTTGGGATTTGCCTGCACGTTCTTGAACTCGCCGATCTGTCGATGGAAGGCGGTGTGCGGCAAGCCGAGGCGGAATTGCACGCCTGTCTTCTCGATGATCTTGTTCCAGCGCTCGACGCCCTTGGCGCAATCCTCGGTGTAATTGTCACGAAGCCGCATATTGAGCGCGGTCAGGGCCGGCTCGTCGACGAGCTTGATGGCGCCGTCGACCAGCTTGGCGACCGGGTAGGTGCCCGAGGTGAGGCGGTGATCATCGGCGATCTTGGTCTCCTGGAAGCGCCCCTTGAGCCCGGCATTGTAGAAATTCGCCGCATTGGTCGACACTTCCGAGCCGAAGAGATCGAGCGACAAGGAATAGTGCAGGTTCATCTTCTTCTGGATAGTCGGCAGGTCGACGACGCCGAGCGCCCGCACCTTGTCGATCGCCATTGGATCCTCGATGCCGGCCTCTTTCATGGCCTCGCAGGTGCGCTGGATGGTCCTCCCCACGCCCGTCTCGCCGACGAACATGTGATGGGCCTCTTCGGTCAGCATGAAGCGGCAAGTGCGCGACAGCGGGTCGAATCCGGATTGCGCCAGCGATTCGAGCTGCATCTTGCCGTCACGATCGGTGAAGAAGGTGAACATGAAGAAGGACAGCCAGTCCGGCGTCGCCTCGTTGAAGGCGCCGAGCATGCGCGGCGCATCCTCCGACCCCGAGCGGCGGCGCAGGAGATCGTCGGCCTCTTCGCGCCCGTCACGGCCGAAATATTTGTGCAGCAGATAGACCATCGCCCAGAGATGGCGCCCCTCTTCGACATTGACCTGGAAGAGGTTACGCATGTCGTAGAGCGAAGGCGCGGTCTTGCCGAGAAAGCGCTGCTGCTCGACGGAGGCGGGCTCCGTGTCGCCCTGGATGACGACGAGACGGCGCAGCATGGCGCGGTATTCGCCCGGTATTTCCTGCCAGGCGGGCTCGCCGAGATGGGCGCCGAAATTGACCTTGCGCTCTTCCTCTTGCGGCGCCAGCAGCACGCCCCAGCGATACTCCGGCATGCGCACATAATCGAACTTGGCCCAGCCCTTGGGATCGACCGAGATCGCCGTGCGCAGATAGACGAGCGCTTCCTGGAAGCCCTCGGGGCCCATATCCTTCCACCAATCGAGATAGCCCGGATGCCAGCGCTCGAGGGCCTTGAGCACCTGCCTGTCCTCGGTCAGGCCGACATTGTTCGGGATCTGGGTGGAGTAGTCGACCTTCTGGATGTCGATCATTTCTGAAGTTCCCTTGGTAGAAGAGTGAGGAGTGAGGAGTGAATGGCGAGTAGCGAATGGCGAATAGCGAGTAGAGAAAGCAACCGAGTACACGACCGTCATTCTTCACTTTTCACTCCTCACTCCTCACTCCTCACTCCTCACTATTCGCTACTCGCTATTCGCTATTCGCCACTCGCTATTCACCCTAAACTCGCCGCGTGTCGAAGACCGGCTTCTGGCCGGTGCCGTAACGGCGCAGGGCGCCCTCCTCGCCCACTGCGTTGGGGCGCTGGAAAATCCAGTTCTGCCAGGCGGTCAGGCGCGCGAAAATCTTCGACTCCATGGTCTCGGGACCACCGAAGCGCAGATTGGCCTCCATCCCGGTCAGGCTGTCGGGCGAGAAGCTCTTGCGCTCCTCGAGGAAGACGCGGATTTCGTCGTCCCAATCGATATCGTCGAGCGCGAAGGTGACGAGGCCGAGCTCATCCGCCTCCTCCGCATCGATGGCCTTCCCGAGCGCGGCCTCGGCGCGCTCGACGTCCCCAGGTGTGCCGAGAAAGCGGGCCTGCAGGCGCGTCAGCCCATTTGCCATCGGATAAGCGCCAAAATTCAAGGGCGATAGCGAAAGCTGCGCCGGGGTCCGGTTATCGCCCTCCCGCTCGCCGACGAACATGTAGGAACGATCGGCGGCGAAGACGATCTCGGCGAGCGTGCCGACAAAGCAGGAACCGGGCTCGATCAAGGCCACGAGACTGCGCGAGGTCATGTCCAGCCGCTTGAGCACGCGCTTCCACAGGAGCCTGATCTCCCCGATCAGCCAATGCTCCCGATGGCTCTCGAGGCAGGTGTCATAAGCCATGACATCCTCGATCCTGCCGGCGGATTTGAAGAGGATGGCCGCGACCTCGAATTCATTGTTGCGGATGTCGAGGATCGCATCGTCGAGCTCGCGCGCGAGCTGCAGCGGCCAGAATTTTGCGCCCTGCGTCACGATCCCCTCGACCGAGGCCGGGGGCGCCGCCTCCGGCGCGCGCAGCGTGATGGTGGCGAGACGGTCGGCACGGCTGAAGGCGACCGACACGAATTGATAGTCGATCGCGTCCGGCGCGACGCGACGCTCGAGCGGGGTCAGCGATATCCCGGAGGGAGTCCCGGAGCGGTGGGATTTCGCGGCGAATTCCCGAGCCCGCTCGCTGACGGTAGCTTCGAGCTTGGTGCTCGACACCGTCTCATCGACCAGCCGCCATTCGACGGCGCGCTTGCCTTTGACGCCTTCCTCGGTGGTGCAGAAGACATCGGCCCGATCGCGGCGCACTTTGCGCTTATCGGTGACGCGCGTGAGTCCGCCCGTGCCGGGCAGCACCGCGAGCAGCGGCACCTCCGGCAGGGCGACCGAAGCCGAACCGTCATCGACGAGGATGATATGGTCCGCGGCGAGCGCAAGCTCATAGCCGCCGCCGGCCGCCGTGCCGTTGATCACGCAGATCGTGGGCAGGCCGGAGTGTTCGCTCGCATCCTCAAAAGCGTTGCGCGTCTCATTGGTAAATTTGCAGAAATTGACTTTGTGGGCATGTGAGGAGCCGGCCAGCATGCGGATATTGGCACCGGCGCAGAAGACTCTGTTCTTGCCCGAGCGCAGCAACAGCACTTTCACGCCCGGATGCTCGAAGCGCAGGCGCTGCAAGGCATCGGCGAGCTCGATATCGACGCCGAGATCATAGGAATTCAGCTTGAGCTGATAGCCCTCGAACAGCCCGCCATTCTCATCGACATCCATGATGAGGGTTGCGACCTCGCCGTCGACCGCGAGCTTCCAATGCCTGTAGCTTTCCGGGTGGGTCGCAAACTCGATGCGATCACGCCCATTTGCCAATCTGCGCTGGCCTTCCGCCATCTGTCTCTCCCAAGCTCGCAACATGCATTATATTGCATGTTGTACTCGCTGTCCAGACCGATTCCAAACTTGCTTTCGCGGTTTGCTTCGCGGCTCTAAATCGCCTATTCATCAATGAAACAAAACGCTTGGCGGCAAATCCTGAACCGCCCCTCTAAGTCTGGTGCATTATAGTGCAGAACATAGCTTGCGCGGCTGAATGCCGGAATGTAGCATCGATCACATGCGCAGCGACACTCCAATGATGGACGCGCAAGACGAGGTTGGGCAAGGCGAGGCTGCGCTTCCGACTGGTGGCGTCGCCACGAGCCGCAATCGCCAGCGCGACGATGCCTTCCTCCTGGAGCTCGGCCAGCGCGTGCGCCGGATGCGCGCCATCAGGGGCCTGTCGCGCAAGCTTCTGGCGCGGAGCTCCGGCGTCTCCGAACGCTATATCGCCCAGCTCGAAAGCGGGCTCGGCAACGCCTCGATCATGCTGCTGCGCCAAGTGGCCGCGGCCATCGGCGCGCCGCTGGAGGATCTGGTCGGCGAAGCGGCTTCCGACACGCGCGAATGGGCCTTGATCCGCGAGCTGTTGCGGCGGGCGAAGCCCGAAGCCATCAGCGAGGCCAAGGCCGTGCTCGCGGGAGAGCCCCGGCGAGGCGCGGCGATGCAGGCAGGCGCCCACCTCTCCCGTGATCGGGTGGCGCTGATCGGGCTCAGAGGCGCAGGCAAATCGACGCTCGGGCGCCTCGCGGCCGAGCGCCTCGGCTGGCCGTTCCTCGAGCTCAACAAGGAGATCGAAGCCGAGACCGGCCTATCGATCGCCGAGGTCTTCTCGCTCTACGGCCAGGAAGGCTATCGGCGGCTCGAGCTCGCCGCGCTCGAACAGGTCATCATCCGGCCGGGCCCGATGATCCTGGCGACGGCCGGCGGCATCGTCGCCGAGCCCATGACCTTCGAGCTCTTGCTGTCGTCCTTCTTCACGATCTGGATCACGGCCAAGCCTGCCGAGCATATGGGCCGCGTGCGCGACCAAGGAGATCTACGCCCCATGGCCGATGACAAGGCGGCGATGGCCGAGCTCAAGACGATCCTGTCGAGCCGGGAGCCGCTCTACGCCCGCGCCGAGGCGCGCATCGACACGGCTGAGCGTGATGTCGGCTCGAGTCTCGGAGACTTGCTGGGCATCATCGGCGCGGTGAAGGCCGGCGCCACGGCGAGGATTCCGCAGCCAAGGGGGTAAGGATGCGCCCCGGCCGTGTTCAGAGGCCCTCGAAGAAATCCTTCACCTTGGCGAAGAAACCGCTCGATTCGGGCTGCGTCGCGCTCGAGCTCTCCTTGTCGAACTCGACGAGCAATTCGCGCTGGCGGCGCGTCAGGCTCTGCGGCGTCTCGACCACCGCCTGGATATGCAAATCCCCGAACTCGCGACCGCGCAGCACCGGCATGCCCTTGCCCTTGAGGCGGAACTGCTTGCCGGTCTGCACGCCGTCGGGGATGCGCAGCTTGGCTTCGCCGCCATCGAGGGTCGGCACGCTGATGTCGCCGCCGAGCGCCGCGGTCACCATCGAGATCGGTACACGGCAGAAGAGATCGGCGCCGTCGCGCTGATAGAAGGCATGCGGCTTGACCGACAAGAACAAATAAAGGTCGCCCGCCGCCGCGCCGCGCGCGCCGGCATCCCCTTCGCCGGCGAGGCGGATACGGGTGCCGTCCTCGACGCCGGGCGGGATGTTCACCGATAGCGAGCGTTCGCGCGTCACCCGGCCCATGCCGGCGCAGGCCGTGCAGGGATCGTCGATGGTCTGGCCCCGACCATGGCAAGTCGGGCAGGCGCGCTCGATGGAGAAGAAGCCCTGCGTGGCGCGCACCCTGCCATGGCCGTGGCAGGTCGCGCAGGTGCGGGGCTTGGCGCCTTGCTTCGCCCCCGAGCCGGCGCAACGCTCGCACAGCATGTTGGTCGGCACGTCGAGCGTCGCGGTCTTGCCCTTATAGGCGTCCTCGAGCGTGATCTCGAGATCGGCGCGGCGATCGGCGCCCCGCTCACGCGCCTGGCCGCGGCCGCGCTGCCTGTTGTCGCCGAAGAAGGTGTCGAAGATATCCGACATGAAGTCGGAGAAGTCCGGCCCGAATCCCGGTCCGCCCGAGGCTTCGCCCTGCGCGAAGGCCTGATGGCCGAAGCGGTCATAGGCAGCGCGCTTCTGCCCGTCGGAGAGGACCTGATAGGCTTCGTTGAGCTCCTTGAAGCGGATCTCGGCTTGCTTGTCGCCGGGGTTGCGGTCGGGATGGTGCTGCATGGCGAGCTTGCGGAAGCTGGCCTTGAGCTCCACCTCGGTGGCTGTGCGCTCGACGCCGAGCACCTCATAATAGTCGCGTTTGGACATCGTTTCCGTCGCCACGATTACAGCCTCTCAGCGGATATCTCGATGGTTTGCGAGCGCGGCGCGCGGCGCCGCTTCGCCGTCCCCGCCTTGTCGGAAGGGACGCTCACCACATCACAAATCGGTATCGATGAAATTACCGGCTGCGTTTCCGGTTGCCTGACAGGGCGGGGATGCAAGCCCCGCCTCCTGGCGTGCTCGGCGGTTCGGATCGACAGACGCCTGCGAGCAAAGGCGGGACGCCCAGCTTGCGCTGGGCCGCCCGCCTCCGTGGCGCCAAGAGCCACCGCCCGGTCATCGGCCGTCAGCATCACGGGCCGGCCGTCTCAACGGGCCGGGGCGGCGGCGCGCCGCACGCCTCAGGCGCTCTTCTTCTTGTCGTCCTCGCCGATATCCTTGAACTCGGCGTCGATGACATCGTCCTTCTTCGCATCGGCTCCCGCCGCACCGGCCTCGGCTCCACCTTCCGCCGCAGCCTGGCTCGCCTTGTACATGGCTTCGCCGAGCTTCATGGAGGCTTGCACGAGCTCATTGGTCCGCGCCTTGATGGCCTCGGCGTCTTCACCGCCGAGCGCCGCCTTGAGCGCCTCGACGGCCGTCTCGATCGCGCTCTTATCCTCGGCCGAAACCTTGTCGCCGAACTCCTTCACCGATTTCTCGGTCGAGTGGACGAGGGATTCGCCGTGATTCTTGGCCTCGACCAGCTCGCGCCGCTTCTTGTCCTCGGCGGCGTTGGCCTCGGCGTCCTTGACCATCTTCTGGATGTCGGCGTCGGACAACCCGCCCGAGGCCTGGATACGGATCTGCTGCTCCTTGTTCGTCGCCTTGTCCTTGGCGGACACGTTGACGATGCCGTTGGCGTCGATGTCGAAGGTCACCTCGACTTGCGGCATGCCGCGCGGCGCCGGCGGAATGCCGACGAGATCGAACTGGCCGAGCAGCTTGTTGTCGGCCGCCATCTCGCGCTCGCCCTGGAACACGCGGATGGTCACCGCGGTCTGGTTGTCCTCGGCGGTCGAGAACACCTGGCTCTTCTTGGTCGGGATGGTGGTGTTGCGCTCGATCAGGCGCGTGAACACGCCGCCCAGCGTCTCGATGCCGAGCGAAAGCGGGGTCACGTCGAGGAGCAGCACGTCCTTGACGTCGCCCTGGAGCACGCCCGCCTGCACGGCCGCGCCGATGGCCACGACCTCGTCCGGATTGACGCCCTTATGGGGCTCCTTGCCGAAGAACTGCTTCACCACCTCCTGGACCTTCGGCATGCGGGTCATGCCGCCGACCAGGACCACCTCGTCGATCTGCCCGGCCGAGAGACCGGCATCCTTCAACGCCTTGCGGCAAGGCTCGACGGTCTTCTGCACGAGGTCGTCGACCAGCGATTCGAACTTGGCGCGCGACAGCTTCAGGGTCAGGTGCTTGGGACCTGAGGCGTCGGCCGTGATGTAAGGCAGGTTGATCTCGGTCTGGGTGGCCGAGGACAATTCGATCTTCGCCTTCTCGGCCGCCTCCTTCAGGCGCTGCAGGGCGAGCTTGTCCTTGGTCAGGTCGATGCCCTGCTCCTTCTTGAACTCGGCCGCCAGATATTCGACGAGGCGCATGTCGAAATCCTCGCCGCCGAGGAAGGTGTCGCCATTCGTCGACTTCACCTCGAAGACGCCATCGCCGATCTCGAGGATCGACACGTCGAAGGTGCCGCCGCCGAGGTCATAGACCGCAATGGTTCCGGCTTTGCGCTTGTCGAGGCCATAGGCGAGCGCCGCCGCCGTCGGCTCGTTGATGATGCGCAGCACTTCGAGGCCGGCGATCTTGCCGGCATCCTTGGTGGCCTGGCGCTGTGCGTCGTTGAAATAGGCCGGCACGGTGATCACGGCCTGGGTGACGGTGGTGCCGAGATGGGCTTCCGCGGTCTCCTTCATCTTGGTCAGGACGAAGGCCGAGATCTGCGAAGGCGAATACGGCTTGCCATCCGCTTCGACCCAGGCGTCGCCATTCGATGCTTTGGTGATCTTGTAGGGGACGAGCCCCTTGTCCTTCTGCGTCATCGGGTCGTTGTAGGTGCGCCCGATGAGGCGCTTGATGGCGAAGAAGGTGCGTTCCGGATTGGTGACCGCCTGGCGCTTGGCCGGCTGGCCGACGAGACGCTCGCCATCATCCGTGATGGCGACGATCGAGGGCGTGGTACGCGCCCCTTCGGAATTCTCGATGACCTTCGGTGTCGTGCCGTCCATCACGGCCACGCAGGAATTGGTGGTACCGAGGTCAATACCGATGACTTTACCCATGACAGGATCCCTTGAAATTAGAAAGCAGATCGCCCGGCCCCGTAGCAGCCAGGCATGGGCTCCACCGGGATTGCGCGAACACGCCCCCCATGCGGAGTGCCGGTCTTACCGGCGTCATTCGCGATATAAGAAGAGGGTTATGGGCTCGCAAGGCACAGTGTTGCCGCGATGACACGAAAAGGGCGGGAAAACGCCTCCCGCGGGCCGATTCACGGCGGGGCGCCACCCCCGGCATCGTCGCGCTCCGCATCAGCCCTGCCGTTCCGGCGTGCTGACGACGAGCCCATCGAGCGCCTCGGTGACCCGGATCTGGCATGAGAGCCGCGAGTTCGGGCGCACGTCAAAGGCGAAGTCGAGCATATCCTCTTCCATCGGCTCGGCGGCTCCGACCACCTCCTGCCATTCGGGCGAGACATGCACATGGCAGGTCGCGCAGGCGCAAGCGCCCCCGCATTCGGCCACGATGCCCGGAACGCCATGCTCGATCGCCGTCTCCATCACGGTCGCCCCGACCTTCGCGTCGGCAATGCGCTGCGTCCCGTCATGATCGACATAAGTGATCTTCGGCATCGACGTGGTCTCTCTCGGATCGACAGCTGAGCGCTTGCGCCGGCTTTCCGCCGCGAAGCAGGGGGAAGCGCGCCCCGCATTGGCACAGGCGCCCCGCAAGCGCAAGCAAACATTGGCCAATCGCAGGCATCACCCCGAAAAGTGGCCTTCCGCTCTACGGAACTGGATGATGCGAGGCCACTACGAGCGCAACAGCTCAGCCACGCGCCGCCGCGTGCCCTCGATGACGAGGGCGGCTTCGCGGCGCGTCTCTTCGCCACCCTGGCCTGCCTCGCCCGCCCCGTTCCCTTGGGCCTCGAGTTCACCGCACACATGCGCGAGCGCCAAGGCACCGATGGCAAGCGATGCTCCTCTAAGCGTATGGGCCGCCTCGCTGCGGGCCTGGCCCGGCGCACCGCAGATCAGGGGGCCGAGCGCCATCAGCTGCTCGGCATAAAGGCGCAGCAGCTCGTCGCGCAATTGCATATCGCCCAAGACCTGGCGCTCGAGATGTAATATATCGAGCATCTTCCGCGGCCCGGCGGCTGAATCTTGCCCGGATATCGGCCCACCCGGTCGGCGGCTCCCGTCGATTTTCGTCGGGCTTTTCATGACGATCTCTTTATCCGCGGACCAAGTGCCGCAAAACATTACCAGCCCGCCCTTATTTCATAGCATCCTCATTTCCGGCGCGGGCCTTCCTGCCGCATGGTTTCTGGTGCGTTAACGACGTTTTACAATCAAGCGGAGGGCCGGGTTTCAAATTTCCCCCTATCGCTCTAAACTGTCTTGGTTAACGGGGCTGTGCAAAGTCGCGATTCCGCCCAGCGGGCGGCGCGGCGTATATTCGTCCGACAAGGGGCTGTCGCTGCTTAGGCGCGATGGTCTTCCGAATTCGGCGTGACGAGGTGTAGCGTATGAGCACGAAACCGAAACTCGATGATCAGACGCAGGCTGCTCTCAGCGCAATCGAGGAAGCGCTGAAGGGAACGGCTGCGCCGGCGCAGCCGCGCTTGCCCGAAGCGAGCTCCGACATCATCGCGGTCCGGCGCCCAACGCCCGAGAATCGCAGCCGCACCGCACCTCCTCCCGCGGCGGCACGACCGGTCGCCCCCCCGCCCCCGGCCATCGAGACGCAAGCTCCGACCGAGGCGCGGCCGCGCCCGGCGCCGCTCGCGCCAACGCCTGCGGCCAATGACGACCGCGAGGAGATCGGCGCGTTGCTGCAGACGATGCAGGCCAAATCGTCTTCGCGCCCCCTCATCATGGCGACGCTGGCCTCCGTCCTCTGGGCGGGTGCAATCGGCGTTCTGGCCTGGTCGCGCCTCGATCTCAGCGCGATCGGCGACCAGGCGACCTTGATCGAGCGGCTGGAGACGCCGACTTTCGGCCTGGCGCTCGCGCTCCTCATCGGCCCCGTCATCTTCTTCTTCATGCTGGCCGGGCTGTTCCGGCGCTCCTCCGAGCTCGGCCTGATGGCCCGCTCGCTCTCGCATATCGCCTTCCGGCTGGCCGACCCGCAGGTCTCGGCTCAGGACGCCGTCGTCTCGGTTAGCACGGCGATCCGGCGCGAGGTCGTGGCGATGAATGACGGCATCGAGCGTGCCATGGCGCGCGCCACCGAGCTCGAATCCCTCGTCCATCGCGAGATCTCGACGCTCGAGCGCGCCTACGGCGAAAACGAGATCCGTATCCGCTCCCTGATCGACGAGCTGATCACGCAGCGCGAGGGCATCGCCACGCATTCGGAGCGGGTGCGTGACGTCATCGCAGACACCCATATCAAATTGTCGACGGAATTATCCGCCGCGACCGCGAAATTGACCGGCTCGCTCGACGAGACCGGGACCCGGGTGGTCGAGACGCTGCATGGCAGGAGCGAGCTCGTCACCTCGGCGCTCGGCCAGGCGGGCGAGCGCATCATGGCGGAGATCGGGGCGCGGGGCGCCGATCTGACGGAGCGTCTTCTGGCGGCGACCGACGCCGTCGGGCGCCAGCTCGGCGCGTCCGGAGAGGCGATCACCAGCGAGATGGAGCGCCGCTCGAAGGAGGTCACCGACCGTCTCGCGACCATCACCGGGGATATCGCGCTGGAGATCGTGACGCGCGGCGAATCGGTTACGCGAGGCCTGGAGGAGACGGGCACGCGCGTTTCGCAGCAGGTTGCCGAAGTCGGATCCGCGCTCTCGACCTCGCTCGATCGCAGCAGCAACGACCTTGCGGCGCGCCTCGACGCGACCGGCACGCGCGTCACCGACCAGGTCGCCAAGATCGGCACCGAGGTGGCAGGCACGCTGGAACGCGCCAGCGGCGATGTCGTCTTCCGTCTCGACGAGACCGGCACGCGGGTGACCGAGCAGGTGGCCAAGATCGGCACCGATGTGGCGGGCTCCCTGGAGCGCGTCAGCGGCAATGTCGTCAACCGCCTCGACGAGACCGGCACGAGCCTCGTCGCCCATATCGACCGGGTCGGCAGCGATGTGCATCAGAGCCTCAGCACGACCGGGACGGTTCTCGCCAATGCGCTGCAGGACGGAGCGAATTCCGTCAATGATCGCCTGGCCGAGACGGGCAAGAGCATTCTCGAAGGCCTGGTCGGCCGCTCCACCGAAGTGCGCGAAGATCTGCGCTCGGTCGGCGAGACGATCGTCACCGAACTCGGCGCCCGCGTCGCCGAAGTCACCCAGCATCTCGACGAGACCGGCCAGCAGATCAGCCGCAGCATCGTCGAGGGCGGCGACAGCCTGAGCCAGCGCCTCAACGCCACCGGCGATCGGATCGAGGAGACCGTCACCGGCCGCGGCGGTGCGCTCGAGGCCCGCTTGTCGGAGCTCGGCGACCGATTCGCCTCGGTCATGAGCGAGCGCACGGCACAGACCGAATCGGCCCTGGCTGACCATTCCAACAAGCTGTCGGACCTCGGCGACCGGTTCGCCTCGGTCATGGGTGACCGTACCGCCCAGACCGAATTTGCCTTGGCGGACCATTCCAACAAGCTGTCCGAGCTCGGCGACCGCTTCGCCTCGGTCATGAGCGAGCGCACCGCACAGACCGAATTTGCCCTGGCGGACCATTCCAACAAGCTGTCCGAGCTCGGCGACCGCTTCGCCTCGGTCATGAGCGAGCGCACCGCACAGACCGAATTTGCCCTGGCGGGCCACTCCAACAAGCTGTCCGAGCTCGGCGACCGCTTCGCCTCGATCATGAGCGAGCGCACCGCACAGACCGAATTTGCCCTGGCTGGCCACACCAACAAGCTGTCGGAGCTCGGCGACCAGTTCGCCTCGGTGATGAGCGAGCGCAGCGCGCAGGCCGAAGCGGCCCTGATCGGGCACTCCGACAAGCTGTCGGACACGCTCAGCGGCCATCTCAGCGCCTTCGAGAATGCCATCGTGGTCCGCGGCGGCTCGCTCGCCGACAAGATCGCGGCCGATGCCGCCGTCTTCACCGACATCGTCTCCACCAAGCTCGGTTCCATCGAGACCTTGCTGACGACGCATGGAGACGGCCTGATCGGACGCCTGACGAGCCACACACGGGAAGCCGCCGAGGCCATGGAGGACCAGCTCGTGGCCTTCGAGCAGCGCGCCACCAGCAAGACCGGCGAGGTCGCGGGCTCGCTCGACGGCCTGATCGAGCGCATCGACACCACCTTGGAGAAGCATGCCGGCGTCTTCACCGACGGGCTGAGGGCGCGCACGCTCGAAGTGGCGCGCGCCATCGCCGATAGCGGGCGCGGCGCCTCGGCGCAGCTCGAGGCGGCGATGAACAATGCCGGCAACGTCATCGGCGACAAGGCGGCCTTCCTCTCGGAGCGGGCCGAGGAGATCAACAAGCTCTTCGCCGATCGCGCGGCCGAGCTCGCCGGCACGCTCGATGCGGGAGTGGCGCGCTTCCAGAGCGACGTCGTCGGACGCCTGGAATTCGTGTCGTCGAATCTGCGCACCCGCACGGACGAGATCCATGCGCAGCTCGGCGATCGGGCTGCCGAGATTTCCGGCCTGTTCGACGACCAGACCGAGCGCTTGTCGAAGACCGTCGACCACAAGCTCGGCCAGCTCGAGGGCCATATCTCGAACCTGACCCAATCGCTCGACCGGCAGGTCGATCAATTGTCGCAAGGCGTCGAAGGGCAGTTGCACCTCCTCGACGGGCGCATTGGCGGTCTCACTCAGACATTCGATCGGCAAGTGCATCAGTTGTCCGAGCGCGTCGATTCCCGCCTCGAACTGCTGGGCGGGCGGGCCGTCGAGCTGGCCGATGCGATGGATCGGCAGATCGATCGGCTCGCGACCACCGTCGACGGCAAGCTCGACGAGATCTCCGGCGTGCTTTCCAGCCGCACCAGCGAAGTCAGCGCGGTGCTCGGCTCGCGGGCGACCGAGCTCGCCAGCGCCTTCGAGGACCAGATCGGGCATTTCGACACGCGGGTGGCCGATCGTATCGAGAGCCTGTCGGCAGCCTTCAGCGAGCGCGGCGACCAGATCGTGCGCCTGATCGGGGGCACGGGAACGACGCTGACCGAGAACCTCACGCAGCGCCTTGTCGCCATCAAGGTCGATGTCGAGCGGGCGAGCGCCACGGCTGCCAAGACGCTCGATCAAGGCGCGACGGCGCTCGCGGCGAGCTTCGAGAGCGGCGTTCGCGACTTCTCCGACAGT
This sequence comes from Rhizobiales bacterium GAS188, assembly GCA_900104855.1. Taxonomy (NCBI): domain Bacteria; kingdom Pseudomonadati; phylum Pseudomonadota; class Alphaproteobacteria; order Hyphomicrobiales; species Rhizobiales bacterium GAS188. The sequence goes on from FNSS01000001.1 coordinate 138,075, forward strand.
GTGGCGAGGTCCACGGCGGAGCTGCGCGGCACAGGCGCGACGCTGACCGAGGACATCACCGAGCGTCTCGTCGCCGTCAAGGTCGATATCGAACGGGCGAGCTCCACCGCTGCCAAGACGCTCGATCAAGGCGCGACGGCACTCGCGGCGAGCTTCGAGGGCGGCGTCCGCGACTTCTCCGACAGTGTGGCGAGGTCCGCGGCCGAGCTGCGCGGCACGGTCGACGACAGCACCAGGCATTCGATCGACGCCCTCGCCAATGCGCATGACACGGTACGCGGCGAGATCGGCGGCATCCTCGATCGCCTGAGCGCCGCCAACGGGCTGCTGCAGCAGATCATGTCCGGGGCGGGCCAGAGCCTAGGCGCCCTGGAAGCCGGCCTCGCCAAGCGCCTGAAGGATCTCGAATACCTTCTGGGCGGGATCGTCTCCGAGACCAACCGGGCGGCCTCCCGGGTGGCCGATCAGGTGGGGGCGCTCAACTCGGTGTCGAGCTCGACTTTGCGCAATGCCGAGACGCTGCTCGAAAAGCTCGAGAGCCAGGCCCATGCGCTCTCCGACGCGACCGAAGCGCAGACGCGCGGCTGGAACGAGGCCGCCGACCTCCTCGAACGGGTCGAGGCGCGCATCGCGCGCTCCCTCACCTCCAAGCGCGAGGCCCTCGAGCACCTGACCACCTCGATCAGCGGTCGCAGCGAGGAGCTCGACAAGGTCACCAGCGCCTTCCGCACCATGGTGGAGGATTCGCTCAACGCCGCCGAGGAGAAGGCGCGGCGCATCAGCGAAGTGCTGGGCGAGAATTCGCGCGCCTCGGCGACGGCGATCGGCGAGCAATTCGCCCAGATCCGTGCCTCCACCGGCGCCGAGCGCGATCGCACGGCCGCCGCGCTGCGCGAAGCCTATGAGATGGTCATGTCCGACATGAACGAGACGCTCGGCCAGGCGACCACCAGGTTCCGCGACGCGGCTTCGGAAATGCGCCAGGTCACGGCCCAGATCCAGCGTGAGATGGAAGCGACCCGGGCCGAGCTGCATCGCGGGCTGGTCGAGCTGCCTCGCGAGACCCAGGCCTCGGCCGGCGAGATGCGGCGCGTGGTCGGCGAGCAGATCAAGGTGCTCAACGAGCTGACCTCCATCGCCACCCGGTCGGCGTCGAGCTTCGACGCCGCCGAGCCTCTCATGGCGGTGGCTCAGCAACGCGAGACCCGTCCGGCCCCGGCCCCGGCGGCGGCAGCGCCCGCGGCGGCGCCACGCCAAGTCACGAGCAGCCGCACGCCGATCGCCGAGACGCCCGCGGCGCGGCGCCCCTCGAACTATAGCGCCCCGCCCGCTTCGACGGGCCCGCGTGACCGGCGCCAAGAATCGTCGTCGCCGGCATCGCGCGATGACGGCTCGTCGCGCGGCGGCTGGTTGACTGATCTGTTGTCGCGCGCTTCGCGGGAGGAGCCCCTGCCCTCTTCGACGAATCGCGCCCAGCCGGCAGCGGTTCCGGCCGCCCCGGCGACCCCGACGACGCTCGCCTCACTCGACACGATCGCGGTCGATATTGCCCGCATGATCGATCACGACGTCGCCGGCCAGATGTGGGATCGCTATCAGCATGGCGAGCACAACGTCTTCAACCGGGCCATGTACACGCCGCAAGGCCAGCAGATGTTCGACGAGATCCGCCGCAAATATCGGCGCGATCAGGAGTTCCGCAATACGGCGGACCGCTATGTCGAAGAATTCGAGAGGCTGTTGTCGGAAGTGGCACGCGATCCGGCGACCCAGCGCGGTTATCTGACCTCGGATACGGGCAAGGTCTACACCATCCTCGCCCATGCGGCCGGCAGGCTGGAGTAGGCGCGCCGCGGGCGCACTACCCTCTCTCGCTCTTTCGCGGGAGAGGGTGTCGAGACGCAGTCGAGGCGGGTGAGGGACGCCGGTGAAGCGCTCCACCGGCATCGTTTACCCACCCCAGCTGCCGTTCGCGTCCACGAGATCGCTCCGGATCGGCGCAGCAGCGATCAACCCTCACCCGACCTTCGCTGACGCGAAGGCCACCCTCTCCCGCGCGAAGAGCGCGGGAGAGGGAAGAGCACGCCCTCACCTCACAGATACGGCGCGGCCCAGTGTACGAGTTCGGGAAGCAGCCGGGCAAGCGCCTGGTCGAGCGAGCCTGCGGCCGCAGGCCCTTCGGTCACGCCCGGCGCATTGGCCTGTAAGATGCGCGCCGCGGTCGTTCGCCCCGACTGGGCGTTGATGAGCGTTGCGGCGAGCTCGATATGGCCCTGGCCGGCGCCGACATCGACCTCGAACACACGGATCTCGACGTCGAGCGTCAGATCCGCGGTGGCCGCGCCGCCGAAAGCGCTGACCCGCCCGACCGCTCCCGCATTCTCGAAAGCCTGGACGATGCGGCTCTGCAACAGCCGCGGCAGCCGGTCCGACCATTGGGCCCGCGCCAGCGTCGCCAGCGATCCGTCCGACCGCCGCACCAGGATGCGATCGGAATCGAGCGGCTGCAGCGCGGTCGGTTCCGCCACGGAGAGCTGATGCCTGCCATGCAGCGCCTTGCCCCGCGTTCCGCTCTGGGCAAGATCGAAGGTGGCCGGAGGCGGCCCGCCGCCGCAGGCCGCCAACGCGAGGGCAAGGCCAAGGAGAGCTGGGCTGAGCAGGGCTGCGCTGCGCGGCCTGGTCCGGAGGCCGCGCGCCCATCGATGCGGTGGACTGCTCATACCCTTCCCCTGCCCTGATCGGCCCGCCGGCGGCTCAATTTCCGTATTCCGGCAGCGCGGCCTTGCCGCCGAAGATGAATTGCTGGGGGTTGCGTTGAACGCCCTGCAATGTGCGGCTTATATCCCCGAGGGCGCGCCGTCCATCAATGGCGAATTGCTGGAAATCGCGCAATCCGGACCCCGAGAACTTGTTGAGATTGGTCAAGAGTTCCGCCGAGCGCTTGTCGAGGTCGTCAGCGAGCTTGCGCACGGAGCGCGAGGCCTCGGCGAATTCGACGAAGGCGCTCTTGCCGTCAGGAGAATTCACGAGCGCGTCGACGCCCTTCAGGATCTGATCGACCTTGTCGGCGCTGACGTCGAGCTTGGCGAACAGCTCATTGGCGTTCTTGGCGATCTCGTTGACGCGTGGTGTGTTGTCGCCGAGCGCGGTCACGAACTTCTCGGCGCTGTCGAGCGCCGCGCCGAGCTTCGTGCCGTCGATATGCTTGGTGACATCCTCGATATTGGCGATGCTGCGCGTCAACGCGGCAGGCGCCCCCGAATTGAGGAAGGTCTCGACCTGGGTCGAGCTGCGGTTGAGGCTCGCCGCCAACTCGCGGGCATCCTTGATGAAGTCGCCGATCTCGGCCGAATGATTGCCGAGCGCGGTCGTGACCTTGTCGATCCCGTCGATGCTGCGCCCCACCTTGGCGGTGTCGATGCTGGCCAGCACCTTGTCGAGATTGGCGATGGCGTTGTTGAAGGCGACAGAGTTCGTCGTCACCAGGACGTCGATGGCGTTGGCGGTTCCCTTCAGCTTGGCGACGAGCTCGCCCGCATCCTTGGCGAGGGCGCGCAGGTTATCGGCATTCTCGCCGAGCGCGGTCGCGAAGCTGTCGATGCTTTTCAGCGTGTGGTTCACGGTGCTGGTATCGAGCGAGCTCACCGCGGTATCGATCGCGCCGATGGCATGGTTGAGCTTGTCGACATCGAGCTTGGCCGCGATCGCCGAGATGTTGTCGACGGCGGCATTGATCTTGGCCGCATCGAGCGCTTCCGACAGCTTCTCGACATTGGCGACGATGCGGTTGATGGGCGCCTGATTATCCGCGACGATCTGGTTGACCTTCACCAGAATCTCGTCGGCGTGGCGACCGGCGGTCTGCGCCGTCTCGAGGACGCTCTGCAGGGTCGGCGATGGGACCGCCCTTATTGTCGGCATCGTCTCGTCCTGCTTCGCCTTGAGATCCGGCGATCGCGAATAGCTGTCGAAGATCTGGATCGTGGCAACGCCGGTGATTCCCAAGGAGTCGAGCCTCGCCTTGGTCGATTCCTTGATCGGCACGTCGGGCGTGATGTCGACGCGCGCCATGACCTGCGTCGAATTGCGCGGGTCGATGCTCAGATCGGTGACTTCGCCGACCCTGATGCCGTTGAACAGCACCGAGCCGCCGCGCGATAGACCGGTCACCGGATAGTCGAAGACGACAAGATAGGATTTCAGATTGGCGCCGCCGCGCGATCCCGAAAACCAGAAGACGAAGCCGAAAGCCGCCGCCATCACGCAGATGGTGAACAGGCCGATCAGGGCGTATTTAGCGCGCGTTTCCATCGCCGTCTTTCACGAGTGCGAGCTTTTCCTGGTTTTGAATCGCGGACCGGCCACGTTTGCCATGAAAATAGGATTTCAACCAGGGATGATCCGAAGCCAGCATGGCGGAGATAGGGCCGTCGGCGATCACATGGCCCTCGCCGAGCGCAATGATCCGGTCGGTGGTGGTATAGAGGCTGTCGAGATCATGGGTCACCATGAACACGGTGAGGCCGAGCGATTTCTGCAGCGTCATCATCAACTCGTCGAATTCGCCGGCCCCGATCGGGTCGAGGCCCGAAGTCGGCTCGTCGAGGAAGACGACATCCGGATCGAGCGCCAGGGCGCGAGCGAGCGCGGCGCGCTTGATCATGCCGCCGGACAATTCGGAAGGGAATTTCTCGGCCGCGTCCGCCTTCAGCCCGACCATCTGGATCTTCAGGATCGCGAGCTCGTCCATCAGCTTGGGCGACAGGTCGAGATATTCGCGCATCGGCACCTGGACATTCTGCTTCACCGTTAGCGAAGAGAACAGCGCGCCTTGCTGGAACATCACGCCGAGACGCTGCTCGACCACGCGCTGCTCGGCATAATCGAGCTGGTCCATATCGGCCTGCAGGATGATGATGCGTCCGCGCGTCTTCGGGACGAGGCCGAGTATGGCGCGCGTCAGCACGGATTTGCCGGTGCCGGACGCCCCGACGACGCCGATCAGCTCGCCGCGGTTCACGCTGAAGCTCACATCCTTCAGGATTTCCCGCCCGTTCAGCTCGACGGCGAGATGCTGCACGCCGAGCAGGTCGGTTTCGCTCGCCGCGACCTCTTCCAGCTTCTCGGTCAGCCGGCGGACCCGTTCGGCCCGCTTGACGGGGGCAAGCGGATTCATGAACACGACCCGCTCCAATTCATCGAGCCCAAAGGCAGCGATACCAAGACGCTTACGAGCAAAACCATCAATAATTGATCCCTGCGAAGAACATGGCGAAAATGCCGTCGACCACGATCACCATGAAGATCGACTTCACCACCGAGGACGTGGTCTGGCGCCCGAGCGATTCGGCCGAGCCTTCGACGCCCATACCCTCCATCGTGGCGATCAAGCCGATGACGAGAGCCATGAACGGCGCCTTGATCATTCCGACCAGGAAGGTGTGGATGCCGACCGCGTTCTGCAGGCGGAACAGGAACACCTCCGGGCTGATGCCGCCATAGATCAGCGCCACCACCCCGGCCCCGAACAAAGCCGCCATCGACGAGATGAAGGTCAGCATCGGCATCGCAATCAGGAGCGCGATGACGCGCGGCAGGATCAGCACCTCCATCGGGTCGAGCCCGATCACATGCAGGGCATCGATCTCCTCGCGCATCTTCATCGAGCCGAGCTCGGCGGTGATCGAGGAGCCGGACCGCCCCGCGATCATGATCGAAGTGAGGAGCAGCGCGAGCTCCCGCAGCGTCAGGATGCCGACCAGATCCACGACCAGGGTCGGGGCACCGAAAGTGTTGAGCTGGAAAATGCCCTGCTGGGCGACGATGCCGCCGACCAGGAAGGAGATCAGGGCGATGATCGGCACGCTGCGCAACCCGATCATCTCGAGGTGATGCACGATCGAGGTGTAGCGCAGCCGCGTCGGGTGGGTGAAGGCGCGGATCACCGTCGAGGCGAACAGGCCGAGATAGGAGGTCCCCGAGACCAAGTCCTCCGAGGCCCCGGTGACCCCCTTTCCGAGATCGGCGAGCAGGTCGACGAAGCGCTCGGGCGGCCGCGCCGGGGGGCTCTCGGCGTAATGGGCTTGCACCTCCTCGATGAGGATGCGCTGCTTGTCCTTGGCCGCTCTGAGCTCGACGCTGGCGCCGCCTTCGGCGAGATCGCGCCTGGTGCGCTCCACCAGCCAGGCGCCGGCGGTGTCGATCCGGTCGACGCCTTGCAGATCCATGGTGACGCGACGGGGCGAGCCGAGCGCCGCAAGCGCGCCTGCGACGGCAGCCTCGGCAAGCCTGGCGCGGCGCGCGATCCAGGATCCGTCGAGCGTCATCACGGCGTTCCCGGCCTGCATCTCGACCCGGATCTGCGGACGAATCGACACGCGCGGCGCCTCCCACAACCCTCGAAACCAGCATCATACCGCCGGCAGCGGGGCCGGCGCATCTTGCCGCGGCTTCACAAAACCGCAACCTCTCTTGGTCGAGGCTCTGTTGGTGAGGGCTTCCAAACCCGCCTCAACATAGTCCCCGCCCGAGCATAACCCAATTGCTGAGCCAAAATTCGGAACTCGAACGAGATTCCGACAATTCCCGACCCTTGCAAGCCTCGACCAGCGCCTGTGCCGCGAGATTGCGCCAAATTCAAGAGCGTCAGGTGAGTCGGTCGGGGATTCCCCCCCGGAATCCTACCCCGATATCAAGGCGCAAGTCACTCCGCGATGGCTGCTCACTCCGCGATGGCAGGCGCATGGAGCTTCAGGACACGCATGGCTCCCTCGCGATGTGGAATTCTCGCATCCTTTTGCTTGGCCTCGCAGCGGATCGGGTGCATGGTCGCTGTGCGCGTCTCCCACATATCCTTCCCCGTGAATCCTCTCCTCGGCATATCACTCAAAGTCGCCTCCACCCTCGTCTTCTCGATGATGGGGGCAAGCATCAAGCTCGTCGGCTCACGCTATCCCACCGGCGAGATCATGTTCTTCCGGGCCTTCTTCACCCTCATCCCACTGACGATCTGGCTCGCCTGGCGCCGCGAGATCCGCACGGTCCACAGGACGACCCATTTCTTCGGCCATGTGCGGCGCAACATCGTGGGCGCGGCCGGCATGTTCTTCGGCTTTGTCGGGCTCACCAACCTGCCGCTCCCGGATGCGACGGCGATCGGCTATGCGGGCCCTCTGCTGACGGTGGTGTTCGCGGCGGTCCTGCTCAAGGAGGTGGTGCGGCTCTATCGCTGGTCGGCGGTGCTCATCGGCTTCGTCGGCGTCGTGCTGATGCTGATCCCGCATATCTCATTGTCGATCATCGCCGATGCGCGCCAGGGCGGCCAGGCGCTCGGCGCGCTCGCCTCGCTGGCGGGGGCGGCCTGCTCGGCCTTCGCGGTGATCGAGGTGAGGCGCCTGTCGCAGAGCGAGAGCACGGCGACCATCGTCTTCTATTTCTCGACGGTGTGCTCGGCCCTCGCCCTGCTGTCGCTCTATTGGGGCTGGGCGATGCCTAGCCTGCCTGATTTGGCCATCCTGATCGCGACCGGCATTTTCGGCGGAATGGGCCAGATCCTGCTCACGGCGAGCTATCGCCATGCGGGCGTCTCGGTGCTCGCCCCCTTCGACTACACCTCGATGATCTGGGCGCTGGCGCTCGGCTATTTCATGTTCGGCGACAAGCCGCTGCAGATCGTGCTCGCCGGCGCCGCGGTGGTGATCTCGGCCGGCCTGTTCGTGATCTGGCGCGAGCAGCAGCTCGGGCTCGTGCGCCGCGTCGAGGAGAAGATCGCAAGGCCGCGCGTCACGTGATCAAGAACCCTGCGCGAAGGCGAGCAGATCGCGGTTGAAGCGATCCTTCTCGGTGACGACGAGGCCATGCGGCCCGCCCTCATAGACAATCAGCCGGCTGCCCGGAATCGCCTGCACCGTTCTGCGACCCGTCTTGTCGATTGGGGCAAGCACATCTGCGTCGCCTTGGATGATCAGCGTCGGGACGGTGAAGGCCCGCATGTCGGGCCGGAAGTCGGCACTTATGAAGCCACGCATGCATTCGATCGTGGCCTTGGGAGAAGCCTGCAGGAACTGCGACAGCAGCCATTGCGACATCATGGGTGAAGCCGTGGCCCCCTTGCCGAAGAACATCCAGAGGTTGTTCGCAAAGAAAGCGGGGCGATCCTTCGTGATGCCGGCGACGAAGCCTTCATAGACGCTTACGTCGGTCCCGTCGGGATTGTCCGCCATCTTGGCGGCGACGGGCGTGCCCGGGCTCGTCAGCACGACGCGCGCGATGCGGCCGGCGCCATGACGCGACAGATAACGCGCCACCTCGCCCGCCCCCATCGAGAAGCCGACGAGCGTCACCTCGCGAAGATCGAGCTGTTCGATGACGGCCGCGAGATCGTCCGCCAGTGTGTCGTAATCATAGCCGCGGCCCGGATCGCTGGTACGTCCATGGCCGCGCCTGTCATAGGCGACGCAGCGCAAGCCATGCTCGGTCAGATAGGTGAGCTGATACTCCCAGATGTCGGAGTTCAGCGCCCAGGCATGGGTGAACACGACCGGCTTTCCTGTTCCCCAATCTCGATAGAACAATCGCGTGCCGTCGGCGGTCTCGATGAAGGGTTTGGCACGCAGCGCCGGCGCCGCTCCCGGCCCGGCATTGCCCGCCCCGATCGCCTCGCCGCCGAAGGCGGCAGCACCGCCGGTGGCAGCCGCGATCGCGGCCGATTTCAGAATGGTGCGTCTGTCCATGACGTTCATCGCTCGCATGTGTCGCGCAACGCCTGTCGTTCGCGATCTGACGAGGATGGTGCGGGATCTCGCACCGAAATGCGATTACTTGCCAGGTAAGTGCGACTGGCAGGCAAGGGCGACTGGCAGGTCAGCGCGAGGCTTGTGGCGCTTGGAGATCGCCCGCCTGCGATGCAGCTCAGGCGAAAGCGATCCGGATCATGTTGGTCGCGCCCGGTGTGCCGAAGGGCAGGCCCGCGATGATGATCACCCGCTCGCCCGCCTGGGCGAAGCCTTCGCGCCGCGCGATCTCGACGGCCCGGTTGACCATGTCGTCGACGTCATGGGCATCTTCGGTGACGACCGCATGCACGCCCCAGGCAAGAGCGAGCCGGCGTGCGGTCCGCGTATTCGGCGTCAGCGCCAGGATCGGCAGCTCCGGCCGCTCGCGCGCGATGCGCAGCGCCGTCGCCCCCGATTCGCTCCAGGCGATGATCGCCCGCACCCCGACCGTCTCGGTGATCGAGCGCGCCGCCGCCGCGATGGCATCTGCGCCCGTCGCCTCGGGCGAAGAGCGCTGGGCCGCAACGATGACGGCGTGGTTCGGATCGCCCTCGACCTCCTCGGCGATGCGGTTCATCATCAGCACCGCCTCGACCGGGTAGTTTCCGGCAGCGCTCTCGGCCGACAGCATCACGGCATCGGCGCCTTCGAAGACCGCGGTCGCCACATCCGACACCTCGGCGCGCGTCGGCACGGGGCTGGTGATCATCGATTCGAGCATCTGCGTCGCCACCACGACCGGCTTGCCGGTGCGCCGCGTCAGCCGCGTGATGCGCTTCTGGATGCCCGGCACCTTCTCGAGCGGCATCTCGACGCCGAGATCGCCGCGCGCCACCATGACGGCATCGGAGACCTCCATGATCTCCTCGAACCTTGCGACCGCCTGCGGCTTCTCGATTTTGGCGAGCACGGCCGAACGCCCGCGCGCCAGCTTCTTGACCTCGGCGATGTCCTCGGGCCGCTGCACGAAGGAGACAGCGATCCAGTCGGCCCCGGCATCGACGGCGGCTTCGGCATCGCCGCGATCCTTATCGGTCATGGCGGTGATGGGGATGACGGTATCGGGGACGCTCACGCCCTTACGGTTCGAGAGCTTGCCGCCGGTCACCACCTCGGTGACGGCGCGCTTCGGCTCGGCCTCCAGGATGCGCAAGGCGAGCTTGCCATCATCGAGGAGCATGATGTGGCCGGGCTCGAGCGCGCCGAGGATCTCGGGATGCGGCAGATAAACGCGATTGGCGTCGCCCGGCGCAGGGTCGGAATCGAGTGCGAACCGCGCCCCGGCGACCAGCTCGGCGCTGCCATCGGCGAAGGTGCCGACCCGCAATTTCGGGCCCTGGAGATCGGCCAATATGCCGATTGGCCGGCCGAACTCGGCTTCCATCGCCCGAATGGCCGCCACCCGCTCGCGCATCGCCTCGCGCGTCGAATGGCTCATATTGAGGCGGAAGACATCAACGCCGGCGCGGAACAGCTCCGCCATGACCGCGGCATCTTCGGAAGCCGGACCGAGCGTTGCGACGATCTTGACGCGACGCAGCCGCCTCACTTCGAGACCGCTCCCTGCTGCGTGGTCTTCTGATCGGTGAGCTGCACGCGCCAATCCTTCTGTTCGCCTGTATCGACCTCGAAGAACCCGGTACGGTCATAACCTCGCGACAGGCAATTCTCCACCCCACGGATCGTGAATTCCTTCTCGCCCGTGCACATGAAGGAGGATCCGGCCCATTCGCCGCCGCGATCATAGTCGACGCCATAGACATAATAGAAGCGCGCCGCGAGGCGCCCCGACAACAGCTTCTCGCATTGGTTGGGCTTCAAATTCCACCAGCCTTCGGTGACCCAGCCCTGCGAATCCCGATAGCCCAGCGCCACGCCGATGCGACTGGTCGTGGAGTTGCACACGCTCATATCGGCTCGCGCCGGCGCGTTCATGGCAAGGCAAAGGAGGAGCGCCAGAAAGCTCGACCTCAGGACCAAGGGTGGTCTCCAGCGAATCAGCGCGCGACACTTGTTCGTGGGCGGCGCGAGGCTTACGCCTTGTGGCCCGCTCGTCAACTCACGCCCGCATCTCGCGCGGTCGCGACGAACGCGCGAGATCTTCGGGGCGGCATCAGGGTTCGACCTAGGTCGACCCTCATATCGGATATGGAAACAGGCCGAGTGCGACCGCATCATGGCGGTCGCGGATGACCAAAAGATTAGCGCGGCGCCAGCACCATGGTCATCTGACGCCCTTCCATCGACGGCTCGCTCTCGACCTTGGCCATTTCGGCGGTGTCGGCCTTGACCCGTTGCAGCACCTTGGCGCCGAGCTCGACATGCGCCATCTCGCGGCCGCGGAAGCGCAGCGTCACCTTGACCTTGTCGCCTTCCTCGAAGAAGCGGCGCACCGACTTCATCTTCACGTCGTAATCGTGATCATCGATGCCAGGGCGCAGCTTGATCTCCTTGATCTCGATGACCTTCTGGCGCTTGCGCGCCTCATTGGCCTTCTTTTGCTCAAGGAACCTGAACCGGCCATAATCGAGGATCTTGCAGACCGGCGGTGCGGAGTTGGGAGAGATCTCGACGAGATCAAGACCGGCATCTTCGGCAATCTTGAGGGCGTCGAAGAAGGTCATTACCCCTCGATTCGCGCCACTGTCATCGATCAATTGGACGTCGCGGACACCACGGATGTCGCGATTGGCTCGGGGCCCATCCTTCTGGGGTGTGGGCATGGGACGAAAGGGGCGGCGAATGGCTGGCTTCTCCTCTTGCGGACAATAAAGGAGTCATTTCGTCGCATTCGGGTGGGAAGTCAACGGGTCACTCAAGCTTTCGCCCGCATCAGCCGCTCATAGATGCCGAGTGTGGCGTTCACCATGCCTTCAAGCGAGAAATGCGCCTCCACATGGGCCCTGGCGCGCGCTTGCATGGCGGCCCGTTGGCTCGCCCGCAGGGAGAGGGCAGCCGCGATCGCGTCGGCGAGCGCCTGCGGATCGGAGGCCGGGATGCGCCAGCCGGTGCGTTCGCCGGCCGGCGCATCGGGGGGCGCCAGCACCGTTTCCGGCACGGCCCCGAGATCGGTCACGATCACCGGCGTGCCGAGCGCCTGCGCCTCGACGGCGGAGCGGCCGAAGGCTTCGGGCTCGGTCGAGGGCACGGCGACGGCGGCTGCGGCGAGGAAGGCGGCCGGCATGTCGGTGCAATGGCCGACGCGCCTCACCCAATCGTTCAGGCCGTGCTGTACGATGAGCTGATCGAGATCACGCACGTAATTATCGCGCCCCTGCGCATCTCCCGCCATCACGAAGGCCGCGTCCTGCAGGCCGCCGGCGAGCAGGCGCCGCGCAGCCTCGATAAAGATCTTCTGCCCCTTCCAGCCCGTCAGGCGCGCCGCCAGGAGCACGATGCGCCGGCCGGGCGCCACGCCCCAGGCGGCCCGCAACCTCTCGACCCGCTCAGGCGACACCGAGGAGGGCGTGAAGATCGACAGGTCCGTGCCGCGATAGATCACCTCGATGCGCTCGCGCGCCACGGGATAGAGCTTGCCGATGAGCTCGGCCGTGTAACGGGAATTGGCGATCACAACATCGCCGCGGCTCATCACCGAATTGTAGAGGAGCTTGGGGGCGGCCCGCCCGGCATAGATGCCGTGAAAGGTGGTGACGAAGGGGATTTTCAGCGATCGCGCCGCCATCAGCGCGCTCCAGGCCGGCGCGCGCGAGCGGGCATGCACGAGCGCCACGTCCTCATCGCGGCAGAGGCGCTTCAAGCGGCTGATATTGGTCGCGATCTTCAAAGGATTCTTGGTGGCGGCCGGAAACCGCGCCCATTCGCCACCCTTCGCCTGCAATTCGGCGACGAGGCGGCCGCCTTCACTGGCCACGATGGCGCGCGCTCCCGCCTCGGCGAGGCCGGAAGCGACGTCGATCGTGGTGCGCTCCGCTCCTCCGGCATCGAGCGAGGGAATGATTTGCAGGATCGTGCGGCCTTGGAGACTCGGATGGCCGGTGGCGGGATACAGCCCGGTTGAACGATTCATCCCACATCAATGCCATGAAGACGTTAGCGAAAAAAGAAATCTATGACATTTTCGCTACGGTATGGTCACCATGCGGCTCGAAAGACCCCTCTGAAGTGCCGTTGCGTCGGGCAGTCCCCGGCGCGGCGCCGCCAGTGCACATCGCGCTCGCCATGCGCCCGGAACCGGCTCAACGCTTGTCCTCGATCACCTTGCCGTCATTGGCGAGCGAGCCCGGCGCCACCAATGCGACCTGCCCCTTGACCCGGGTGACGGCGGCGAGCGAGACGCCGAGAGCTTCGGCGAGCCCGGCATCTTCCGGCGTCGAGGTCTCGGCGAACAGCGTCATCGCGTCCTGGTCCTCAGCGCGCGTCACCACCAGTCGCAGCCGGCCGATCTCCCGGTGGCGGCGCCCGATCTCGGCGATCTGCTCCGGCCGCACGAACATGCCCTTGACCTTGGCGGTCTGGTCGGCGCGGCCCATCCAGCCCTTGATGCGCGTATGCGTGCGCCCGCAAGGAGATGGGCCGGACAGGATCGCGGTCAGGTCGCCAAGCGCCAGGCGCAGCAGCGGATGGTGCTCATCGAGCACCGTCACCACCACCTCCCCGACCTCGCCCTCGGCGACCGGATCGCCGGTCCCGGGCCGCACCACCTCGAGGATCACGTCTTCATTGACCACCATGCCGTCGCGCGCCGAGGTCTCATAGGCAATGGCGCCGAGATCGGCGGTCGCATAGGCCTGGAAGGCATCGATGCCGCGCGCCGCGATCTCGCTTTGCAGCGAAGGCGGGAAGGCTGCGCCCGACACCACGGCCTTGCGCATCGAGGAGGCATCGACCCCCTCCTTCTGCGCCGCGTCGAGGATGATCTTCAGGAAATCCGGCGTGCCCGTATAGGCGCCCGGTCTATACGCAGCGATCAGTTCGAGCTGGGCCTGGGTATTGCCGGGCCCGGCCGGGATGACGGCGCAGCCGAGCGCGCGCGCGCCTGAATCGAGGATGAAGCCGCCGGGCGTCAGGTGGTAGCTGAAAGTGTTGAGGACGATGTCCCCTTTGCGGAAGCCGGCCGCATGCAGGACCCTGGCCGCCCGCCAGGGATTTGCGCCCTCGCTCTCCCCCTCGAAGATCGGGCCGGGCGAGGTGAAGAGGCGCGCGAACTCGCCGGGCGCCTGCCGCGCGAAGCCGCCGAAAGGCCAGTCTGCCTTCTGCAAGCCCGGGAGATCGGATTTGCGCAACACCTTGAGCTTGGCGAGCGCTGCGCGGTCACGGATGGAGGCGGGGTCGATATCGCCGAGATGGGCCCGCCAGCCAGGCGCCTCGAGGGCGCCGGCGACGACGCGCGGCAGGAGCTGCGCCTGCGCCTCGGCGCGAGCGTCCGCGGAGCGGGTCTCGAGCTGATCGAAGAACTCTGTCATTGATCCCTCAGAGGAATTGGGCCCAGGAAAATCTTCGGTCCCTCAATAGAAATAGAAGAAATAGATCAGCACGAGAACAACTCCGGTCAGCACCGTCGTGATGGAGTTGACGGCGGAATAGAGCTCGCGCCGGTAGATGAGGTCGTCCTCCAGCCTGGTCAGAAGCAGCTCGCCATTGCCGGCCGCGAGATCGATCTCCGCTACGCTCATGCAGCGCAGGCACAACATTGCGAGGACCAGGTAGATGCCGATCGTCAGATAGCAGATGAAGCGCTCCGAATCGTGGTCGACGATCTCGCTGATCGCGGTCACGCCCATGGCGGCGATCATCATCGAGATATGGGTGAGCGTGCCCGAGGCCTTAGTGTCCATCTGGTCGAGAGCCCGCTGCACCGCGCGGCGCTCGCTCGTCTCGTCGGCCACGACGCAGAGATTGGCGACGAATTGCCGCCTTCCGGCTTCGGTCCAGTCCTTGGTGAGGTGGCGGCGGACGATCGCGTCGATATGCTCCAATATCCGCATCGGCACCTCCGTCGCGGGAAACAGGCTAGCTCGACAAGCCTCCCGCCAAGGTCGGGACGTCGAGCGGACGGGCACCGTAATGGGCGAGCCAGCGGACGTCTCCATCGACGAACTGGCGCAGATCGTCCATGCCGTATTTGAGCATGGCGATGCGCTCGATTCCCATCCCCCAGGCGAAGCCCTGGTACTCATCGGGGTCGAGGCCGCAATTCCTCAGCACGTTCGGATGCACCATGCCGCAGCCGAGGATTTCGAGCCAGTCGTCGCCTTCCCCGAAGCGGATCTCACCACCCTTGCGCGAGCATTGGATGTCGACCTCGGCCGAGGGCTCCGTGAAGGGGAAGAAGGAGGGCCGAAACCTGATCTTCACATCCTGCAGCTCGAAAAACGCTTTGCAGAATTCCTCGAGAATCCATTTCAAGTGACCGAGATGTGCTTGCCGGTCGATGACCAGCCCCTCGACCTGATGGAACACCGGCAGATGCGTCTGGTCGGGCGGATCGCTCCGATAGGTGCGGCCCGGACAGATGACGCGGATCGGCGGCTTCTGCGACATCATCGTGCGGATCTGCACGGGCGAGGTATGGGTGCGCAGCACCTTGCGCTCGCCGTTGGCGTCGGGAGGCAGGAAGAACGTGTCCTGCATGTCCCGCGCCGGATGCCCCGGCGGGAAGTTCAAGGCGGTGAAGTTCAGCCAATCGGTCTCGATGTCGGGGCCTTCGGCGACCGCGAATCCCATATCGGCGAACACCGCCGTCAATTCGTCGACCACCTGGCTGACCGGGTGCACGCGCCCGCGCGAGATGGCGCTCTCGCGTAGCGGCAGCGTCAGATCGAGGCGCTCGGCGGCGAGCCGCGCCTCGAGCGCCGCGCCGGCCAGCGCCTGCTTGCGCTGCGTCAGCGTGTCCTGGACACGATCGCGCAAGCTGTTGATCAACGGGCCCTTTTCGCGACGCTCGGCGGGCGTCATGGAGCCCAGCGTCTTCAACAGCTCGGAGACCTGGCCCTTTTTGCCGAGTGCCGCGACGCGCACCGCTTCGAGCGCCGCTTCGTCCGAGGCGCTGGTGATGGCGGCAACGAGATCCTGTTCGAGCGTGGCGAGATCGGACATGCCGGGCCTTCCTTCGTCAAAATTCGGTGCCCCGCTTGGCGGAAAGCCCGCTGATGCCGTGGCGGCCGCGCTTGTGCCATCAACGCTAAGGGCTGTCGAGCCATCTCAGGCGATCTCCGAATAGCCCCTCTCGATGGCCTCCTTCTCCCAGACCAAGGTCAGATCGTAATTGGCGAGATCGACGGGCGCGAAGCTCTTGAGCTCGAGCCTCGCGAGGATCGGGCGCGCCTCGGGATCGACGGCCGCTCCGATCAGGGCGTCCGTGAGGCGCGCCACTCTGCGCTGATCGAGCCCGGCACTCGCGACGAGCGGCGGCATGGGGGCGAATTCGCTGCGCTCGACGACGCGCAGGCCGAGCGCCAGATTCGGCTCGTAACGACGCAGCAGGATATGGGCATAGGCGTCGAGGGGCGCGACCTCCACCCGGCCTTCGAGGACAGCGAGGGCAGCGGCGCGCGGCGTCATTACCGGACCCGTCACCTCGCTGTAGAAGCGCTTTCGCTTGCCGTCCTTGCTATCGAGAAAGCCCAGGAGGTGATGGCGCACCGCATTGTAGCCGGAATGGGAATCCTTCGTCGTAAAGGCGATGCGATGTTGGAACGTGTCCTCGAGCCGCTTGAAGTCGGCGCCGAAGCGCACCACGAAATCCGTCCAGTAGACCGCCCTGCCCTGCGCATGCGGGTCGCTTATCACCGGAGCCGCGAGCGGGATTACCTGAGCGGCCCGCTTCGCCAGGGGCCAGGCGCCCATGAAGCAGGCGCCGAGGTCGCGCCGCCTCCAGAGCTCGGCGAGCGGCGCGGGCGCTGCATGCTCGATGAGGTCGAGCGGCACATCGGCGCTGCGCGCGAGCCAGCGGAACAAATCGCGCCAGGCCGCCGCCGCTCCGGGCGCCGGCGAATACATGCGGGCATTGGCAAAGATCATGAGGTCGCCGATAGCAGAGGGCGGGCAAAGGGTGAAGCCGGCCAGCGCCACCTTAGCATTGCGGCCGCGAACGCGTATGCAGGTCCTGACGATTAGCGGACACTCGATCCGGCTGACTGCCGGCAGCCAACCCCGGAGCGCGAGCATGGACGAATTGCAGCAGGTGGCGGGACGTGTCGCGGCGCGCCTGATCGCACGCCGCGAGACGATCGCGGTGTCGGAATCCTCGGCCGGCGGCCTGATCGCGGCGGCGCTGCTCGCCGTTCCGGGCGCGTCGCGCTATTTCCTCGGCGGAGCTGTGGTCTACACGGCGATCGCGCGCGAAGCCCTCATCTCCATCACGCCGCAGGAGATGACTGGGATGCGCTCGTCTTCGGAACCCTATGCGCAACTCCTCGCCCGCAGGACCCGCGACAAGATGCAAGCGAGCTGGGGCATGGCCGAAACCGGCGCCGCCGGCCCGACGGGCAATCGCTATGGCGATGCCGCAGGGCATAGCTGCGTCGCGATCTCAGGTCCGAGCGAGGCGGTGCGGACGCTCGAAACAGCGTCTTCCGACCGCCCGGCCAATATGCGCGCCTTCGCCATCGCGGCTCTTGCGCTCCTGGAGACGGCGCTCGGGCCAGCCTGAACCGCGGGCCCGGGCTATTACGCGACGCCCGCCAATGCGCTATGGCGCATGCCGATCAAGACCATTTTCCCTTGCGCAAGGCCGAAGCGATGACCGACACACCTCCAGACCGCCTCTCCACCGACCCCGACAGCCCGTATTACGATGCCGAGGTGCTGGCGCGCGATGTGGGCGTGCGCTTCAAGGGTGTCGACAAGAACAATGTGCACGAATATTGCGTCAGCGAAGGCTGGGTGCGGCTGACGGCGGGCGCCGCCAAGGATCGCTTCGGCAACCCTCTCACAATAAAGATCAGCGGCCTCGTCGAGCCCTATTTCCGCAACCAGGATTCCGGCGCGCCTCCTTCTCCCGCCACTTGAGGCGGGAGAAGGTGCCGAGGCGAAGCCGAGGCGGATGAGGGGCGCAAGGTCTCTACTTCAAGATCTGGCGCTTCACCGGCGTCCCTCATCCGCCCTCACTGCGCAAAGTCTATTCAGCCAAGACTTGCACCTTCTTCCGCGAAAGAGCGGGAGAAGGAGACGCGCGCCCAGCGCTACAGAAAATGCGTGAATCGAACAGCGGTCCCGGCAAGGTTCTAGCTCCCCAGGAACGCGGTCAGCAGCTCGCTCACCTGCTGCGGCTGTTCCTGCTGCACCCAATGGCCCGCTCCCTCGACGAGGTGGCAACCGCGCATGCGCGTCAAGGCGCTCTCCTGCATGCGCTCGATGCTGCCCGGGACCTGGTAGATGCCCCAATCGCTGCGCCCGGCGATGAAGATCGAGGGCACGTCGATCGTCCGGCCGGAGAAGATCTGCAGCTCGGCCGTATCGATGCCAAGCGTCCGGCAGCGATACCATTGCAGGCCGCCCTGGAAGCCGGTGCGGGCAAATTCCGTGCTGTAGACGGAAAGCTCGGTGTCGGGCAGCCAGCCGCAAGACTCGATCTCGGTCTCCGAGGGCATTTCGGAAGCGACCGTCTCGGCCATGCTCTTATGCAGGTCCATGATGTAGTAGGTCGGCATCTTGGCGAGCTCATCCGCCGTCCAGGATTGCAGGCGGAAGGGCGCGTTGCGAAAGGGCCCGCTTCCTCGCCAATCGGCGCTCTTATGATGGTAATAGGCGCGCAGGAAAGCCTGTAGGCCTTGCCGGCAATCGACCATGTCGGCATTGGCTTGCCGCGTGCCGTAATACCATTGGTAATGCTTGCGCGGCCTCGCGAGCTGCGCCAGCGCCGCATGGATACCGGGCTCCGACGAGGCCACAGATAGCGCCGGCGGCCCGGCGAAGGGCGCGCTCATCAAGGCGAGCGAACGGAAGATGTCGGGCCGCAGCAGCGCGCACCAGGCGGCGACCGGCGAGCCGAAATCATGCCCGACCACCGCAGCGACATGGCGGTAGCCGAGCGCCGCGACGAGGCCGAGCGCATCGCGCACCAGATTGAGGAAGCCGAACGGGCGCAGATCCCCGTCATAATCGGCGTCCCAACCTGTGGTGCGTCCATATCCCCGCTGATCGGGTGCCACCACATGGAATCCCGCGGCCGCGAGCGGCCCCATGATCTTGCGCCAGGAATAGCCAAGCTCGGGAAAGCCGTGCAGCAGCAGGAGGCAGGGACGGCCCTCGCTCTCATAGCCCGCCTCGAGCACATGCATGCGCAGGCCATTGACGCCGTCGAGGAAGCGCGCACGGATGCCCGAGGGCAGGACCGTGGCGTCGAGGGGTTGTGACTCGTCCATTCTCACCTCGTTTGGAAGTAGCGGGGAATGGTGAGGGGTGAGTAGTGAGGAGTGAGTGGTGAACGAACCGAAATCGCCGACTGCTATTCGCTACTCACTATTCACTTCTCACCACTCACCACTCGAGAAACCGATCGGCCTGCGCTGGATCAGGCCTATAGCAAGTGTCTCGCGCCCCGAACCAGCGCAGCCGGTTGCGCGCGATAATTTGATAGAGCCGGTCCCGCAACGGGCGCGGCAGCAGCCTTGCGACGGAGATCAACGACCACGGAAAGCCTAGCTGCTCGAAGATGCGGATCGACCCTTCCGATTTGAGCCAGGCCCGCCCATCCTCGAGCAGAATGTTGCTCTCATAGTCCGAGGCCACGAGGCCGAAATGCGCGTAGAGCGCCGCACCGATCGGCGTCTGCGCCGCGAGAAGCCGAAAGCGACGCTCTCGGTCGCGGCGCATGATGAGCCTCGCGAAAGCAGAACATATCACGCAGTGGCCATCGAAAACGACGATGGGGCGGTCGTCGGGAAAGGGCGGAACCGCCGGATCGCTTCGATAGCTGTAGGGTCGATAGCTGTAGGCTTGGCGCTCCATGGTGCCTTTCACCGAATGCTCCGAAGCGGGTTTATTCCGCCTCACTCCTCAAGGCAAAGCAGACCGGCATCCACATGGTCGTTCGGCTCCCGGCTTCGACCGTTGCGTGCCGTCCTCGATTTGCGAACATTCTGGGACGCGGGACGACATGGTAAGCTCGGCCATGGTCATCCGCGAAGAACAGCTTGGCGATCATGCGGCCGTCGCTGCGCTACATAGCGTTGCGTTCGGTCGCGACTATGAGGCCGTCCTGGTGGCGCGCCTGCGCCATGAGCATGTGGTGCATGTGAGCCTCGTCGCCCTCGAAGGTGAGGAGATCGTCGGCCATATCTTGTTCAGCGCCCTCTCGGTCCAGGTCGATGGTCGTCACATATCGGCGGCGGCGCTCGCACCCCTGTCCATCGCGCCGGCGTTTCAGCGCCAGGGCTACGGCTCATCGCTCGTCAGGGCTGGGATCGAAGCTCTGCGCCTGCGCGGCTGCGAGGCGATCATCGTGCTCGGCCACCCGAACTTCTATCCGCGCTTCGGATTCTCGGACCGTTTGGCGAGCCACCTCCGCGCTCCTTTTTGCGGCCCGGCCTTCATGGGGCTCGAGCTCGCGCCCGGCGCACTGGCGGGGCGAGAAGGGTCGGTGACCTATGCCCGGGCCTTTGGTCTTGGTCCTTGAGGCGCATCCGGCAGGGGATACGCGCTTGCTCCCGACCACACGCTTGCTCGCGACCTTGCGCGACAGAGCCGAATGGAGGCAGGATGAGGTGAGGCCCGCCGAACATCAGGAGATCAGCGATTGACGAGCGTTGCCGGAGAAGCCACGTCAAGCGTCGGCGCCGGCAACGGGCGGAACGGGGCGACACGGCGCGGCGCCGACGCCATGGCGCTCATGTCGCGGCTGGTCATCCAGGCGGCGACGCTCCTCGGATCGCTCATCCTGACCTTCCTCGGCCTTACCGCGGTCACCTTCTGCATCGGCCGCTTCATCCCCATCGATCCGGTGGTCGCCGTCGTCGGGGATCGCGCCACGCGCGATGTCTATGAGGCGGCCAGGACCGCCATGGGGCTCGACCGCTCAATCCCCGAACAATATGCCATCTATCTCAAGAAGGTGCTCACCGGCGATCTCGGCAACTCGGTGATCACCTCGCATCCGGTGCTCGCCGATCTCATTCATTTCTTCCCCGCGACCTTCGAGCTCGCCACCATCGCGACGCTGATCGGGGTCGCGGTTGGCGTGCCGGCGGGCGTGATGGCGGCCGCGAAACAGGGCCGCGCCTTCGACCATGTGGTGCGACTCGTGGGCCTGTTCGGCTATTCGATGCCGGTCTTTTGGCTCGGCCTCGTCGGCCTCTTCCTGTTCTACGGCAAGCTCGGCTGGGTGCTGGGGCCGGGCCGGATCGACGCCTTCTACGAGGATATCGTCACCCCGCACACCGGCGTCATCCTGATCGACAGCGCCCTTGCGGGCGAGTGGGATATCTTCCGCAACGCCGTCGGCCATCTGGTCTTGCCGGCCTGCCTGCTCGGCTATCTGTCGCTCGCCTATATCGCGCGCATGACGCGCAGCTTCATGATCGATCAGCTGCGCCAGGAATATGTGACGGCAGCCCTCATCAAGGGTCGCTCCTACCAGGGCGCGGTCTGGCGGCATGCCTTCCCCAACATCATGGTGGCGCTGATCACGGTCATCGGGCTGAGCTACGCCTCGCTGCTCGAAGGCGCGGTGCTCACCGAGACGGTCTTCGCCTGGCCGGGGCTCGGCCTCTACATCACCCGCTCGCTGTTCAACGCCGACATGAACGCCGTGCTTGGCGGCACGCTCGTGGTCGGCGCCGTGTTCATCGGCATCAACCTGTTCTGCGACTTCCTCTACAAGCTCGCAGATCCGCGGCTGCGCGAGGCCTGATCCGATGAGCGTGAGCGCAACCACGAGATTGTCACTGCGCCAATGGCTCGGGGCGGACGACCCGGCTTCCCGCCTGCAGGCGCTGTGCGGCAACGTCTTTCGAACGCTCCACGCCATCACCGTCAATCCGCTGGCGCTGATCGGCCTCATGATCGTCATCGCCCTCATCCTCGTGGCGCTCGCCGCGCCCATCCTGGCGCATGGCCTCTCCCCGATCGGGCAGGACCTCCAGGGGAGGCTCGCTCCTCCAAGCGCCGCCCACTGGTTCGGCACGGACGAGCTCGGGCGGGACATCTATGCCCGCACCGTCTATGGCGCGCGCGTCACGCTGGTCATCGTCGCCCTGGTCGCGGCGGTGGTGGTGCCGATCGGCCTCGCGGTCGGCACCACGGCCGGTTATCTCGGCTCGGCCGTCGACATGGTGCTGATGCGCATCACCGACATCTTCCTCGCCTTCCCGCGCCTGGTGCTGGCTCTCGCCTTCGCTGCCGCGCTCGGGCCCGGCATCGAAAACGCCGTGATCGCCATCTCGCTGACCGCATGGCCGCCTTATGCGCGCCTGGCGCGCGCCGAGACCGTCACCATCGCCAAGAGCGACTTCATCGCCGCGGTGGTGCTGCAGGGCGCCTCGACCTCGCGCATCCTCCTGCGCCATGTCGTGCCGCTATGCATCTCCTCGGTGATCGTGCGCCTCACCCTCGACATGGCGGGCATCATCCTCACCGCCGCCGGGCTCGGCTTCCTCGGCCTCGGGGCGCAGCCGCCGACGCCCGAATGGGGCGCCATGGTCTCCTCCGGCCGCGACGTCATCCTCGACCAATGGTGGGTCGCGACCATCCCGGGCATCGCCATCTTCATCGTGAGTCTCGGATTCAACCTGCTCGGCGACGGGCTGCGCGACGCCTTCGATCCCAGAAGTCGCTGAGCAAAGAGTCGATAAGCAATGAGCCGGTGAGCAATGAGCCGATGAGCGCCCCTCCCCTCCTCGAGGTCGAAGGTCTCGACGTGACCTTCATGGGTGGGCGCGCGCCCTTCCCGGCCGTGCGCGGTGTGTCGTTCAGGCTCGGCCGCGAGCGGCTCGGTATCGTCGGAGAATCAGGCTCCGGCAAATCGACGACGGGGCGCGCCATCCTCGGCCTCCTGCCGCCGAGCGCGAAGGTGAGCGCCAGGCGGCTCGCCTTCAAGGGAACCGAGCTCACCGGGCTGACGCCGCGCGGCTGGCGGAGCTTGCGCGGCCGGCACATCTCGATGGTGATGCAGGATCCGAAATTCTCGCTCAATCCCGTGATCAAAGTCGGCGCGCAGATCGTCGAGACGCTGCGCCTGCATGAGCGGGTCTCGGAGACGCAGGCGCGGCGACGGGCGCTTGCCATGCTCGAGGCGGTGCGCATCCGTGACCCCGAGCGCGTCTTCCATCTCCATCCGCATCAGCTCTCGGGCGGCATGGGCCAGCGCGTGATGATCGCCGCCATGCTGATCGCCGAGCCCGACCTCCTGATCGCCGACGAGCCGACCTCGGCGCTCGACGTGACGGTGCAGAACGAGGTGCTGCGCATCCTCGACGACCTGGTCGCGGCGCGCGGCATGGGCTTGATCTTCATCAGCCATAATCTCACGGTGATCGCGAGCTTCTGCGACCGCGTGCTCGTCATGTATGGCGGGCGCATCGTCGAGGAGCTCGCGGCGCGCGATCTCGGCGAGGCTCGCCATCCCTATACGCGAGCCCTGATCGCTGCGGCGCCCAATCTCGACCAGCCTCGCGCCGAGCTCGCGGTCGTCGCCCGTGACCCCGCTTGGGCCGAATGAGCATGAGCACAAGCGACGCGATGATCGCGGTCGAGGGGCTCGGCGTCGCCTTCCGCCAGGGGCGGCGCAGCATCATGGCGGCGCGCGACGTCTCCTTCGCGGTGGCGCTGGGGGAGAGCTTCGGCCTCGTCGGCGAATCGGGCTCCGGCAAGACGACGGTGCTGCGGGCGATCGCCGGGCTGGTGACACCGGCGCAGGGCACCATCCGCATCGAGGGCCGCCCGGTCGCGGCCCAACGCACGAAGGCCGAACGCAAGCTCCTGCAGCTCGTCTTCCAGGACCCGTACAGCTCGCTGCATCCGCGCCAGACCATCGACCGCATCCTCAGCGAGCCGCTCGCCATCCATAGTCTCGACGCGCCCGCCAGGCGCATCGACGAGGCATTGCGCGAGGTCGGCCTCGACCCGCTTCATCGCTTTCGCTATCCCCACCAGCTCTCGGGCGGACAGCGGCAGCGCGTGGCGATCGCGCGCGCCCTCATCCTCGCTCCGCGCATCCTGCTGCTCGATGAGCCGACCTCGGCGCTCGACGTCTCGATCCAGGCCGAGATCCTCAACCTCCTGGCGCGGCTGCGCCGCAGCCATGGCCTCACCACCATCCTGGTCAGCCATGATCTCGCGGTCGTGGCGCATCTGTGCCAGCGCGTGGCCGTGATGCGCGATGGCGACCTGGTCGAGATCCTCGACGTCGCAGCCTTGCGGGGCGGCGAGGCGCGCGCCGCCTATACGAGCGAGCTGATCGCGGCGAGCCGGGGTTTTCGACGCCTCGCCGACGCGCCCTCGGACACGGGGGCGTCGCTCGCGCGTTGAAGGCCCCGCGACGCGCAAGGCTGTTTCCAGCGGAACTGTTTCCAGCAAGGCTTGCCTTATGGCGGGAAAGCGTTTGTGATGCGGCATTCCCGCCATCCCAGGGAGATCCCCATGTTCGCTCGACTGAGAATAACCCTCGCCGCAGGCGCGCTGGCCCTCGCCGGTCCGGCAGCGCTCGCCGCGACGCCGCCCGACACGCTGGTCTTGGCCCAAAATATCGACGACATGATTACGCTCGATCCGGCCCAGGCCTATGAGTTCTCCGGCGTCGAGATGATCTCGAACATCTACGACCGGATCATGCGCTTTGAAGCAAACGACATGACCAAGCTCGTGGGCGGCGCCGCCGAGAGCTGGACGGCGAGCCCGGACGGGCACGGCTTCACCTTCAAGATGCGCCCCGGCATGAAATTCCACTCGGGCAATCCGGTGACGGCCGAGGATGCCGCCTTCTCGCTGCAGCGGGTCATCAAGCTCGACAAGACCCCGGCCTTCCTCATCAGCCAGCTCGGCTGGACCAAGGACAATGTCGACACGATGGTGAAAGCCGTCGACGACACGACGCTGCAGATCACCGTCGCCGAGGATTTCGCGCCCTCCTTCGTGATGTCGCTGATGTCCTCGGTGGTAGGTTCGGTGGTCGATAAGAAGGTCGTGCTCGCCCATGAGAGCAATGGCGATCTCGGCAATGAGTGGATGAAGGCGAATTCGGCGGGCTCGGGCCCCTTCGTGCTGCGCTCCTGGAAGGCCAATGAGAGCGTCGTTCTCGAGGCCTTTCCGGGTTACCGCAGCGGGGCGCCGACCATGAAGCGGGTGGTGGTGCGCCATGTGCCGGAAGCGGCGGCGCAGCGCCTCCTGGTCGAGAAGGGCGATGCCGATATCGCCCGCGATCTGACCCCGGACCAGGTGGCGGGGCTGGCGGGCAACAAGGACGTGACGATCATGAACGTCCCGCGCGCCGCGCTGCACTATCTCGCGCTCAACCTGAAGACGCCCGCTCTCGCCAATGCCAAGGTGCGCCAGGCCCTGCGCTACCTTGTCGATTATCAGGGCATGACCAACACCTTCCTCAAGGGCCAGGCGAAGATCCATCAGGCCTTCTGGCCCTCGGGCTTCTGGGCCTCGCTCGACGACACGCCGTACACCTTCGACCCTGCCAAGGCGAAGCAGTTGCTGGCCGAGGCCGGCTACCCGAACGGCCTCGAGCTGACGCTCGACGCCGCGAACACCTCGCCCGATGTCAATACCGCTCAGGCCATCCAGTCGACCATGGCGCAGGGCGGGGTCAAGCTGACGGTCCTGCCGGGCGAGCAGAAGGCCGTGATCACCAAATACCGCGCCCGCCAGCACCAGGCGCTGCTGCTCTATTGGGGACCCGATTACATGGACCCGCACAGCAACGCGGATTCCTTCGCGCGCAACACCGACAACTCCGATAATGCCAAGTTGAAACCGCTCGCCTGGCGCAATTCCTGGGACATTCCCGAGCTCACCAAGCAGACGGATGCAGCGGTGCGCGAGCGCGATTCAGAGAAGCGCGCGGAGATGTACCAGGACCTGCAGCGCAAGGTGATGGATGAGGGCCCCTTCATCATCATCTACCAGGATTCGAAGCAGGTGGCGCTGCGCTCGAACGTCAAGGATTTCGTGATCGGACCGGTCTCGGATCTGGTCTTCTACCGCCTCGTCACGAAATAGGGTGAACGTTTGACGCGCAACCTTCTCCCGCTCTTGGGCGGGAGAAGGTGCCGAGGCGAAGCCGAGGCGGATGAGGGGCGCAGAGTCTTCGCTTCAAGCTTTGGCGCTTCACCGGCGTCCCTCATCCGCCCTCACTGCGCAGAGTCTTTCTGTACAAGACTTGCACCTTCTCCCGCCCTCAAGTGGCGGGAGAAGGAAGGCGAGGGTGAGCCCTCACGTCTCCGCCAAGGAGGCGGCGAGCTCCGCGTCCTTCTTCATGACGCTGATCACTGCCGCCCGACTGCGATTGCGCTCCACATAGGCCGCGATCACCGGCACGTCCGGAATGAGCTTCCACATCGACATCCAGGTGAGCGCCCCGCCCCACAACACGTCGGCGGCGGTGAAGCGTTCGCCGAGCAGATAGGGGCCACGCCCCAGCTGCTCGACCAACGTGTTGAACATCGTGTCGAAATCCCCATAGGGCATGGTCGAGGCCGGCCCCGGCTCCCGCTTCAAGGAACGGTCGACCAGTGCCGGCTCGAAGCATGAGCCGTAGAAGACGAGCCAGCGGAGATAGGGCCCGCGCAGCGGATCGCCGATCGGCGGAGCAAGCTTGGCTTCGGGGAACAGGTCCGCGAGATAGATGAAGATCGCCACCTGCTCGGTGATCAGCGCCTCGCCATGCCTGACCGCCGGGACCTTTCCCATCGGATTGACAGCGAGATAGGCGGCCTGGCGCTGCTCGCCCGCCTTCATGTTGATGATGTTCAGATCATAAGGGGCGCCGAGCTCCTCCAGCAGGGTCAAGGCCCCAGCCGAACGCGAATTCGGCGAATGATACAAGGTGACCTTGTTGTCGCTACGCATGACTTCACTCCCTGCAACGGCTCCCGGCACCGCACCGAGAGCATCGTTCCCTTTATGTTCACAAATCCGCGTGCTTTTGGCAAGAGGGGCCGGACCATGCCTCGACATGGTTCACTCGATCTTGACTTGTGATCCGGCCCCCGAGGTCCATAAGCAAGCGCCGCGAACCGCAAATCCGCCAAAGACTCGTGGCTTGAAGCAACTGATGGCTTGAAGAATATTCGGCCTCAGGCCGCCGTCGCCGGAAAAGATATCGAGGGATGATGCTGCGCTTCCTGTCGTTCCTGCTGCCGCTTGCGCTCGCTGCCCTCGTGGCGCCTGCCGCGCGGGCGCTCGAGAGCGCGCCCGTGAAGACGCCGCACGCCGAAGTGACCCTGGTCTCGGAATCCGGCGCCGTCGAGCCTGGCAAGACCTTCCGGCTCGGCCTGCGCTTTCGCCTCACTAAGGGCTGGCACATCTATTGGGTCAATCCCGGGGATGCGGGTGAGCCGCCGCATCTCGATCTCACCTTGCCGCAAGGCGCGACCGCTTCCGATATCGCCTGGCCCACCCCGCTTCGCATCCCCGAAGGGCCGGTGATGACCTATTCCTATCTCGGCGATGTGCTGTTGCCGCTGACGGTAACGACGCCCTCGAGTCTCACCGCTTTCCCCATCACCGCCAAGGCGAGCTGGCTGATCTGCGAGAAGATCTGCGTGCCGGAGGAAGGTTCCTTCCGCCTCGACCTGCCGGTCGGAGCCGCCTCGTCCTCGCCGGAGGCGCGGCTTTTCGCCGCTGCCGATGCGCGCATTCCGCGCCCGTCCCCATACACCGCGACGCTCCTGCCGAATGCGGTGTTGTCCCTGTCGGGCGCCGCGATCACGCCGAGTTCAGTACGCGATGCGACCTTCTTCCCCGAGAGATGGGGGGCGATCGAGGACGCAGCCTCCCAGACGCTGAGCGTCGAGGACGGCAAATTGACGCTCGCGCTGAAGCCTGCCCAGAGCTTCGACCCGAAGGCTGCTCTGTCGGGGGTGCTGAGCCTGACCGATGCGCAAGGCCAGGAGAGCTTCCTCGCCGTCGCGGCAACGCCTGACGGGGCAGCCTCCGCAGCTACGGTCCAAGCAGGCGCCATGCCCGTTGCGGCCAAAACCGTTGGCGTGACGCAAGCACCGGGCGTGACGCAAGCGCCGCCGGCCGATATCGGCGTCGCCGCCATGCTGCTCTTTGCCTTCCTCGGCGGGCTCATCCTCAACCTGATGCCGTGCGTCTTCCCGATCCTGGCCATCAAGGCGGTCGCCATCGCAGGGCTCGCCGGCCATCAGCGCGGCGCGGTGCGCGCCGAGGCTGCCGCCTATACGGGGGGCGTGCTCGTCGCCTTCGCGATACTCGGCGCGGTGCTGATCGCGCTGCGCTCGGCAGGTTCGATTGCGGGCTGGGGCTTCCAGTTCCAATCGCCGGCCTTCGTCGCCGCCCTCGCCTTCCTGTTCGTCGCGGTGGGCTTGAACCTGTCGGGCGTCTTCGAGATCGGCGGCGGCTTCGTCGGCGCCGGCAGCGGCCTCGCCAATCGCGGCGGGCGTCTCGGCAGCTTCTTCACCGGTTTTCTCGCAGTGCTGGTGGCGACGCCTTGCACCGCGCCGTTCATGGGCGCAGCGATCGCCGCCGCCCTCTCGGCGACGCCGGTCGTGACGCTTGCCGTCTTCTTGGCGTTGGGGCTTGGCCTTGCGGCCCCCTATGCCCTGCTCGCCCTGATCCCCGGCCTTACGCGACTCCTGCCGAAGCCAGGAGCCTGGATGGTGATCTTGAGGCAGGCGCTCGCCTTTCCGATGTATGCGGCATCAGCCTGGCTCGTCTGGGTCATCAGCCAGCAGGCCGGTTCGGATGGCGTGCTGGCCACGGCGAGCGGCATCGTGCTTGTCGCGCTCGCGGCCTGGATCATCGGCGTGACGCAGGGGCGGGAGGGTCGAGCCCGGCCGCTCGGCCGAAGTGTCGCGGCGCTCGCCGCTCTCGGCGCGCTCGCTATCCTCTACGGTGTCGCGACCGCACCGGTTCCATCTGCGACTGCCCTCGCCGCGACGGGGAGCGAAACGCCCTACTCCTCCGCGCGTCTCGCATCCTTGCGTGCCGAGGGGCGCCCGGTCTTCGTCAACATGACGGCCGCCTGGTGCGTCACCTGCCTCGTCAACGAGCGCGTCGCACTCTCCTCCGAAGCGGTGAAGAGCGCCTTCGCGCAACGCAACGTCGCCTATCTCAAAGGGGATTGGACTCGCGCCGACCCGGCGATCAGCGATTTCCTGCGCGAGCATGGCCGCGACGGCGTGCCGCTCTATCTGCTTTACCCGCCCAGGGGACAAGCACCGATCGTGCTGCCGCAATTGCTGACGGCGAGCTCCGTGCTCGAGGAGCTCGATCGCTTCGGAAGCTGAGAAGATCGGAAAACAAAGAGGAGGTGATCATGCAGAGCCTGCGCCGCCATCTCGTCATTGCCGCCTTCAGCCTCGCCGTCCTGCCGGCACTCGCCGCCGATGGCCCGCGCGTCGGCCGGCCGGCGCCGGATTTCATGGGCACGGACAGCAACGGAGCGCAGATCCGCCTTGCCGATCTCAAGGGCAAGGCGGTCGTGCTCGAATGGACCAATGACGGCTGCCCTTATGTGCGCAAATGGTATGGGAGCGGCGCCATGCAGCAATTGCAGCGCGACGCCGCGAAGCTGGGCGCCGTCTGGCTCACGGTCGCGAGCTCGGCTCCCGGAGAGGAAGGCTATGTCGATGCCAAAAAGGCCAATGAGGACACGGCGAGCCGCAACGCGGCGCCGGCCCATGTGCTGCTCGATCCGCAAGGCGTGATCGGCCACCTCTATGGGGCGGAGACGACGCCGCATATGTTCGTCATCAAGCCGGACGGCACCCTCGCCTATATGGGAGGCGCCGACAGCATCGCCTCGACCCGGATCGCCGACATGCAGAAAGCCGAACCTTATGCGCGCGAGGCGCTCGAGGCGGTCACGGCCGGCAAGCCGGTCGCCCATGCGGTGACGCGCCCTTATGGCTGCACGGTGAAATATTCAAGTTCGTGAAAAAGTGAATAGTGAGTAGTGAGAAGTGAGTATAGATATAGCTTTGGCAATCTAAGAGCTATTTCTATTCGCTACTTCTATTCACTATTCACCGCTCACTACTCACTACTCACTACTCACCCTCATTGCAATCGCAGCACCGGACTTGACCCGATCCATGGTCACGAGCGTGCGGAATTTCTTCACATTGTGATTGCCGAAGAACAGCCGCCGTGTGAGCGCCTCATATTCCGCCATGTCGGCGACCAGCACGATGAGCACAAAGTCGACGTCTCCGGTCACGTAGTAGCATTGCTGCACCTCGGGCGCCGCGCGGAAGGCCGCCTTGGCGGCGTCAAGATGGTCGATGCGTTCGCTCTCGACGCTCACTTCGATGATGACACTGAGCGGCCGGCCGAGCTTTTCGGGCGCAAGGATCGCCACATTGGCGGCGATCACCCCCTCCTCCTCCATGCGCTTGATGCGACGCTGGACGGCGGGCGCCGAAAGATTCACCAATTCGCCGATGCGCCGCTGCGGCGTGCGGTTGTCGCGCTGCAGGATGTCGAGGATACGCAGGTCGAAGGCATCCAATGGCCCAGGCTGCATCGATTTATCGCTCATCGGCCATTTCCCGCAACAATGCTTCGTCTGCTTCGCTAAAATCAAGCGCTCAAATCGCCTCTTACAAAATATTAATGCGCAAATTCAATGCGCGGTGCCCGATGCTGTCCCCGAATATCAATCCCGCCCGAGGCCAGGCGCTCGACGCCGCGGATGCAGCCTGTCTCGATGCCGGCGCGCTGGCGCAGGTCGAGAGCCTCTTGTCGCTGTGCCCGGCGCATGGCACCACGCCTCTTCTCGCCTTGCCGAATCTCGCGCGCGAGATCGGCGTCGCCTCGCTCGACGTGAAGCACGAAGCGCCGAGATTCGGCCTCGGCAGTTTCAAGGCGCTGGGTGGCGTGCATGCGGTGATCCGCCTGGCGCTCGAGGAGGCACGGCGCCGGCTCGGGCGCGCGGTGCATCCGCGCGAATTGCGCGAATCTGGCCTGCGCGACATCGCCGCCTCGATCACAGTCAGCTGCGCCACGGCCGGCAATCACGGGCGCTCGGTCGCCGCAGGCGCGAAGCTCGTCGGATGCCGGTCGGTGATCTTCGTTCCGTCCGGCGCCAGCGATGAGCGCATCGAGGGGATCGCGCAATTGGGTGCCGAGGTCCGGCGTTTTGCCGGGGGCTATGATGACGCGGTCGCGGAGGCCGGGCGCATCTCAGCCGCCGAGGGCTGGACGGTGGTGTCCGACACCTCATGGCCGGGCTATGAGCGCATTCCGCGCCTCGTCATGCAAGGTTACACCGTCATGGCGGCGGAAGCGCTGCGCGAACTGCATGAACCTCCGAGCCATATCTTCCTGCAGGCCGGCGTCGGCGGCTTCGCCGCTGCGGTCGCGGGACATGTGGCGCTCGACCCGGGGATGGCGCCGATGCCGCGCATCGTGGTGGTCGAGCCCGCGCGCGCCGCTTGCCTGTTCGAGAGCCATCGCGCCGGGGCGCCGATCCGCATCCGGCCGGGCGAGCCGACCCGCATGTCGCCGCTCGAATGTTATGAGCCCTCCCTCATTGCCTGGCGCATCCTGATCCGGACGGCGGCAGCCTTCATGACCATCGAGGAGGAGGACGCCGTGCTGGCGAAACAGCGCCTCGTCGAGCCGCTCGGCGATGACCCTCAACTGTCGTCGAGCGAGAGCGGCGCGGCAGGGCTTGCGGGTCTCATCGCCGCCTGTCGGGCGCCGGCCTTCCGCGATACGCTGGGCTTGAACGAAAGAGCCCGCATCCTCCTCGTCAACACCGAAGGGGACCCGGCCGGCCGTCGAGCGCCTAGGCCGGCCGAAGCCTGCACCGATTGCGCAATCTCAGGAGCCCCAAGATGATGAGCGCCACCGAACTTTTGAAGGAACTGGTGTCGATCAATTCGGTCAATCCCGATCTCGTTCCAGGCGCTGCCGGCGAGAGAGAGATCGCCGATTTCTGCGCAAACTGGTTTGCCGAGCGCGGCTTCGAGGTGCACCGGCTCGAGGCACATAAAGGGCGCCCCTCCGTGGTCGGCATCGCCAAAGGGCGCGGCGGCGGCCGTTCGCTGATGTTCAACGGCCATATCGATACCGTGACGCTCTCGGGCTATGATGGCGATCCGCTACGGCCGAGGATCGAGAACGGCAAGCTGTTCGGCCGCGGTTCCTTCGATATGAAGAGCGGGGTCGCTGCCATGATGATCGCGGCCGAACGCGCCGCGAAGCATAATCTCGCCGGCGACATCCTCGTCGCCTGCGTGGCCGATGAGGAATATGCGAGCCTGGGCAGTGCCGAGGTGGCGCGCCATTTCAAGGCCGACGGCGCCATCGTGACCGAGCCGAGCCATCTCGAGCTCACCTTGGCGCATAAGGGCTTCGTCTGGTTCGATGTGATCGTCGAGGGGCGGGCCGCGCATGGTTCGCGCCCCGAGCTCGGCATCGATGCCATCGCCAAGGCCGGACATTTCCTGGTGGCGCTCGAGGCCTATGGACGCAAGTTGCTCGCAGCGCCCGGCCACAAGATCCTGCGCACGGGCTCCGTGCACGCATCGATCATCAAGGGCGGAGAGGAGCTGTCGAGCTATCCGGCGCAATGCCGTATCTCGATCGAGCGGCGCACCATCCCCGGAGAGACAGGGGCGACGGTCGAGGCCGAGCTGCGCGGCCTGCTCGACAGCATCGCGCAGGACGTCCCGGATTTCCGCTACCGCCTGGAACGGGGCCTCGAGCGCGTCCCCTTCGAGGCCAAGGCGGATGAGCCGATCGTCGCCACCTTGCGCAAATATGCGACCGAGGCTCTGGGCCGGCCACCGCAGATCCGAGGCGAACCGTTCTGGACGGATTGCGCCATCCTCAAGGAGGCGGGCATTCCCTGCCTGCTATTCGGCGCAGATGGCGCAGGCGCGCATGCGGCAACCGAATGGGCGACGACCGATTCCGTCGAGACCCTGGCGCGGGTGCTGGAGCGCACCGCAATCGAGTTTTGCGGGTGAGGCGCGCCGGCGCTCACCTCTCCCCTTGCGGGAGAGGTCGGCTTCGAAGAGCGAAGCGATGAGAAGCCGGGTGAGGGGGGCAGCGCCGGCTCTGGGAGGCTTGCACTCACCCGCCCTTCGCAGGCTGGAGTTGCCCCCCTCACCCGATCCTCGCCTTGCGGCTCGGATCGACCTCTCCCACCAGGGGAGAGGTGAAGTCGGCGCCTTCCGAGGCGCTAGTGCTCCCGCCTCAATCGACGATGAACAACCTGGCGCCGGTCCGTGTCGATGAGCGATGCGAGGCGTCGCCGAGATCCGAGACCTGGTAGCTCATCCCGGCCGACAGCTTGAAATTGCGCCCATCCTTCAGCTCGGTGTCGAGCTCGCCCTCGACCACGAACAGGATATGGCCGCGATCGCACCAATGATCGGCGAGATAGCCCGGCGAATAATCGACGACCCGCACCCGCACATCGCCGATCTCCAGCGTGCGCCATGTGGCCATGCCGGTGGTGCCGGGATGCTCGGTCGCGGGGACCGAGCTCCAATCGGTGGCGGTGAAGGGGAGTTTGGGTATCTTCAAAGCTGCTTCATCAGGGCCACGGCACCGGAGAGGTCGGCCTTGCCCGGCGTGTCCTCGACATTGAGGACCTTCACCACCCCGTCCTCGACCAGCATCGCATAGCGCTTCGAACGTGTTCCGAGGCCGAAGCCCGAGCCGTCCATGGAGAGGCCGAGCGCCTTCGCGAAATCGCCGTTGCCGTCGGCGAGGAACTCGATCTTGCCCTGGCCGCCGGTCGCCTTCGACCAGGCATCCATGACGAAGACGTCGTTGACGCCGGTGACTGCGATGGCGTCGACGCCCTTAGCCTTGATGGCATCGAAATTGGCGAGAAAGCCCGGCAGGTGGTTCTTGTGGCAGGTCGGCGTGAAAGCGCCCGGAACCGCGAACAGAACCACTTTCCGGCCTTTGAACACGTCATCGGTTGTCTTGGCGGCCGGACCATCCGCCGTCATCACCCGGAAGGTCGCTTGAGGCAGGCTGTCGCCAACGGCAATGGTCATGAGAACTCTCCCAATGGCCGGCGCGGACGATGCATCGCGCCGCTTCGCGCGGACTTAGCCCGGCGGGCGGCGGAAGATCAAGGCGAATCGAGGGCGGATCGCCAGGCTGCAGATGGGGCGATATCGACATCCCGCCAACGATCTCGTGAGGCTCCAACGCCGGGCGCGCCTCCTTCTCCCGCTCTTCCGCGGGAGAAGGTGCCCGAACGTAGTGAGGGCGGATGAGGGACGCCGGTGAAGCGCTCGACCGTCCCTCATCCGCCTCGGCTTCGCCTCGGCACCTTCTCCAGCCCAAGAGCGGGAGAAGGGACGCGCACGAATGGTCCGCCGCTCAACCTTCGGCCAGCTTGGGTGCCGCTGCGGACGGCGCCGGATCCCCGAGGGTGAGCACGCCCTCCGCCGCAAGCTCCTCGATCATCTGCGGCTCGTAGCCGAGCTCGGCCGCAATCTGGGCCGAGTGCTCGCCGAGGCGCGGCACGTCGAGGCGCCGCCCGAAGCGCCGCCCCGCCATTTCGAGCGGCAGGGCCGGGATCGGCATGGTGCCGCCATCGGCCTTCGACACCTCGACCATGGCGCCGGGGGTCGTGAGGTGCGGGTCGTCGAACAGGTCCTCGGGCTTCATGATCGGCGCGAAAGGCAGCCTCGCGCGTTCGAAGGTGGCGATGATCTCGGCGCGGGTGAAGCGCGCGAAGAGCTGGCGCAGCACCGGCAGCAGCCGGTCGCGCGCGCCGACGCGCTGCGAATTGGTGGCGAGCGTCGCATCGGCGAAGAGTTGCGGCTGATCGAACTCCCGGCAGAACACCGCCCATTGCGTGTCGGTCACGACCCCGACGAACACCTGCTCGCCGTCCCTTGTGTCGAACACATCATAGATGCCCCAGGCCGAGATCCTTGCGGGCATCGGCGCCGCCGGCTGCCCGGTGACCGCATATTGCGCCATGTGCTGGGCGACCAGGAAGGCGTTGTTCTCGAAGAGGGCCGAGCGCACCACCTGCCCCTTGCCGGTGCGGGCGCGCTCATGCAGGGCGGCAAGGATGCCGATGGCTGCGAACATGCCGCCCATGATGTCGTTGACCGAGGTGCCGGCGCGCAGCGGCCGGCCCGGCGGGCCGGTCATATAGGCGAGGCCGCCCATCATCTGCACCACCTCGTCGAGCGCGGCGCGGTTCTCGTAAGGCCCGGCGAGGAAGCCCTTGAGCGAGCAATAGATGAGGCCTGGATTCTCAAGGGTCAGCGCCTCGTAGCCGAGCCCGAGCGCCTCGAGGCCGCCCGGCCGGAAATTCTCGGTCATCACATCGGCGCGCGCGATCAGCTTCTTCGCCAGCGCCAGCCCCTTGGGCGCCTTGAGGTTGAGCGCCAGGCTCCTCTTATTGCGGTTGAAGGTCGCGAAGAAACCGGCGCCCGCGCCGACAAGGCGACGCGTATTGTCGCCGTCCGGAGCCGGCTCGATCTTGACGACATCGGCGCCGAGATCGCCGAGCACCAAGCCGCAGCTCGGCCCCATGACCATATGCGAGAACTCGACGACGCGAATGCCCGAGAGAGGACCGGTCATGGCTGCACCTCAGGCCGCCTGCGAGATTTCCTCGAGCGCCAGATTATTGGTGCGCGGGCCGAACACGCCGATCGAGACCATCACCACCAACATGGCGAAAGCGATGAAAGCGAAGACTCCGATCGTGCCGAAATTCTGCAGGAAGAAAGCGACCATGAAGCTCGTGAACACCGTCGACAATCGGCTGAAGGAGTAGACGAAGCCCACAGCTCGGGCGCGGATGCGAGTCGGGAACAGCTCCGCCTGATAGGCGTGATAGGAATAGGAGAGCAGGTTGTTCGAGGTGGTGATCAGGATACCGAAGATCACCAGGAACACCGCTTCTGACATCTGCGAGAACACGAGGCCGAAGGTGGCCGTGCCGAGCGCCGCTCCGACGATCTGCCATTTCCGCTCGATCTTGTCGGCGATCAGGCTGCACAGGAGCGGGCCGAGCGGATAGACGAGCGCGATGATGAAGGAATATTGCAGGCTCTTGGTGAAGCTCGCGCCTTGGGCGGCGAGCAGCTGCGGCACCCAATTGCCGAAGCCGTAGAAGCCGATGGTCTGGAAGAAATTGAAGATCGCCAGCATGATCGCCCGGTTCTTATAGGGCGACTTCCACATCTCCGAGAAGTTGGCGCTGCCGGTCTCGGGCACCGAGGCGCCAGGCGCCGGCAAGGGCTTACCCGTCTCAGCTGCGATTCGCGCCTCGAGCGCCGCGGTGATGCGCTCGGCCTGCTCGATGCGGTCATGCTGGGCGAGCCAGCGCGGCGATTCGGGCAATTCGCGGCGGATCCACCAGACGAGGATCGCTCCGAGCACCGGGAAGGCAACGACCCAGCGCCAGCCGGCGATGCCGAACGGGTCGAGAGGAATGAGCTGCCAGGACAGGAACGTCACGGTCGGCACGGCCAGGAACTGGATCGCCTGGTTGACCGCGAAGGCGCGCCCGCGAATGGATTTCGGCATCAGCTCGGTGACGTAGCTGTCGATGGTGACGAGCTCGACGCCCACGCCGACGCCGGCGATGAAGCGCCACAGCAGCACGCCGAAGCGCGTATCCTGCGTCGCCATCACAGCGGTTGCCGCCGCATAGAAGAGCAGCGCATAGGTAAAGATGGAACGCCGCCCATAGATGTCGGCGACGGAACCGAACAGGATGGTGCCGAAGAACAGGCCCGCAAAAGTGACTGAGGCGAAGCTCGCCTGGTCGCTGAGACCGAAAAGGCCGGTATTGGTGCCGCTGAAGATGCCGCTGCGAACGAGACCGGGGCTGACATAGGCAGTGAAGAACAGGTCGTAGATCTCGAAGAAGGCGCCGAGTGACAGCAGCACCAGGAGCCGCCACAGATAGGGTGATGACGGCAGCCGATCGAGGCGGGCGGTGATCGCCGCGGCCTGGGTAGCGGACATTGGTTTCTCCCCGTTCGCGGCGGCCTGTTCCAGCCGTCATTCTCATCGCCCTCGGGTTTGCCCCGAGATGCGCCGGGCGAAACGTTAGTGAAGTGGCCTCACCCTGTCACCTGCGGGAGAAGGGAAGCGCCCGATCGAATCTCAGGCCGCGAGAAGCTTCTGCACCTCTGTCACGAGATCGCGCAGGTGGAAGGGCTTCGACAGCACCTTGGCATCCTTCGGCGCCTGGTTGTCCGGGTTCAGCGCCACGGCCGCAAAGCCGGTGATGAACATGACCTTCATGTCGGGGTCGAGCTCGGTCGCCTTGCGGGCGAGCTCGATGCCGTCCATCTCCGGCATGACGATATCGGTGAGCAGGAGCTCGAAGGGCTCCTCGCGCAGGCGGTCATAGGCCGACCTGCCATTATCGTAGGAGACGACCTCATAGCCGGCATTCTCGAGCGCTTTCACGAGAAAGCGACGCATGTCGTTGTCGTCTTCCGCGAGGATGATCTTATGCATTTTCGTGGGACTCGATCGCAGGCTGGCGGTTGCGGCTCATAAGGCACGAAACGCGTAAAGAACTCATGAAATTTCAGTCCTTTTCGTCGAATGAGTGATGGACAAGCGGCGAGATGCACAGCAAACTTAGACCATGATGAGGCGTGGCGCGAGAGCGACGATCTTGAGATGCAATCCTTGAGATGACTCCCAATCAGGTGACCCCCAAGGCGCATGAAGCGGCTTTCGAGGTCATAGAGCCGGCCGAGCTCGACTGCCCGATCGTATTCTCCTCACCCCATTCGGGCAGGTTCTATCCCGATTCCTTCCTCAATGCGGCGCGCCTGAACGCCTTCGAGCTGCGCCGCTCCGAGGATGCGTTCGTCGATCTGCTGCTCAAGCCGGCCGCCGAAAGCGGCGTGCCGCTCATCCATGCCCGTTTCCCGCGTGCCTATCTCGATGTGAACCGCGAACCCTATGAGCTCGATCCGCGCTTGCTCGATGGGCCGATTCCCGGCTTCGCCAATACGCGCTCCATGCGGGTTGCGGCCGGCCTCGGCGCCATCCCGCGCATCGTGGCGGACGGGCAGGACATCTATCGCCGGCGCCTGCCGGTGGCGGAGGCCCTCGAGCGGATCGAGGCCTTGCACAAACCTTTCCATGCAAGGCTGCATCGTCTCGTGCAGCAGGCCCGGGCCCGGTTCGGGGTGGCGCTGCTCGTCGATTGGCACTCCATGCCTTCGAGCGATGTATCAGGAGGTCGGCCGATCCCCGATTTCGTGCTCGGCGACCGCTTCGCCACGAGCTGTGCCCCGCAGATCGTCGATGCGGTCGAAGCGCTCTTGCGGCGCAAGGGGTTCTCCGTATCGCGCAACAAACCCTATGCGGGCGGCTACATCACGGAGAATTACGGCAATCCCGCACAAGGCGCGCATGCACTGCAGATCGAGGCCTCGCGTTCTCTCTATATGGATGAGCGGACCTTGACGCCGAATGCGAAATTCAAGAGCCTTGCCAAGGATTTCACCGACATTGCCAATCTCTTGCGCGAGGTGCTGCCGGGATCGGAGCGCTCTGCCAGGATGGCAGCCGAGTAAAAGCGTCGGATCGCGGCAAGGCGGCGGACGCGGGCCGCATCGGCGTTTGGGCAAAAAAAGAGGCCGCCAAGCGAGCTTGGCGGCCCAAGTCTAGGGAGGAAACGCCCAAGGAGGGCAGCAACCCGATGGAAACACCAGGTTGCAATGCACAAGTTAGTCGCTGCATCGCACAAAATCAAGAGTTACCCCTGAAATTTTCTTTTGCCGCCGCAACGATGCGCAGATCCCTGAAGATACATGATTTTTCGCCGGCTGACGGATAGCGCCAGGCTTTGCTTGAGCCGCATCCCCTTGTGAAAGGGCCGCAAAGCCTGCATCAGGCGGTCGAATCGCTGCGCGAAGGAGCGATAACGGATGGAGTGTTCATGACCGCTGTCGATTTCACCTCCTTCGTCGAAGCGCTCGCCACCCATTCCGGCGATGCCATCCTGCCCTTCTTCCGCACCAGCCTCGCCGCCCTCGACAAATCGACGAATGGCTCATTCGACCCGGTGACCGAGGCCGATCGGGCCGGCGAAGTCGCCATGCGCCGGCTGATCAACGCCAGCTTCCCTTCCCATGGCATCATCGGGGAGGAATTCGGGGCCGAGCGGCGCGACGCCGAATATGTCTGGGTGCTCGATCCGATCGACGGCACCAAGTCCTTCATCTGCGGGATGCCCATCTGGGGCACCTTGATCGGCCTGACGCGCCATGGGCGGCCCGTCTATGGCATGATGCACCAGCCCTTCTCACGCGAGAGGTTCAGCGGCGACGGCAAGGCCGCCCGCTATGAGGGTCCGGCCGGCCAGCGCGCCTTGCGGGTGCGCAGCTGCGCCGATGTGTCGGAGGCCGTGATCTCGACGACCCATCCCGGCATGATGGCACCGGCCGAGCGGCAGCGTTTCGAGCGGCTC
Organism: Rhizobiales bacterium GAS188; assembly: GCA_900104855.1. Lineage (NCBI taxonomy): Bacteria > Pseudomonadati > Pseudomonadota > Alphaproteobacteria > Hyphomicrobiales > Rhizobiales bacterium GAS188. Next base: position 177,387 of record FNSS01000001.1, read on the forward strand.
GAGACGCGCGCGAAATTGTCGCGCTATGGCGGGGATTGCTACGCCTATGCCATGCTGGCTGCGGGCCATATCGATCTCGTGGTCGAATCCGGGCTCAAGCCTTACGATATCGTGGCCATCATCCCGATCGTCCAAGGGGCCGGCGGGGTGATCACCTCCTGGAACGGCGGCGATTGCTCAGGCGGCGGCAGCGTCATCGCGGCCGGCGACAAGCGCGCGCATCAAGAGGCGCTGGCGATCCTCAATTCGTAGTGCTAAGGGGCAGCGTCAGGCAGGGACCGCAGGCACCTCGACGGCGCGCTCGGAGCGCTGCCCGCCCGGGATGAAGGCGTCGACCGCAGCCAGCACCTGGGCGCGGCAGATATCGCTTTCCATCAGCAATTCGTGACGAGCGCCCTTGATAATAATCGCGTCGCCTGTCTTGAGGCCGGACGCGAAGCGCTCGGTGACCCTTGTCGAGACCACGCGATCGACGCCGCTCGCCAGGATCAGCAGCGGCACCTTGATCTTGCGTGCAAAGCCGGGGGCGGAGAGCGCCCGCATCATGCGGCTGGCGCCATCAATCCAATCGACGGTCGGATCGCCGATACCGAGATCGGGCGCGGCCGTGAGAATCGCGGCGTTGCGCTCATAGCGTGCCGCATCGGTCGACAGGCGATTATTGGCGAAGGGCTTCATCGCGATCGAATTCGGGCCGCCGCCCGGGATGAACATGCGCCCGAGGCCGAGCCAGGCGAGCGTCGCTGCGGCGGCGCCCGCATAGCCAGGCGCGATGTCCGGAGAAAAGCCGAGCATGGGCGCCGAGAGCGCCGCGCGCTCGATCGGCAAAGGCCCGCGGCCGAGCTTCGCCAAGAGGATGGCCCCGCCCATCGAATGGGCGACCACGAACCAGGGCCGCGGCCGGCCACGCTCTTCCATCTCGGCGAACACCGCCTCGATATCGAGATCATAGTCCGTGAAGCGGCGCACATGCCCTTTGTGCGGGTTGCGCGTCAGGCGCTCGGAACCGCCTTGGCCGCGCCAGTCGAAGCTGACGACGTCGAAGCCACGGCCGCGGAAATGCTCGACGGTCTCGAAATATTTCTCCATGAACTCGGCCCGCCCCTGCATGAGCACGACCGTTCCCCACATGGCGCCGGGCATGGCCGGCCAATGCGCGAGGCGCAGCCCGATCCCATCCGCGGTCCGGACCACGACAGAGCTTGTCCCGTCCGGAATGGGATTTCCGGTCGTCTCGACGAGGTCGGTTCTCACGACGCCAGCCATGCCTGCCTTTGACCCAGAAAAGCGCTTTGGTCCAGATAAAGTCTAAGTCATCGGTCCGCCGGCGTTCCCCGAAGCGCCGGCCGCGTACCCATGACGACACAAAACTATGACCAAGCCTTGCACATTCCGGGCCCGCAAACGGTCAGCAGCGTGGCAAATGGCAGGAAGGTGAATCCATCGGCAGCCGATTACACCTTGCGGCGGCCGAAATCGGGTTCGGCCGTTTCCTGGCCCTGGCTGACGATGCCGCGCCGGATGTCGCGGGTGCGGGAGAACAGCTCGAACAGCTTGTCGCCTTCCCCCCAGCGGATGGCACGCGCCAGCGCCGACAGATCCTCGTTGAAGCGCGCCAGCACTTCGAGGACCGCCTCCTTATTGTGCAGGAAGACGTCCCGCCACATGGTGGGGTCCGACGCCGCGATGCGCGTGAAATCGCGAAAGCCGCCCGCCGAGAATTTGATGACCTCGGATTCGGTGACGGATTCGAGATCATCGGCCGTGCCGACGATATTGTAGGCGATGAGATGGGGCAGATGGCTGGTCACCGCCAGCACGAGGTCGTGATGCTCCGCCGACATGATCTCGACATTGGCGCCCATGCCTTCCCAGAAGGCGCGAATGCGGGCGATAGCGGCGGCATCCGTCGCTTCCGGCGGCGTCAATATGCACCAGCGATTGACGAAGAGCGAAGCAAAGCCCGAGGACGGCCCTGAATTCTCGGTGCCGGCCACCGGATGCGCTGGAACGAGCCGGGCATGCGCCGGCAGCTTCTCCTGCATCGCCTTGACGACGGCGCCCTTCACCGAGCCGACATCGGAGACGATGACACCAGATTTCAGATGCGGCGCGATCTCCTCGGCGACAGCACCGCAGGCGCCGACCGGAACGCAGACGATCACGGCGTCGGCGTCGCGCACCGCATCGGCGATGGTCGCGGCGATCTCGTCGCCGAGGCGAAGCCCTGCCGCCTCGCTGCGTACCGCCGCCACATTGTCGTAGAGCACCACGCGCCGCGCCAGCGCGAATTTGCGCACCGCATGAGCGATCGAGGAGCCGATGAGGCCGATCCCGATGATGGCGAGCCGGTCGAATGGCGTCTCCGCCGTCGGAGGATCCTGCGCGGTCGTTGGATGAAGTGCCTCAGCCACGGGCCGCAACTGCCGATCCGAGGAACTCCTTGAGCGCCGCCACCACTTTGCGATTGGCCTCTTCCGGACCCACCGTGAGGCGCAGCGCATTGGGCAGGCCGTAGGCGCCGACCGCCCGCAGAATCAGCCCGCGCTTCGACAGGAAGCTGTCGGCCTCCTTCGCGGTCTTGCCCGCCGTGGAGGAGAAATGAATGAGCAGGAAGTTGCCGACGCTCGGCGTGACCTCGAGCCCGAGCGCCTGGAGCTCGGTCGTGAGCCAGGGCAGCCAGCGGTCATTATGGGCGAGCGCCGCCGCCACATGCGCCTCATCCGCGATCGCCGCGGCGCCGGCCACGAGCGCCGCGCCATTGACGTTGAAGGCGCTGCGGATGCGGTTCAAGGCGTCGACGACATGGGCCGGACCGTAGAGCCAGCCGATGCGCAGATTGGCGAGACCGTAGATCTTCGAGAAGGTGCGGGTCATGACCACGTTCTCGCTGGTCGAGACGAGCTCGAGCCCCGAGGCATAGTCGTTGCGCCGCACATATTCGGCATAGGCCGCATCGAGCACCAGCAGCACATGCGGCGGCAGCGCCGCATGCAGGCGCTTCACCTCGTTGAAGGGAATATAGGTCCCGGTCGGGTTGTTCGGATTGGCCAGGAAGACGATCTTGGTGCGCGGCGTCACGGCCTTGATCAGGGCGTCGACATCCGTCTCGTAATTGCGCTCCTTGGCGACGACCGCCGTGCCGCCGGCCGCCCGGATGGCGATCGGATAGACGAGGAAGCCGTATTGGCTCATCACCCCCTCGTCGCCGGGGCCGATATAGGCATAGGCCAACAGGGACAGCAGCTCATCCGAGCCGGTGCCGCACAGGATATGGTCGATGTCGAGACCGTATTTGGCAGCGATCGCCTCGCGCAGCTTCGTCGAGCCGCCATCGGGGTAGAGCTCGAGCCCGTCCGCAAGCGCCTTCAGGGCCGCGACCGCCTTGGGCGAGGGCCCGAGCGGCGATTCGTTCGAGGACAGCTTGTAGATCTTGTCGACGCCGGGCGCCGCGCTCTTGCCGGGCACGTAAGCCTCGATATCGAGCACGCCTGGACGAGGCTGAGGGCGAGACGCGACGGCGGACATGGGAAACATCCTGAAAATTCGGCAAGGCCGGCGTTAAACACGCCTCCGCCATTGGCGGTCAAGGCCAAATCCCGGCATCTCATGCGATTTGGCGCGGATGCACCCATTCGGGCAGCTCATGCGCTTCGGACATTCTGAAGGGCCGCGAAAGCTGAGTTGCGGAAAGGTCTCCCATGCGGGAGCAGCCGGCGCGGACGCCGATCCTGGGGGCCGCAGCTGCGCGAAAATCCAAATCCTGTCAATATTTTGAGTGACAACGCGACAATATTTTCAGCTTCACGAAGATGTGCGCATGATCACACAGGCGTGACACCTGAGCGCGCTATGTTCCCCTAAGAGGTCCGCCGAAGATTTGCAAAGGCGCACTCCAGACAGGAGGCAAGCCATGACTGCGAACATCGCTGCGAGACCGCCGATGGTCCTGGTGCATCCCTGGATCGTGCGGCTGACCCATTGGGTGAACGCGCTCGCCATCCTCATCATGGTCGGCTCGGGCTGGCGCATCTACAACAATGTGCCGATCTTCTCCTGGCTTGAGTTCCCGCTTTGGGCGACGCTCGGCGGCGACCCCGATCTCACCTATGCGCGCAACAGCGATGTCGGCTTCTCGAACGCGTTGCTCTGGCACCTCGCCGGAATGTGGCTCTTCTTCGTCAACGGCCTCGTCTATCTGAGCTACGCGCTGTGGTCCGGGCGGCTCTTTCGCAAGATGTTGCCGATCCGCGCCCAGGAGGTGATGTCGACCATCGCCGACACGCTGCGCTTCAAGCTCGCTCATGACGATCTCACCATCTACAACGCGGTGCAGAAGCTGCTCTATCTCGGCGTCATCGCGGCATTGGTCCTCGCCGCCGTCTCAGGCCTCTCCCTGTGGAAGCCGGTGCAGTTCCAGAGCCTGATCACCCTGTTCCAGAGCTTCCAGGGCGCGAGGCTCGTACATTTCCTGTGCATGTCGGCGATCGTGCTGTTCCTCGTGGTGCATGTGGCGCTGGCGCTCCTGGTGCCGCGCACGCTTGCCGCCATGATCACCGGCAAGATCCGCAAGCCCGTTCATCTGTCCCTCGAGCCAGCGGAGTGACGCGATGAGCATCAGATCCGTATCCCGCTCGATCTTCCGCCCGAGCGCCGGCATCGACCAGGCACCGCTCGCCGAGAACAAGCAGCTCGTGGAGAGCATCGAGCGGCGCCTGTTCCTGCGCCGGGGTCTGAGCCTCGGCGCCCTGACCCTTTTGACCGGCTGCGACATCTCGAACAAGGACGGCGTGCAGTCCGTGCTGCAGGCCATGTCCCATTGGAACGACCGGGTGCAGGCCTGGCTCTTCGACCCCACGAAGCTCGCCCCCACCTTCACCGAGGCCGAGGTGCTGAAGCCGCCGCGCTTCAACGCCTTCTACGACATCAAGGAAGTCAAGCCGATCGACATGGCGAGCTGGAAGCTCGAAGTGAGCGGGCTCGTCAAGGACAAGCGGTCTTGGACGCTCGATCGCATCAACGCGATGCCCAAGGTCTCGCAGATCACCCGTCATGTCTGCGTCGAGGGCTGGGACTATATCGGCAAATGGAGCGGGGTCAGCTTGCGCCGCTTCCTCGAAACCATCGAGGCGGACCTCACCGCCAAATACGTCGCCTTCCAATGCGCGGACGACTATTCGGGCTCGATCGACATGGCGAGCGCCCTGCATCCGCAGACGCAGCTCACGACCGATTATGCCGACCAGCCGATCGGCGTGCCCTACGGCTTCCCGCTGCGGCTGCGCGTCGCCACCAAGCTCGGCTTCAAGATGCCGAAATGGATCACCTCGATCGAGGTCACAAACACCTATCCGGGCGGCTATTGGGAAGACCGCGACTATAACTGGTTCAGCGGGCTGTGAGGCAAGCTCTGTGAGACAAGCGATGACAAGCGCTCCTTGCGGCATCGCCGTCATGGCGAAGGCGTCCCGCGCTGGGCGGACCAAGACGCGTCTCGTGCCGCCGCTCAGCTTCGAGGAGGCGGCGGCCCTCAACACCGTCTTCCTCAAGGACGCCTTCGCCAATATCGGCGAGGCCGCGCGTCGGGCGCCGATCCGCGCCTTCGCGGCCTATGGACCGATCGGCGAAGAGGAGTTCTTCGACGGCCTCGCGGCGGAGCCTCCGGGTCTCATCCCGGCGGTCTTCCCGAATTTCGGCGATTGCCTGTTCGCCGGGATCGAGGGCATGTTTGCGGCCGGCTGCTCCTCGGCCTGCGTGCTCAACTCCGATACGCCGGACCTGCCGACCGAATATCTGGTGCGCATCGCGCAGGAGCTCGCCTTCGGGCGCGATCGCGTCGTCATCGGTCCCGCCGATGACGGCGGCTATTACATCCTCGGCATCTCGCGGCCGCATCGCCATCTGTTCGAGGGCATCGACTGGAGCACCGAGCGCGTCTTCGGCCAGTCGCTCGCACGCGCGGCCGAGCTCGGGCTCGAGGTCGTCACCTTGCCGATGTGGAGCGATATCGACGACGCCCAATCGCTGTCGCGCTTCGCGGCCCGCCTCGACGCGCCGATGACCGTTCACGCAGCGCAGCCTCATATGGCGACGCACACCGCAGCGCATCTGCGCCGGGCGTTGCGCGCCACCGATCTGCGTCAACGCCTGGCGCTCGCGGCGCCTCTCCAAGTCGAGGCTCTCCAAGTCGAGGCTCTCCAAGTTGAGGCTCTCAAGGTCGACGCCGCGTGAGGTCCGATCAAGCAACCCTCACGACAAGATGCTTCGCCGGGCTCTGTGCTTGCGGTGCGGCGTTGCTGGCGCTGTCGCTCGTCGCGCGCCACGGTCAATGGACCGATGATTTCCAGCTCTTCGTTCCGGTCGCCTATGCGCAAGGTGTCGTCTATGCGGTCGGCGCCTGGATCGTCCTCCAGGACCGGTTCGCGACGCTGGACAAGCGGCTCCTCATCAGCCTGATCGTCGTGGTCGCCGTGGCGTTGCGGCTGATCGCGCTCGCGACACCACCGAACTTCCTCTCGACCGACCTCTACCGTTATATCTGGGACGGGCGCGTGCAGGGCGCAGGCGTCAATCCCTATCTCTATGTCCCGGCCGATCCGGCGTTGGCGCATCTGCGAGACGAAGGCGTCTACTCCCATATCAATCGGCTCGACACAGCGCCGACCATCTACGCGCCCTTCGCCCAGCTGGTGTTCTTCGCCGTCACCCGGCTCGGCGAAAGCGTGACCGCGATGCGGCTGGCCATGCTGGGCTTCGAGGTCGTGACGGTGCTGGCGCTGGCGCTGCTGTTGCGCCGCCTCGGACAGCCTCTGCATCGGCTCTATCTGTATCTGTGGCACCCGCTGCCGGTCTGGGAGATCGCCTGCGGCGCCCATGTCGACGCGGTGCTGACCGCGATGGCGCTCCTCGCCCTCCTCGCGGCGATGACGGGAAGGCGCGGCCTCTCCGGAGCGCTGCTCGCCGCCGCGACGCTCACCAAATTCTTTCCTCTGATCATCGCGCCGGTACTCTATCGCCGCTTCGACTGGAAAATGCCTGCCGCCGCCCTCGCCCTGACGGGGATCCTCTACGGCATCTATGTGCTGAACGGAGGCGGCTGGCATGTCCTCGGCTTCCTGCCGGGCTATGCCTCCGAAGAGGGGCTGGCGGCCGGCGAGGGGGTGTTCATCCTTTCGCTCCTGCGCGGCATCGGGCTCGCCCCCCTGCCCGCCATGCTCGCCTATCTGGCGCTCGCGCTCGGCGTGCTGGGCACGCTCGTGTTGCGGGCTCTCGCGCGGGATCGTGACATCCATTCCCTGCCGGCGCTGGCCGCTTGGCTCGCGACGGCGACGCTGGTCCTGATCTCGCCGCATTACCCTTGGTATTTCGTATGGATCGCGGCCTTCATCTGCCTCGTGCCGCGCTTCTCGCTGATCTACCTCACCTGCTCGGTCTTCTTTCTCTATGTGACCGACTCCCCGACCAGCTTGACCACGGGCTTCGTGATCTACGGGCCGTTCCTCGCCCTGCTCCTGTTCGAGCAGAGACGCTTCGTCGTGCCGCTTCTGCAAGAAGGATCGATCTCGTGACAGCTGAACCTCGCCTCGCCGACGCCGTCAGCCGCCGCTATTTCGAGGAGATCGCGGAGCAGCGCGAAGGCGATGCGGCCAAGGACCCGGTCTGCCTCTATCTGGAGGTGACCAATCGCTGCAACCTGCCCTGCACCACCTGCCCGCGCACCTATGAGGAGCTCGAGCCCGAGAAGGACATGTCCTTCGACATGTTCACCCGCATCGTCGACCAGTCCCCGAGCGTCAAGCGCGTGGTGCTGCACGGCGTCGGCGAGCCGATGATGGTGAAGGACCTGCCGCGCATGGTGAGCTACCTGAAGGCGCGCGGCATCTATGTGCTGTTCAACACCAACGGCACCTTGCTCAAGGTGAAGAAGAGCCGCGAGCTCATCGAGGCCGGCCTCGACGAATTGCGCGTCTCGCTCGATGCCGCGGAAGCCGGCGCCTATGCCAAGATCCGCGGTCGCGACATGTTCGATGCGATCGTGCGCAATCTCAAGGGGTTCCTGGCCCTGAAGCGGGAGATCGGCGTCGAGCATCCGCGCGTCTCGCTCTGGCTCACCGGCCTCAAGGAGACGATCGAGCAATTGCCGGCCTTCGTGCGGGTCGCCGACGAGATCGGCGTCAAGGAGGTGCATCTGCAGCGCCTCGTCTATTTCCCGGAAGGCCAGGGGATGGCGCAGCCCTCATCGTCGCTGTTCGAGAGCATCGACGTGGCCGAGCGCGCTTATCTCGAAGAGGCGAAGGCCGTGGCGCGCGAGCTCGGCGTGTTCTTCGATGCCTCAGGTGCCGCCGAGCCCGAAGAGAGCTTGAGCCGCCATGTCGAAGGCAAGCCCTGGTCGATGTGCCGCAGGCCCTGGTCGCTGATGTATTTCACGGCCCATGGCCGCGCCCTGCCCTGTTGCATCGCGCCCTTCTCCATGCATGGCTATGACAGCTTCACGCTCGGCGACGCCACGACCCAGACACTGCCGGAGATCTGGAACGGCGATGCCTATCACCAGTTCCGCGAAGAGCTCTTGAGCGATAAGCCGCCTGGCGCCTGCGCCAATTGCGGCCTGCGCTGGAGCCTGTGAGCCTTGGCGGCGAACAACACCGTGGATGAGCGGGCCGCGTCGCCCCTTGCGTCGCATGCGAGGCCAGCGGGACGCGTCGCATTGGTCATCCCGACACTGAACGAGGAGGAGGCGATAGGTCCGCTCCTCGCCCGGGTGCCGGCCGGCGGCGTCGACACGATCATCGTCGCGGACGGAGGCAGCACGGACCGCACGGCCGAACGGGCGGGCGCCCTCGGTGCCACCGTGATCGATGCCGGGCGTGGCTATGGGCGAGCCTGCTGGCAAGGTGCGCTGACGGCAGGCGACGACTGCGAGATCCTGGTCTTCATGGACGGAGATGGCGCCGACAAGCCGGAGCTGATCGCGCGGCTCACGGCCCCGATCGCTGCGGGCACGGCTGATTTCGTCATCGGCTCGCGGCTGCGCGGCCGGCGCGAAGCGGGCAGCATGTCGGGCCACCAGATCGCCGCAGGCCTCGCGCTCGGTTATGCGATGCGGCTCGCTTATGGGGTGCGCTACACGGATATGTGCGCCTTTCGCGCCATCCGGCGCTCGAGCCTGATGGCCCTCGGCATGCGCGAGATGACCTATGGCTGGAACATCGAGATGCAGATGCGCGCCGCTGCCGCAAAGCTGCGCATCCTCGAGATCCCGGTCGATTACGGGTTGCGCGAAGGCGGGGTCTCCAAGGTCGCCGGCAGCTTGCGCGGCACGCTACGCGCCGGCATGCGCATCATCGCGACCTTCCTGCGCGTCTGGCGGGAGACGCGCGGGCGGCGCCACACGGCACGCTGAAGAGGCAGAGGGCCCCAAATTCCGCATCGGCCGTCGCGCAGGCGGATGGCGCGGAAGCCATGCTGCATCGCAACATCGTCTTTGCGGCTTGCTGTTAAATACAGGCCAAATACAGCAGATCAGCCCTGCTGCACTGCAACGATCGTTGCATTGCCAGCGCTGTCGCCCGTTCTTATTTTGTTCTCGCATAGTCGGCTTGTCAAGTTCGCCCGCCGCTCGGAAGCCGATTGGCAACGGCTCAAGTGCGATTTTGCCTCCGGCAATGCGATCTCGAGTGCGAAGCGAGGATCCCTTTCCCGAGAGCTACAAGGGCGCCGGAATCTGGATCGCAACCACCGTCGAGCGACCTGCCACAACGATGCAGGCGCGGCAGGGCTGATCGGGCCAAGCACCATGAAACGCGCCAGCGGTGCTCCAGCGGAGCTGCACCGAAGGTCGGCGACTGATCAGCATCCGTTACCCCAAGCGGCCCGGGCGAGGTCCAAATGCGACTGAGCCGCCGGCTGGATTCCGCCAAGCGGCCCGTATGACGCCGGCCTGTTGTCAAACTGTCATAGTGGCTCTCGATATTGATCCTGTGTCTCTCGGCAACGACAACAGGAGAACTCTCGTGGCAAAAACCAAGCTCGATGGTCAGGCTGGTGTCGATTCCGCTGACCTTGAAGGGCGGGCCCTGCACGCTGCTGGAGAGTCCGTCGACCCCCTCGAAGACAGCGATGACGATCAACCTGACATCGTTGCGACTGCAGCGACGGTTGCGGTCGTCGGCGTCGGTGTCGCGGTGTTCGAAGCCGCTCTGCTGCCCGGCGTGATCCTCGGCGTTGCCGCAATGCTGGTGCCGAAATATCTGCCGCAAATGGGCGCAGCCTTGAACCCGCTGTTCAGGTCCGCCGTTCGCGGAGCCTATAAGATGGGCCAGAAGACGCGTGAGATGGCGGCCGAGGCCCAGGAGCACGTCCACGACATTATGGCCGAGGTCAACGCCGAGGCGGATGTGAAGACTGCCGAGCCGAAAACGCCTGCGGATCTGGGTGGCGCTCGCGCGATATGACGAAGCCGAAGCTGAAGCTGCAAATCGCCCATCAGGTACCGGGGCGAGTGCGCATGAAGATCCCGTCGGCCAAGGGCAATACCGAGCTCCTGCAACAGATCGGCGAGACCTTCGGCAAGATACCCGGCATCGACCAGATCACCGTCAACGCGACGACCGGCAGCATCGTGCTCCATTATGACGCCGACCAGCACGACGAGTTCAGCGGCAGGCTCCAGCATCACTATCAACAGGTCTCCCCCCGCGGACAACTCGCGCCCCATACCGAGATCGATGACCTCGCACGCAAGATCGAGGACGAAGCCGAGTTCCTGGCCAAGAATTCGGAGAGCGCCCGAGTCATCGTCGATTTCTTCAAGGAGCTCGACCATCAGATCAAGTTCGCATCAGGCAACACGATCGACCTGAAGATCGTGCTCGCTTTCGGCATCATTGGATTCACGGTGCTCGAGGTCGGTGCGACCGCCGCGACACCGGTCTGGGTCACGCTGAGCCTTTTTGCCCTGAACCATTTCATCGAAATGCGCTCGCCGCACCTGGCCGGCGCTCCTGCAATGGCACCCGTGATCGCCCAGAGCTAGTCGTTCCGGCAAGCCGAGGTTAGGCCTTTCGTCGAATGGAATTCGCAGTCCGCCATTTCATTCCCGGACGCGTTCGCCTGTTCGTGCCGATGCTGTGTCGCCGGCGCTCACTCGCTGAATCGATGCTGCTTTGGTTGCGCCGGCAGGTCGGCATCAAGGCGGCACGCGTCAACTATGATTGCGCGAGCCTCGTGGTCGAATACGAGAAGGCGCACGAAGCCGTCTTGCGCGCGATCCTCGGTCAGCTGCGGCGCATGAGCCTCGAAGATCTGCGCGAGTTGATTGCCTTCGGCAAGATCAGCGGAGTGAACCTGCCGGTCGTGCCGGCGGAATCTCACTCGACGCCGCCTGCGGTATCGAGGCGTGTCCCCCTCGCCTTGCCGACGCTGTCCCTCTTCCTCGCCTTCAGCGCCAATCCCATCGTCAGGCTGATCAACATGCCCCTGATGCTGTGGAATGCCTATCCGATCGCGCTCCGGGCTTGGCGCGTCTGGAGGCGCGAGGGCCGCCTCAACGTCGACTTCCTCGACGTGCTCGCCATCGCGGCTTCGCTGGCGCAGGGCAATCCCCTGGCGGGCGCGATCGTCATCTGGCTCATCAAGCTCGGCGACTGGATCCGCGATTTGACGGCGGCAGGGTCGCGGCGCGCGATCAGCGAGCTTCTCGAATTCCAGGCGAAGACCGCTTGGATCAGCCGCGACGGCACGATCGTCTCGATCCCCGCCTCTCAGCTTGCAGTCGGCGACCTCGTCATCGTTTATCCAGGCGAAATGATCTCCGTCGATGGCGAGATCATCGAAGGCCAGGCATTGATCGACCAAAAGACCATCACCGGCGAGGGCTTGCCTGTAACGCGCGGCAAGGGGGAAGCGGCCTTCGCCGCGACGGTTATCCGGGACGGCCAATTGAGCATCCGCGCGACCCGCGTCGGCAAAGATACCATGGCGGGGCAGATCGCACATCTCGTCGAGTCCGCGCCGGTCGGCGACACGCGCATGCAGAACCATGCCGAACGGCTCGCCGACCGCCTCGTCCTGCCGACGCTCGGACTGGCCACCGGAACAGCGCTGATCTCGGCCGATTTCGATCGCTTTCTCTCTTTGGTCATCGTGGATTACGGCACCGGCATTCGCGTCGCCGCCCCGACCGCCGTGCTGTCATCCATGACGCATGCGGCAAGAGCCGGCATCATCATCAAGAGCGGCGGCCATATGGAGCGCCTCGCCGAGATCGATACCATCGTCTTCGACAAGACCGGCACGCTCACCCATGGCACCCCGGCCGTCATCGACGTCGTGCCCTATCAAAACCACATCACGCCCGGCCATCTCCTCGGTCTTGCGGCCGCGGCCGAGACCCGCCTCAAACATCCCGTCGCCGAAGCGCTGCGCAGCAAGGCCAAGGAATTGAGGGTCAACATACCCGCCTGCGACGAAACCCAGTATCGGCTCGGCCTTGGCGTCGAGGGACAGGTCAACGGATATTACCTGCATGTCGGCAATGAACGCTTCATGCGCCAAAGCGACATCGGAGTCGGCAAGGCCGCGACGGATCGCGCTTCGCTCGACGAGCGGGGCTATTCGTGCCTCTACATCGCCGTCGATGGAATGCTCGCAGGCCTGGTCCCCTATGCGGACGAGATCCGCCCGGAGAGCCGATCGGTCATCCAGCGCCTTCATGCCATCGGCATCAAGAACAGCATCATGCTGACGGGCGACAATGCCGTGGTGGCGCGCGCCGTCGGCCGACGCCTCGGGCTGACACGTCAATTCGCCGACATGCTGCCGGCCGACAAGGCCAACGTCATCCAGGAGCTGCAGCGGCGCGGACACAGGGTCGCAATGGTCGGTGACGGGATCAACGATTCGCCCGCGCTCAGCTATGCCGATGTCGGCATCGCGATGAAGCACGGCACCGAGGTCACCCACGAATCGGCCGATGTGGTGCTGATGGAGGATTCGCTGTGGAAGCTCGTGCAAGCCGTCGAGATCTCGCGCGGCGCCGTTAGCCTGATCCGGCAGAACTACGCGATCGTCGCCGGCATGAACACGGCAGCGCTGGCGCTCGCCCTGCCGGGCGGCCTGATCAGTCCCACAGTAACGGCGCTGATCAGCAACGGCTCGGCCATCCTCGCCAGCCTGAACGGGCTTCGTCCGATCCTGCGCTACCAATGAGCCAGACGGTCGCCCAAGGCTCCCTGTCGCCGACACATCAGCAGGCCTTGCAACGCGCCTTCGACCTGCTCGAGGCTCAGGACTTCGCCGCAGGCCTGGCCGAATATCTAGGCCAGCCGGCAAATCGCGTGCTGCGGATGATGCCCAGGCGTGCCGGCCTCCGGCTGAACCGCATCGTCGAAGTCGCCATGCTCAATTGCCTCAAGCTCGCGATCAACTCGCTCGAACGGTCGCCGAAGCGCAAGCCGGCCTTGCGGGCCTCGTCCATATTGGCGGGTATCACCGGCGGCGTCAGCGGATTTTTCGGCCTGCCGGCGCTGGCGCTCGAATTGCCCGTGACCACGACGCTCATGCTGCGCGGCATCGCGGATGTGGCGCGCTATCATGGGGAAGATTTGTCAAAGCTCGAAGCGAGGCTCGCCTGCATCGAAGTCTTCGCTCTCGGCGCCCGGAAGTCGAAGGACCAGCCCGGGGTCGGCTACTACGCGTCGAGGGCGTTCTTGAGCCGGCTGATCGACGACGCCTCGACCTTCGTCATCGAGCGCGGCGCGACGAACGCCTCGGCGCCCGTGATCCGCAGTGTCGTCGCCGAGATTGCTTCGCGCTTCGGCATCGTCGTCTCCGAGAGGGCCGCAGCGGGCGCGCTCCCGGTCGTGGGTGCCTTCGGCGGCGCTACTGTCAACGTCATCTTCATGAACCATTTTCAGCGCGTCGCCAGAGGGCATTTTGCGATCCGCCGACTCGAGCGGCAATATGGGGCCGAGAGAGTGAAACACTATTATGAGGGCTTGGCTCTGCGCCGGCAGAAGCTCGAAGCCTGACGCGCCGGCATCGGTGAGGAGCTCGCATGCTCGAAATGCCGTCAAGCGCGCAAGTGAGTCCCGTCAACCGGGATACGCGGCTCGCCGATCTGAAGCGCATGCGCATGATCGCCACGCTGCTGCTCGTGCTGATGACCGTGGTGTTTGTCGTCACGACCCTGCATGAGCGCGACTGGCCTTGGATCCCTTATCTTCGCGCCTTCGCCGAGGCCGGCATGGTCGGCGCCTGCGCCGATTGGTTCGCGGTCGTCGCCCTGTTCCGGCATCCTTTCGGCATCCCGATTCCGCACACCGCCATCGTTCCCAACAACAAGGCGCGCATCGGGGCTTCGGCTGGGCGCTTCATCACCAATAATTTCCTCAGCGCCAGAGTGGTGAACCAAAGGCTCGTCCAGGTCGATGCGGTCGGCTGGATCGCACATTGGATCAGCGATGCGCAGAATTCGAGCCGGCTCGCACATTATGTCAGCGGCATGCTGCCGAAGATCCTGGCCTCGCTTCCGGCCGCCCGGCTCAGCGATATTGTCGGCGCGGTCGCCCGCCGCGGGATCGCCGCCATCCCCGCCGCGCCTCTCGCATCAAAGGCGCTATCCATTCTCTGGGCCCAAGGAGAGGCGCAGGCGCTCATCGAGCAAGCCATCGCATACGGCGAAAGCTCGCTGGTCAGCCACAAGGACTTCATCAACCGCAAGGTGGCGCAGCAATCCTCTCGCTGGATCCCAAAATGGGTCGACAACATGATCGCCGAACGGATCATGAGCGGGCTGATCGGCACGCTCGCCGAAATGCGCGATCCCGGTCATCCCTGGCGGCTCGAATTGCGGCAGGCGGTCAGCAAGCTGGTTTCCGACCTCGCGACCGATCCGCAGATGCAGGCCCGCGGCGAAGAATTGAAGGCGGAATTGCTGGCAAACCCGCTATTTCTCGACCAGGTCTCGGCGCTATGGGCGGAGATCGAGACCGGCCTCTATGCCGAGTTACCCGCCCGCGTGGAGGCGATCGCCGCGACATTGGAGGCGGGCTTGCGCGCGCTCGGCAAATGGATGGAGGAGGATAAGGGTCTTCGCTCCAGGCTCAACCGCTGGATCCGTCTCGTGGTGCTGCGCGTCCTGGTGCCGCGCCGCGCGGAAATCGGCGCCTATGTCTCGACTGTCATCCAGAACTGGAATTCGACGACGCTCGTCGATCGGCTCGAGCTGCAGGTCGGCAAGGATCTACAATATATCCGTATCAACGGAACCTTGGTCGGCGGGCTGGTCGGCCTCTTTCTCTTCATCGCATCGAAATGGATAGCGGTGCCCTGAGGGACGGGGCTGCACCGAGGTCACTAAAGTAACCCTCGCAGGCCCTCGAAATTCGACTCTCGTCAGGACCACCGCGCCGCAGTTCCAGTCATTCTATCCGATGCTTTCGCGCCGCGTCTTTTTTGGGTTGACAGATGCGATCGATGGGCGCAGTGCACCGATGTCGGGCGAGCTTCGTGCGTCGTCCGACGATCAACAACCTTCTGAAAGAATTATGGGCAGTAGCAGCTTCGGCTTCTCGACTGCGGCGTGGTCCGCGACTCGGAGGCCGGCACATATCGAAACCGTCCACGGTTTCGGAGATTGCGTGAGAGGCACAGCCAGGGCCTGAGGCTCCTGTCCCTGTCGCTCACTCTCCGGCCGTGGCCAATCGGCAATCGGAGGTGAGCGATGAACAAGATCGCTTTCATCAACTCGAATCGGACGCTGCGCGCGAGGCCAGTACTCGGTAGCGCAAATGTGGTCCGTCATGCGTCCGGCGACACTCGCCAAGTGCGCTCCGGACTAACCTGCACTTGGCGCATGGACTCTGTTACTGGCCGGCTCGTGTGCTGCTGGTCGGCCGCGGACGGATGATCCCCCACGGCTTCGTCGCGCACCGTCTGTCCCCAACCACGCCGCGGTCATCGCTGCGGCGCGCGGCCTAATAGAACGGGTCGCAGGCAAGCACGACAGCCCGATCAGACCCGCCGTCAGACGCGGCGGCAGGCCCTAGATCCAGCCTTAGTCACACACGAATTCCGCCGATCCAAGAGCGAGGTGCGAGAAGGGCCTCCGAGACCCCTCGCCTGCCTGGAGGAAAGGAGATGAACCATGACCATGCATGCAAGAATCGCAAAGCCGGTGGTGCCCGCAGTGCTCGACGACGCGTTCGCGGCTCGCCGACGCAACGCCGCGCCGCGCGCATGCAGGCCGCACCAGCCGCCGGCATCCGTTGCCATTCACGGCCCCAGCCTTGTCATCGTCGTGCCGGACAAGCTCGACGCCGTTCTGGGGGCTTGCAGGGAAGCCGGTGGGAAAAACGTCCCCAGGCCACTTTGGACGCTCGCCCTTCTATTGCTGCTGGCTCTGTGAGTGGCGACAGCAGATAGGGCCGCTTGCTCGGCAATCGCTCCGGCACCTGCCGTCATTGAAGTGAGGATGCCACAATGGACCTGACAAATGCGGTCTTGTGCCTGGCGCTTGCGCTGCTGCTCGGCTCTGCGATCGGTTTCGAGCGGCAATTGAACCAGAAGATGGCGGGCCTCAGGACCAACGCCCTGGTGGCGCTCGGCTCCTGCGGCTTCGTCGTTTTCTCGGGAATGGTCGGCCAGGGCGACCCGACCCGCATCGCGGCTCAGGTCGTCTCGGGAATCGGTTTCCTGGGGGCTGGGGTCATCCTGCGCGAGGGCATCAATGTCCACGGTCTCAACACCGCTGCGACCCTATGGTGCTCGGCCATGGTCGGCACTTTTGCGGGCGGCGGCTTTTTGGGGGCGAGCGTTGCGGCCGCAGGTTTCGTCGTCGTGGCGAATCTGTTGCTGAGGCCTCTGGTGCGGCAGATCAATAGTCGCGTGCTGATCTCCACCAATGTCGAGACTCACTACACGGTCGAGATTACCTGCAAAGGGACCGAGGAAGCGCATATGCGTTCGCTCCTGTCGCACTCACTATCCCAATCGGGGCTCGGTCTGCGACGCATCGACAGCGTGGACGTCGCCGACACCTCGAAGGTCGCAGTCACCGCTCAAGCCGTCGCAGACAGGCGCAACGACACTGCGCTCGAACAGATCGTCGGGCGTCTCAGCCTCGAACCTTATGTCACCGCTGCGAGCTGGCAAATCGATCGCAGCATTCCCGAGGCATAGACTTCCGATCCATCTCAGGGACCGGCCGCGCTGTTCGCCGAAACGCTCACATCAGCCCGACAGGAGCCCCAAGACCTCCGGATGGATTGCGGCTTCTCAGAACTTGATCTGGGTGTTGAGGCCGAGCACGGTCGCATCCTTGACGACCTTGCCGAGATTGGGGCCGCTCGCGGCCAGCACATGACCGCTCGGATGGAAGAAGTGCTGGACGTCGAAGTCGACGGTGAGCCAGGGCGTGACGTTGACGGTGTAGAGCGCCTCGATCATCACCTCCTGGTCGCGCACCGGCGCCATCGGGCTCGAGGACAGGGCGAAGGAGGCCGGGTTGGCGATCGCCGCCATGGTCGCGAAGGCGCGTGTGTCGCGATCGAGCGCGCGCGCCGCATCGCTGATGCGGTCATAGGCCATACCTACGCCGATCAGATCGGTGGGACGGCCGGGGATCAGCCCGGTGAAGGTCAAGCCGGCATCGGCATAGAGATCGACGAGGTTGCGATCGCTCGGGCTGGCGCCGAGCCGCAGGAAGGCGGCGAGCTTATGCACCCCGTCCTTGTCGCCCGCCAGCAGCGTCTGGTCGACGATGCCGTAGACGCCCCAATCATTGGAAGAGCGCTTCGGCTGGCCGGTCGAGCTCGGAGCGGCCAGGGACAGCCCGGTCGTGTCGAGATGCAGGGCGTTGAAGTTATGACCGGTCTCGAACCAGGAGCCGATCTTGTAGGTGCCCGGCAGCGCCACGCCGGAATTCGCGTAAGCGGTCGAATAGGCGGCTTCCGCGATCCATAAGGTGCCGCCGTTCAGATTGAAGGTGGTGCCGAAGCGGTTGGCGAGCTGGGGGACCGGATTGCTGCGTCCGGCCGGATCGCCCGTATAGGCACCGGCCATCACCGTTATGGCATCGGTCGGCGAATATTTGACGCGCGCTCCCGGCCCTGGCAGCGGATAGGCCGGCCCGCCGCCGGGCAGCACCGTCGCAGTCCAGCTAGGAAAGCCGAAGCTCGAGTTGATGAAGGCGGTTGCCGTTTGCGAGATGATGAACTCATCGTCGACGCCGAGCTGGCCTGCCCGCACGCTGAGCTTGCCGTCGAGGAAGCGTCGTTCGATCCACACCGCGCCGACCCGGTTCGTCGCGATCTGCTCGAAGAAGCTCGCTGCCGAGAAACTGCCGATCTCGCGTGTCGTGATCGGGCGCCCCTGCATCGAATACATGGCGGCATGAAGAGAGGTGTCGTTGAGGAGATCGAGATGGGTGAACTTGCCGAGATCGATGTCGATCCAGGAAAAGAGCTGGCCTTGGGCGAGAACGCCACGCTTCAAGCCGCCCCGAGCGTTGTCATAAACATAGGCATTGTATTGAGTGCACAGGGTGATGCCGGCATCCTGGGCCGCCTTGCGCACCCCACCGAGATCGCCCAGCATATAGCTGCCGTTCCAGTCGAACTTGTCGGGATATTGCGGCGGGCCCTGCGGCGCATCGCAAGGCCCGGTGTCGGCAAAGGCGGGCGCAGCTGTGGACATCATGCCGATCGATAGACCAAGCCCGATGAGGACCACGGCCGCAATGCGCTGATCCGCGCGCGCCCGAGAGCTGCCCGATGCCAAGACTCTCAAAGTATCCTCCTGAAATATGCCCAAGTCTTCAAATATGCGCGATCACGCCTGAACCGGCCGATGAGATCTGCCGTCGACGCAAAATGGACCCGACTCAGGCTGCCTGTCGAGCCGACGCCTTGCGGATCTGAACGACCCGCGATTGTTGGGGAACGTCGCGCGCCGGCACGCTATAGACCGCCAGGCGATGCCCGAGCGCCCGCCGCACGAGGTCGGCGGTGCAATCACCGCCGGGGAACGCGATCACCATGTCGGGCCGGCTATCTTCGAGCATGAATTCGTTGCGCATGGCCTCGGCCTTCTTGCCCAGGCGCACCCAGTTCGGCGGGTAGCGAACGACCGAGACGGAGTTGAGCCGCGCCCATTCTTCGGCCGCGGCGCATACACCCTGACCGCCACCATGAGCGAGGACGCGGATCGGCTGCCTCTCGTGGAGTTGCGTCAGCTCGAACGCAACGAGATGTGAATAATCGGCATGACCGCTGCCGCAGACAATGACCCGCATCGTCATCTCCTTTGCTCAGGCCGCATTCTCTCTTGATTGCCCCTCGCGCCTCGACCTTCGATGAGACGCTCGGCGCGGATCGGTAGGCTGATTGACTCTACGGCAGTGACTGCCGATGCGCCCGCCTCGAAAGCTTTGCGAGGCAAGGCGCATCGACAGCCTAGAGCTTCATCAGCTCTGGCCGATCGCCAGGGCGATGATCCGGATCAGCACCAATCCGCCGGCGACCACCAGATAGAGCCGCAGAACACCCATCCAGACCTTGGCGGTAAGCGACAGCTTTGCGGCCGGAAGGTCCTCGAGGGGCGGCATGCGCCAGATGCTTCGCGGCACGCTTTCGCCGATCGAAATGCCGGTCTTGCCATTCTCCCCGTTACGGCTGAACGCCATCACGAGAAGGGCGACGATGAGCGCGGCGACGCCACCGCCGGCGAGAATGCCCAGAATCACCTGCTCATTGGTCGCCTCCGGGAAAAGCACCGAAGCCGTCAAGATGATCGACAGGAGCACCAGCACGGCGATGACCGATCCGGTGAAGTAGTTCAGCCAGCGCGGATTCACCCATGGTCCAAGCACCGGCTTGTCATTGCACAGCAACAACAGGAACACCGTCGCGCTCGGCAGAAGAACTCCGGCGAGCGTCTGCACCGCATTCGTCAGAAGCCCGAGAGGAGCTCCAGGCGTCAGCACGATGGCGGCCGCGATGACGATCAACATGAAGTAGACAGCGTAGAAACCCCTCGCATCCCCCACCTTGCGGTGGAGCGAGTGGCGCAACGAGAACACGTCGCCGATCGCATAGGCGGTGGAGAGCGAAACGGCCGCAGCACCGATCAGGGCGGCGTCGATGAGCGCGATGGCAAACATCACACCGGCCGCCTTGCCGGCGTATTTCTCGAGCCCAGCCGCGACCCCGCCCGCATCGGTGAAATTGCCGAATTCGGGTTGGCCAGCGAACACGGCGGCGGCGAAGGCCATCATGGCGACCCCGCCGATGATGACGAGCGCGATGCCGATCCACAGATCGAGCCGCTCATAGCGCATGAAGCGTGGGGTGATGCGCTTGTCGACCACATAGCTCTGCTGGAAGAAGAGCTGCCAGGGCGCCACCGTCGTGCCGACGATGGCGATGATGAGCAGCATCACCTCGCTCAGCTTGCCGTCCGCGGGCAATTGCGGAACGACGAAGTCGCGCGCCACCTCGGCAATCGGCGGATGGACGATGATGTAGATCGGCACCAGCAGGAGGCTCGCGAAGACGAGCACCATGGCGAACCGCTCGAAGCGCCGGAAGTTGCCTGTGCTGACGGCGGCCATGATCAGCAGCGCCGAGACGGCAACGCCCAACGCCTTGGGAAGGCCTAGATAGTCGAGCGCCAGCGCGATGCCGATGAACTCGGTGACGATGGTCAAGGCATTCAGCAAAAACAGGTCGATGACGCTGAACGCGCCCCAGAACTTGCCGAAGCGCTCGAAGATGAGGCGGGCATGGCCGACGCCCGTCACCGCACCGAGGCGCAGCACCATCTCCTGGTTGACGTAGAGAACCGGGATGAGCAGCGCGAGCGTCCACAGCAGAGTGGTGCCGTAGTTCTGGCCGGCCTGCGTATAGGTGCCGAACGCGCCGGCATCATTGTCGCCGACCATGACGATGAGGCCAGGGCCAAGGATGGCGAGGAGCGTGAGGGCACGCTGCTTCCAGGTCGTACGCGGAGCGACGTCGCCTTGGCGAATGGTGCCGAAGGCGCCTTGGATATGGCCGATATGGGCATCATCGAGGACAGCCGTCCTTGGAATAGCCTTTGCTTCAGTTGCAAGCGACATTGGTCTCACCTTGTTGGATAACGGAAATGGAAATCGAAATTGTCGATGAAACGCCCCAAGGAGGGCGGGCTGATCCCTCCAATGATCACTCCTGGGACTTCGGCCGTTTCGGCAGCTTTTCGGCAATGCCCAGCATGTCGGCGCGCTCGCGCATGGCGTCCCACACTTCGTCGGGCGTGACGCCGCATTCGCGCCAGAGCACGACGAGGTGATAGATGAGATCGGCGCTTTCGCGGATCACCCCGCGAGAACGGTTGCGGAGCCCTTCGAAGGCGACTTCGCTCGCCTCCTCGATCAGCTTCTGGCCCATCTTGCGCCGGCTGCCATCCAGCAACTGGGCTGTGCGTGGGTTGGTATCTGGCCGGACGAGATCGAGGGCTTTGTACAGCCGTGTGATTTCGTCGGTTTCCGCTCTCTGCGCCACGGCAGATGGAACGGGCGTCGTGTCGTTCGCGGACGCGAGGCGAAGCAAACGCAGCTCATCGGCACCGCAGAGCGGTATCGACGATGCCACATGATCATGCCTGTTGAAAGCACTCATGGCTCTGGTCTCCTGGTTCGGTTTCGTTGTCACCGAACCGAGCGAGACAGAGCCGCCCTCCATGGCCTTCGGCGGATATCAGATCCGCCGACGGCCCCGGAGATGTCCCCGATTACTTACCCAATTTCGGTGCGCTTGCGGAGCTGTCCGTCGGCGAGCGACTAGGAGGCTCCGAAGCAGTGCTGCTAGGTCGAGGGTCCATGATCCTTAACGATGGTTGATATTGATCATCTCCAAGAGGACTGGAGATACCCATCCCGGTATGCCCGTCGTGGCGACTTGTCAACCCGGCCCGCGAGGCCTATTCGCCGCCGCGCCCGTTCGAGGGCGCTCGCTGGATTCTCGCAGATCAAGGCGCCTTCCCGAAATTCGCTTTGGCCCTATATGATCAAGCCGCTCAAGCAGGGTTCGGGCGACAAAAAGGCATCGAAAAGACAGATGAACGCAAAGAACGTGCCGCTTTCGAAGCGGCCGCATGCACTTCGAGACAAACGTGGGCTGGTCAATCGTACACGACGGCTACGCGGCCAGGTTGACGCGATCGAGCGGGCCCTCGACGAGGAAGCGAGTTGCTCGGATTTGCTTCAGCGCATCACGGCCGCGCGGGGAGCGATCAACGGCCTCATGGCAGAAGTGCTCGAAGAGCATGTGCGGGAATATCTCATCGAGCCTCGTCATGACGAAACGGTTTCGCGCACGGATGCCGCCGAGGAATTGATCGAGGTCATTCATTCATATCTGACCTGAATTGGCGGTGTGTTTGTAGCAACTCGCCGACCTGCCGGGGGCTTCGATAACGACCACGTCCCGGTGGTTCCAGGTCAACCGACGCGACGTGGCGTCAAGCGGGTGCCGATGCCTGCCCGGCATTTCCAGCGATCGCAGCCCCCTTGCGATCGGCCCGGCGTGTCAGGCTTTGCACACGCATGTCGAGAGAATCGCGCACGAGCTCGTAGGCGAGCCTGAAAGCGTCCAGACCGTCGTCGCTGACCGAGCCGTCCTTCAGCCCGACAAGCACCCGCTTGAGGATGCCCTCGAGTTCATCCTGTATCGCTTCCAAGGCTTCGATCGAGGCTGCGTCGTCTATCCGTTCGCCAACCTCGATCACGGCTGTAGAGAGTTCTATTGCTCGCGTCGGCCTTATTCGCGTCACAGCGGAATATAGCCCGACGAAAATTGAGGCAATTATACTCCCACATCCCATTGTAAGATATAATATATCGCTATAGCGATCTAAAAATGTCTTAGTGTCATCGTTGATATATTGTGCGGCACCTTGATGAGCCACAATGAAGGCGTCCTTGTCGGTATCGGCCGGTTCTATTTTAGTCGCGAATTGATTGTCTATGGCGAGATCGGCCTTGTTCTCGAATATGAGGCGCGCGAGATCGGTAACGGTCGCTTCAGACAGCTTGTCCCGCGCCACCAGAATCCATTGGAGCCCGATCGTGTCGAGATCATCGTCGGGAATGCGCGGCGCGGCCGAAAGGAGGCCCGCATCGATCGATTCCGCGAAGGTGCCAGGGCTCTTGCGCTCGATGGCCTTGGCTTCGTCGATCGGCTCGAGCGTGAACCTGTTGAGGCGCTTGGCCAATTCCTCGTAGCGTTTGTCGGCGGAGATTTTCGACAATGGCTCGATCGCGATGACTGCATTATAGCCGCCGGGAGCGAGCAGCTTATCGAGTATCGTCCCCGGTGGCAGAGTCTCGATCACCATGCCGTTCGTCGAGATATCGTAGAGTTCGAGCAAATGTCGAAAGAAGCCCTCACTGCGCGAATCGGCGCCGATGACGGCGACCTTCTTTCCACGCAAGTCGGCGAGCGCCTTGACCTTGCTGCCTTTCGGGCCAAGCATGAGCAGCACCTCATGCTCGAGAATCGCCACTGCGCGCGCGTGATTGGGAACCTTTGCGTCGGTGCGCAGCATGGCGAGGTCGAACTGCCCGCGACCGAGGCGGGTGAGAGCCTGAGCGGCGTCTTGCGTCGAGACGACCGACACACGCAGGTTGCGGCTATTGTCGGCAACAACAGCCGCAAGCCGGGCCGCGAATTTTGCCTCGACGCCACCTTCAGGTCCGACCACGAAGGTCACGGTGGTGGGGTAGCCGAGCCAGGCCCGTGCTGCCCAGACCGAGACAGCCGTGAGAATGAGGGTCAGCAACGTAAAGAGAACGATCTGCGCGCGGTTTCCCATGGGCGCTCTCGCATCGCCGATCGCCTTGTTGGTCGAGATCAGCATTGCGGTGCGCAGACCGGTGAAGGAGCCCATGGCCTTGGTCCTGTGAAACCGCTTTGCCGCGGCGTCGCCGCCGTAACAGCTTAGACGAGTGAGGTCACTGTTCGCCAGCGAGCCGCGGTCACGCCCGGCTCGAGGCTCAACCTGCCGACGACATACTCCAAGGCGATCTCGCGCCGCCTCTCGCAGGTCAGCTTGGCGTTCACCTCGACCCTATCGGAACCCTCGATATTCATGCTGTCCAATTCGCGCAGGCGGAGGTCACTCGTGGCGAAAGCATTGAGCAGAAGCGCCCGGGCCTGCGCCTCGTCCCCGGCGCGGCAGATCACGGTGACGACGTAATGCGTTTCGACCTCGGCGCTCTCGATCGGCTGGCGATTGATGAAGCGGACAAGTGGCCTTAGCACGAGATTGACGAAGATGACGAGCGCGACGACGAGGATCGCGTGCCGCCAATGGCCACTTCCGGCAAGGAGGCCAACGGCGCCCGAGCACCAGAGCGTTGCGGCCGTGTTCAATCCGCGGACGTTGACGCCTTCCTTGGAGATGACACCAGCCCCGAGGAAGCTGATGCCGGTGACGACTTGGGCTGCGACCCTCGTCGGGCTCGTGTCGATGAACTGGCCGCCGAATACGACGAAGGCAGCCGCGCCGAGCGCGACAAGGGTATTGGTCCGCAGACCTGCGAGGCGCTGGCGCCACTGCCGCTCGAAGCCGATCACCCCTCCGAGGAGGAGCGCGGTCAGCAGGTTGAGCGCGTCCCTCTGGAAAATGGGATCCAGTACCATGATTATGCCGGATTTTCTCTTGCGAATGGCCGGGTCGTCGGAGAACCCGCAGGCGTGGTGATGCTTGAATTCGTCCCCTCACGGCGCGTAGGGAGGCATCGTGACAGTTCGATTACACCCAACGGGCCTGGGCATCTTCGATGTGTGCGGCCATTGTCGAGTGAGGCCGTGATGCCCGTGGCGCAAAACCTATAGCAGCAGGCATACGCGCTGAGGCCGGCGCCGATGGCGTGCCGGCGGATCGCCCGAGACGCGTCAACGCGGCTTACGGCGCTGGCGGTCCGCTCGCCGGTGCGGAGCGGAAGAGGGGGAATTTCTTCGCGTTCGAGGAACCCGGCCGCGTGTATTCGAGACGAGCGTCGGCAGGGTTGACGACTAGACCTGCCGCTCGACCATCATCTTCTTGATCTCGGCGATGGCCTTCGCCGGATTGAGGGCCTTGGGGCAGGCCTGGGCGCAGTTCATGATGGTGTGGCAGCGATAGAGGCGGAAGGGGTCCTCGAGATAGTCGAGGCGATCGCCCGTCGCCTCGTCGCGCGAATCGATCAGCCAGCGATAGGCCTGCAGCAGCGCCGCCGGGCCGAGATAGCGCTCGCCATTCCACCAATAGCTCGGGCAGGAGGTGGAGCAGCAGGCGCACAGAATGCACTCATAGAGGCCGTCGAGCTTGGCGCGATCAGCCTCCGATTGCCGCCATTCCTTCTCGGGCTCGCGCGTCTCGGTGTGCAGCCAGGGCTCGATCGAGGCGTGCTGGGCGTAGAAGGTCGTGAGGTCGGGCACCAGATCCTTGACCACTGCCATATGCGGCAACGGATAAACCTTGATCGGATGGGCGACCTCGTCCATGCCGCGGGTGCAAGCAAGGGTGTTGCCGCCGTCGATATTCATGGCGCAGGAGCCGCAAATGCCCTCGCGGCAGGAGCGGCGGAAGGTGAGCGTCGGGTCGATCTTCGATTTGATCCAGATGAGGCCGTCGAGGATCATCGGCCCGCAATCATTGCGGTCGACGAAATAGGTGTCGAGGCGCGGATTCGATTCGCCGTCGGGGTCGTAGCGGTAGATGCGGAACTCAGTCAGCTTCTGCGCGCCGGCGGGCTTCGGCCAGGTCTTGCCGACCGTGACCTTCGAGTTCTTGGGAAGTGCGAATTGGGCCATAAGGCCGCCTCCTGATCAGGACGAATGTTGGGCGCGCTTGGCGCGTGGGATGACGAGCTTCAGGCCGGACCAAACCGCATCGACGGCGCACACCTTGATGTCGACGAGCTCGATCGAGAGCGCCGCGCGGCGCACCGCGTCTTCGCCGAGATCGCCCGCCACTTTCGCAGACTTCTCGGTTTTCTTGGGCGAAGTTTTCTTGGGCGAAGTCTTTTTGGGCCAAGAGATCCAGATCGAACCCGCATCCGAGATGGCCTCGCGGAAGAGCGGAAGCGCTGTCCGCAGGGCGGCTGCATCGGTGAAGAAGGCGTGGATCAGGTCCACGGAACGTGGCGGAAGACGAAGATCCATCGTCTTCGCCACAAGCGAGACGCTCGCGAAGGACCTTGCCTCGGCCAACCCGCCGAGATGCTCAGGCAGGGCCACGAAGACCACGACCTGGCCATCCTTGAGGCCGAGCTTGGCGGCAAGCGGCGTCCCGGAATATCCAGCGTCCTGGCCGGGCGCCGCCTTGCTCTTCGTCACGGTCGGGCTGGATGCGCGCGCCATCATTTCTATTGCCGCATCGGCCTCAATACACCCGCGCCTTCGGCTCGATATAGGCGATGTCGTTCGACATGGTGTAGCTGTGAACCGGGCGGAAATCGATCTTGACCTCGCGCTTCTCGTCGTCCGACCAGGCGAGCGTGTGCTTCATCCAGTCCTTGTCGTTGCGGTCGGGGAAGTCCTCGCGTGCATGCGCGCCGCGGCTCTCGGTGCGGTTCAGCGCCGAATCCATGGTGACCACCGCCTGCGAGATCAGGTTGTCGAGCTCGAGCGTCTCGACGAGATCGGAGTTCCAGATCAGCGAGCGGTCGGTGACGCCGATGTCGTCGACGCCCTTCCAGACCTCGTGGATGAGCTTGTGACCCTCCTCCAGCACCTCGCCGGTGCGGAACACGGCGCAGTTCGATTGCATGACATGCTGCATCTTCGCGCGCAGCTCCGCGGTCGGGGTGCCGCCTTTGGCGTTGCGGTAATGGTCGAGGCGCGAGAGCGCCAGCTCGCCCGCATCGGCCGGCAGCTCGGGCTGGCCTTCGCTTGCATGGATCAGCTCGGCGCAGCGCAGGCCCGCGGCGCGCCCGAACACCACGAGATCGATCAGCGAGTTCGAGCCCAACCGGTTGGCGCCATGCACGGAGACGCAGGCCGCCTCGCCGATCGCCATCAGGCCGGGCACCACCGCGTCATTGTCCTCGCCGTTCTTGGTGAGCACCTCGGCATGGTACGAGGTCGGGATGCCGCCCATGTTGTAATGCACGGTCGGCAGCACCGGGATCGGCTCCTTGGTCAGGTCGACGCCGGCGAAGATCTTGGCGCTCTCGGAGATGCCGGGCAGGCGCTCATGCAGGATCTTGGGGTCGAGATGATCGAGATGCAGGAAGATATGGTCCTTCTTCGCCCCGACGCCGCGGCCCTCGCGGATCTCGATGGTCATCGAGCGCGAGACCACGTCGCGCGAGGCGAGGTCCTTGGCTGAAGGCGCGTAGCGCTCCATGAAGCGCTCGCCCTCGGAATTGGTGAGGTAGCCGCCCTCCCCGCGCGCGCCCTCGGTGATCAGGCAGCCGGAGCCGTAGATGCCGGTCGGATGGAACTGCACGAACTCCATGTCCTGCAGCGGCAGCCCCGCCCTGAGCGCCATGGCGCTGCCATCGCCCGTGCAGGTATGGGCCGAGGTCGCGGAAAAATAGGCGCGGCCATAGCCGCCGGTCGCGAGGATCGTCATCTTGGCGCGGAAGCGGTGCACGGTGCCGTCATCGAGCTTCAGCGCCACGACGCCGCGGCAGCGTCCTTCCTGATCCATGATCAGGTCGATGGCGAAATATTCGATGAAGAACTGGCTGCGCTCCTTCACGGCCTGGCCGTAGAGGGAGTGCAGGATGGCGTGGCCGGTGCGGTCGGCGGCGGCGCAAGTGCGCTGCGCCTGGCCGCCATGGCCGAAATCCTTGGTCATGCCCCCGAAGGGCCGCTGATAGATCCTGCCATCCTCGGTGCGCGAGAAGGGCACGCCCCAATGCTCGAGCTCGTAGACGGCGGCCGGCGCGTTGCGCACCAGATATTCGATGGCGTCCTGGTCGCCGAGCCAATCCGACCCCTTGACGGTGTCGTACATATGCCAGCGCCAGTCGTCCTTGTGCATATTGCCGAGCGAAGCCGAGATCCCGCCTTGCGCCGCGACCGTATGCGAGCGCGTCGGGAAGACCTTGGTGATGCAGGCGGTCTTGAGGCCGGCCTCGGCGCAGCCGACCGTGGCGCGCAAGCCGGCGCCGCCCGCGCCCACCACCACCACGTCGAAAGTATGGTCCGTGATCGGATAGGCTTTGCCGTTCTGGGCCGGAGCTTTGCCGTTCTGCCCGTTCGCCTTGCCGTTGGTCGCCATCGTCAATCTCCTCAAACGAGCCGCGCCAGGCCGATCTTCAAGATCGCATAGACGCCGGCAAGCCCTATGGCGAAAGAGAAGAAGGTGTTGGCGAGGAGGGCGAGCACCTTGAGCCCCTCCGCATGCACATAATCCTCGATGATCACCTGCATGCCGAGGCGCATATGCACGGCCGCCGAGATCACGGTCGCGAGCAGGATGAGCGCGACCAGCGGATGCGACAGGAACGCGATCGCCTCCGCGTAAGGCTTGCCGATCAGCATCAACACGATCACCACGAGGCCGATCGAGAGCGGCACATTGGCGAGGCCGGTGAGGCGCTGGCGCCAGAAATGCTCGGTGCCGCTTCTGGCGGTGCCGAGGCCGCGGACGCGAGCAAGCGGGGTGCGCATCGATGGGGTCGTCATGAGGTCAACTCATCTTCTGCAGGCGGATCTTCACTTCAGCAAGCTCTTCACTTCAGTGTGAGAACGATGGCCCAGGCGATCAGCGTCAGGACGACCGAGCCCACCACATTGGCCCAGGCGATGGTGTTGCGGCTGCCGGGCTCCATGCCCCTGCCCGTATCCCAGAGGAAATGCCGCAAACCGCCCAGCATGTGATGGAACAGGGCCAGGGTGTAGCCGAACAGCACCAGGCGCCCGATGATCGAGCCGAACACCAGGCCAGCCAGCTCATAGGCATGCTGGCTGGTGGCGGCTGCAACCAGCAGCCAGACCAGCAGCAGCGAGCCGACATAAAGAGCGCCGCCGGTGACACGATGGGCGATCGACATCGCCATGGTGATCGGCCAGCGATAGACCTGGAGATGGGGCGAAAGCGGGCGCGAGCGCGTGGCGGTGTCGGTCATCGGCCGGATTCCCGGTTTGGAAGCGTTCCATTGAGGTAATCAAACTTGACGCGCTGCGCAATGACATGCTGCGCCGCGCAAAGCCGCAATGCGGCTGCGCGACGAAGGCGTGCCTTGCCATGTAGGGCAGGCACGGCCATCATCGCCGCTCAGCCCTGCACAGGCACGGACGGAGGCAAATATGGCAGTCGAGGCGGCCGGCGGCCCCATGAAGGGCAAGCTCGTCGTGCGCAACATATCGACGCTGTTTTCCGGCGATCTCGGAAGCCCGGTGCTCGATGCGGACACGATCGTGGCGGTCGACGGGCGAATCAGCGCGGTCGGCAAGGCGAAGGAGATCGACACCGGCAACGCCGATCTGGTCATCGACGCCAAGGGCTCGGCGCTCGCGCCAGGCCTGATCGACAGCCATTGCCATCCGGCCTTCGGGGATTGGACGCCGCGCCAGAACCAGCTCGGCTGGATCGAAAGCTGCGTGCATGGCGGGGTCACGACCTTCGTCTCGGCGGGCGAGGTGCATCTGCCCGGCCGGCCCAAGGATCGGCTCGGCATCAAAGCGCTGGCGATCGCGGCCGAGCGCGCCTTCGCGAATTTCCATCCGGCCGGCGCCAAGGTGCTGGCCGGGGCGCCGATACCCGAAACCCAGATGACGGAAGAGGATTATGCGGAGTTGGCGCTCGCCGGCGTGAAGCGCATCGGCGAGATCGGGCTCGGCACGGTCAATACCGGCCCCGAGGCGAAGCGCCATGTCGACTGGGCGAGGAAGCACGGCCTCGAGACCATCATCCATACGGGCGGACCTTCGATCCCGGGCTCGAACCTGATCAGCCGCGAGGTGGTGCTCGAAGCCGATCCGGATGTGATCAGCCATATCAATGGCGGCCATACCGCCCTGCCGAAGAGCTGCATCTGCGCCTTGTGCGAGCAGGGGCGCGGGGCGATCGAGATCGTCCATAACGGCAATGAACGGGCGGCCCTCATCGCGCTCCACGCGGCCAAGGAACTTGGCATCCTGCACAAGGTGATCCTTGGCACCGACGCGCCGGCGGGCTCCGGCGTGCAGCCGCTCGGCATCCTGCGCACCCTCGTTTTCCTGGCGAGCTTCGGCAGCCTGAAGGCGGGCGAGGCGGTGGCGCTCGCGACCGGCAACACTGCCAAGATCCGCAAGCTCGATGGCGGGCTGATCGCGCCCGGCCATCCGGCGGATTTCGTCTTCATCGACCGGCCGCAGCATTCGGCCGGCAAGACCGTCAGCGAGGCGATCGAGCTCGGCGACATTCCCGGCATCGGGATGGTGGTGATCGACGGCATCGTGCGGCTCGCCCGCTCGCGCAACACCCCGCCGGCCGACAAGGTGCCGGAAGTGGTGGGATAGCTCAAGGATGTTCGACATGGATAGCAACCTGATCACTTTCCTCGGCCTCGGCGCCCTGGTGATCATCGTTCCCGGGCCCGATACCGCGCTCACCATCCGCAACACTCTGTTCGGTGGCCGCAAGGCCGGCGTTGCCACGGCTGGCGGCGTGGTCGCGGGCCAGGCCGTCTGGGCCTTGGCGACGAGCCTCGGCATCGTCGCTTTGCTGGTCGCCTCCGAACCGCTCTTCCTCGCCATCAAATATGCGGGCGCCGCCTATCTGATCCTGCTCGGCATCCAGGCGCTGCGGGCAGCCTTTTTTCCGCCCCGACACGGCGCCCCCGGCATGTCGATGCCGGGACGTGCGAAGCTGCTCACGCCCGGCGCCGCCTTCCGCCAGGGCATGATCAGCGATCTCGGCAATCCGAAGATCGCCCTGTTCTTCGCGAGCCTGCTGCCGCAATTCGTGCCGGCCGGCGATGCGAGCTTCTCGGCCTTCATGCAGCTTGGCCTCTTGTTCTGCGCCATGACCTTCGCCTGGCTCGCAGCCTATGCGGCGGTCGTCGCCAAGGCCGGCGAGCTGCTGCTGCGCCCCAAGGTGCGGCGCGGCATCGAAGCGGTGACGGGGACGGTCCTGATCGCGCTCGGCCTGCGCATCGCGACCGAGCAGCGCTAAGCGTATTCCAGATGGGCTGGAATGCGTGCGGCGCGCGCGCTCCTGGCGGCCTGCATGCTATGAGGCGGGCTTGCGCAGCTTGCGGATAGCGCTCGAAGCCTGATCGCGACGGCACACTGAAATGCCTGAGACACCGAAACAATAAGGGAGGCGAAAAGCCAATGGCTCAACATGACAAGATCGCGCTCGTCACCGGCGCCGGCAGCGGCGTCGGCAAGGCGACGGCGCTCGCGCTGATGAAGGCCGGCTACACCGTCGTGCTCGCCGGCAGGCGCAAGGAGGCGCTCGAGGCAACCGCGGCGCAAGGCAAGGCCGAGGGCGGCAAATCCCTGGTCGTGCCGACCGATGTGACCGTGCATGCCTCGATCAAGGCCCTGTTCGCCAAGACCAAGGAGGCGTTCGGTCGCCTCGACCTGCTCTTCAACAATGCCGGCATGGGCGCCCCGCCTCTGCCGATGGAAGACCTGACCTACGAGCAGTGGAAGACGGTCGTCGACACCAATCTCACCGCCCCTTTCCTGTGCACCCAGGAAGCGATCAAGATCATGAAGGGGCAGTCGCCGCGCGGCGGGCGCATCGTCAATAACGGCTCGATCTCGGCGCATGTGCCGCGCCCGAATTCGGCGCCCTACACCGCGACCAAGCACGCCATCACAGGCCTCACGAAATCGACGGCGCTCGACGGCCGCGCCCATGACATCGCCTGCGGGCAGGTCGATATCGGCAATGCCGCCTCCGAGATGACCGAGCGCATGCGCACCGGCGTCCCCCAGGCCGACGGCTCGATGAAGGTCGAGCCCGTGATGGCGGCCGAGAATGTCGCGAATGCCGTCGTCTACATGGCAAGCTTGCCGCTCGACGCCAATGTCTTGTCGCTCACCGTGATGGCGACCAAGATGCCCTTCGTCGGTCGAGGCTGAGGCCACTCCAGGTCGAGAGCCGGCGCGAGACGGGACGGTGATCGACAAGCTCGAGTTCATGATCGCGCTGGCGCGCGAACGGCATTTCGGCCGGGCGGCCGAGGCCTGCGGCGTCAGCCAGCCGAGCTTCTCGGCCGGCATCAAGCAGCTCGAGGACATGTTCGGCGTGCTGCTGGTGGAGCGCGGCTCGCGGTTTCGCGGCTTCACCAGCGAAGGCGAGCGCGTGCTCGAATGGGCGCGACGGATCGTGGCGGATACGCGCGCCATGCGCCAGGACGTGGATGCCCTGAAGCGCGGCCTCGCGGGGCATCTGCGCATCGCCGCCATCCCGACGGCGCTCGCCATGAGCGCCATGCTGACCACGCCCTATCGGGCCAAGCACCCGCAGGTGCGCTTCACCATCCTGTCGCGCACTTCGATCCAGGTGCTGAGCCTGCTCGAGAATCTCGAAGTCGATGCCGGCCTCACCTATCTCGACAACGAGCCGCTCGGCCATGTGAACATCGTGCCGCTCTATCTCGAGGAATATCGCTTCCTCACCTCGGCCTCGGGCCCGCTCGGCGAGCGTGACGAAGTGAGCTGGGCCGAAGTCGCCAAGGTGCCGCTCTGCCTGCTGACGCCCGATATGCAGAACCGGCGCATCATCGACGGGCTGCTGCGCCAGGCTGGCGCCGAACCCTCGCCCACCCTCGAATCCAATTCCATGATCGTGCTCTTCGCCCATGTGCGCACCGGACAATGGGCGAGCATCATGCCGGCGAAACTCGCCGAGACGCTCGGCCTCACCGACAGCGTGCGCGCCATCCCGATCGTCGAGCCCGAGGCGACACACGCGGTCGGCCTCGTCGTGCCCGTGCGCCAGCCGACCACGCCGCTGATCAGCGCGCTCGTGGCGGAGGCGCGCCAGCTCGCCAAGACACTGGCCTGAGGACCGGACCGCCGGCTTCCAGCCGGCATCGTGCCGGGTCGAGGCTCAGATCGCCGGCACCGCGTCGTCCTGCCGTTGCCGGCTGGAAGCCGGCGCTCCGATGAAGTCGCGAATCAAGGCAAATGCGCGCTCCGGAGCATCGCCCGGCACATTATGCCCACATCCCGCGAAACGTTCGAAACGCACCAATTGGCTTGGTAGGTATTCGATGATCGTTTCACTGAAAGGCATGGGCGTGATCGGATCCTGATCACCCGCGAGAACCAGCACCGGGCAGCGAATGCGTGCGAGGTCCGAGCGAAAGTCCATGCGACCATGTTCGTTGTTCGGGCCATTGAACCGAATCGCCACGTCATTCTTGATGATCGCGCGCGTCAGCGCGTTCGGTTTCGCGGGCCGTTGACGATAAAACGGAAGGCAGACCTCCATATATTTCGCGCGGCCCTCGGGGGTGGGATTCAGCCAATAGGCTTCCGCGACCTCGCGCGCATCATGACCTCCGAGGCGCTCGAACGCTGCGAAGATGATTGGGAAATCCACTTGCGCCGCAGTGCTCACCAGGATGAGCTTGGCGGGATGGTCGGGGTGCCGGGCCGCATATGCCTGGGCGACGAATCCTCCAAAGGAAACACCGTAGACGATGGGTCTTTCGATGCCGAGCGCATCGCAGAGGCCCTTCACGTCGTCGCCCCATTGGGCGAGGTTCCAGCTCTCCGGATTGCCGTCCGCGCTTCGACCGTTGCCGCGATGGTCGAAGTAGATGATCTGGACGATGTCGGCCAATGCCGAGAAGGCCGGCTTAAAACCCGTATGGTCGAACCCTGGACCGCCATGCAGGAGAATGAGTGTCGGTTTCGACCTCATCCTCGGGCCGTCAGTCACGAGACCTGCCCCCTCCACATCGAAATAGAGCTTCACGCCATTGACGTCGACAAACATGAAATGACTCTCTTCAAAGAGGCCTGTGTACGCCTCAGAGGCTGACTGAAAAAAGAAAGTTGGGTGATTTCAATCTGTTGTGATTCCGTTGGGTTGCGAAGCTCAAAGGAGATCACGATGGCTTGGACTGAAACCACCCGCGCGCACTATCGGCGCGATGCGTTGCGCTACGCAAGCGATCTTACCGACGCGGAATGGACGTTGATCGAGCCGTTTCTGCCGACGGCTTCGAAGGTTGGGCGGCCGAGAAAGACGGACTTGCGCTCGGTGGTGGAGGCGATCCTTTATATGGCGTCGACCGGCTGCCAATGGCGCGCGATCCCCAAGGATTTTCCGCCCTACTCGACAGTGCAAGGCTACTTCTACGCTTGGTCGCACAAGGGTTTGTTGGCGCACATCAACCACATGCTGGTCATGGCCCTGCGCGAGATGGTCGGGCGAGAGGCCAGCCCCACGGCGGGCGTCATCGATAGCCAGTCGGTGAAGACCGCCGAATGCGGCGGCCCCAGAGGCTTCGATGCGGGCAAGAAGCTCAAAGGCCGCAAACGCCATATCGTCACCGACACCGAGGGCCATCTGGTCGGCGTGCAGGTTCACCCCGCCGATATCCAAGACCGCGACGGCACACCGGACCTGCTGGCGTCGATCCGCTCGCTCTATCCGTGGCTGCGCCATGTCTTCGCCGACGGCGGCTATGCCGGAGACAAGCTGCGCGACGCCATGACCACGCTCGGCCAATGGACTTTCGAGATCATCAAACGCTCCGACACCGCCAAGGGGTTCGAACTCCTGCCGCGTCGATGGGTAGTCGAACGAACCTTCGCTTGGCTCGGCCGATGCCGGCGGCTCGCGAAGGACTTCGAAGCCAGCATCGAGAGCGCCGTCGCTTGGATCCTCATCGCCCACATCCGCCGCCTTACAAGAAGGCTGGGGAGAGCGTGAAATGCTGCCAGCCTTTATGAGTCAGACTCTCAGGCGCACTCCACGGCTGACGCGGCGATAGGCAGCTGCCCGAGCGCTGGCGGAAGAGCTATTCCGCGGCACGGCGCCTCAGCCATTCGCTGGCGACCTCACCCATCGTTTTGTTCGTCCCGTCCTTGATCCAC
The DNA here is from genome assembly GCA_900104855.1 of Rhizobiales bacterium GAS188. Classification (NCBI taxonomy): domain Bacteria; kingdom Pseudomonadati; phylum Pseudomonadota; class Alphaproteobacteria; order Hyphomicrobiales; species Rhizobiales bacterium GAS188. The sequence continues at coordinate 212,417 of FNSS01000001.1, forward strand.
TGCATGAAGCTGCGGTCGAATTTGAATCCCTGTCCGCATTGAGCTGTCATGTAGCGACGCACATTCTGAGTGTTCTTGTAGTTATCCGTCACCGGAGTGTCAGGAGTGATCGGATCGCTATGCCAGTCAAATGGGGCCACCGGACGCCACTCCTTCGTCTCAAAAAACCGCCGATGAGATCGCGGTTTTTGCACCCAACTTTTTTGGGACGGTAGTCTGCCTTCACGCATGAATATCCGCAACGGCTCGCTTGGCCCAGCGCGCTCGTGGCGGAGGCACGCCAGCTCGCCAAGGTGCTGGCCTGAGGGCCGGACCGCCGGCTTCCAGCCGGCATCGTGCCGGGTCGAGGCTCAGATCGCCGGCACCACGTCGTCCTGCCGTTGCCGGCTGGAAGCCGGCGCTCCGAACGGGCCTTTCGCAATCCGCGATCGGATTTCCTGATCGACCGATCAGCGCTTTCGTCTTGATCGTGCAGGGTTTTTCGTAGCTCCTTCCTGGAATTATTCCAGAAGCGGTGCGAAACCTTGCGGACATTCGAAGCCTGGAGCGCTGAACGCGCAGCCGAGATCATCGGCCGATACCGCGAGGAAGAGGGCGCGACCTTGCCGATCCTGCACGCCCTGCAGGAGGTGTTCGGTTGCGTGCCGGAGGCCGCGGTGCCGCTGGTCGCCGAAGCGCTCAACCTGTCGCGCGCCGAGGTGCATGGCGTCGTCACCTTCTATCACGATTTCCGCCGTGAGCCGCCCGGCCGACATGTGCTCAAGCTCTGCCGGGCCGAAGCCTGCCAGGCCATGGGAGGCGAACAGCTCGCAGCGCAGGCCCAAGCCAGGCTCGGCATCGGCTTTGGCGCCACCACGACCGATGGGCGGGTGACGCTGGAACCCATCTATTGTCTCGGCCTCTGCGCGCTCGCACCCTCCGCCATGCTCGATGGGCGCCTGCATGGGCGCCTCGACAAGACGCGGCTCGAGTCGCTGCTGGCGGAGATCGAGCGGTGAGCGTGCGCGTCTATGTTCCCAAGGATGCCGGAGCGCTTTCGGTCGGCGCCGACGAGGTCGCGGCCGCGATCGCGGCGGGAGCGCGCCGGCGCGGCGCCGAGGTCGAGATCGTTCGCACCGGCTCGCGCGGGCTCTATTGGCTCGAGCCGATGGTCGAGGTCGCGACGCCTTCGGGCCGCGTGGCCTATGGCCCGGTCGGCGCGGGCGATGTCGAAGCGCTCCTCGACGCCGGATTGCTCGGCGGCGGGACGCATCCGCTCAGCCTCGGCATAGCCGAAGACATCCCCTGGCTGAAGCGCCAGACGCGTCTGACCTTCGCGCGCTGCGGTGTGATCGATCCGGCCTCGCTCGCCGATTATCGCCAGCATGGCGGCTATCAGGGCCTGGAGCGGGCGCTGACGCTCGGCGCCGCCGCCACGATCGCGGAGGTGGTCCAGTCAGGCCTGCGCGGCCGTGGTGGCGCCGGATTCCCGACCGGCATCAAATGGCGCACGGTCGCCGAGACGCAAGCTCCGCTGAAATACATCGTCTGCAATGCGGATGAAGGCGATAGCGGCACCTTCGCCGACCGCATGCTGATGGAAGGCGATCCGTTCTCGCTGATCGAAGGGATGACCATCGCCGCCATCGCGGTCGGCGCCAGCCGGGGCTATCTCTATATCCGCTCCGAATATCCGCACGCCGTCGCGGCGATGGCTCAGGCGATCGCTGCTGCCAGGCGCGGCGGCATGCTGGGCGAAGGCATCGCCGGTTCGGCGCATCGCTTCGACATCGAGCTGCGCGTCGGGGCAGGTGCCTATGTCTGCGGCGAAGAGACCTCGCTGCTCGAAAGCCTCGAAGGCAGGCGCGGCATCGTGCGGGCGAAACCGCCGCTGCCGGCTCATAAGGGATTGTTCGGCCGACCGACCGTCATCAACAATGTGCTGTCGCTCGCCACGGTGCCGTTCATCCTCGCCGAGGGCGCCAAGGCCTATGCGGAATTCGGCATGGGCCGGTCGCGCGGCACCATGCCGATCCAGCTCGCCGGCAACGTCAAGCATGGCGGCCTCTACGAGACAGGCTTCGGGATTACGCTCGGCGAGCTCGTCGACGAGATCGGCGGCGGCACGGCGAGCGGGCGCCCGGTGCGGGCCGTGCAGGTCGGCGGTCCGCTCGGCGCCTATTTCCCGCGCGCTCTGTTCGACACGCCTTTCGACTATGAGGCCTTTGCGGCCCGCGACGGGTTGATCGGCCATGGCGGCATCGTCGTCTTCGACGATACCGTCGACATGGCGCGTCAGGCACGCTTTGCCATGGAATTCTGCGCGATCGAATCCTGCGGCAAATGCACGCCCTGCCGCATCGGCTCGACACGCGGGGTCGAGATCATCGACCGCATCCAGCGCGGCGAAGGGCGTTCCGAAAACCTCGCTGTGCTCGAAGACCTCTGCCACACCATGAAGTTCGGCTCGCTCTGCGCGCTCGGCGGCTTCACGCCCTATCCGGTGATGAGCGCACTCACCCATTTTCCCGAGGATTTCGGCCGCGCCCCGCCCCGGGTTGAAGCCGCCGAGTGAAGGAGGACGTCATGTCTCTTGTCAGCATGTCTCTCTTGCACGAGATCGACTACGGCACGCCCCGCCTCGCATCCGGCAAGGAGGTCACGCTGACGATCGACGGCCGGACGGTGAGCGTGCCCGAGGGCACTTCGATCATGCGCGCCGCCATGGAATCGGGCACGCAGATCCCGAAGCTTTGCGCCACCGACATGCTCGAGGCCTTCGGCTCCTGCCGCATGTGCCTCGTCGAGATCGACGGCCGGGCCGGCACGCCTGCCTCCTGCACGACGCCGGTCGCTTCCGGCATGGTGGTGCGCACCCAGACAGAGCGCCTGAAGCGGCTGCGCAAGGGCGTGATGGAGCTCTACATCTCCGATCACCCGCTCGACTGCCTCACCTGCGCGGCCAATGGCGATTGCGAGCTGCAGGACATGGCGGGAGCCGTCGGCCTGCGCGAGGTGCGCTACGGCTATGCAGGCGAGAACCATGTGTTCGCCAAAGCGGAAGACGGGTCGGCCAATGCGAGCTTCATGGCGAAGGACGAAACGAACCCGTATTTCACCTACGATCCGTCGAAATGCATCGTCTGCTCGCGCTGCGTGCGTGCCTGCGAGGAGGTGCAGGGCACCTTCGCGCTGACGATCTCGGGCCGCGGCTTCGACAGCCGTGTCTCGCCCGGCATGCAGAAGGATTTCCTCGGCTCGGAATGCGTCTCTTGCGGCGCTTGCGTGCAGGCCTGCCCCACCGCGACGCTCACCGAAAAGTCGCTGATCGAGATCGGCCAGCCGGAGCATGCGGTGGTGACCACCTGCGCCTATTGCGGCGTCGGCTGCGCCTTCAAGGCGGAGATGCGCGGCGAGGAAGTGGTGCGCATGGTGCCCTATAAGGACGGCAAGGCCAATCGCGGCCATTCCTGCGTCAAGGGCCGCTTCGCCTGGGGTTATGCGACCCATAAGGAGCGCATCCTCAAGCCGATGATCCGCGCCCGGATCTCCGATCCCTGGCGGGAAACGTCATGGGACGAGGCGATCGCCCACGCGGCTTCAGAGTTCAAGCGCCTGCAGCAGACCTATGGCAAGCGCGCCATCGGCGGCATCACCTCCTCGCGCTGCACCAATGAGGAGACATTTTTGGTGCAGAAGCTGGTGCGCGCCGGCTTCGGCAACAACAATGTCGATACTTGCGCCCGGGTCTGCCACTCGCCGACCGGCTACGGCCTCAAGACCACTTTCGGCACCTCGGCCGGCACCCAGGATTTCGATTCCGTCGAGCACGCCGATGTGGTCATGGTCATCGGCGCCAATCCGACCGACGGCCATCCGGTCTTCGCCTCGCGCCTGAAGAAGCGCTTGCGCCAGGGCGCCAAGCTGATCGTCGTCGATCCGCGCCGCATCGATCTGGTGCGCACGCCGCATGTCGAGGCCGTCCAGCATCTGCCGCTGCGACCCGGCACCAATGTCGCCGTCCTGACGGCGCTCGCCCATGTGATCGTCACCGAGGGCCTCGTGGACGAGGCTTTCGTGCGCAGCCAATGCGAGCGCGACGAGTTCGAGGACTGGGCGGCTTTCGTCGCCGAGCCGCGCAACAGCCCCGAGGAGGTCGCGAAGGTGTCGGGCGTGCCCGCCGAGACCATGCGCGAAGCGGCGCGCCTATACGCCACGGGCGGCAATGCGGCGATCTATTACGGGCTCGGCGTCACCGAGCACAGCCAGGGCTCGACCACCGTGATGGCGATCGCCAACCTCGCCATGGCGACCGGCAATATCGGCCGACAAGGCGTCGGCGTGAACCCGCTGCGCGGCCAGAACAATGTGCAGGGCGCCTGCGATATGGGCTCTTTCCCGCATGAGCTCTCGGGCTACCGCCATATCTCGGACGATGCGACGCGCGTGATGTTCGAGAGCTTCTGGGGCTCGGCGCTCGACCACGAGCCCGGCCTGCGCATCCCCAACATGCTCGATGCCGCGGTCGACGGCTCGTTCAAAGGCATCTACATCCAGGGCGAGGACATCCTGCAATCCGACCCGAATACGCGTCATGTGGCGGCCGGGCTCGAGGCCATGGAATGCGTGGTGGTGCAGGACCTGTTCCTCAACGAGACGGCGAACTACGCCCATGTCTTCCTCCCCGGTTCGACTTTCCTCGAGAAGGACGGAACCTTCACCAATGCCGAGCGCCGCATCCAGCGGGTCCGCAAGGTGATGACGCCGCGCAACGGCTTCGCCGATTGGGAAATCACGGTGATGCTGGCGAAGGCCATGGGCCATGACATGCAATACGAGCACCCATCGCAGATCATGGACGAGATCGCGCGGCTGACACCGACCTTCGCGGGCGTCTCCTACGGCAAGCTCGATGCGCTGGGCTCGATCCAATGGCCCTGCAACGAGAAGGCGCCTGAAGGCACGCCCGTCATGCATATCGGCGGCTTCGTGCGCGGCAAGGGCAAGTTCGTCATCACCGAATATGTCGCGACCGACGAGAAGACCGGGCCGCGCTTCCCGCTGCTGCTGACGACGGGACGCATCTTGAGCCAATACAATGTCGGGGCCCAGACGCGGCGCACCGCGAACATCGTCTGGCATGAGGAAGACCGCCTCGAAATCCACCCTCACGATGCCGAGGAGCGCGGTGTCCGCGACGGCGATTGGATCAAGGTTGCGAGCCGTGCCGGCGAGACGACCTTGCGGGCGCTGGTCACCGAGCGCGTGGCGCCGGGTGTCGTCTACACGACCTTCCACCACCCGAACACGCAGGCAAATGTCGTCACCACTGAATATTCCGACTGGGCGACCAACTGCCCCGAATACAAGGTGACGGCGGTGCAGATCGCGCCCTCGAACGGGCCCTCGCAATGGCAGAAGGACTATCAGGAGCTGGCGCGGGAAGCGCGGCGCGTCGCTCCGCCGGTGGCGGCGGAATAACGGCATGGCGAACCCGATCTGCCGCGTCGACCGCCTCGCGTGGCGCCATGCCGGCCCTTCGGTCGGCGAGCGCGCTCTGCCGGAGGAGACCGCCATCGCCTTCACCTATAACGGCACCTCCTATGCGGTGATGATGGCGACGCCGCGCGACCTCGAGGATTTCGCCATAGGCTTCAGCCTGACGGAGGGCATCGTCGATACGCCTGACGAGATCGAGACGCTCGAAATCGTCGAGGAGGAGGTCGGGATCGAGCTGCGCATGTGGCTGTCCGCCTCGAGGGCCACGAGCTTTCAGGCGCGGCGCCGGCATATGGCCGGGCCCACAGGCTGCGGGCTCTGCGGCATCGAGACGTTGACGCAAGCCATGCGGCCATTGCCGCAAGTCTCGGAGGGGCCGCATTTTTCCCCGGCCGAGATCATGGAGGCGGTCAGCTCGCTCGCGCCCTCGCAGCTCATCAATCTCGAGACCCGCGCGGTTCACGCTGCGGGCTTCTGGAGCGGCGAGCGAGGGCTCGTTGCGCTACGCGAAGATGTCGGGCGCCATAATGCCTTGGACAAGCTCGGCGGAGCGATGGCGCGAAGCGGCTTGTCGGGCGGAGACGGCATCGCCATCCTGACGAGCCGCATCTCGGTCGAGATGGTGCAGAAGGCCGCCATGATCGGCATTCCGCTCCTGGTCGCGGTCTCGGCGCCGACCGCGCTGGCGGTCCGCACCGCCGAGGCCTGCAACATCACCTTGATCGGCATCGCGCGCGGCGACGGTTTCGAGATCTTCACGCACGCTCATCGGGTCGCGCTGGAGGCGGAAATGCATGTCGCCTGAACGCCTCGTCTATATGGCGAACCAGATCGGAACCTTCTTCGCGAGCCAAGGGGCCGACAGGGCGGTCGCCGGCACGCTCGACCATATCGAGAAATTCTGGGATCCGCGCATGCGCGCCGAAATCGTCAAGCATCTCGAGGCGGGCGGCGATGGGCTCAGCCCGCTGGTGAGGCAGGCCATCGAGCAATTGGGCGAGGCGCGATCGAAGGGGTGAGCGGGCGCCTACCCTCTCCCGCGCTCGGAAAAAGTCTTCAGCCCGGCGAGAGGAGGCGCCTCGCCTCTTCGTCCCGCAGGCCGAATATGGCGATGATCTCCTGGATGGCGGACGAGGCGCCGTCTCGATCCAGGGTCAGAAAGGCGATGCCGCCCGCGCCCTCGGTTGCCTGACGCCTGGCGCCCTCCACCGCCGACATCGGATCCTGTGCGGCGTAGCGTTCCATGGCCACGGGATCCCCGGTCGTCGTGCGCTCGACGCGAAGCACGCGGTAATGCACCAACTGCGTGGGGCGGCGCGCCGCGGCGAGGCATTGCAACCCGGCTTCGGCCGGCGTCTCCATCGCCACCGCCTTGCTCCACTGCACGGAGTGTGAGTTCCGCCTCAACGGCTCCGCACCGCCGAGGCCGACCGACATGAAAGGCTGGTGGTTCGTCTTGTTACTGATCATGATAGGTCTCTTCGTCCGCGCATCGCCGCGCGTTACAACCGGCGCCGAGGTCGAGAGAAAAAATTGTGCGGCTTGCGCCGTTCAGGGCGCTTTTTCGGTCGTCAGCCCGGTTCCCCGCTCCTTCCCCTTGTGAAACGGCCGCCGCGCGGCCATTTGACACCGGCCGTGCCCGAGCTATGCTATGGGCTGGAGCCGCCCATGGGGCGGCGATTTCGTTTGTGGCGCCCGGGCGCGTTGCCACCCGGCGCTGCTTTTTGCCACGGGAGGACAGTCGTGACCACGTCAGCGCTTCTGCCGACATTCGCGCGGGCGGACCTCTCCTTCGAGCGAGGCGAGGGAGCGTGGCTTCACGACTCACGAGGCGATGCCTATCTCGATTTCGGCGGCGGCATCGCGGTCAATTCGCTCGGCCACGCCCATCCGCATCTGGTCGCCGCCCTGGTCGAGCAGGCCCAGAAGGTCTGGCACGTCTCGAACCTGGTGCGCATCCCGGGCGGCGAGCGCCTGGCCGAGCGCCTGGTCGAGGCGACCTTCGCCGACAAGGTGTTCTTCACCAATTCCGGCGCCGAAGCCAATGAATGCGCCATCAAGATGGCCCGCAAATACCATGCCCATGGCGGCCATCCGGAGCGTTACCGCATCCTGACCTTCGAGGGTGCCTTCCATGGCCGGACGCTCGCGACCATCGCGGCCGGCGGCCAGCAGAAATATATCGACGGTTTCGGCCCCAAGGTCGACGGCTTCGACCAGGTGTCGATCGACGACACGGCCGGAATCGAAGGCTGGATCGGCCCGCATAGCGCAGCCTTCATGATCGAGCCGATCATGGCGGAAGGCGGGGTGCGCATGATCTCGCCGCAGAAGCTGCGCCATCTACGCGAGCTCGCCGACAAACACGGCCTGTTGCTGATCTTCGACGAGGTGCAGACGGGCGTCGGCCGCTCGGGCCGCTTCTTCGCGCACGAGAAGATGGGCGTCACCCCCGACATCATGTCGGTCGCCAAAGGCATCGGCGGCGGCTTCCCGCTCGGAGCTTGCCTCGCGACCGAAGAGGCCTCGCGCGGCATGACGGTCGGCACGCATGGCACGACCTTCGGCGGCAATCCGCTGGCCATGGCCTGCGGCAATGCCGTGCTCGACGTGGTGCTGGCGCCGGGCTTCCTGCAGGAGGTCGAGCGCAAGGCCCTGCTGCTGAAGCAGCGCCTCGCCGAGCTCAAGGACAAGCATGCAGGCGTGATCTCCGAGATCCGCGGCGAAGGCCTGTTGATCGGCTTGCGCCTCGAGACGCCGAACACCGAATTCGCGGCCGCGGCGCGCGACGAGAAGCTGCTGGTGGTGCCGGCCGGCGACAACACCGTGCGCCTCCTGCCCCCGCTGATCGCCACCGACGCCGATATCGGCGAGGCGGTTCGCCGTCTGGATGCTGCGGCGACGCGCGTCGAGCGGGCGAAGCCCCGCCAGGCGGCGGAGTGAGCGTGGACGCGTCATGTCTCTCCCCCGTCACTTCCTCGACCTGTCCGATTTCACTTCCAGGGACCTGAAGGGCCTTCTCGACCGGGCGCGCGCCCTCAAGGCAGGGTTCAGGCGCGGCGAGGCGCCGAGCGAGCGCCCGCTCGCCGGCAAGGTCCTGGCCATGGTGTTCGACAAGCCCTCGACGCGCACCCGCGTCTCCTTCGATGTCGGCATGCGCCAGCTCGGCGGCGACACCATCATGCTCACCGGCCAGGAGATGCAGCTCGGCCGTGGCGAATCGATCGCCGACACGGCGCGCGTGCTGTCGCGCTATGTCGACGCCATCATGATCCGCATGCTCGATCACGGCGCCATGAGGGAGCTCGCGACGCACGCCACCGTGCCGGTGATCAACGGCCTGTCGAAGATGTCGCATCCCTGCCAGGTCATGGCGGATGTGCTGACCTTCGAGGAGAAGAAGGGGTCGATCGCCGGGCGCACCATCGCCTGGTCGGGCGATGCCAACAACGTGCTCGGCTCCTGGGTGCATGCGGCTTCGCGCTTCGATTTCGACCTGCGTATCGCCACCCCGCCCGAGCTCAGCCCCAAGGATGAGCTGACGGCCTGGGCCAAGGCCAACGGCGCGCGCATCACCGTGACCAGCGACCCCTTCGAGGCGGTCGAGGGATCGGATTGCGTCGTCACCGATTGCTGGGTGTCGATGGGCGATGAGGATGAAGGGCGACGCCAGAACCTGCTGCAGCGCTACCAGGTGAATGCCGAGCTGATGGGCGTCGCCAAGGCGGATGCGATCTTCATGCACTGCCTGCCGGCCCATCGCGGCGAGGAGGTCACCGACACGGTGATCGACGGCCCGCAATCGGTCGTCTTCGACGAGGCCGAGAACCGGCTGCATGCGCAGAAGGGGATCCTCGCCTGGTGCATGGGAGCGGCAGGCGGATGAACCGGACCCCGATCGATAGCGGGGAGCATGATAGGGCGCATGATCCATATGGGGCCGCAAGCGACCGCATCCTGCCCTTCTCGGTGGATGCGCTCGATGCGCGCGGGCGTGTCGTCAAGCTCGGCGCCTCCATCGATGCCGTCATCCGCCGTCACGCCTATCCGGAGCCGGTATCGAGGCTGCTCGCCGAGGCGGCGGCGCTTGCCGTGCTGCTCGGCGCCTCGCTGAAGATCGACGGCCGCTTCCAGCTGCAGACCAAGACCGACGGGCCGGTCGGCATGATCGTCGTCGATTTCCGCTTTCCCGACAGCTTTCGGGCCTATGCGCGCTTCGACGAGGACAAGGTGAACGCCCTGCCGAAGGAACAGCAGGTGAGCGGCGCCCTTTTGGGCAAGGGCCATCTCGCCTTGACCATCGACCCGAGCGGTGGCGACCGGGCACGCTATCAGGGGCTGGTGGCGCTCGACGGACAGAGCCTCGAACAGGCCGCCCATCATTATTTCACGCAATCCGAGCAGATCCCGACCCGGGTGCGCCTGGCGGCCGGCCAGCTCTATGTGCCGGGCGCCGATAGCCGCGACAAATTATGGTCGGCCGGCGGCCTGCTGGTGCAATTCCTGCCCAAGGCCGGCGAGCGGGTCGCGAGGCGCGACCTGCCGGGCGGGGATGCGCCCGCCTCCTACGCAGCGCCGGCCGTGAAGGACGATGCCAAGGACGACGATTCATGGACCGAGGCGCGCATGCTCGCCGACACCATCGAGGACCATGAGCTCATCGATCCGATGCTGTCGGCCGAGCGGCTCCTGGTGCGCCTTTTCCATGAGCGCGGCGTGCGCGCCTTCACGGCGACCACGCTCAAGGAGAACTGCCAATGCTCGCGCGCCCGCATCGTGGCGATGCTGCGCAGCTTCACCGATGCCGACCGGCGCGAGATGATCGCCGATGACGGCCTGATCGCGGTCACCTGCGAATTCTGCTCGGCGCGATATGGGGTCGCGCCCGACGAGGTCGAGGCCGGCGAGGTTGCGGCCGATGCGCCGCAGATCGAGGCCCGGCCGGGCTGAGGGTGCTCTTTAACCTTCTCCCGCCCAAGAGCGGGAGAAGGAAGCAGCCCTGGCCCTACCCGCCGTTCGCGCACCACTCGGCGAGCTTGCGCATGAAGGCCGAGCCCGCGTCGATCTGCTCAAGTGTGATGAACTCGTCCGGCTGATGCGCCTGATCGATCGAGCCCGGCCCGCAGACGATGGTCGGCAGGCCGGCCTGCTGGAAATGGCCGGCCTCGCTGCCGTAAGGCACGGTGACGGGGCGGTTGCGACCGGCGAGCCTGAGCGCCAGGGTCTCGGCGGCGGATCCAGGATCGGGTGCGAGGCCCGGCACCGACACCTCGCACAGCGTCTCGACGCTCGCTGCCTTGCCATGCGCGGTGAGGCGCGGCACCACCACTTCGCGCGCATAGCGCTCGATGCGCGCCGGGATCTCATCGGGATCGAGGCCCGGCAAGCCGCGGAATTCCCAATGGAAGCTGCAGAGCTTCGCCATGATGTTGCGCGCCGTCCCGCCATGCAGCACGCCGATATGCACGCTGCTATAGGGCGGATCGAAACGCCCGGTCGGATCGCCGCGAGCGATCATCTCCTGACCGATACGATCGAGCTCGGCCATCAGCATCACGGCGCCCGTGATGGCGCTGGCGCCGAGCTCGGGCTTCGAGGAATGCGCTTCGGTGCCGCGCACATCGGTGTTGAAGGTCACCACGCTCTTATGGGCGTCGGCGGCTTGCATCGAGGTCAGCTCGCCGACGATGACGGCGCGCGGCAGCGGGAAATCCCCGCCCATGCGGGCGATGGGGCCTTTGACGCCGAGACAGGTCGTCTCCTCGTCATAGGAGAAGACGAGATGGATCGGCATGCGCAAATCCGCCTTCTGGAAGACCGGCACATTGGCGAGCGCGATGGCGCAGAAGCCCTTCATGTCGACGGCACCGCGCCCATAGGCCCGGCCGTCGGCGACGCGTAGGCTGAACGGGTCCGTGGTCCAGCTCTGGCCGGCGACCGGCACCACATCGGTATGGCCCGACAGGCAGATGCCGCCGCGATCGCTCGGGCCGATGGTGGCGAACAGCGCCGCCTTGTCGCCCGTCTCGCTGGGCAATCTCACGCTGGCGACGCCGAGATCGCGCAGATAGGCCTCGATATAGTCGATCAGGGCAAGGTTCGAGCGAGAGCTCTCCGTATCGAAGGCGACGAGGCGCCGAAGAATTTCGATCACCGCCTCGCGGCTCGCAGCGCCGTCCATCGCCATCGTCACTCCATCTCCATCAATCGGTCTCAGCGCCGCCAATAGCCGGGCAGGAACATTACCACCGCCATGATCACCTCGAGCCGGCCGACGATCATGCCGGCCGAAAGCACCCAATGGGCAGCGCCCGGCAGATGCGCATAATCGGCGCTCGACAGGCCGCCGCCGAAGGCCGGCCCGGCATTGGTCAAGGCCATGACGGCCCCCGTCAGCGCAGCGCCCGCGCCAAGCCCCGCCAGCACCAGCGCGAAGGCCAGCGCCACGAAGGCCGCCACATAGATAACCGCGAAGGCGAAGACGGTGGTGACCGCCTCCTCGCGCAGCCGCCTGCCACCATGCGTGAACGGCACCGCGGCATGCGGATGCACGAAGCGGATGAAGGACCGCCTTATGCCCTGGACGAGCACCGCAAAGCGGATCGGCCGGAGACCGCCGGCGGCCGAGCCCGCGCAACCGCCGACCAGCGCTGCCGCGATCAGGAGCAGCACCTGGAAATCGCCCCGCTGCGCGGGGTCGCCGGCCTCGAAGCCGGTGGTGGTGATGCGGCTCACCACGTCGAAGGCCGCATGGCGCAAACCGACCCAGCCGGTCTCGAGGCCCGCGAGCGCCAGATGCGTCCAGGCGATGATGACGAGCACCAGCGCAATTACCAGGAAAAGCTGGACCTCGCGATGGCGCATGATGGGCTGCAGCTCTCCCTTGAACAGCATGGCGACCGTGCCGAGCGGCAAGGCGGCGAGCAGCATGAAGACAATGGCGATCCATTGCAGATCGGGCTTGTTGAAATAGGCGAAGGAGCCGGCATGCGTCGAAAAACCGCCCGTCGATAGGGTCGAGAAGGCATGCGCCACCGCGTCGAAGGCCGACATGCCGCCGACGAAATAGGCGATGGCGCAAAGCGCGGTCAGCGCCGCGTAGGCGCCGAGCACGCGTGGCGCCAGCCGGAACAGGCGCGACGCCTCCCAATTCGGTCCGTCCGGCATCCAGAACCCGTCGGCCTGGCCCTGGCCATGCGACAGGAGGCAGATCATCAGCGCGATGAACAGCCCGCCTCCCAGGAATTGCAGGAGCGCGCGCCAGAACAACAGCGCCGTGCCGGTCAGATCAGGCGAGACGAGGGCGCTCGCGCCGTTGGTCATGAGGCCCGAGCTCGCCTCGAAGATCGAGGCCGCAAGCGGCATCTTGAGCGAGCCGAGCGCGAAGGGCGCAGCCGAGAACAGGATGAGCAGCAGCACTGTGCCGGTGGCGAAGATCGGCAATTCGCGCGCGCTGAAGCGACGACCGCCTTCCGCGCGGACGACGAGCCGCAAGCCGACGCCGAGGAAGACGGCGGCGGCGGCGCAGACGCAGAACAGCACCGCATCGCGCCCGTCGCCCAGCGCGCCCACCCCCGCCGTCAGCAGAAGGCAGAGCGCAAGGATGAGGAGGAGGCTGGCGGCCGCCGTGACGACAGGACGCAGATCCATCGAATCGCAGATCCATCGAATCGCTCTTGGACGGCGATGTGCCGCCGCGCCGGCAAAATGCCAGCTTGTCGGTCGTGTGTCATGCCGGAGCGACGCGATCAAGCGCCATCGCCTAGCAAATGACGTGAAGAACCGCTCGACCGGCAGGCGCCGCGATGCCAGAAGCGTGCGTGCCACGGTGGGACCGCGACCGTCTCGGTCGCCCTTCTTCCCGGTGTGGAGACCTCGTCGTTCGCAAGAGCGGGCAGGATGCCAGCGGTCCCACTGGGACCGCGACCGTCTCGGTCGCCCTTCTTCCCAACGGTGCCGGCCTTGCCATTCGCAAGAGCGGGCAGGATGCCCGCGGTCCCAGAGCCTGCCCGCCCCCTGACGGCGAGGCGGCGCTGGCGTAAACTCGCCGATGGAGCCTAAGATCGATTCGCGATGACCCTGCCTCCCCGCCTGATCACGCCGGAACGCCACGAGGACGATGCGCTTGAAGCCTCGATCCGGCCGCAGAAGCTTGCCGATTTCGTCGGCCAGGAGCAGGCGCGCGCCAATCTGAAGGTGTTCATCGAGAGCACCAAGGCGCGCAGCGAAGCGCTCGACCATGTGCTGTTCGTCGGCCCGCCCGGCCTCGGCAAGACGACGCTCGCCCAGATCGTGGCGCGCGAGCTCGGGGTCGGTTTCCGCTCGACCTCGGGCCCGGTCATCGCCAAGGCCGGCGACCTCGCGGCGATCCTCTCCAATCTCGAGGAACGCGACGTCCTGTTCATCGACGAGATCCACCGCCTGAACCCGGCGGTCGAGGAGATCCTCTACCCGGCCATGGAGGATTTCCAGCTCGACCTGATGATCGGCGAAGGGCCGGCGGCCCGCTCGATCAAGATCGACCTGTCGAAATTCACCCTGGTCGGCGCGACGACCCGGGCCGGCCTCCTCACCACGCCCCTGCGCGACCGCTTCGGCATCCCGATCCGCCTCAACTTCTACACGGTCGAGGAGCTCGAATTCATCGTCAAGCGCGGCGCCCGCGTGATGGGCTTCGGTTTGTCCGAGGACGGCGCCAACGAGATCGCGAAGCGCGCCCGCGGCACGCCGCGGGTCGCCGGACGCCTGCTGCGCCGGGTGCGGGATTTCGCCGTCGTCGACAAGGCCGACAGGATCACCCGCGAGATCGCGGCGCGCGCCCTCGCCCTCCTCGAGGTTGATGCGCGCGGGCTCGACGACATGGATCGGCGCTATCTCGGCGTGATCGCCGAATCCTTCGGCGGCGGCCCGGTCGGCGTCGAGACGATCGCGGCCTCGCTCTCCGAGCCGCGCGACGCGATCGAGGACATCATCGAGCCCTATCTGATCCAGCAGGGCTTCCTGCAGCGCACGCCGCGCGGGCGCCTCTTGACGCCGCACGCCTTCCGCCATCTCGGCCTTGCCGAGCCGGCCGGCCGGGAGGCGCCGCAATTCGGGCTGTTCTCCGACGCCGACAGCCAATGACGGCCGCACCCGCAGAACCGGGACAACAACAACCGGGGCGCCGCGCGCGCTTAACGCCGCGGCGCTTAACGCCGCAGCCCTTGGCGCTGCATGAGCTCACCTTGCGCATCTACTACGAAGACACGGATTTTTCCGGATTCGTTTATCATGCGAATTATCTGCGCTTCATGGAGAGAGGCCGCACCGAATGGCTGCGCGGGCTTGGCATCGACCAACATGCGGCCTTCGCCATGTCCCCGCCGCTTGCCTTCGTGGTCAGGCGCATGACCATCGATTATCTGCGGCCGGCCCGCATGGACGACCTCGTCAAGGTCGAGACCGGGCTCGTCGAGATGCGCGGCGCGAGCCTTGATCTCACGCAGCGGGTGCGGCGCGGCGAGGACACATTGGTGGAGGCGAACATCACGGTCGCCTGCGTCGCCGGCGGCCGGCCGGTGCGCCTGCCGCGCCTGATCCACGAGGTCTTGGCCGCGCGTCAGGGCGGAGATTGAGGGGACCCAGGAGGCGCGCGCAGCCCCTCATGTTGACGCGCGAGCCTCGCTTGTGGCTTCACTTCGGCACAGAAGAGCGGCACGGGCGGATCATGAACCTTCGACGGCGATGGCCTGCCCTGTTGCTCCTGCTCGCCGGGTTATGCCTGCTGCTGGCCATGCCCTTGTACGAATCGAGCGTGCTGATCTTCCTCAACGACCATCTCGGCAAGTTCGCGCGCCTGGTGGAGCGGCATCGGCTATTGGCACTTCTGGCCTATGTGGCGGTCTATGTGGCGAGCGTCGCGGTGTCCTTTCCGGGCGCCATTCTGCTCACCTTGCTCGGCGGCTTCGGATTCGGCGCCATCATCGGCGGCTTCGCCGCAGCCTTCGCGGCGACTCTCGGCGGGCTCTGCGTTTTCCTCGCAGTGCGGGCGCTGAGCCGCGAATGGTCGCATAAGATCGCCGGTTTCGACCTGTCGGGCCCGATCGCGGCGCTGCAGCGCGACGCCGCTTCCTATCTCGTCTTCCTGCGCCTGATGCCGGTCTTTCCCTTCTGGCTCGTCAATCTCGCCGCCGCGATCGCCGGCGTGCCGCTCTCGACCTTCCTGTGCACGACGTTCTTCGGCGTCATGCCGGGCGGCTTCGCCTTCGCGACAGCGGGCGAGGCGCTGGGCGGCATCCTGCAGCGCCAGGCGCAGACCTATCAGGGCTGCCTCGCCACGGGCCGCCGATCTTGCAGCATGCATCTCGATTTCGCCGCGATCATCGACAGCCGGCTGCTGCTGGCGCTCGGCGCACTTGGCGCCTTGGCATTGATCCCGGTCGCGATAAGACGCATTGCGCCCATCGCACGCTTTTGCGAGCGCAAGGGCTGGATCAAGCCCCTGTTGGGCGGAGAACCCTGATGAGCGAGATATTGCGCCCGGATCTGTGCATCATCGGCGCCGGCGCCGCCGGATTGTCCGTTGCGGCCTCCGCGGCGGCCTTGGGCGTATCAACCGTCCTGATCGAGCGTGGCGTCATGGGCGGGGAATGCCTGAATACCGGCTGCGTGCCCTCGAAAGCGCTGATTGCGGCGGCGCGTGCGGCCAAAGCCCTTCCGGACGCCCTGCGATCCGCCGACACGATGCCGGCCGCGGCGCCGCCCAGCTTCCAGCGTGCGATGGCCCATGTGAAAGGCGCGATCGCCGAAATCGCGCCGGCCGATTCGGCGGCGCGCTACACGGCGCTGGGCGTCACGGTCCTCAAGAGCGAGGCGGCCTTCATCGACCGCTCCACGGTCGAGGCCGGCGGGGCACGCATACAGGCGCGTCGCTTCGTTATCGCCTCGGGCTCGCGGCCAACCATCCCCGACCTCGCAGGGCTCGACGCCGTGCCCTATCTGACGAACGAGACGGTGTTCGACCTGCCCGAACGCCCGGGCCATCTCATCATCGTCGGGGGCGGTCCGATGGGGTGCGAGCTCGGCCAGGCCTTCCGGCGTCTCGGAAGCGAGGTCACGCTGTTCGAGATGGGCACGCTGCTGCCGCGCGAGGACCCCGAGCTCGCGGGCATCCTGCGCGGGGCGTTGGCGCGCGACGGCGTCGTCTTGCACGAGCAGTCGCGCCTCGCCGCGGTGAGCATAGCCGAGGGCGGTGTCCGGGTGCATTACACCGATTCGAGCGCTGCCCCGCGTCAGGTTTCCGGCAGCCATATCCTGGTCGCCGTCGGGCGGACGCCGAGCCTTGCGGGGCTCAGCCTCGACGCCGCCTTTATCAAACACGACAAAAGCGGTATCATTGTCGACTATGGTATGCGCTGCTCCAATCGACGCGTCTTCGCCATCGGCGATTGCGCGGGTGGGGCGGCAGGGGGTTCCCGCTTCACCCATGCGGCTTCGTTACAGGCAAGCCTCGTGGTCCGTAGCGCCCTGTTTCGCATGCCCGTGAGGTTCGATCCGGTGCTGCTGCCGCGCGTCACCTTCACTGATCCCGAGATTGCCGCGGTCGGCCTCTCGGAGGAGGAGGCGCGCGCCAAATATGGCCGCATCCGCCTGTCGCGCTTCCCGTTCGGTGAGACGGATCGCGCCCGGACGGAGGCCAAGGCCGAAGGGCTGGTCAAGCTCATCGCCAAGCCCAATGGCCGCATTCTCGGCGCCGCCATCTGCGCAGAGAGCGCGGGCGAGATGATCGGGCTCTGGGCCCTCGCCCTGCAGGAGAAGATGAAGCTGTCGCAAATCGCCAGGCTGACACTGCCCTATCCGACGCTGAGCGAGGCGTCGCGGCGCGCGGCGCTCGAATTCTACGCGCCACTCGCCCGCCGCCCGCTCCTGCGCCGCCTGCTGCGCATACTGCGCGCTTTCGGGTGAGGAAGGACATTGGGGTGAGGAAGGACATTGGGGTGAGGAAGGACGTTGGGGTGAGGAAGGACCTGGGGCCAGGATAGATATGGACGACGTCACACAACGCAGCTTCAGCCATGTGATGCCCGATGTCGGCGCGCTCGTCCGCGTGCGGCCGGGGCTATCGGCGAAGCTGCTGGTGCTGACCATCGCCTTCGTGATGCTGGCTGAAATCCTCATCTTCATCCCTTCGGTTGCGAATTTCAGGCGCACCTGGCTGATGAACAAGATCGCGGCCGCAGCCACCGCGGCGCTGGTCTTCGATGCCGCTCCCTCCGGCATGGTGCCCCCCGAGCTCGGCCAGGAATTGCTGAAGCAGGTCGGCGCACTCACCATCTGGGCGCGCCGCGCCGATTCGCGCATGCTGGTCGCGAGCATCGACAATCCGCCCGAGGTCGATGTGACGACCGATCTGCGCGACATGAGCCCGCCGCACGAGATCATCGAGGCCATGGGGACGCTCGCGGCGCGGCCGGGGCGCATCCTGCGCGTCACCGCCCGCGGCATGGGCGGCATCGTCATCAACATGACGATCGAGGAAAACCGCCTGCGGGAGGCGATGTGGGGGTTCGCCCGCAACATCCTGCTCTTGTCGCTCTTGATCTCGCTGATCACGGCGGGGCTCGTCTATGTGTCGCTGTTGTTCATGATCGTGCGCCCGATCAAGCGCCTGTCGGCCAATATGGCAGGGTTCGAGAGCGAGCCCGAGAACGCCGCCCGCGTCATCCCGACCGGCGACCGCAGCGACGAGATCGGCTTCGCGGAACGCTCGCTCGCCAGGCTCGAAGCCAAGCTCGCCGATGAATTGCGCCGCAGCAAGAAGCTCGCGGCGCTCGGCCTGATGATCGCCAAGATCAGCCATGATCTGCGCAATGTGCTCTCCGGCGCGCAGCTCTTCTCCGAGCGCATCGCCGAATTGAAGAATCCGAGCGTGCAACGCTTGGCGCCGCGCCTCGTCGATGCGCTGCGCCGGGCCATCGACCTGTGCGAAGGCACGCTCGCCTATGGGGCCGACCAGAAGGCGGCGCTGAAGCCCTCGCGCTTCAAGCTGGCGCCGCTCGTCGCCGAATGCTGGGAGCTGGCTTTGCCGGTGAGCCGCAACGCTCCGGCGGCCCTGATCAACCAGGTCGCGCCGGATGTGGAGATCACCGCGGATCGCGACCAGATGGCGCGCGTCTTCCTCAACCTGATGCGCAACTCGCTGCAGGCCATGACGCCGCAACCCCAGCAGCCGCAGGCTGTTGAGGCGAGAATCACGATCGCGGCACAGCAGGGGGGCGACCTGATCGTCGTCCAGGATAACGGCCCTGGTGTGCCCGCTTCGATGTGGCCGCGGCTGTTCGAACCTTTCTCGGCCTCATCCAGCCGGCGCGGCAGCGGGCTCGGCCTCGCGATCGTCGCCGACATCCTGCGCGCCCATGACGGCGATATCCGCCTCGCCCCGAGCCCTGGCGGCGCCCGTTTCGAGATCAGGCTGCCGCCCCATTGAGGCGTTGTCCGGCGAAGCGGAGGCCACTTCGCCGGAATACGTTCAGTAATCCATATCGCCCATACCGGCGCCCGGAGCGGGCGGTGGAGCCTTCTTCTTCGGCGCCTCGGCGACCATGGCCTCGGTGGTGACGAGGAGCCCGGCCACCGAGGCCGCGTCCTGCAGCGCCGCGCGCACCACCTTGGTCGGGTCGATGATGCCCTTGCTCATCAGATTGCCATACTCGCCGGTCTGGGCATCAAAGCCGTAGGCATAGGTCTCCTTGTCGAGGATCTTGCCGACCACGACCGAGCCGTCGGCACCTGCATTGGCGGCGATCTGGCGAACCGGCCAGGAGAGCGCCCGCTTCACGATCTCGACGCCGTGCTGCTCGTCGGCATTCGCGGCCTTGATCGCGGCGAGCACCTTGACGGCCCGCAACAACGGCACCCCGCCACCCGGCAGGATGCCTTCCTCGACCGCGGCGCGGGTTGCATGCAGCGCGTCGTCGACGCGGTCCTTGCGCTCCTTCACCTCGACCTCGGTCGCGCCCCCGACCCGGATCACCGCGACGCCGCCCGCAAGCTTGGCGAGCCGCTCCTGGAGCTTCTCGCGATCATAGTCCGAGCTGGTGTCCTCGATCTCGGCCTTGATCTGGGCGATGCGCGCCTGGATGTCGGCCTTCTTGCCGGCTCCGTTGACGATCGTCGTATTCTCCTTCTCGATGGTCACGATCTTGGCGCGGCCGAGCATGTCGAGGTTGACGCTCTCGAGCTTGATGCCGAGATCCTCGGCGATCATGGTGCCTCCGGTCAGGATGGCGATGTCCTGGAGCATCGCCTTGCGGCGATCGCCGAAGCCGGGCGCCTTCACTGCCGCGACCTTCAGCCCGCCGCGCAGCTTGTTCACCACGAGGGTGGCGAGGGCCTCGCCCTCCACGTCCTCGGCGATGATGAGGAGCGGCTTGCCCGCTTGAACCACCGTCTCGAGAATAGGCAGGAGCTGCTGCAGCCCGGGCAGCTTCTTCTCGTGGATCAGGATATAGGGGTCCTCGAGCTCGCTCCGCATCTTGTCGGCGTTGGTGACGAAGTAGGGCGAGATATAGCCGCGGTCGAATTGCATCCCCTCGACCACTTCGAGCTCGGTCTGCAGGGATTTTGCCTCCTCGACCGTGATCACGCCTTCATTGCCGACCCTCTTCATGGCGTCGGCGAGGAAACGGCCGATCTCGACATCGCCATTGGCGGAGATCGTCGCAACCTGCGCGATCTCGTCATTCGAGGTCACCTTCTTCGAGTTCTTCGCAAGGTCCTTGACCAGCGCCTCGACCGCAAGGTCGATGCCGCGCTTGAGGTCCATCGGGTTCATGCCGGCAGCGACCGCCTTTGCACCCTCTTTGACGATCGCCTGGGCGAGCACGGTCGCCGTCGTCGTGCCGTCTCCCACCTGATTGGAGGTCTTCGTGGCCACTTCGCGCACCATCTGGGCGCCCATGTTCTCGAACTTGTCCTCGAGCTCGATCTCCTTGGCGACGGTCACGCCGTCCTTGGTGATGCGGGGTGCGCCAAACGACTTGTCGAGGACGACATTTCGCCCCTTCGGTCCGAGCGTCACCTTCACGGCATTGGCGAGGATATCGACACCCCGCAGCATCCTCTCACGGGCATCGACCGAGAATTTGACGTCCTTTGCAGCCATGATCTTCCTCCTCGAAGACTTTCCTCCCTGGCCGTCCGAACCGACACCCCCTCGCGTCGGCCGGAGGGCTGTTCAGGCATCGTGACGGCGTATTGACGAGGTCTGCAGCCTCAGGCCGCGATCCTGCCGGCGCCGGCCTCGTCCAGCACGCCCATGATGTCGCTTTCCTTCATGATGAGATACTCGACCCCGTCGATCTTGACCTCGGTGCCGGACCATTTGGCGAACAAGACAAGGTCGCCGGTCCTGACGTCGAGCGGGATGAGCTTGCCGCTCTCGTCACGCCCTCCGGGGCCGACCGACACGACCACGCCCTGTTGCGGCTTTTCCTTGACGGTGTCGGGGATGATGATCCCCCCGGCACTTTTCTCCTCGGCTGCGATACGCTTGACGACGACACGATCGTGAAGCGGACGGAATTTCATCGCTCTCCTCCCAAGTCTCTTGCCAACCAAGTCTCTTGCCAAGCTCTTGATATGAACTGACTTATCTGCGGCGCGGGGCGCGGCCGAACTGTGCCGACGGGGCCGTTTCATGCGAGCTATGCAGGAGAGCTACGCGCTTCAAGATAGCTCGGCAAATAATTTGGCACTCGCCGGGCCAACTGCCAAGCCGTAATCGGATGGGGGTTGCGGCTCTCCGGCTGCTGAGAGGACGCCGCCGCCGCGCCGACGGTCACGGGATGCAGGCGCGGGGCCAGCTCTCGCTGTGTTCGCCGGTCCCGTTCACTCCGCGACGCGGCGGCTCGGTGATCCCTCGCCGAAGGCATCCTCGACCTTCTGCCAAGTGACTTCTACGATCGGACGCCGTTCGCCGCCATCTGAAGCATGGCGGCGTGAGGCGCGACCATGGGCGTAAATCCCGTCGCCATGAGCTTCGCCGGCGAGACGACGAGATCGCCGAGCAGATTGTCGCGCTGCGCCCGCAACACCGGCAGGGCCATGAGGCCGCGCAGCAGCGGGCCCGGCACGGATACCCCGCCCGGATGCCGGCCGAGCCCTTGGCGCAAGGCCGCGAACATCTCGCCGATGCTGATCGGATCTGGATGGGCGACGATGTAGGTTTCGCCGATCCCGGCGCGGCCCTGCAGGGCATGCACCACCGCCCGGCACAGATCGTCGCGCGCCACGATCGAGCGCCGCGCCACGAGCCCGTCGAGGCGCAGGGGCAGGTTCAGGCGCGCCAGGCGCAACATGGTCGCGAGATTGCCGCTCGGCTGCGAGCCCACCACCAGCACCGGCCGCAGGATGATGGCGGGCGCAGCCATGCGCCGCAACCCCTCCTCCGCCGCAAGCTTGCTGCGGCCATAGGCATCGAGCCGCTCGGGCGCGTCGGCTTCGGTCAGGATGCGCGGCGCCGCGGCGCCGCTCTGGGCCCGGATGGAGGAGAGGAAAACGAGGCGCTCGACGCGGCCTTGCGCGGCTTGCGCGAGCGCCAGCACCGCAAGATGATTGACGGCATCGTAGCGCGCCTCGTCGCTGCCGCCCGTATGGGCGATCGCGGCCGCATGGACGACGGCATCGACGCCCCGGAGCAGCGCTGTCCAATCCTGTTTGCCCGCAAGATCGGGCGACGGCACGCTCTCGACGCCCTCACCTTTCGGCAAGGGTTTGCGGCTTGCGGCCCGCACCGCATAGCCGCTCCCGGCGAGATGGGCGACGAGCGCCCGGCCGACGAAGCCCGAGGCCCCGGTGACCAGGATCCGCTTCACGAATGCGTCTCTGGCGCCGCCGCGGGCCCGGACGTGAGGCGTGAGCAGGCAAGGCCGACCAGGAGAGCGGCGGCGGCCAGCAGCACGGCCGAGACGGCCTGAGAATCGCAGGCGACGCTGATGGCGGCGAGAGCGGCGAGCGCGAGGTCGAGGACGACGATATGCGCCACCACCGCCGATACGCTCCAGCCGGCATCGGTGGCGCGCTGGTAGACATGGCTGCGATGGGCAAGCCAGAAGGCTTCCCGGCGCGCCAGGCGCCGCGCGAGCGTCAGGCCCGAATCCCACAGATAATAGAGCGGCAAGATCAGAGCCGCCGCGAGATGGCCCGCGAGCGCCAGGCGATAGAGCCCGTAGCCCAGGATCAAGCCGACCGGCAGGCTGCCGACATCGCCGAGGAAGACGCGCGCCACCGGCTTGTTGAAAGGCGCAAAGCCGATCAGCGAGCCGCAGAGCGCGGCCGCCAGGAATTCCCAGGCAGCGCCCTCCCCCGCAAGCCCGAAGCCGAGGACGGCGAGCGCCGCCAGCGGCACGCCGCAACCCATGACCGTGATCCAGTCGATCCCGTCCATGAAATTCACGAGATTGACGAACCAGATGCCGGCGATGATCGCCAAGGCACGTTCCAACGGCAGCGGCAGGAAGAAGGCGAGCCTCGCCTCCTGCGGCGCCGCCAAGATGACGACCATGCCGACAGCGATGATCTGCGGCAGCAATTTGGCGAGCGGGCCGAGCGGCCTCAGATCGTCGAGCGCCCCGGTCGCCGCCAGAATCAGCGCCGCCGCGACCACGATGGCGGCTTCACGCGCCGCCCCCGGATCGGCCGGCGCCAATGCCAGCCCGGCAGCGGCTGCTAGCAGGGTCGCCAGGATGACGGCGAGGCCCGCGCCTTGCGGCGTCGGCGTCGCATGGCTCGACCGCGAATTGGGGCGCGCCAGGGCGTAGCGGCGCAAGAGCGGCATCATGACGACGACCAGCGCCGCCGACAGCGCCGCCGCCGCGGCTGACGTGAAGAGGAGACCGGCCAGCATGCGCCAGTCCTTGCCGCAAACCGCGCAAACCGGCAAGCGGCAGCGGGGCTGGCCCGCAAATGCGCCATTCCGCGTTGCGACACCGCGGCGCCGGCCCCGTCGCGGCCGCGGATTGCCAAGACGATAGAGCGCGGCTACAGACGCAGACCTCCAGCCGGTCTTTGGGGCGTCGCCAAGTGGTAAGGCAGCGGTTTTTGGTACCGCCATTCCTAGGTTCGAATCCTAGCGCCCCAGCCAGCCGCTCCGCACAACCCAATCCGGGTCCGTCCGCCCCGCGCAGGCGTGTCACGCTGCGCTCACGGTCGCAGGCGTTTCCTCTTGCGACTGACGACGGCGCGAGGACAGCGAAGCAGGCGCTTGCGAACCGTCGCACGCAACGTTCAGCGGCAAAAGGAGCCAGCCATGCCAGCATGCGCGATCTGCAGACCGAAATATTTGCCGGGAGAATTGATCGAGGGCTCAATCGACATCGCGCTCGCGATCAATCCGACGAACGGACCAAGCCTCCAGGCACTCAAGCCGATCACCTCGGACGCAATCCTCGTTCATCCCTACATAGCCGTCGTCACCCGCAAATATTGGCGCACCAACGGTGTGCGTCTGACTGTCCAGTTCCTCGACAATCCCCCCAACGATCTTCGGGCGCGCATCCTCTCCCACATGAACGCCTGGTCGTCCCGCCTGAATGCGCAATTCACGGAGACGGCGGGCACCGGCCAGGTTCGCCTCGCGCGCACGCCTGGCGACGGCTACTGGTCTTATCTCGGGACGGACATTCTCAGCATTCCTGCCGATCAGCCGACCATGAACCTCGATTCGTTTTCGATGCAAACGCCGGAAGCCGAATACCATCGCGTGGTGCGCCACGAAACGGGACATACGCTGGGATGCCCGCACGAGCATATGCGTCGCGAGCTGGTGGCCAAAATCGATCCCCAGAAGGCCATCGACTACTTCCAGGCGACACAAGGCTGGACGCCCGATCAGACGCGCGCGCAAGTGCTGACGCCCATCGAGGAATCCTCGCTCTGGGGAACGGCGCATACTGATCCGAATTCGATCATGTGCTACCAAATCCCGGGAACGATCACCGTGGACGGGAACCCGATCACCGGCGGCACGGATATCGACGACACCGACTTCGCCTTCATGGAACAAGTCTACCCGAAGGTTGTCATGAGCGCCCCGGCAACGACAGGTCCGGCAGCGACAGGTCCGGCAGCGACAGCCTTGAGCGCGCCCGCCCGCGCGCTCGCCGAACCGGCATCGTTCGAGAGCGATGCGATGATCTCCGCCTTGATCGAGAAGAACAGAAGCCTCGCTCACAAGGTGTTTCAAGCACACAAGCCCGGCACGTAGGACAGGCCGGCAGCGGCGAAGGGACCGGATCTACCGGCCGACACATTTCAGGCAGGGTTCGATGATGAGCGAGCTGGACAAGGATGACGCTCCGTGAGAGCGTTTCATCGGGCGGGACCGGCTGTTCGGTTGGAGAAAATATGAACTCAAGGTCTCCGCGCCAGGATGCAGATCACCTCTCATCAATTTATGCACCTGCCACCGAAGGAGCGGTGGAAGAGTTTTCGCTCGATTTCAGCATCGGCTACCAGGTGCGCACCACGCACCGGGCCCTGCAACGTTATCTGCAATCAAAAATTGAGCCCCACGGTGTCACGCTTGGCATGTGGTATTTCTTGCGAGTCCTATGGCAGCAAGATGGGGTCACTCAGAGCGACTTGTCACGCAGCATCGGCACGATGGAGCCCACCACGCTCAGTGCGATATCGTCGATGGAGCGCAGCGGGATTGTCTGCCGGATCAGAGACGAGGTCGACCGGCGTCGCCAACTTGTCTTTCTGACCAAAAAGGGCCGAGCCTTGAAGAAGGACCTTTTGCCGCTGGCGGTTGAAGTTGTCCGGGATGCCGCCGCAGGCCTGTCGCTTCGAGAGACCGCGATGCTGCTCGATCTTCTGAAAGCAGTGCAGACGAATCTCCATGCCAAGATCGACGAAGCCGAGCTCGCCGGAGAAGACGACGCTTAAGATCGGCCATCCCGATCGGGGAATTCTCCGCAGCAGCTTAGGAAGCTAAACGATTATCCCGCGGTGACCATGCTCGGCCCTGAAGCCGGTTGCAGGGATCGGCTGTGGGATGCTCGGTTGGTGTCGGCCCACTCTGCCGTTGCGGCCATTGCGATGCCCTCCGCAAGTCGGAAATATGGGCAGGGCTGCGACTGGCTTTCCGCGAGAATTGGACGCGGCAAACGTGCCCCGCCCGTTCGACAGGCTCGACATTTGAATTCCTCTGGACAGTCGGCGCAGGGTGCACTAGACGAAAAACCTAAGGAAGCTAAGTAATCTCTTGGCCCCTTATCCGCGAGACGTTCGGGGAGGCGAAAGCCATGTTGACCGCACTCGAAAACGAAACCTTGTGTCGGGTCGAGGGCCAGGCCCCTATGGGCCGGCTGATGCGCCGCCACTGGGTGCCGGCGCTCTTGTCCGAGCAGGTCTCCGAGCCCAATGGCCGGCCCGTGCGTGTCCAGTTGTTCGGCGAAAAGCTCGTGGCGTTCCGTGACAGCGACGGCAGGGTCGGGATGCTGGGCGAGTTTTGCCCGCACCGCAAAGCTTCTCTGTTTTTCGGGCGAAATGAAGAATGCGGCTTGCGCTGCCTGTACCATGGCTGGAAGTTCGATCGAGACGGCAATGTCATGGACATGCCGTCGGAGCCCAAGGAAAGCGGCTTTGCCGATAAGGTGAAGCATGTTTCGTATCCGACCCGCGAAGCTGGCGGCTTCGTGTGGACCTATATGGGGCCGGCAGAGCTGGTCCCGGAGTTCGAAGCTCCAGCCTGGGCTCCCACAGAAGATACGCGTGTCTCGATCGTGAAAATTCAATTGCCGTGCAACTGGGCGCAAATCATGGAAGGGCAGATCGATTCCGCCCACTCGTCGAGCCTTCACTCATCGGACATGAAGCCTGCGAAAGTCGGAACCGCCGAGGCAAAAGACACCCATTGGTTGCGCCCTTCGACGGACAAGAATCCGCGCATCCAAGTTCAATTGACAAATTACGGCATGCGCTACGCCGCCATTCGCAGGCCGATCGTGGATGCGCGCACTCACGACTATATACGCCTGACGACCTATGTTGCGCCGTTCTGCGCACTGATTCCGCCCAACAGCTCGTACAACGTCGCCAGCGTAATCGTTCCGCGCAATGATACCAGCAGCTACTTTCACTTCATCGCATGGAGCGACCAGCCGGGCGGCGGCATCGATCAAGATGCCTGGCGCAGGTTCTGTGTGGCGGTACCAGGCGATGATCTTGACGAGGACTTCCGCCCGACCAAGCGCCGTGCCTCCAACAACTACCTGCAAGATCGCGCCGGGATGGCGGAAGGCAATTTCACGGGCGTTCCCGGCATTCCCAACCAGGACATCATGATGTGGGAATCGATGGGCGCCATCGCCGATCGGACGCAAGAACGATTGGGCGCCAGCGACATTGCCGTGGTGCAGTTTCGCCGTCTGATGTTGAATGCGGTCGAAGCCTTCCAACAGGACGAGCGCGTCATCGGTCTTGTCGAGCCGCATTTGCCCCAGGCAAAATTGCGCTCTTATCAGGGCATCGTCGTCAAATCAGTTCCTTGGCGGACCCTTGGCGCGTCCGAGGAAGAGGTGGCGATTCTCGACGGCCTGGAAGAGGACGAAACCGATCGCGAGATGGCAGCCGCGACAGGATAACGGCCTCGACAGCAAGGCCTCGGGACCAAGGCCAATCGACACAAAAGGAAATCACTCGGGAGGTGGGATTGAAACGATTTTGCTTTGGGTTGGCGGCTCTGGGGGCTGCCGCATGGATGACGTCAGGCGCGTCAAAGGCTGCCGACAGCTTTGAAATCAATGTTGTCCTCCCGCTCACCGGTGGCGCATCGTTCCTGGGCAAAGCCGAGCAACAGTCGCTGCAACAGTACGAGAAGGTCGTGAATGCTGGTGGCGGCATCCACGGCAAACCCCTGCAGTTCGTCTTTCACGATGACCAAACGAGCCCGCAGATTTCCGTGCAGCTTGCCAATGAAGTCAAGGCATCCAACCCTGCGGTCGTCTTAGGGTCGGCGGTGGTCGCGCTTTGCAATGCAATGACGCCGTTGATGCGGCGCGGGCCGGTTCTCTATTGCTTTTCGCCGTCGATCAACCCGGTTGCCGGAGGCTATGTGTTCAGCTCCAGCGTATCCACGCAGGGGTTGGCCGGCGGCTTGCTCCGTTACTTCGGTGAGCGCGGCTGGAAAAAGATCGCATTGATCACGTCCACGGATGCGACCGGCCAAGATGCTTATCGCAACATCAAGGCAATGGCCGGCAATGGCAATCATAAGGACGTCGAGCTCGTCGCAGAAGTACAGTTCAATCCGACCGATGTGAGCGTCGCAGCTCAAATCCAGCGGCTCAGGGGCGCCAACCCGGACGCCATCATCGCTTGGTCCACGGGTGCTCCCATCGGAACCGTCTTCAAAGCGATCCGCGATGCCGGGCTCGAGGTTCCAGTCGGAACGACCGATGGCAACATGACCTACGCGCAGATGGGTCAGTACGCGTCCTTCCTGCCCAAGGACTTGTTCATCCCGTCACCCGAATGGCCGAAGACGCAGCGCCCCAACCAAAAACCGGAAGTCATGTCGGCGAAAGACGCATTCTTCAAGGCCTTCGAGGGCACCGACATCAAGCCGGACGGCCCTTCGACATTCGCTTGGGATCCCGCGGTGCTCGTCGTCGAGGCGTTGCGCAAGCTCAAGCCCGAAGCGAGCGCGGAGGAGCTACGGAGCTATCTCGCAAGCCTGCAGGGCTTTGCCGGCATCAACGGCTCATACGACTTCAAGTCGGTGCCGAACCGCGGCGTCGACGAGTCCAATGTCGTGGTCACGCGCTGGGATCCGGGCGCGGGGACATGGGTCGTGATGAGTGAGCCCGGCGGCCATTGAAACCGTGATGGTCGCCGCGGTCGGAGCCTCGAGATGATGACCGGGTTCATTCAGATCTGTATCGGCGGACTCGTCGTCGGCTGCATCTATGCACTCATCGCCTTGGGCTTTTCGCTGATCTATCGGGTGACGTCTACGGTGAACCTGGCCCAGGGCGGTTTCTGCGTTCTGGGCGCCTTGATCGACTACACATTCAGCCAAAGCTTCGGTTGGCCTCCCGCCATCGCCGTGCCGCTCGCAATTGCCGCGACCGTCGCCATCGGTGTTGCGTTGGGGGCGGTCAGCTTCGTGCCGGGATTGCAGCGGTTGTCGAACGCCAACGTTCTCATGTTGACGGTTGGCCTGCTCACATTGCTCGAAGGTCTCTCATTGGTCGTATGGGGAAACCAGCCCTACGCCTTGCCACCATTTTCCGATGACCATCCCGTCAAAGTCGGGAGCATCCTCGTGCCAACGCAGGCTTTCTGGGTCGGTGGAACGACCGTGGTCCTGATCACGGCTCTCTGGTTGTTCATTGCGAAAACCAGGATGGGCCGTGCCTTGCGCGCCAGCGCGGATAATCCGACAGCGGCCAGCCTGGTCGGCATCGGCGTGCCTCGGATGACCTTGTTCAGCTTCGGTCTCGCTACCTTTATTGCGGCCGTTGCGGGCGTCGTCATTGCCCCGACAACGACCCTTCAATTCGATACGGGGCGACTGTTTACGATTTCCGGATTCATCGCCGTTGTTATCGGCGGCATCTCGTCGTTTCCCGGAGCCATCGCTGGCGGCTTGCTGTTGGGGCTGACGACGCAGCTGGCGACCGCCTACGTCTCTTCGCTTTTCTCCAACGCTATTGCCCTTTCGCTGCTGCTCGCCGTTCTCATTTGGCGACCGAGCGGGCTGATCCGATCGTCCGTCGTTCGCCGGCAGGATGTGCGCGACGAGGCGCGCGTCTGGGGACATGTCGTGCGGCTGCGGCCGCATGTCGCCTGGATCGCGAGCGCAGTGGCGCTGGCGATCGCCGCGGCCGTGCCGCTCTTCATCAGCTCGGGCGGTGTCATGACCGGCCTGACGATCGCCGCGATCCTTTTCATTGCTCTCATCGGGCTTGATATCCTGATGGGCTATGCCGGCCAGATCAGCCTGGGACAGGCCGGCTTCATGGCCATCGGCGGCTACACCTCCGGATATCTCACGGTCAATTGCGAACTGTCTTCGCTAGCGAGCATCGCGGTCGGCATCCTGCTCTCGCTGGCATGCGCTCTGTTCCTGTCGCTGGTGACGCTGAGGCTCAGAGGGCTCTATTTGGCGCTCGCCACTCTTGCTTTCGGGCTTCTCATCGATTCCTGTGCGATCGGGTTTATCGACTTCACCGGCGGACCATCGGGAATGGTGGGCATTCCGTCGTTTGCGATCGGGACCTTCGAATTCGCAAGCCCACGGCAAATGTATTATGTGGCGCTGACTGTCGATGTCGTCTTGCTATTGACGTGCTTCGGCGGTCTCAAATCCGGCTTCGGCCGCGCATTGAGAGCAATTCGCACGGACCAGATGGCGGCTGCCGCGCTCGGCATCAATACCGTCCGGTATAAGTTGATCGCCTTCATGATCAGTGCCGGGCTCGCCTCGCTGTCCGGCAGTTTGCTGGCGTTCTTTTTCAACTTTCTCTCTCCGGACATGGTCGGCACGAACCGGTCGCTGGAACTCGTCTCGATGCTGGTCATCGGTGGGGAAGGCACCCTCGTCGGAGCCTTCCTGGGCAGCGTGCTGCTGACGCTCCTACCCACCCTCTTCCAGCCCTTCGCGATCTATAAGACGCTGCTCTCCGGCGGCCTCCTGGTCACGTGTTTCCTCTACCTCCCTCAAGGCTTGTACGGCGTCCTCTGCGCACGCCTCGCCCGGTTGTCGAGACCTGATGTCTCGAAGCGGCAATCGTCGAAATTTCTCGAAAGCCCGGTGCCATGAATACCGCCGGGTCAACCTCTTCCCCTATTCTCTCCGTCCGGGGATTGGAGAAGACTTTCGGTGGCCTCCGTGCCGCGGCGGATGTCTCGTTTGATGTCGCTGATCGAGCTGTGACGGCGCTCATCGGACCCAATGGGGCAGGCAAAACGACGATCTTCAACCTCATCACCAACCTGCTCCCGCCCGATGCAGGTGAGGTGCGCTACCTCGGCCAAGATGCGAGGGGCTTCTCGCCTACTCAAATCGCCGAACGTGGCCTCATACGAACGTTCCAATCCGCGCGCGTCTTTCCCGGTATGACGGTGTTGGAGAATGTCCTGACGGGACGCCATCGGCTGATGCGGCATCGCGGGCTGTCCCAGATGCTCTGGCTGCCAAAAGCAGCCGCGGAGGAATACGAGCTTCGCTTGCGCGCCGAAGCTCTTCTCGAGCTGGTCGATCTTTGGCACCTGCGCGACATCCACGCGGTCGACTTGCCGATGGGGGCACAAAAGCTGCTCGAAGTGATCCGGGCGCTGATGGCCCAACCGCGGCTGCTTTGCCTCGATGAACCGGCCGCCGGCCTGAACGACACCGAGACCCACGAACTTGCCGCGTTGTTGCGCGCCATCCGCGCGAGCGGGATTGCCGTCCTGGTCGTGGAACACAACATGGCATTGGTCATGAATGTCGCTGATCATGTCACTGTCCTGGAGGCAGGAGCGGTGATCGCCGACGGCACGCCTGCCGAAATCCGGAGCAATCCACGCGTGATCGAAGCGTATCTGGGGCGTGTCGCCGATGCCGCTGCTTGAACTCAAAGGTGTTGCCGTCGGCTATGCCGGCGCTAGCGTTCTCAAGAATATCGCCCTGACATTGGAGCCGGGTGAGATCGTCACCCTCGTGGGAGCGAACGGCGCCGGCAAGTCGACGCTGGTCAAATCTATTTCCGGCTTGTTGAGACCTGTATCGGGCACCATCCTGCTGGATGGCGAAGCGATAGACAATTTGCCCGCCGCACAACGGCTCCGCAGAGGCATCGCCCATGTGCCCGAGGGCCGCCAGGTCTTCGCGGGCATGACCGTCGCTGAAAATCTGGCCCTTGGCGCGTATTTGCAGCGAGGCGAGGACGGTATCGCCGCACGCATCGCGGAGGTATGCCGTCTCTTCCCGATTTTGGGAGAGCGACTTGAAACCACCGCGGGTAATTTTTCCGGGGGCCAACAGCAGATGCTGGCAATCGCGCGGGGCCTGATGTCGAAACCGAGGGTGCTGCTGCTTGACGAGCCCTCGCTCGGGGTCGCGCCTCTTCTCGTCGCTGAAATCTTTCAGTTGATCCGTCGTTTGCGCGACCAGGGCTTGACGATCTTGCTCGCGGAGCAGAATGCGCGCCAGGCTCTCGCGATCGCCGACCGCGGCTATGTCTTCGAAAACGGCCTCATCACCATGTCGGGGGCCGCGCAAGAGCTGCTCGCCTCGCCCGACATTGCACGACGGTATCTCGGCACCGGGTCAGGAATGGATGTCGTGGCAAGCGAAGCGGAGCGCATGGCCGGGCGTCTGCGAGATTGCGTGTGGTGAGGCAGATCCGATATTTTTCAAAATGGGATCAGATATGAGCAATCTCAATCTGTCGATTGCAATCGGCGACTATGATCGCATGCGTCCGTTCGTTGACGGAGCCGTACGCATGGACGGTGTCGATCCGGTCTTCATGTTGCTCGAACCCGAGGAGATCTTTTTTCGGGCGTTTCGCCATGCCGAGTTCGACATCTGCGAACTCTCGCTGTCGAGCTACACCGTAAAGATCTCACAGGATGACTGCCCCTACGTCGCTGTTCCGGTGTTTCCCTCTCGCGCCTTTCGGCACACCTCCATCTTCATCCGTGATGATCGGGGAATCGAGCGGCCAGCGGATCTGAAGGGCAAGCGCATCGGCGTTCCCGAATATCAGCTCACGGCCAATGTTTGGGCTCGCATGATCCTTGAAACCGAATATGGCGTGCATCCGCGGGAGATCACCTGGGTACAGGGTGGGTATGAGACGCCCGGCCGTGTGGAGAAAATCAAGATCGACCTGCCCGCCGACATCCGTGTCGAAGCAGCGCCCGCTGACGCCACACTCTCGGGCATGCTCGCTGATGGGCGACTGGATGGCATTATCGGTCCACGCGCTCCGTCATGTTTCGAGCATGGCCACGCCAACGTCAAATGGCTATTTGCTGATCCGACAGCCGCGGCCGCGGACTGGTATGAGCGCACCAAGATCTTTCCGATCATGCACGTCCTTGGCATCCGCCGGACTTTGCTCGAAGCACATCCGTTTTTAGCCGCGGCAGCACTCAAGGTCTTCACGCGGTCGAAGGCCGTGGCTCTGGCCAAGCTCGCGGACACGTCGGCCACCAAGGTGACGCTGCCGTTCGTGGAAGAACAGTTGCGTCGAACCCGGGCTCTGATGGGTGACGATTTCTGGGCCTACGGCTTTCAGCCTAACCGGGTGACGCTCGAGGCATTTCTCAAGGCCCATCATTCGCAAGGATTGTCAAAGCGCCTGATGCAGCCAGAGGAGCTGTTTCATCCATCGACGCTCGAGGCCCATAAGATCTAACGCAACTTCCGCGGCTCGGCCCGCGGCACCGGAGATGACATATGGCGATAGTCCGCATCGAGGCCGTGAAGGACGATCGGTCAGACCTCTATTTTGTCGAGATCTACAACCCGGCGGATGCACAGCAGCCATTCATCACGACCGAGCCGCGCTATAAGTCGGCCGCGGCGGCGGAAACCGACATGCTCGCCATCCTGGCCGCGGCAACGAACAATCCGGCGAAGACGCGCCAAGGCTAAGGCGGGCTCGTCACGGGCGACCGCTGAATTTTCGCTGCCTCCCCACGGACTCGGCATTAGATTTGCGCCACGAGCGCGATCTGCTTCTCTTGCTCCGCAGATGCGAGAATCGCGAGGCAGATTTCCAGTGTCGCCAAACCCCACCGCCCGGAATGAAGCGGCGGTCGATCATGGATCGCGGCTGCATAAAGCTCGTCGATAACTTCGGCGCGCGGCACATCGGCAGGCGGCATCGCAACAAAGTGACGTTCATTGTCCGCATAGATCATCACGCCATTCGGCATCGGCCGTAAATCCGCGTGCTCACATGACACAACGACAAAGCCGAAATGGTTGTGATCGAGGTTGGCAGCGCCACGAAAGGCCTCGCTGCCCGCCGGCCCATAAGCACGTTTGTTCTTGAGCGCGATTTCCTCATCGACGGTCGTTGCCTGGCGCAGCAGGGCGCGCGCCGACCCATAGATGCTTGGGTCCCGCTTCTGCCCGAATTCGCCCGTCCAATTGTTGAACTCGTCCGTGTCGAAACGACCGTAACCACTATAAATGAGGGCAGCGAACGCACCGCCCTCGAAGGTGATTTGCGCGCTGTAGGCGCCTTCCGTCGGGCGAGCGGGATCCCAAGATCCCGTATGGGCCCGCACCGTCAAGGCCCGCTTGCCCGCAAGCAGGCGAACGATATCGACCTGATGAGCCGCCTGGCTGAAAACGACGCCTCCGCCCGCGCCGGTGTCGAGTTCTTCCGGTCGACGGGGGCGGTAGAGAAAATCGGTGAAGTTCATGGCGTTGATCATGCGAACATTGCCATGCACTCCGGACTTGACGAGTTCGCGGGTCCGCAGATACGGCAGGTCGAAGCTATGGCTGTGGCCGACCAGCAAATGGATGCCTGCCGAATCCGCAGCGGCGATCATTGCCTCGCAATCCGCAATGGTGAGCGCCATCGGCTTTTCGACCAGGACATGCTTCCGATTTGCGGCCGCCATGCGCACATGGTCGGCATGAAACGCATGTGGAGAGGCGACGTAGATGGCCTGGACAGCCGGATCGGCGCATAGCTCTTCGGGCGTCGCGTAGACGTTGGCGCCGAAGTCTTGAGCGAAACGATCGAGAGCGTCTCGGCGTGGATCGGACGCCGCGACCAGGCGGACGCCTGGATGGTCCACCAGGGTCGGCAACATCAGAGTGAAGGCCCGGCCCAGGCCAATGACGCCCAATCGTAAGCATCCGGTCATCGGTGTCATCTGCTGCTAGAGATCGAGCGTGAGTTCGGTAGATTTGGCGCGGGAAACGCAGATCAGGATCTCGCTGCGCTTTTCGCGATCGGACAACACGAGATCGCGGTGATCCGGCTCTCCTTCGAGGTAGCGCGCACGACAGGTTCCGCAGGTCCCGCTCTCGCATGAGCTCGGCAAGATGCGGCCGCGTTTGCGCAGGGTTTCGAGGATCGTCTTATCCGCCGGGATCTCGACTGTCTCTCCACTCCTTGCCAATTTGATCGTGAAAGGCACATCATCGTCTCTGGATGCGGCGACACCGGCGAAGTCCTCAAAATGCACGGCCGTGTCCGACCAGTGACCCGTCATATCGCGCACGGCATCCATCAATCCTTTGGGACCGCAGCAATAGAGGTGGGCGCGGCGCTGTTCTTCCAACACGGGCCAGAGATCATAGGCCCGGCCGGGATCACCTTCGTCATGATGCAGCACGACCTGCCCGGCAAACTCGTCTCCCGCGAATTCGTTGCGAAACGCCATCATGGCGGGAGAGCGGGTAAAATAATAGAGCTTGAAATTCGACCGTCCCTTTTCGATCAGATGTTTGATCATGGAACGAATGGGCGTGATACCAATGCCGCCGGCAATGAAGATGTAGCTTCTCGGTTCGGCCGACGACATCTCAAACTCATTGCCAGGTGGATCGATCTCCACCGCGTCGCCTTCCTCGATCTCGGTCGTGAAGCTTAGCGATCCGCCGCGCCCGTCCCGCTCGCGTTTGACAGCAATGACGTAGCGTTGCCGCTCCGTCGGCGAATTGCTGAGCGAATAGCGCCGCTTCTGTCCGGTCGGCACCGTTACCGTGATATGAGAACCCGGTGTGAATGCAGGGAGCTCCGCGCCGTCCGGCGAGCGCAGTTCGAACAGGAAGATATCGTCGGCGATTTCTGATTTGGCTGTGACGCGCAGGGTCAACGTCAGAGGTTTTGCCTCTTCCGGCATCGGCATGTCCCCAGATGGGCTCCCAAGGTGGGCTCTCAAGGGAAACTGCTTAGCGTCCTAAGCAAATGATTGCAATCACAGTCGCGACAGGGAAATATCGATGCACTTCAGCCGCACGCAGGCAAGCAGGTGGCGGCGAGGCGAGATGCCGGGTCATTTCGCCTGCGTGGCAAGCCACGTCTCGGCCTCCTCCAACGAAAACGAATACTCGTGGTCGACAACGCCGGAACGCATCCTTGCGCCCTCGGCCAGGTTCATGATGTAGAAACGGCCGTGACCCTTCCCGTGTCCTGCCTTGTCCAGACGAAAGCCCTTGCGTTCAGCGATGAGATTGACGCGCTTTTCTTGTGCGTTGGTCATGGGTCGCTCCTGTTGAGCCGTATGGACTATACGTCGGATCAGGAGGGGTAGGGAGATTTTTGCGTTTGGCTCTGCGCGACCGACCGGAGTGTTTTCACGGGTCTGGAGCGGGACATGAGAAACCGCCGCCTCCACGATCTCCACAGGCTCTCGCCATGGAACTGGGAAATGAGCGCGGCAACCGTTAGACTGGCCGCATGACCACACCCCGTTCCGTCGCCCGCCTCAAGATTACCCTCGACGAAGTCGAGCCCGCCGTCATGCGGCGTCTGGATGTCCCGCTCGATCTGCGGCTCGATCGGCTGCATCTGGTCATCCAGGCGGCGATGGGCTGGACCAACTCGCATCTCTACGAGTTCCGCGACCGCGGCATAGGATGGGGTATCCCCGATCCCGATGTCCGCGGCTTCAGCGCCGATCCGCTCGACGCCAGCAAGGCGACCCTCCTCGAGGTGATCGAGGACTCAGGCGTCAGGACGCTCAAATACCTCTACGATTTCGGTGACGGCTGGGAACACACCGTCGAGATCGAACGCATCGGGCGCGCCGATCCGCAAGCCTCCTATCCGGCCCTGATCGATGCGGTCGGCCGATGCCCGCCCGAAGACGTTGGAGGTCCGCTCGCCTACGAGGAGTTCCTGGTAGCCATCGCCGATCCCAGTCACAAGCGGCATGCCGAGAGGCGCGAATGGATTGGCGATGACTTCGATCCCAACGACTTCGATGCCGCCGAGATAGGAATGGAAATCCAGAAGATGGCCCGCAAATGGATCAGCGAAGCCAAAAGCCGCCCTAAACGCACGCAACGCTAAACGCAGTCTCCATCGGAGGGGCGCGGCCGGCTACCCTGGCGCCCCGGCCAATTGCAACGACAAATCCTTGTGAAACGATAAGATTCCTTCATCATGCAGATCGGCATCGACAGCTTCGTCTCGACCAGCCTGCCGGAGGACAAACGAGAATTCGAGGGCGATCCGGCGCGCATCCGCGACCTCCTGGAGGAGATCGAGCTTGCCGATCGGGTCGGGCTCGACGTCTACGCGATCGGCGAGCATCATCGCCCCGAATTCCTCGCCTCCGCCCCGGTCGTGCTGCTGGCAGCCGCCGCCGCGCGGACGCGGCGCATCCGCCTGGCGAGCGCCGTCACCGTGCTGAGCTCCGATGATCCGGTGCGCGTCTTCCAGCAATTCGCCACGCTCGATCTCATCTCGCAAGGGCGAGCCGAGATCATCGTCGGGCGCGGTTCCTTCATCGAATCCTATCCGCTGTTCGGATTCGATCTTCAGGACTATGACGCGCTGTTCACCGAGAAGCTCGAGCTGCTGCTCCAGCTTCGGGACCATGCCCGCATCCATTGGTCCGGCCAGCATCGTTCCCCTCTCACCGGACAGGGCGTCTTTCCGCGACCGGTGCAGAATCCCCTGCCCGTCCGCATCGGGGTCGGCGGCACGCCGCAATCCTTTGCGCGTGCCGGCATGCTGGGCCTGCCGCTCGTCGTCGCCATCATCGGCGGCGAGCCGCGCCGCTTCCGTCCCCTCGTCGATCTCTACCGCGAGGCCGGACGCCGCGCCGGACACAGCCCGGCGCAACTCGGCGTCAGCGTGCATTCCATCGGCTTCGTCGCCGACAGCATGGACGAGGCGGTAGAGACCCACTACCCGGTCTTCATGGACGCCTTCGCCCGGATCGGGAAGGAGCGTGGCTGGCCGCCCCCGACGCGCGCGCAGTTCGATGCCTTGCGCGCTCCGGATGGAGCACTGGTGCTCGGCGACCCTGAGACCGTGGCACGCAAGATCCTCTCCGTGAACGAGGCGCTCGGCGGCATCGAGTGCATGACGATCCTGCTCAATGGAGGCGTGGTGCCGCACGACAAGGTGATGCGTGCGATCGAGCTCATCGGCAATCGCGTCGCGCCGATGGTGAAGCAGGAGGCGACGATCGCCGTGTAAGCGGGCCAGCGCCGATCGCATGAAGTCCTCGAGCCCCCGGATGGTCCCGGTTTTGCACACCCGGCTGCGCTGATTTCATGAAGCCGTAGATGGGTGCCCGCACGCAGGGCATATGAGTTGACGACTGGTGCCGTCAGGCAATGGGCGGCTGAGCCCCTACGAAACGAAAGAGAAGCGATGACCGACGAATCGATAATTGGGCGTTTCGGCAGCGGCCGCGACGTGCGGCGCATCGAGGATGCGGGATTGCTGGCCGGCGCCGGCCGCTTCAGCGATGACGTCTCGCTCCCCTCGCAGACCTATCTCCGCTTCCTGCGCTCACCGCACGCGCATGCGCGCATCGTCGCGATCGACACCGCCGCGGCACTGGCGATGCCAGGCGTGATCGCGGTGCTCACGGGCGCCGACCTCGTCAAGGCCGGGGTGAAGCCGCTGCCGATCGCGCCGATCTTCAAGCGTCCGGACGGCTCGCCGGGGGCGACGCCGCTGCGTCCGGCGCTGGCGCACGAAACCGTCCGCTTCATCGGTGAGGCCGTCGCCGGGTTGATCGCCGAAACGAGCGAGCAGGCGAAGGACGCGCTGGAGGCCATCGAGGTCGAATACGAAGAGCTGCCCGTCGTGACCGAGCTGACGCAGGCGACCACCGCCGGGGCGCCGCTCGTCTGGCCGGCGGCGACAGGCAATATCGCGGCGCAGATGCGGCACGGCGACGCCGCGGCGACCGATGCCGCCTTCAAGAGCGCCGCGCATATCGTCGCCCTCGACCTCGTCAACCAGCGCCTGGCGCCGACGCCTTTGGAACCGCGCTCCTCGCTTGCCAGCTACGACGCGGCGAGCGACCGGCTGACCTTGCGCCTCTCCAGCCAGATGCCCTCGGGAGCCCGCGACACGCTCTGCAATGAAGTGCTCGGCATCCCGCCGCAGAAGGTGCGCGTCGTCGTCGATGATGTCGGCGGCGGCTTCGGCATGAAGACCGGCCTCTACCCCGAGGACATCGTCGTCGCCTACGCGGCGCGCCAATTGCAGCGCCCGGTCCGGTGGACGGCCGAGCGGATCGAGGAGTTCCTGGCGGCGACCCATGGGCGCGATGTCGAGAGCCGCGCCGAGCTCGCCCTCGACGGGGACGGCAAGGTGCTGGCCTATCGGGTCCGCTCGCTCGCCAATATGGGCGCCTATGCGGGCACGACCGGGGTCATCATCCAGTTGATGATCGGCCCCTGGGTCTCGACCAGCATCTACGACATCCCGACGATCGACCTCGAATTCAATGCGGTCTTGACCAACACGGCCCCGACCGCGGCCTATCGCGGAGCCGGGCGGCCAGAGGCGATCTACCTCATCGAACGCCTGTTCGACGCCGCGGCGCGCAAGCTCGGCCTCGACCCGGCCGAAATCCGGCGCCGGAACCTCATCACGCCCGAGCAGATGCCCTACACGAACGCGATGGGGCAGGTCTATGACAGCGGCAAATTCGGCTCCATCATCGACCAGGCGCTGAAGCTCGCCGAATGGCGCGGTTTCGACAGCCGCGCGGCGCAATCGCGGGCCCGCGGCAGGCTGCGTGGGCGGGGCCTCGCCTCGTTCCTCGAATGGACAGGCGGCAACGCCTTCGAGGAGCGCGTGACGGTCGCGGTCTCCGGCCACGGCGAGATCGAGGTCTATGCCTCGACCATGCCGATGGGGCAAGGCATCGCGACTTCCTACGCGCAGCTCGTCGTCGACGTCTTCGGCGTGCCGATCGACAAGATCCGCATCGTCCAGGGCGACACGGATCGGGGCTCAGGGTTCGGAAGCGCCGGCTCGCGCTCGCTGTTCACCGCGGGCTCGGCCATCCATCACGCCTCGCAGACGGCGGTCGCCACCGGCCGCGAGCTCGCCGGCGAGGCGCTCGAAGCGGGCTCGACCGACATCGAATATGTCGAGGGCGTCTTCCAAGTGGCCGGCACCGACCGGCGCATCGGCCTCTTCGAGCTGGCGGCGCGCCAACCCGAGCGCCGCATCTACGTCGACTCGACGAGCTCGGTGAACGGGCCGAGCTGGCCGAATGCCTGCCATATCTGCGAGATCGAGATCGATCCGGAAACCGGCACGGTCGACATCGTCTCCTACGCCTCGGCGAACGATGTCGGTCGCGTCGTCAATCCGATGATCGTGCGCGGCCAGCTCGATGGCGGCGCCGTCCAGGGCATCGGCCAGGCGCTCGGCGAGCAGATGCTCTACGACCATGATTCGGGCCAGGTGACGACCGCGAGCTTCATGGACTACGCGATGCCGCGCGCCGACATCATCCGCAGCTTCGTGCACGAGCTCGACCAGTCGACGCCCTGCCTGAACAACCCGCTCGGCGTCAAAGGTGTCGGCGAGCTCGGCACGATCGGCGCGACCCCGGCCATCGTCAATGCCGTCGTCGATGCCCTGGTGCGGGCCGGCCATGGCGACAAGGCGAGCCAGCTGCAGATGCCGCTGACCCCGGTGAAGATATGGCAGGCGTTGCGGTAGACGGCGGCGCCGGTCTCCCGCAGTCTATGCGGCCCGATCGGCCGTTGTTTGCGTCGATGCGGTGGCTTCGCAGTGCAGCCGCCGCAGGCGAGCCAGGCTGGTCGCCGGCGACGCCACGGAGCAGCGGGACTTGCCCTTCGATTTCGCGTCATAGAGCGCGGCGTCCGCGGCCGCGAGAAGGGTCGCAAAATCTTCGCCATGCTCCGGAGCGAGGGCGATGCCGACGCTCACTCCGACTGTCGCGGAAACGCTGCCATCGAGATCGTAGGATGCAGCGATGGCCCGGATCAGCATTTGCCCAAGCTCGAGCGCGTTCGAGTGCTCGACGCCTTGCGTGAGAACGACGAACTCATCGCCTCCGATGCGTGCCGCCATGTCCTGCGAACGCAGCAGGCGGCTTAACCGGTCGGCGACCATTTTGAGCAGCTGATCCCCGGCCGCGTGCCCGTAAGTGTCGTTGACGGTCTTGAACCCGTCGAGATCGAGATAGAGCAGAGCCATCGCTTCATCCTGGCGGTTCGCGGTCAACCATTTCGTCTCGATCTCGCCGATAAGACCGGAGCGGTTCGTGAGCCCGGTCAGGGCGTCGTGCCGGGCCCGATGGTCATTCTCCCGCTCGGCCCGCATGGTCGCGACCAGCATCTTGTTGAGCCGGAAGGCCGCAAGGCTCATGGCCACGAGGTACAACGGGATCTGGACGAACACGATGAGCAGGATGGGCTCGCCCGAGAGGACGGCGCCAAGGCTGCACGGGCCGAGGCTCAGCAAGATCATCGCGGCGACGAGGCGCGGCGCTCCAAAGTTGCGAAAGCATATGCCGCCGACCATCGCGGCCGCCGAAAGGCAGGCGAGCGTCGCTACGACCCAATCGCCGCTTGCCAAGCTGACGACGGCGCCATAGCCGACGCTGCCGCCCCAGCAGAGCGCGAGGACAAGATAAATATCGGTCGGCGTTTCGCGCCCCGCCAGTGCGGCGCGACGAGCAGCGATCAGCACGATGAGACGAGCGACACCGATTGCGATTTCGAGGACGAGCCACGCGATGAATGGCGGGGTCGGCAGGCGGGCGGCGATCGCGGCAGACACCACGAGCGTGTTCACGAGGCCGCCTGCAAAAACCGGCAGCGTCCCGAACAGGCTGGCGATGAGCCCGGCGCGGATTTCGTCGGGGACGCCAGGGCCGGCATCGGTCAACCAGCGCGTGACGCGCCAGCGCGGCAAACTGAAAATCCTGGTCTCGCTGCGCATTGGGCTTTCCTGTCACCACGATCAGAAAAGCCCGCATCCTCTAACAGATGATTAGAGCGTATTGTTTCTTTCGCTCTTTCCCTAACAAAGAGCAAAATTTGGCGGCGATCGGCATCGGCACGTCTCAGGCCGTGCTCGCCACGATCGCCATCACCTGGTCGCGGGCGCGAGCCAATCGTGACATCACGGTGCCCACCGGAACGGCGCAGATGCCGGCAATCTCGCGATAGGCGAGGCCCTGCAGATCGCGTAGCACCAGAACCTCCCGGGACGGCGCAGGCAGGGCAGCGATCGCAGCTCTGAGCCGGCCGATATCCTCTTTGGCGATGAGCGCGGTCTCGGGCGTCTTGAGATCCTGCTGGTAGAGGTCGGCGCTCGCATTCGCGGCGCTT
The DNA here is from genome assembly GCA_900104855.1 of Rhizobiales bacterium GAS188. Lineage (NCBI taxonomy): Bacteria > Pseudomonadati > Pseudomonadota > Alphaproteobacteria > Hyphomicrobiales > Rhizobiales bacterium GAS188. The sequence goes on from FNSS01000001.1 coordinate 254,193, forward strand.
TCGAGGTCCTGGCCCATGACCAAAACGGCGGGGCGGTTCTTGCGCAGCCAGCGATAGGCCGTATGGCGCACGATGGTCAGCACCCAGGCACGCGCATTGCCGCTCGAAAACTGCCCCAGCGCCCGGAAGGCGCGCAGGAAGGCATCCTGCACCACATCTTCGGCGTCCGCATTATTGTCCGTCAGCCAGCGAGCCAACGCGTAAGCGTCGTCGAGATGCGGCAGCACGAGATCGGCAAAAATCGCGTTGCGTTCGGCGACGCTGGCGGAACTCGCGGCAGAACCGGGTTCCGGCGCCTCCCATTGCAGATCATCAGGCAAAATCGTCATTGCCGGCCCGGCTTCGAAGGCTGATCTCAGCGCGACGGCGCCAGTGTGATCGGCTAGCCAGGGTCCCTCAATGGATGGCCGATCCTTTCTCGAAGAACAATAAGTCCCCTGAGAATGCAAAGGCGATCAACGAGTTATGCCGAGTCCTCCTCCGTTCATTGCCGTGCCGGGACCGCAATGCTACAGCTCGCTGCATCTCGTTCGGGTTTGCGATGCAAGCCATTGACCCATCCAGACGGTTTCGATTCGGCGTATTCGAGGTCGATCTTCGAAGCGGCGGACTGACGAAGAACGGGCTGCGCCGCAACTTGCAGGAGCAGCCGTTTCAAGTGCTGTCGATGCTGCTCGAGAAGCCAGGCGAGCTGGTGACCCGGGAGGAGTTGCGCGGCAGGCTCTGGGCCCGGACGGTCGTGGATTTCGACCACGGCATCAACAAGGCCATCAGCAAGATTCGCCACGCTCTCGGCGACTCGGCTGCCAATCCCCGCTTCATCGAAACCGTCGCTCGTCGTGGATACCGGTTCCTCGCCGATGTCACGGCGATCGAGGCGCCTGCCGGCCAGACCGTGTCTTCGATCCGGTCGCTTGCGGTGCTGCCTTTGGAAAACCTGTCCGGCGATTCCACGCAGGAATATTTTGCCGACGGGATGACCGACGAGCTGATTGCCAGCCTCGGCCAGATCAGTGCCTTGCGCGTGATCTCCAGAACCTCCGTGATGGCCTATAAACGCATACGCAAGCCGCTGCCGCAGATTGCCCGCGAGCTGAATGTGGAAGCGGTGATCGAAGGCACGGTGTTGCGTGCCGGCGACCGCGTTCGGATCACCGCACAACTGATCGAGGCGCAAACCGACAAGCATATTTGGGCCCGCAGTTATGAGGTCGATATCCGGGACGCGATCGCCCTCCAGCACCAGGTGGCCCGCAACATCGCCGAGCAGATACGGGCAACCTTGAGCCGGCGGGAACAGGCGGTCCTCGAAATCCCGAAGACGATCGACCCGAAAGCCTATGAGGCTTATCTCAAGGGAAGATATTTCTGGAACAAGCGCACGGAGGATGGCCTCAGGACGTCTATAGACTATTTCGGGCAGGCCATCGAAGCAGACCCGATATATGCCGCAGCTTATGCTGGATTGGCCGACGCTTACGCGCTGTTGGGGGACTGGCAATACGGGCTCTTGTTTCCCCAGGATGCCCTGCCGAGAGCCAGGGCCGCCGCCAGCAAGGCGCTCGATCTGGACGAGGGCCTCGGCGAAGCTCACTCATCCTTGGCGTTCACCCTCGACCTCTATTACTGGGATTGGGCCGCCGCCGAGCGGGAGCACAAGCGCGCCATCACTCTCAATCCCGGCTACGCGACGGCGCATCATTGGTATGCTTGGCATTTGATCGTGATGGGGAGGACCGAGGAAGCGCTCGCCCAGTTGCGATGGGCCGGGAGCCTCGACCCGCTGTCCCTGATCATCAGCGCGGAGCTGGCAGATGCGCTATGCATTGCCAAGCTCTATGACGAATCCATCCAGCAGAGCCGGAAAACCCTGGCGATGGACCGGAACTTTGCCAATGGCCATTACCAATTGGGTCAAGCCCTGGTGCAGAAGCACATGCCTGGCGAGGCTATCAGCGAATTTCAAACCGCGATCGAGCTTGCCGGCGACAACGCCGCCTTTGTCTCCAATCTCGCTTACGCCTATGCGCGGTCGGGCCGCGGCGACGAAGCGACCAAGCTGGTCAAAGCATTGGAAGCGAGGCAAAGCGCAACCTCCTCGGCCGATGCCAACATTGCGCTCGCCCATGTCGGGCTCGGCGATCACGACGCGGCGATGAGCTCGCTGAACAAGGCCTATCTCGCCCGCTTCAACCCTTCCATCCTCATGCGGCCGGCCTTCGATCCTCTGCGGCAAGACGTCCGCTTTCACGAGCTGCTGCGCAGGATCGGGCTTCCATCAATCAGCTGAGGTCTTGCAATCAGCTGAAGTCTTGGGCCGCCGCATCGTCCGTCCGCGACAAAGGCGCGCATCCGTGGCTCTCGGCATGGATTATGCTGCGCTCGGTTGACCGCCTTCCGGGGGCGGCCTCACCGCGACGGGCGAACAGGCATTCCAAGTCATTGGATCAAGTCATTGGATCAAGTCATTGGATGGCGCCGCGCTCCTGACGCGTTCCGGTGCCAGTAAGACTGAACTACGATCACAGCAGGAGATCTCGATGACCGGCCAAGCCAGCATCAATGCCCGCATCGGCGAGGTCACCGAGCGCATTGCCCGGCGCAGCCATGGCTCGCGTTCGCGCTATCTCGACCGGATCGCCGCGGCGGCCGACGCCAAGCCGCACCGCCAGCGCCTCGGCTGCGCCAACCAGGCGCATGGCTTCGCCGCCTGCGCGTCGGGCGACAAGGCGGCACTGCGCTCAGGCGAGGGCGCCAACCTCGCGATCATCACTGCCTATAACGACATGCTCTCGGCCCATCAGCCCTATGAGCGTTTCCCCGATCTCATTCGGGCCGCCGCGCGCGAGGCCGGCGGTGTCGCACAGGTCGCGGGCGGCGTGCCGGCCATGTGCGACGGCATCACCCAGGGTGAAGCGGGCATGGAGCTCTCGCTGTTCTCGCGCGACGTCATCGCCCTCTCGACAGCCGTTGGCCTCTCCCACCAGACCTTCGATGCGGCGGTGTTCCTCGGCATCTGCGACAAGATCGTGCCGGGGCTGGTCATCGGCGCCCTCTCCTTCGGCCATCTGCCGGCCGTCTTCATTCCGGCCGGACCCATGACCTCGGGCGTGCCGAATGACGAGAAGGCGATGGCAAGGCAGCTTTACGCCGAGGGCAAGGTGGGGCGCGAGGCGCTGCTGGAGGTGGAGGCGAAGTCCTATCACGGCCCCGGCACCTGCACCTTCTACGGCACCGCCAACACCAACCAGATGATGATGGAGATCATGGGCCTGCATTTGCCCGGCGCCTCCTTCGTCAATCCGAACACGCCGTTGCGCGACGCGCTGACACGCGAAGCGGCGAAACGGGCTCTGGCGATCACGGCGCTCGGCAACGACTACACGCCAATCGGCAAGATGTTCGACGAACGCGCCTTCGTGAACGGCATCGTCGGCCTGCACGCGACCGGCGGTTCCACCAATCACACCCTGCATATCGTGGCGATGGCATCCGCGGCCGGCATCACGCTCACCTGGGACGACTTCGCCGAGCTCGCCGAGGTGGTGCCGCTCCTTACCCGCGTCTATCCGAACGGCAAGGCGGATGTGAACCATTTCCAAGCCGCCGGCGGCATGGCTTTCGTGATCCGCGAGCTGCTCGGCGCCGGCCTGCTGCACAAGGACGTCGAGACCGTGTGGGGCACCGGCCTCGACGGCTATACGCGGGAGCCGAAGCTCGACGCCGATGGCGGCCTCGCCTGGCGCGACGCAGCCCTTGCGAGCGGCGACGAGGCGGTTCTGCGCGGCATGGGCGCCCCCTTCCAGCCGACCGGCGGTTTGCGTGTGCTCGCTGGCAATCTCGGCCAGGCCGTCATCAAGACCTCGGCGATCGCGCCCGCGCGGCATATCATCGAGGCGCCCGCCCGCGTGTTCCACAGCCAGGAGGAGCTGCAGGCCGCCTTCAAGGCCGGCGAGCTCGATTGCGACATGGTGGCTGTGGTGCGCTTCCAGGGGCCGAAAGCCAACGGCATGCCGGAACTGCACAAGCTGATGCCGCCGCTCTGCGTGCTGCAGGACAGAGGCCGCAAGGTCGCCCTCGTCACCGATGGGCGCCTGTCGGGCGCCTCCGGCAAGGTGCCGGCCGCCATCCACGTGACTCCCGAAGCCGTCGAAGGCGGCGCCATCGCCAAGATCCGCGACGGCGACTTGATGCGCGTCGATGCTGTCGCCGGGCACCTCACCGCGCTCGTGGAGGAAGCCGAATGGGCGGCGCGCCTGCCGGTCAGCGCCGACCTCTCGACCTCGCATGTCGGGGTCGGCCGCGAGCTTTTCGCAGCCTTTCGCGCCGCCGTCGGAAGCGCCGATACGGGAGCCTCGATCTTCGCCGCGAATGCTGGGTGAGCGAGTTCGAACGATAGATGCGTTTGACCGAAACGCGCCCCGGGAAAGCACGGGCTGAGCCCCGCAGCACGACGACGCCCAGAGAAACTGACGCTCACCCTCGCGGTGAGCGCCCGGTTCCATCCACGTCAGCCGGCGCCACTGCTTTCCGACTATGAAGGAGGTAGCCCCTCCTTCTACCATTCACCAACGTTGCGTCCCGACCGATCGCGTCAGCCACCGAGCGGGGCGTTGCAGGTCGTCTTCAACCAGCGCGGAGAACCGAAGGCTATCGTCCGCTACAGCGTCTCTGAGCTGAGACAAACCGGTTGAGCCATCGGAATCGCTCGCGCGGGACAGGATTCTCGCTCAGGCATGCAGCCTCCTGGCGTCGACGCCGAGGGACGGCTGCTGCGGAGGCAAGTAAGTCGGGTGATCCTCCGCGATATTGGCTCCCGTCTCGCCATCGAAACTGCTCATGGCCTGGATGAGTTGCGCCGCCGACGTCGCCGCGGCGAACTGGCTAGAATCGAGGAGCGCAGCGTTGAGCCCGGATGGCAGCGCCTGAGCCGAGGTGATACTGGTCGCCGGGGCGCCAGCATAGCTCATCAGCGTGGCATCGCCCAATTCGCCTTGCTGACCGTTGGCCCATGTGAAGGTGCTGGTTGCGACGACCTGGGATCCGTCGGCATATCGTATCGCGCCGGCCGAGCTGCCCTTCAGGTTGATGGAGGTGATGCCAAGCTGATCGAGTGTCTTCAGCTCACCCGGCTCGACGACGCCATCCTGGTTCACATCCTGCCAGACGCGAAAATCCTTCCAGCTCGCGTCGGAGGCATCGAGAACACCGTCATGATTAGTGTCGAAGCCTTTCTGCAGCGCCTCGAGATCATTAGTCGCCCCTGGCACGAGTTTGGTGAAATCCAGGAGTCCCGTCTGATCGGTGCCGCCGCTCCCTGACGTTTGGCCGCTCGACCCGAGGTCGAGCATGAGTAGGCCATTTCCGGGACCCACCCAGGCCGTGCGCTCGCGGTTGCCATCGCCCTTCCAGTCGAAGGTCGCCGGTGACGTCCCCAAGGGCCGGATGTCGAGGCCCTTGCCGTCAAGCGCGAGGACGATTGGGTCATAACCGTTGGCACAGCCGTATGGAGCATTCGTCTCCGGATTGCCGTTCGCATCGCAGTAGTACATCACTGTGCACACGCCGCTGCTGTTGTAGACATATTCATTCCAGGCCAGATTCGTGGCCGGGTTCATTTTGTAGCGGAGCGTGAGCAAGCCATTGGAAGGGTTTAGGTAGTCGATCCCAGTCTCGCCACCGCTGCCATTGAAATGGATCTTCTCCGTCGTCTGGCCGGACGTGTTGTAGAAGTCCGCCTCGGTCCGCTGGTTGGCGCTATTGTACAGATCGTCTTCGGTCGGCTGACCGGTGGCCGGATTGTAAGTGACGATGGAAGTGGCTTGACCGGTGGACGGGTCGAGGTACTGGATTTGGGCTTGCCGCCCGCTGCTGTCGAAGAAGATCGCCTCGTTCACCTGACCTGACGCGTTGTACAAGACCGCCTCGGTCCGCTGGTTGGCGCTGTTATAGAAATCGCCTTCGACTGGCTGATTGGTGGCTGGGTTGATCGTGTAGGCGGAAGTGATCTGGCCGGTGGCCGGATTGAAGTAATCGACCGCGGTCTCGCCGCCGCTGCCATTGTAATAGATCGCACTCGTCGCCTGACTTGAGGCATTGAAATTGATGACCTCGGTCAGCTGATTGGAGCTGTTGTAGATGTATTCCTGCGTCGGGGTATTGGTAGCCGGGTTGACGAAGTAGCGATAGATGGTCTGGCCGGTAGCCGGGTTCAAGTAATCGACTTGAATCTCGGCGCCGCTGCTGTTGTAAAAGTACGCCTGAATCGCCTGCCCGGAGGCATTGAAGTTATTGATTTCGGTTAGCTGGTTGGAGCTGTTGTAGAAATATTCCTGGGTCGGCAGATTGGTGGCCGGGTTCATTGTGTAGAGGTAGGTGGTCTGGCCGGTGGCCGGGTTGAAGTAAGAGATCTGGGTCTCCCCGCCGCTGCCATTGTAATAGATCGCACTCGTAGCCTGACTGGAGGCATTGAAATTGATGACCTCGGTCAGTTGATTGGCGCTGTTATAAAGCTGCTCCTGCGTCGCCTTGTTGGTCGTTGGGTCGACGATGTAGACGCTGGTGTGCTGGCCATTGGCCGGGTTGAAATATTCGATTTCGGTTTCGCCGCCGCTGCCATTGTAGAAGGTCGCCTGAGTCGCCTGGCCTGAGGCGTTGTACAAGATCACCTCGGTCAGCTGATTGGCGCTGTTGTAGAGGTTCTGCTGCGTCGGCAGCTTGGTAGCCGGATTGACGGTGTAGACATTGGTGACCCGCCCGGTCGAGGGATCGAGGGTATCGAACTCGATCTCCCCGCCGCTGCTATTATAATAGGTCGCCTGAGTAGCCTGGCCCGAGGCGTTGAAGTCGGTCACCTTATCGGTGCGGCTTCCGCTAACATTGACGGCAACGACATCGGTCTGCGTCCGGTCGAAAGTGCCTGTCCCTTTGGAGTCGGTCTGGATTGTCTTCGATAAGCCATCGGCGCTCGTCGTCGTGACAATTTTGTCTTTCAGCGAGCCGTCGACATTGAGATCTGTCACGGTGGCAACCTTGCTGCCATCGATCCGCGTGATATCGGTCTCCGTCTGGTTGATCACACCCGCGCCCGTTGTGTCCGCCCTGACGGTCTTCGTGAGACCATCGGGGCTCACAATGGCCGTGCTACGGTCCTTCAGCGAGCCATCGGCGTTGAGATCGGTAGTGTTGGTCACCATCGATCCGTCGATGTTGATCTGAGACACCTCCGTGTGATCGAACACGCCCGTACCTTTGGTGTCCTTCTGCACCGTCTTGGTGAGGCCGTTTGCGCTCGTCGTCGTGACAGTCTTGTCTTTCAGCGAGCCGTCGGCATTGCGGTGCGTGTCGGTCATGACGCTCGAGCCGTCGGCCTGGGCGACGGTGACCTGGGTATGATCGTTGATACCGGAGCCGGCCGTGTCCTCCTGCAGGTTCTTGCCCCGGCCGTCAGAACTGACGGTGGTCACGCTTTTCCGAATGAGCGTGCCATTCTTGCTCGTGTCGGTGACGGTCTCGATCTTGCTCCCGTCCGCATTGAGGGTGGTGATGTCGCTTCGCGTCTGCTCGATCTGGCCGTCGCCATTATAATCCCATTGCGTCGTCGTGGTCAGGCCGTCGGCGCTCACCCGGGAGATGGTCCGGTCCTTGGTCGCCCCGGCCGCGTCAAGATCCGTAATCGTTGTCGTGGTCGAGCCATCGACCGAAGTGACAATGACTTGGGTCTGGTCGACAAAGCCGGCGCCGGTAGCGTCACGTCGAATAGTCGTCGTCAAGCCATCGGCGCTCTTGGTCGTGATGCTCAGATCCCGCAGCGTGCCATCGGAATCGGCATTGTAGTCGGCGACGGTTGTGACCGCGCTGCCGTCGGCGTTGTTAACCACGGTGTCGATTTTGGTGCGACTGAATGTACCTGTCCCCGCTGGGTCCGACTGCGTCGTTGTCTTGAGCCCGTCGGCACTCGTGGTGATGGTCGCCTTGGACTTCAACGACCCGTCGCCGTTCAGCGCGGTCTCCGTCTCGGTGCGGCTGCCATTGGCGTTCACAATCACGACATCCGTTTCGGTCTGATCGAAGGTGCCCGATCCTTTCGTGTCCCATCGGGTCGTCTTCGACAGGCCGTTGGCGCCTGTCGTCGTGACGGTCCTGTCCTTCAAAGATCCATCGCCATTGAGATCGCTCACAGTTTCGGTGCGACTGCCGTCTGCATTGAGCACCGTGACGTCGGTCCGGCTGTGATCGAACGTGCCAGTACCGGTTGAGTCCCATTTGGTCGTCTTCGACAAGCCGCTGGCGCTCGTAGTGACGACTGTCTTGTCCTTCAGCGAGCCGTCGGCGTTGAGGTCAACGACGGTCTCGGTGCGGCTGCCATCGGCGTTCAGCATCGTCACATCGGTTCGGCTATGGTCGAACGTGCCGGCTCCCTTCGTGTCCCATTGCGTCGTCGTGGAGAGGCCGTTGGCGCTCGTCGTCGTGACAGTCCTGTCCTTGAGCGAACCGTCGGTGTTGAGGTCGCTCGCCGTTGTCACCGACGAGCCGTTCGCCTGGGGCAGCGTCGTAACCGTTTGATCGGTCTTGCCGTCGCCGTTGAGGTCGCGGTTGATTGACACGGTCTTCCGGTCGGCGCTGGTCATGGTGACGGATTTGCGCTTCAGCGAGCCATCGGCATTGAGGTCGGTCACCGCCTCGGTACGGCTGCCATCGGCGTTGAGAACCGTCACATCGGTCCAGCTATGGTCGAATTTGCCGGCTCCCTTCGTGTCCCATTGGATCGTCGTCGACAACCCATTGGCGCTTACGGTTGTGACGGTCTGATCCCTGAGCGAGCCGTTGGCATTGAGATCGCTCACCGTCTCGGTGCGGCTGCCATCGGTGTTGAGGACCATGACATCGGTCTGGACATGGTCGAACGTTCCCGTTCCGGTCGTATCGCATTGTGTCGTCTTGCTGAGGCCACTGGCATACACGGTGATGACGCGCTTGTCCTTGAGCGAACCATCAGCGTTGAGGTCGCTCACCGTCCTCACCGTTGAGCCGTCAGCCGGGATAGTGATAGTCTCGGTCTGGTTGATCTTGCCGCTGCCGTTCAAGTCACGTTGGACCGACCTGGTCTTCTGGTCGGCGCTTACGCTGGTGACGGTCCGGTCCTTCAAGGTGCCATCGGCATTGAGGTCGCTCACCGTCTCGGTGCGGCTGCCGTCGGCATTGAGAACCACAATATCGGTCTTGGTCCGATCGAAGATGCCAGCTCCCGTCGTGTCCGCCTGCGTCGTTTTCGACAGGCCATTGGCGCTCGTAGCGGTGACGACTTTGTCCCTGAGCGAGCCATCGGCGTTGAGGTCGCTCACCGTCTCGGTACGGCTGCCATCGGCATTGAGCACTGTGACGTCGGTAAGGCTATGGTCGAACTTGCCCGCACCCGTCGAGTCCCATTGGGTCGTCTTCGACAGGCCGTTGGCGTTTGTCGTGGTGACGCTCTTGTCCTTCAGCGAACCGTCGGCATTGGTGTCGCTCACCGTCTCGATGCGGCTGCCGTCGGCGTTGAGCACCGTGGCGTCAGTCCTCACCTGATCGAACGTGCCGGTCCCCGCCGAATCCGATTGGATCGCCGTCGACAGGCCGTTGGCGCTCGTCGTGGTGACGGTCTTGTCCTTGAGCGACCCGTCCGCATTGAGGTCGGTCAGCGTCGTCACCGTCGAGCCGGCGGCCGTGATGGCGACGCTCTCAGTCTGGTCGATCTTGCCATCACCGTTCAAGTCACGCTGGATCGCCCTCGTCTTCTGGTCGGCGCTCGTCGTGGCAATAGTCTTGTCCCTGAGCGAGCCGTCGGTATTGGTGTCGGCCACCGTCTCGGTGCGGCTGCCATCAGCGTTGAGCACCGTGACGTCGGTCTGCGCGTGGTCGAACTTGCCAGCACCTGCGTTGTCCCATTGAGTCGTCTTCGACAGTCCGGTGGCACTCGTGTTGGTGATGCTTTTGTCCTTGAGCGAGCCGTCGGTATTAGTGTCAGTCACCGTCTCGGTGCGACTGCCGTCCGCATTGAGAACCACGACGTCGGACCGGCTCTGGTCGAAGGGGCCGAGACCGGTCGTGTCGCGCTGGATGGTCGTCGACAGGCCATTGGCGCTTGTGGTCGCGACGCTCATGTCCCTGAGTGTGCCATCCGTGTCGGCGTTGTAGTGGACGATGGTCGTGGCCGTGCTGCCGTCGTCGGCGGTTACTATCGATTCACTCCGGGCGAGATTGCCATAGCTGTCAAAAGAATGAATCGACACAGTCTTCTTATCGGCACTCGTATTCGTGACGATCTGGTCCTTCCACGAGCCATCGGCATTCCGATCCGTCACCGTCTCGACGCGGCTGCCATCGGCGTTCAGCACCGTGACGTCAGTCTGGGATTGGTCAAAGCTGCCGGCGCCGCTTGTGTCGCGCTGGGTCGTCGTCGACAGGCCATTGGCGCTGATGGTCGTGACGATCTTATCTTTCAGCGAGCCATTGCCAGTCAGATCCGTCACTGTCTCGGTGCGGCTGCCATCGGCATTCAGCACTGTGACGTCGGTCCGGCTCTGGTCGAACTTGCCAGCACCCGTCGAGTCCCATTGGGTCGTCTTCGAAAGGCCGTTTGCGCTCGTGGTGCTGACGGTCCTGTCCCTGAGCGAGCCGTCGGCGTTGGTATCGGTCACCGTCTCGGTGCGGCTGCCATCCGCATTGAGCGCCGTCACGTCGGTCTTCACCCGATCAAACGTGCCAGTCCCGGCCGAATCCGATTGCGTGGTTTTGGACAGGCCATCGGCCGTAATCGTAGTAACGGTTCTATCCTTCAGCGAGCCGTCGGCGTTGAGGTCGCTGAGCGTCGTCACCGTCGAGCCGGCGGCCGTGGTGACGACCGTAACGGTCTGGTCAAGGATCCCATCGCCATTCGAATCCACCTGCACCGACACCGTCTTGCGGTCGACGCTCGTGCTGGTGACGGCCTTGTCCCGGAGCGAGCCGTCGGCATTGGTGTCAATCACCGTCTCGGTGCGGCTGCCATCCGCATTTAACACCGTGACGTCGGTCCGGCCGTGATCGAACTTGCCAGCGCCGGTACTGTCCCATTGGGTCGTCCTCGACCGGCCGTCAACACTCGTCGCCGCGACCGTCTTGTCTCTGAGCGAGCCGTCGGCATTGGTGTCAGCCACCGTTTCGGTGCGGCTGCCATCCGCATTGACGACGACGACGTCGCTCGTGACCAAATTGAAGGTGCCTGAGCCCGCGGCGTCGACCTGGGTCGTCTTCGACAAGCCGTCGGCGCTCGTCGTCGTGACGCTCTTGTCCTTCAGCGAACCGTCGGCGTTGAGATCAGTCGCGGTGGAGATGGTCGTGCCGTTCGCTTGAGGGAGCGCCGTCACGGTTTGATCGGTATGGCCGTCGCCGTTCACGTCGCGCGTGATCGACACCGTTTTCCGGTCGGCGCTCGTGGTGGTGACGGTCGTGTCCTTGAGCGAGCCGTTGGCATTCAAGTCGGTCACGGTTTCGGTGCGGCTGCCATCCGCATTGAGCACCGTCACATCGGTAGCCGTCTGGTTGAAGGTGCCGGCGCCGATGCTGTCCGTCTGAGTGGTCTTCGACAGACCATTGGCGCTCATGGTGGTGACGATCTTGTCTCTGAGCGAGCCATCGGCATTGAGATCCGTGACCGTCGTGACGATGCTGCCGTCGGCATTGACCACGATCGTGCTCGTCTGGCTGTGGTCGAAAGTGCCGGCCCCAGTCGTATCATGCTGAATCGTCTTGCTGCGGGAGTCGGCGCTCGTCGCGGTGACGGTCCTATCCTTGAGCGAGCCGTCGGCGTTGGTATCGGTCACCGTCTCGGTGCGGCTGCCGTCGGCGTTGACGACGGTCACGTCGGCCGTCGTCTCGTTGAAGACACCCGAGCCGGTGAGCGCGACCTGCGTTGTCTTAGTCAAACCGTCGGCGCTGGTGGTGGTCACGGTCGTGCGTGACGATGAGCCGTCCGCGTTGAGCGCCTTCACCGTGTTTGTCGTCGAGCCATCGCTTTGCGTGACGATGGTCTCGGTTTGGTCGGCCTTACCGTCGCCGTCGAGATCGAGCGTAATCGTCTTGGACTTCTGGTTGGCGCTGATGGCGGTCGTGGTCTTGTCCTTGAGCGACCCGTCGGCATTGAAATCCGCCACGACCTCGGTCGAGCTGCCATCGGCATTGATCGTCAGGTCGTCTGTCTGAGATCGATTAAAGATGCCATTGCCATTGTCATCGAATTTGAGCCTGGTGTGATGGGTGTCGGCACTCACGGTGCTGACCGTCTCCGATGCCTCGCGGCCGTCCTGGTTGAAGGCCTTCACGTCCAGCGTCGTGGAGCCGTCGGCATTCACCGTCTTGGTCTGGTTGATGGTGTAGCCATTCTGTTCGTAGGCGAATTTCGCATCGCCCACGAGGCCCTGGCTGCCGTCCGTCTTGGTGTAATGCGCCGTGCCAGTGATCGCCGAGCCGTCCGCCAGCGTCTGGCCGCCTCCCGTCGCGGTCAGGTCGATCGACTGGATGCCTGCTTGAGCCAAGGTCTCCAAGGTCGTGGTGCCATCCGCATTGGTGACCATGATCTTGAAGTCGGCGAAGTGCGCATCGCCGGCATCGAGCTTGCCGTCATGGTTCGTGTCGAACACGTCACGCAGCGCCTGCAGATCGCTGGTCGCGGTTGGATCCCACGCGGTAAAGTCCACCTGATTTCGTTGATTGATGGTTCCCGTATGGGCAAGATCGAGGACCAGGACGCCGTTGCCGGCGCCGGCCCAGGCGGTCCGGTGCTGTTTCCCATCTCCTGCCATGTCGTAAGTCACCGATGACGACGTCAAAGGCGTGACCTTCAGTCCCTTCCCGGTAAGGTCGAGGATCACCGGCTCGCTGGTGTCGGTCCAGCCGAGGCCGTCGGGAACCCAACCGCCCCAGTCCGGCCCAGAGGAGGGGCTCGGGCCGGTATCGACGGGGGGAGTGAATTCTGAAGGGGGCGTGAACTCGGAAGGGGGCGTGAATTCCGAAGGGGGAGCGAACTCGGAAGGGGGAGTGAACTCCGAAGGGGGAGCGAATTCCGAAGGGGGAGTGAACTCCGAAGGGGGAGTGAATTCCGAAGGAGGGGTGAATTCCGAAGGGGCAGGGGCAGGTGGAAGGCTGAGGTTGGTAGGCGCCGGCGTACTGGGAGTAACGAGGCTGCCCGCGAAGTTCGTCGACGCAAAGCTCGTCGGGTCAATCTGATACAAGCCGCTCATGCCCTCGATCGGCGCGGGCGACCAGGCGGTGTTCAGCGCGCCAGTCGCAGTCGCCTGCGGATTGTCAATCTGAGGCGTCGAGCTCCAACCGATGGGCGTGCTCAGAAATGGATCTGCGGACACAGGCAAAGATGGCGCGCCGGTTGCGCCGCTGCCACTCCCGGGCAGCGCTGCGCCCTCGGCCGGAGTGATGATGCTGCTGCCGATCCAGCTCCATGCCGCTTTTGCGCCGCCCAAAATAGCATTAGCACCGTTAGAAATTGCCCTTTCGAACGCGAACATGTTCGTGTCGGTGTAAGTGTGGTCTCTCGCAGAGTCGTATCCCGTCTCGTAACCCGTATACCCAGTCGTGTCAGAGACGGTGAACGTCGTGGGTCGACCAGTGAGCGGGTCCGCTACGACTATCGTTCCAGGCATGTCGTACGGATTGGCACTCAGGCTCTGTGAGCTCGCCTCAATCGAGACCGGCGCCAGCGCTGGGTCACGATGAGTATTCCAATCTGGAAAGGTTTGCCCCATTGCTTTCTGGAGCGGGTCACTGGGTATGTTGCTATAAGCTGTCGACCCAGTTGGCTGGCCTTCAGCGTTATACTGGATATTTACACCACCCGACATTCCATTGTTTTGATTATAACTAGTTTGACCTCTTTCTGCCGAACCATCCCTATTCAATTGAAACCAAACATCCTGATTGGCTGGTACTCCATTTGGTACGCCCACCAAGGCCGCTCCGGTTAGAATCTCCGCTCCAGCCGAAATGCCCGCCATACCCTCGCCGGTGTCTCTATTCAACTGGACCATCGGGCTAATCGGGATCATCGGTATGACCTGGCTTATGGTCTTATCGCCGTTTGAGTCCAGCGATAGTGTAGTGCCCGTGAAGAACGACGCATCGGCCGAGAAAACGCCACCTGAGGTTGGTCCGAAAAAGTTATACCCCATCGTGCCTCCCGGGCCTGAGAGTTGAAGGGTCACGCCGCCCCAAGGGGGCGCATAGCTCAAATTGACTGCATTAGGGTTTGACCTAAGAAAAAGCCCAAAAGGAGTATCGAAATAGCGGCCGCTTTGATCTGTCACAGTCATGCTCCTGGGAGACGAGTTTCACAAGCTTTCTTGACATCGTCGAAGACCGAGGCGATCTCCTCTCGTGAGCGCTTTCCGCGCCAGCGGGCCTCATACAAGATGCACAAACTTAAGTCCGCGGACGGGCCATCATTCGGCTTGTCAATACCGAATGCATTGTATAGAGCGCCGCACATGCATTTGTCAGTTAGGTCTGCAGATATAATAAACGCTGTTATATTGTCGGAGTTGCCATCAATAGACGTGCTTGCTTCGCAATCTGATTTTGACCTAAGGTTTTGAAGCAAATATATAGTTTTATCTGGAATACCGATTTTGCGAAACCGATCAGGATCGTTCGCTAGCAAAGTCATTACCGTCTTGTCTTTTATGATAAAGATTCCCACAGGCTCTGTTGAGCCTTTGATTGGCACAACAGTTAGTCCTGAAACTTCCGCAAGATGTGAAATAATTTCATCTTCTGCGCGCTGTTTGGCAAAATCCAATGTCCCGATCGTTTCATACGAGAACTTCTGTAGTGCAAACGAGGAGGCAATCTCATCGTTGCCCCTCTTCAACCAAATGAAGTGGGCTAAATAATCATTCATGGAATAATTGCTGGAAGCTTCGTCAGGTCGCGCAAATGTCGGATCGGATGGAAGGCATAGGAGCAGCGATAATTGTACAGCCACGCAGAAAACGAACAAAATAAATCTGTATCCCATGCTCACGATCAATTCGCCACCCCAAAGCCGCGCACTTGTGGCCTCCCTCGAAGTTCGTTGAGACGTCGCGCCGCTACAAGGGGCCAGTGATGATCCCCATGCTTGGCGGCAAGCTCGGTCAACCAAGTGTGATGAGTGCCAACATCGGCTTTCTCAACTCTGGCCGCTGTATTGTTTATCTGAGTCGCAGCACAGCGCTCGTTCGAACCGACGCCACTCCCATCTCCATGCACCTCCGACGTCGACGAAGTCGACGCTTTCACTGATTGCCTCATCTCTCCCTCCCCGCCTCTTGGACACTACGCAGCACGGGATCGAGCGGGAAGCCGATGACGCGGCGTTGGCCTGTTTTGATATCGGCCTGGACCGCCACGCCGTCGTCGGGCACAATCGTCATGAGAGTGTCGGCCACGGTCACCACGCCGCCGGCCGTGTGGGTCTTGAGCTCCCGCGCCGAAATAACGTCCATTGGATCTGCCACGCTCATGCTCCTGGGAGACGAGTTTCACAAGCTTTCTTGACATCGTCGAAGACCGAGGCGATCTCCTCTCGGGTGCGTTTCCCGCGCCAACGAGCCTCATACAAAATGCATAGACTCAATTCAGCGGGCGGTCCATTATTTGGATTGATTATACCGAAGGCGTTATATATAATATTGTACAAGCATTTATCAGATTTGTCTGCAGACAGAATAAATGTAATCTCTATATCTTGATCGTTATTGACATGACCTACTCCTTTGCAAATCATTCCCGCATCCATGTTTCGCAATGACGTCACAATTTGATCTGGGATGCCAACCTTGTAGAGCCTATCCGGGTTATTATTGAGTATAGTCATAATGCTGCTATCTTTTACAATAAAAACCTTAATTGGATCTTTAGATTCTTTGACCTGCATGGCAGATAGACCAGATATCTTGGCAAGGTGGGGGATAAAATCACCTTCCACTCCAGGTTTGGCAAACTCCAACGTTCCGATCGTTTTATAGGAGAAATTCTGTTGCGGAAGCGAGGAAGCAATCTCCATGTTGTTGCTCTTCTGCCACTCGAAATGAGCGAAGTAGTCATTCATCGTAAATTTGTCGAGCGTCTCATTTGCTCGCGCAAACGTCGGATCGAGGAGAATGAATATTTGTACAGCTACGCCGATGACGAGGGGAATAAATCGGTACGCCATGCTCGCGATCAGTTCTGCCACACTGCTGCGCACTTATAGCCTCCCTCGAAGTTCGTTGAGACATTGCGCTCGCCACAAAGGCCCAGTGATCATGGCGCGGCCAACCAAATTCCGACGCCCCACGCTTTCAACTGCCAGCGCGGCTGCCCCAAATTGCGCCGTGCTTGGCATACTTGCACCCTGCGGGCAATGCCAATATTCATCATGGGCGCCTCTCATCTCTCTCTCCCCGCTTCTTGCGCGCTACGCATTATGGGATCGAGCAGGAAGCCGATGACGCGGCGTTGGCCTGTCCTGATGTCGGCCTGGACCGCCATGCCGGGCATCAGGCGGACAGTGGCGTCTTCCACGGCGAGCGATTGCCGCTCGAGGGCGATCAGGACGCGATAGCCGCTTGATTGCTGCTTGTCGTCCTTGCTGCTTGTCTTGCTGGAGCTACTGCCGTTCCTGTTGGCTTCCGACGCACTGGCGTCGCGCGCGATTGAGCGCACCATACCATGCGCGGTGCCGTAGCGGGTGAAGGGATACGCGTCGAGCTTGATCTCCGCGTCCTGACCCTCACGCAGAAAACCCATGTCCTGATGCTCGATCGTGGCTTCGACCTCGAGGGTCGCGTCGTCGGGCACAATGGTCATGAGGGTATCGGCCACGGTCACGACGCCGCCGGCGGTGTGGGTCTTGAGCTCCTGCACCGCGCCCGCGACCGGGGCGAGGAGGTGGCGCAGCGCCTCCCGCTGCCGCTCCTTGCGCAAGGTCTGGTCGACCACCGCCACCTTCTGCAAGGCCTTGACACGCTGGTCCGCCGCCTTGCCCAGGAACTGCGCATCGCTCTCCACAATTTTGTGCTCGAGCCCATGGATGTCGGCCTCCAAGGCGCGGCGCTGCTCGGGGATCGATTTCTGCTCGGACTTGCGGTCGATCATGTCGTATTGGGCCTGCAGCACATTGAGCTTCGAGGTATTGCCCCTGGCGAACAGCTCTTTCTGCGTAGAGTAGCGGTCGATGGCCAAGGGCACCATCTCGGCATTCTTGGCTGCATCATTCTCCTTCGCGGCGAGCGTGGCACGCTTGTCGGCGATTTCGGCCTTGACGCTCTCGATTTGGGCCGCGTGCTCCTTGAGCTGCAACGCAACCTGAACCTGCGTGGCGGCGGCGAGGGCGGCATCGACCTCGGGCGGCACGGAGAAGCTGGCGCCTTCATCCTGCGCCAGGATCACACGAGCAGCCTCGGCGTCGAGGAGCGCCTGGGCGCGTTCGGTCCGCGAACTTTCGAGGTCGGCCGCGGGCTCGGTCGGATCGAGGTCGATGAGCACCTGTCCGCCGGTCACGTGCTCGCCCTCGGCCACATGGATGGCGCGGACCACGCTCGTCTCCAAGGGCTGAACCAGCTTGACGCGACCGACCGGGACGAGCTTGCCGGGAGCCGAAGCCGTGATGTCGATCTTGCCGAGGCTTGCCCAGGCTACGGCCACACCGACCAACGTCACCAAGGTCCAGGACGTCCAGCGATGCGCCGGTGAGGGCGGAGTTTCCAATATCTCCAGCGCTGCCGGCAGGAACTCGCGTTCCTGGCGCGTCAACGCAGCCCCTCGGTCCGGTAGGTGGACGACCTTGCCCATCCCCTACCCTCCCGCACCGGCTACGAGTCGGGCGTAGAGCCCATTCGCGCTGACGAGCTCGCGATGTCCTCCCTCTTCGGCGATGCGGCCCTTCTCCATGACCAGAATGCGGTCGGCCTGGCGAACGGTCGACAGACGGTGTGCCACGATGAGCACCGTGCGGCCGCGGCAGATCGCCCGCATATTCGCCTGAATGGCGCGCTCGCTCTCATAGTCGAGCGCCGAGGTCGCCTCGTCGAAGATCAGGATGCGGGGATTGGTGACGAGCGCGCGGGCGATGGCGATGCGCTGACGCTGACCGCCGGAGAGGTTGGAGCCGCGTTCCTCGAGCACGGTGTCGTAGCCGTGCGGCAGCTCGAGGATGAACTCGTGTGCGCCGGCAAGCTCGGCCGCCTCGATCACCCGCTCCAGCGGCAGAGCCGGATTGGCCAGCGCAACGTTCTCGCGCACCGTGCGGTTGAACAGCACATTCTCCTGCAACACCACGCCCACCTGGCGCCGCAACCAGGCTGGGTCCATGAGAGCGAGATCGATGCCATCAACCTTGACCTTGCCGCTCTCCGGCACATAAAGGCGCTGGATGAGCCTTGTAAGCGTCGACTTGCCGGAGCCCGAACGCCCGACGACACCGATCACCTCGCCGGCGCGGATGGCAAGGTCGACCCCGCGCAAGATTTGCGGGCCACCCGGAGAATAGCGAAACGTGACGTCCTCGAAGCGAATGTCACCGCGGATCTCGGGCAGATCCTGGCGCGTGCTGGTGTTGGCGATCTCCGTCGGTGTATTGAGAATGTCGCCCAGCCGCGCGATCGAGAGCCGGAACTGCTGAAAATCCTGCCAGAGCTGCGCCAGCCGCAGGATCGGCTGGTTGACCTGGCCCGCCAGCATGTTGAAGGCCACGAGCGCACCGATCGTCATCTCGCCGCCCATGACCGCTTGTGCCCCAAACCAGAGCACGATGGCGGTCGTGACTTTGCTGACGAACTGGATCATCTGCGAGCCGGCAGCGCCAAGCGAGACCACGCGGAATGAGGCGCTGATATACGCGGCCAGCTGCTCCTCGAAGCGCCGTCTGGCTTGCGGCTCGACGGCCATGGCCTTCAAGGTCTCGACGCCCGCGAGGCTCTCGACCAGATAGGATTGCTGGGCTGCGCCCCGCCGGAATTTCTCGTCGACCCGCGCCCGGATCATCGGGGTCAGCACCAGGCTGATGCCGACATAGAGCGGGAGGCCGAGCGCCACGATTAAGGTGAGCGGCGGGCTATACCAGAGCATCACCGCGATGAAGACCACTGAGAAGAACAAGTCGACCGTCAAGGTCAGGGCCGAGCTCGTCAAGAATTGGCGGATGTTCTCGAGCTCGCGCACGCGGGCCACGGTCTGGCCCGTGGGACGCGCTCCGAAATACCCGACCGGCAAATGCAAGAGGTGCCGGAAGACGCGGGCGCCGAGCACAGCGTCAACCCGGCTCGTGGTGTGCGACAGAACGAATGTGCGCAGATAACCGAGAAGCGTCTCGAACGCCGTCACCGTCAAAAGGCCGAGCACCAGCACGTCGAGTGTAGTCAGGCCCTTGTGCACCAGCACCTTGTCGACCACCACCTGGAAGAACAGCGGCGAGACAAGGCCGAGGAGCTGGATGATGAAGGAGACAACGAGAACCTCGCCGAACAGCGCCTTGAAGCGCGACGCCGCAGGCAGGAACCACTTCAAGCCGAACTTGGCCTCCTCGAGCCCGAGCCCTGGGCGAAGGGCAACCAGGATCAGCTGGCCCGACCAGCGCTCGGCAAGCTCAGCAAGGCTCCAAATGGCCGGCGCGCAGCCCATCTCTTGGATAAGGACGCGCTGATCCTTTGCTTGGGAAATAACGAAGAATGTGCCGTCGACCTTGCGGGCAACGGCCGGAAGCGGCGTGCGCCCGAGCCGCTCGGGGCTCGACCTCAAGGATCGGGCCTTGAACCCCGAAGCACGCGCTGCCAGCACCAGCTCGCCCACATCCAGGAAAGCGCCCGGTCGGCCGTGCTCATGCGCGGCGCGACGAATGTCAAAGGAGCGCTGGTGGATGGCAGCGAGCACCGATAGCGCGAATAAGCCAGTATCCGCCTCGGTCATCGATATCGGAATGGTCACTTACCCCCCAGAACCACCTAAAAGTAATTCCTTTTTAAGAGCTTCCACAGTTCATCGGTGTGTTGGTCGAGTTGAGACAGGAACATATCCCTGCAATCTACGACCAAAGACACATCACCGCATGCCGTGGGGCTTATGCGAAATAGAACAACTAGCCGAAGTCGAGAGAACCACAAATGGAAAAGACAGTCGGCTGCAAATTTGCCTGGCCCGCGACCACATCAACCCCCTTATAGTGTTTATACACCTCGCGTGGGGTCTCTCCGCGAAGCTAAACTTACGCGGGCATCCCCCCAAGATATATACTGGTCGCATGATTCCTCGCGGGGTGCAAGCGCCAGGCGAAGTGTGTCTTGGGCGACCTCGTCTTGGGCGCGCAGTGGCGCAGCAATCAGCCCGCGACGCTCGTCCACTGCTGGCGCAATCGCGCGGGGTGACCATCTCGAGGGCGCGTTGTCGACAGCGAGTTCCATTCGTCCTGCGGTGGGGCGACGCGGGCGCCGCCAACGAAAACGCAGTTCCCGGCGCCGTCTGCCCGCTCCGAGAACCACGCCAACTGCTCTCGACGGGAATCCGCCAACCCGCTAAGTTGCCGCTACGACCTGGCACGATGGGGCAATCGAGGAGCGCCAGCACCAGCGGGGCCGCGTGATGACGCGACTACTGATCGCGATATGGCTGGCTAGCTTCTGGGCTGTCGGGGCCTGCCAAGCCGCCCCGAGGCGCGTTGCTCTTGTCGTCGGCGCCTCGAATTATGCGCATGCCGCGACGCTCGCGCATACGCTCGATGACGCGCGTGGCGTCGCCACCGCGCTCGAACATCTCGGCTTCGAGGTCGATCTCGTCCTCGATCCCGATCGGGCGGGCCTCGAGGGCGCGGTGCGCCGGCTCGGGAAACGCGCTCTCGGCGCCGAAGCCAGCCTGTTCTACTATTCCGGGCATGCCTTGGAGGCGGGCGGCGCCAACTGGATCGTCCCGGTCGGCGCGGATGTGACGAGCGATCTCGACCTGCGCTTCGAAACGCTCGACCTCGGAGCGGTGCTGGAGCAGACGAAGGGTTCGGCGCAGGTCTCGCTGGTCTTCCTCGACGCCTGCCGCGATGATCCGTTCAAGATCCGCCTGACGACCACGCGCGATCTGACGCGCGGCGGCCTGGCACAGGTCAACGCCGCCGTCGGCACCTATATCGCCTTCGCGACGGCGCCTGGAATGGTCGCGCAAGACGGAAGCGGAGTGCACAGCCCCTTCACCGGGGCTCTGTTGAAACATATCGAGACGCCCGGAATCGAAGTGCGGACCCTGCTCTCGATGGTGCGGCGCGACGTGCGGGAAGCGACCAACGGCGTCCAGATACCCTGGGATGTTTCGTCTCTCGAAGGGGAGTTCTATTTCAAGCCCGCGAAGCCGGACGCCATTTCGGATCAAGTCGCGAAAACCCTACAAACTCCCGCGCCGCAAATCGATGCCGATGCGCTCTTCTGGGACTCGGTCAGGAACAGCAAGAATCCGGCGGATATCAACGCTTATCTCGCGAAGTTCCCGAACGGGGTTTTTGCCGAGCTGGCGCGCAACCGGCTGGCGGAGCTGCGTGCGACACCGACCGTCGCGCCGGCCGCGCCGCTCAATGCGGCGCTGGCGGCAGCCCTCGCCATCTCCTCCCCCAAGGAGACGCAGAAATCCCATGAGGAGCTCGCCGCCAGTTATTCGGGAGCCCCTTCTCACAAGGCGATCGCTTCCTACCTGCCGACGGGCGGCACCTTTCGGGTGACCGGTCGCATCAGTGGGGATGAGGCCGAAGAGGACGCCCTGGAAGCCTGCCAGATCTATTTCGGTGGGCCTTGCGCCTTGCTGGCGGTCGATGAGGCCGTGAGGGAGGCGAATGGCGGAAGCTTCCCGAGCCTGGACATGATGCGGGTGCGCTATGTCGGCATCTATGATCCCTCGCACATACCTTCGGTCAAGCTTGCCTTGCGGCAGCGCAGCGATGTGGCCAATTATTGGCAGGCGCCTTCGCCCAAGGCGATGGCCTATCATCCCGCCGGAAACCTGTTCGTGGTTTCCGCCGCGCCGACCCAGAATGCTGCCGAGCAGCGCGCACTTGCCGACTGCAATAGCGATCCGGCGCGCAACGGCAGGGACGGGCCCTGTTATCTCTACGCGGTCAACAACGACGTGGTGCTGGCGCGACGCTCGAAGGAGCCGATCACGCCGGCCGCCGGCCCGTCCGCCCCTCCGTGGCGTCCCACACCGCCCCCGATCCCGGAGGCCGCGAAGCCGCCCCCCTTCCCGGAATCGCTGGCGGCCCAGCTCGATAAGATCCTGTCGGCCCTGCCGGCCACCGCCCGCGACAACATCACCAAGACCTATGTGGCTGCCGGCCAGCACAAGGCCCTCGCCTACAACGTCCAGAGCAGCGGCAGCTGGCGTGCGACAGCATGGCCGACGCCATCGGAAGCCGAAGACGCTGCGCTCGAGGGCTGCGAAGCCTATTTTGCGGGCGCTTGCGGGCTCATCGCCGTCGACGAGAGCGTGCTGGCGACGACCGACGGGACATCGGCAATCCATTCCATGCCCCGCAATCGCTATGCCGGCATATTCGATCCGGAACAGATCCCGGGCATCATGCCGGCGATCCGCCACCGCGCCGATGTTCAGTCCTATGCGGCGGCGGCGGGCGCCAAGGCCGCCGCCTACCACCCATGGGGGCAAATCTATCTTGTCACGAGGGCGCATAGCCAGAACAGCGCCGAGGCCGATGCGCTTGCCGCCTGCAATGGCGACCCAGCCCGCAAAGGCCAGGGCGGCCCCTGTTATCTCTACGCATCAGCCGATCAGGTGGTGCTGCCGAAGCGCTTGAGATTGCCGCTCACCCAGCCCGTCGAGGAAACCCCGGGCCCGAGCGCACCGCCGAAGCCTGTCGCCGTCGCTGCCCCGCCACCCCCTGTCGCGCCGGCCATGTTGCCCGGGGGACCTTTCGGCGCTTTCAAGAACCGGTTGTCGGCCCAGCTGGGCTCGATTGCACCGGGGGCGCCTCGTCCGACGCTCGAGGCCGGGGCCGATGCCTATATCGGTCGCAACGACGCTCACAAGGCGCTCGCCGCGAGCCCGGGAGCACCCTGGATCATCGCACCCTCGATAGGCGCGACGACCGTGCCGGAGGCGCAAATCCTGGCCCTGGAACGGTGCCAGTTCCTGTCCGGACAACCCTGCACGCTCGTCGCAACCGACATCACCATCTTCTCACCTCCGGCAGACGGCAAATGGCCGCTGCGTGACATGGCCCGGCTTGCCTATGCGGGCGATTTCGACCCGTGGCAGGTCCCCTTCACTCCCTTCTCGGTTCGCGACCGCAGGGATGTCTCGGGATACATCCTGGCGCCGGTCCCCAAAGCCGCGGCGCTCGACGTCGCCGGCAATATCTTCGTCATATCCGGCTCGCGCAGCCAGAAGGAAGCCGAGCAACAGGCGCTCGCGAGCTGCGGGCCCGCCTGTTATCTTTACGCGGCGGGTGCAGCCGTGATCTTCCCGCAACGGCTCAAGCAGGCCCGGGCCATCGGAAATTCGCTCGCCGATGTCTTGTCCTATGCCTGGGCGAATGCCGAGGGGGCAAAGACTGCGGAAGGCTTCGGGAACGGAAGGCTGCACAAGGCCATCGTATTCCTCCCCGAAAGCGGCAGGGTGTTCTCATGGCCTGGACTGCCCACCATGGATATGGCCGAGCAACTGACTCTCGAAGCCTGTCAGATCATGTACAACTCTCCCTGCGTCACGCTCGCGGTCGACAACAGGCTGGTCACCGGAGACCCGGCGGGCGAGCAGCGACGCCGAATGCCGAGGGTGGACTACCAGGGCGAATATCGAAGCGCGATGGTCCCGTTGTTCAATACGCCGCCAAATGATCTGGCGAGCTATGCAGGCCTTCCGGAACCGAAAGCCATGGCTGTTCGACCGCTCGGCCCACGCCTCAAGACCGCTACGGGCCGCACGCTGGCGGAGGCCGAGGGCCAAGCCCTCGCCGCATGCAATGAGGCGGACTCGCCCTTCCCCTGCTTTCTCTACGCAGCCAATCGAAAAGTGATCTTGCCGCAAAGACGAACAGAGGCCGAGCCATGAAACTGGCGCTTCTTCTTGTCGCCGCATTCCTGCTCCTGCCTGCGGCGGCACGCGCCCAAGGCGCCATCATCGAAACCATGGAGGACCTCAAGAACCGGCCGGAGCCTCAGGGCTTTCGCGGTGCCCTGCCGGCGCAGGTCAGCCTCGCGGCGACCCTGCCGCCGCCCGGAAACCAGAACCCCACCGGAAGCTGCGTCTCCTGGGCCGCGACTTACGCCGCCGCCTCGCAGGCGGCCCGCCGCGCCGGGCTCGGTTCTTCGCTCAGGCTCAGCCCCTCCTTCACCTACAACCAGATGTCTCGCGATCCCTATTGCCGGCTGGGCACGACGGCGTCCAAGACGCTCGACCTGTTGCGCGACGTCGGCGTATTGCCGATCGAGGAATATGCCTTCGACGGCGGCTGGTGCGGACGTCTCCCGACTGTCGCCGAGCTGCAGCGCGCCGCCAAATACAAGATCAAAGGTTGGAGCCGGTTCGATGCGACGAATATCGAGGCCGTCAAGGCACAATTGGCGCGCGGCGTCCCCGTCATTTTCGACACACGCACCAATGCAGATTTCAAAGCCCTGAAAAGCGACGCCGTGTTCGATGCGCCAGGAGCCATGAATGGCGGGGGCCATACCATGATCGCCGTCGGCTACGACGATGCGCGCCAGGCCATTCGCATCCAGAACTCCTGGGGCCGCAAATGGGCGGATGGTGGTTATGCCTGGCTGTCTTATAATTTCTGGACGCACAACGTCCATGTTGGATACGTGATCGACTGATCGACCCACTGGGAACGCGGGCGTCCTCGCCCGCTCTTGCGAAAATCGAGGTCGGGGTCCCCGCTGGGCAGGAGGGCGACCGGGACGGTCGCGGTCCCAGGGCATCGCAGGCGGCACCGCAACTGACCCTTCTTTCCCTCCCGTGTAGGGAATGGTAAGTTCCATATTTGTTCCAGGACTCGTGATTCGCTCCAGCGCAGATCGTTCGGGAACGGCGGATGTCGGGAGAGATCATGAGCGCTGCGCATCTGGACAAGCTCAATCCCGAGCAGCGTAGCGCCGTCGAACATGGGATCGGAGGCGAGGCCGGCGGGATCGGAGGGCCGCTGCTGGTGATCGCCGGCGCGGGCTCGGGCAAGACCAACACGCTCGCCCATCGCGTCGCGCATCTGATCGTCAACGGCAGCGACCCGCGCCGCATCCTGCTGATGACCTTCTCGCGTCGCGCCGCAGCCGAGATGACGCGCCGGGTCGAGCGGATCTGCGCGCAAGTTCTTGGAGCGCAAGTTCTTGGAGCCAATGCCGGCATCATGACCGACGCGCTCAGCTGGGCCGGCACCTTCCATGGGATCGGCGCGCGGCTCCTGCGCGACTACGCGGCGGAGATCGGGCTCAGCCCGGACTTCACCATCCATGACCGCGAAGACTCGGCTGATCTGATGAATCTCATCCGCCATGAGCTCGGCTTCTCGAAGACCGAAAGCCGTTTTCCCACCAAGGGAACCTGTCTTGCGATCTACTCGCGCGCCGTCAATGCGGAGCTGCCTCTCGCCACGGCGCTCGGCAGCCACTATCCCTGGTGCGCCGGCTGGGAGGCGCAGTTGCGCGAGCTGTTCGCCAGCTATGTCGAGGCGAAGCAGGCACAGAACGTCCTCGATTACGACGACCTGTTGCTCTACTGGGCCCAGGCCGTCGGCGATCCGCTGCTCGCCGAGGATATCGGCGGGCGCTTCGACCATGTGCTGGTCGACGAATACCAGGACACGAACCGCCTGCAATCCTCAATCCTGCTGGCGCTGAAGCCCGGCGGTCAGGGGCTGACCGTAGTGGGCGATGACGCCCAATCGATCTATTCCTTCCGCGCCGCGACCGTGCGCAACATCCTCGACTTTCCGAATGCCTTCAGCCCATCGGCCGCCATCATCACGCTCGACCGCAATTACCGCTCGACGCAGCCGATCCTGGCTGCCGCCAATGGCGTGATCGGCCTCGCTGCCGAGCGCTTCACCAAGAATCTGCGGACCGAACGCCAATCGGCCGAGCGCCCCCTTCTGGTGAGCGTGCGCGACGAGGCGGATCAAGCCCGCTATATCGTCGCGCAGGTGCTGGAGAACCGGGAGAGCGGCACGCGCCTGACGCAGCAAGCCGTCCTGTTCCGCACTTCGCATCATAGCGGCCCGCTCGAGGTCGAACTCACGCGCCGCAACATCCCTTTCGTGAAGTTCGGCGGCCTCAAATTCCTCGACAGCGCCCATGTGAAGGACATGCTGGCGGTGCTGCGCTTCGCCCAAAACCCGCGCGATCGCGTGGCGGGGTTCCGCCTCATGCTGCTCCTGCCGGGTGTCGGGCCGTCCTCGGCGCAGCGTGTCCTCGACCTGATGGCCGATCAAGCCGATCCGCTCTTGGCCCTCACCGACATTCCGGCGCCTCAGCGCTCGGGCGAGAATTGGGCAGGCTTCGTCGCGACGCTGCAGCAGCTGCGCTCGGGCGGGGCCGGCTGGCCTGCCGAGATCGAATTTGCGCGCCACTGGTACGCGCCGCATCTCGAACGCATCCACGAGGATGCGTCCATGCGACAAGCCGATCTCGTGCAGCTCGAGCAGATTGCCTCAGGCTATCCGTCCCGCGAACGCTTCCTGACCGAACTGACGCTCGATCCGCCCGACGCCACCAGCGATCAGGCGGGCGTGCCGCATCTCGATGAGGACTACCTGATCCTCTCCACGATCCATTCGGCCAAGGGGCAGGAATGGAAATCGGTGTTCATGCTCAACGTGGTCGATGGCTGCATGCCGTCCGATCTCGGCGCCGGAACCACCGCCGAGATCGAAGAGGAGCGGCGCCTGCTCTATGTCGGCATGACACGGGCACGAGACAATCTGCACCTCGTCGTGCCGCAGCGCTTCTTCACCCATGGGCAGAGCCAGCACGGCGATCGCCACGTCTATGCCGCACGCACACGCTTCATTCCGCCTGGCCTGCTGAAGCTGTTTGAATGCGTGACATGGCCGACGGCGTCGGGCGCCGCGGGAGGGCTACGGGAGACCAGGCAGGTGCGCGTCGATGTCGGCGCCCGGATGCGCGGCATGTGGCGGTAAGAGCCTGTCCGGAATAAGGAAGGTCGAGAGAGGCCTCGCAACCTGATCGTCATGCTCATGCCTGACAGCGATCAAGATAGAGGGACAACCGACGCCGAGGATCCTGAACCCTCGGCCGATCCGGCGCGTCCGCGCAAGATCATCCATATCGACATGGACGCCTTCTATGCCTCGGTCGAGCAGCGCGACGATCCGGAGCTGCGCGGCAAGCCGGTCGCCGTCGGCGGGTCACAGCTGCGCGGCGTCGTCGCGGCCGCGAGCTATGAGGCGCGGACATTCGGCGTGCATTCGGCGATGCCGTCGGTCACCGCCAAGCGCAAATGCCCCGAGCTGATCTTCGTCAAGCCGCGCTTCGACGTCTACAGGGCGGTGTCGCTGCAGATCCGCGAGATCTTCGCCGAGCATACTCCGCTCATCGAGCCGCTATCGCTCGACGAAGCCTATCTCGACGTCACCGAGAATCTGAAAAACATCGCCTCGGCGACCGAGATCGCGGAAGAGATCCGCGCGAAGATCCGCGCCGAGACCGGCCTCACGGCTTCGGCGGGCGTCTCCTATAACAAGTTCCTGGCGAAGCTCGCCTCCGATCACCGCAAGCCGGACGGCCTCTTCGTCATCACGCCGAAGATGGGGCCGGCTTTCGTCGAGACCTTGCCGGTGCGGAAGTTCCATGGCGTCGGGCCCGCGACCGCCGCGAAGATGAACGGGTTCGGCATCGAGACCGGCCTTGATCTCAAGGCGCAAACGCTCGCCTTCCTGCAGCAGCATTTCGGCAAATCGGGCCCCTATTATTACTGGATCGCGCGCGGCATCGACGAGCGGCCGGTGCGCGCCGACCGCATCCGCAAATCGGTCGGCGCGGAGAACACCTTCTCCGATGATCTCTTCACCTTCGAGGCCGCACTCGAGGCACTGCAGCCGATCATCGAGAAGGTCTGGCGTTATTGCGAGAGCGCCGGAGCGCATGGGCGGA
Source organism: Rhizobiales bacterium GAS188 (assembly GCA_900104855.1). Classification (NCBI taxonomy): domain Bacteria; kingdom Pseudomonadati; phylum Pseudomonadota; class Alphaproteobacteria; order Hyphomicrobiales; species Rhizobiales bacterium GAS188. Next base: position 282,338 of record FNSS01000001.1, read on the forward strand.
CCGTGACGCTGAAGGTCAAATACGCCGATTTCGCGCAGATCACCCGCAGCCGTACCGGTCCTGCCCCGATCGCCGATCGGGCCGAGCTCGAGCAGCTGAGCCGCACCTTGCTCGAACCGGTCTTTCCGGTCGCGAAAGGCATCCGGCTGCTCGGCGTGACCTTGTCGTCCTTCGGCGAGGAGCAGGCGGCAAGCGACCGCCAGCTGAGCCTGCTCTAGCTTGGGCGATCATCGTCATGCGTACGTCAAATACATCCAATAATCTGGATATATGGAATCCGGATCCGCCATCTTGGCTCTTGCGGCACTTGCGCAGCCCACGCGCCTCGAGGGCTTCCGGCTTCTCGTGGCGCATGAACCGGAAGGCCTCGCGGCGGGCGACCTCGCCCGATTGTTGGCGGTGCCCCAGAACACGCTATCAGCGCATCTTTCCGTCTTGTCGCGTGCCGAGCTCGTGAGCAGCGAGCGCCGCAGCCGCTCGATCATCTACCGCGCCAATCTCGACCGCTTCCGCGACGTCGTCCTGTTCCTGCTCGAGGATTGCTGTGGCGGTCGTCCGGAGCTGTGCGCGCCTTTCATGGCTGATCTCCGCCCCTGCCCTCCGAAGGAGGACGCCCATGCCTGACCGCGTCTACAACGTGCTGTTTCTGTGCACTGCCAATTCGGCCCGATCGGTCCTTGCCGAGAGCATCCTGCGCAAGGATGGCGCTCTTCGCTTCCAGTCGTTCTCGGCCGGCAGCAATCCGAGAGGCACTGTCAACCCCTTAGCATTGAAGGTCCTCGATAGCTTCGGCTATCCGACCGATGGTTTCCGCTCGAAGGGCTGGGAAGAGTTCGCGAAGCCTGGCGCGCCGATGATGGATTTCGTCTTCACGGTCTGCGACGACGCGGCCGGCGAAGCCTGCCCGGTCTGGCCGGGGCAGCCGATGACCGCCCATTGGGGGATCGAAGATCCGGCAAAGATCGTGGGCCTCGATATTCAAAAGGAGGCCGCCTTCGTCTCGGCGTTCCGCTATCTCAAGAACCGGATTTCGGTATTTGCCGCCCTGCCGCACGCCAAGCTGGACAAGATCGCACTCGGAACGAAGCTGCGCGAGATCGGACGGCTCGAGGGCTCGACCTCGGGCCAAACAAAGGCCAGCTGATGTCGACCTTCGATCTGCCCCAACGCCTCGCTGCCGAAGCCCTCGGAACGGCCCTCCTGGTCGCGACCGTCGTCGGCTCCGGCATCATGGCCGAGAGCCTCACCAAGGATGTGGCCCTTGTGCTGCTCGGCAACACACTACCGACAGGGGCGATGCTGGTCGTCCTGATCACCATCCTCGGACCGATCTCCGGAGCCCATTTCAATCCGGCGGTCACAATGGTGTTCGCCCTCAAAGGCGAGCTCGAGGCGCGTCAAGCTGCGCTCTATGTCGCCGCGCAGATCCTCGGCGGCATTGCCGGCACGATGGCGGCGCATCTGATGTTCGCATTGCCGGTCCTCGACGCCTCACTGAAGATCCGCAGCGGCGGCGCACAGTGGTTCGCCGAATGGGTGGCGACCTTTGGCCTCGTCGCCACCATCCTTGGCGGCCTCCGCTTCGAGCGCGCTTCGTTGCCCTGGCTGGTCGGCCTCTACATCACCGCCGCCTATTGGTTCACCGCCTCGACTTCCTTCGCCAATCCAGCCGTGGCGATCGCGCGCTCCTTCACCAATACTTTCTCCGGCATCCGGCCGGTGGACCTCCCAGGCTTCATCGTGGCCGAGCTGGTCGGCGCGATCTGCGCGCTCATCCTGATGACCTGGCTGTTGCGCGTCGAGACCAGCGACGTCACGCCGCTCAGCGCCGAGGCCCGATCATGAGCATGTCGCGCGACATCCCGCCGGCCGTCTCCGAAGCCTGATCTGGTTATTCGAATATTCTCGAAATAGGCCTTGACGCGGCGACAAGCCCCGCCTAGCTTATTTCCATGAAACTCGAAAAAGCAGCAAAGCAGCTCGAAGCGCTCGGCAGCCCGACCCGGCTGCAAGCCTATCGCCTGCTGGTGCGCGCGGGCGAAGCCGGGCTTCCCGTCGGCCGTCTGCAGGAGCGTCTCGGCATCGCGGCCTCGACCTTGTCCCATCATCTGCATCGGCTGATCATGACCGGGCTCGTGACGCAGGAGCGTCAGGCGACGACGCTCATTTGCCGGGCGAACTATCCGGCCATGGATGCCTTGCTGGGATTTCTCAGTGACGAATGCTGCGCCGACGCCCTGCCCTCGGGCCTGGAGGCAGGTAGAGCGGCCTGACCGCATTTTTTTGAAGAGAATTTCGATCCTTCTGGAATTAACGAAGGAGATTGTAGATGAGCAATGTCGAGAAGCTACCCGTCGCAGTGATCGGGGGTGGTCCCGTCGGTCTTGCAGCGGCGGCCCATCTCCTGGCGCGGGGCTTGTCGGTGAGGCTCTACGAAGCGGGAGCGACGGTGGGCGCAAGCCTTCGCGATTGGGGTCATGTGCGCGTCTTCACCACCTGGGAGCAGAATATCGACGCCGAAGCGAGGAGGCTCCTCGAAAGCCATGGTTGGCGGATGCCGCAAAAGGACGCCTTTCCGACGGGCGAGGAGCTTTATCGGCACTATCTCGAGCCGCTGGCGGCGACGCCCGAAATGGCGGCGATCGTGCGGACCGGCGCGCGCGTCACCGCGATCTCAAGGAAAGGTCTCGACAAGGTCGTCAGCGCCGGCCGTGAAACGCGCCCCTTCGAGTTGCGGGTCGAATCGGACGATGGCTCGAGCCGTCGCGAATGGGCGCGCGCCGTGGTCGATGCATCCGGCACATGGACGCAGCAAAATCCCCTTGGTGCAGGCGGCCTGCCCGCCGATGGCGAGAGCGCGCTGCGTGAGCGCCTCGCCTATCGCATGCCCGATGTCCTCGGCCGAGAGCGGGCGGATTACGCAGGGCGCCGGACTCTCGTAGTCGGGGCCGGCTATTCGGCCGCCAATGCCCTGCTCGATCTGGTGCAACTCGCCACCAGCAATCCCGGAACAAACGTCATCTGGGCCGTGCGCGGCATCAATCTCTCTCGCGTCTATGGAGGCGGGGCTGCCGATCAATTGCCGGCGCGCGGCGAACTCGGATGGCATCTCCGCGAGCTCGTCGAAAATGGCCGCCTCGAGCTCGTGAAGGGCTTCGCCGTCAGCGCCGTCACGGTTGACGCGACCGACCGGCTCATCGTCACCGGCGACACCGAACAGGGACCGCTTCAGCTCGAGCCGGTCGATCGGATCGTCGTCGCGACCGGGCAGAGGCCGGATCATTCTCTGACAGGCGAGCTGCGCCTCGAGCTCGATCCCTGGCTCGAAAGCACGCGGGCTCTCGGACCGTTGATCGATCCCAACATCCATTCCTGTGGTTCGGTGCCGCCGCACGGCCACCGCGAATTGTCGCATCCGGACCAGGGCTTCTACACGGTCGGCGTCAAGAGCTATGGCCGGGCCCCGACCTTCCTTCTGCTCACCGGCTATGAGCAGGTGCGCTCGGTCGCAGCCGCGCTCGCGGGCGATCTCGCGGCTGCCGACGATGTTCGCCTCGTATTGCCCGAGACCGGCATCTGCAGCGCGCAGCTACCGAGCGCTGTCCTCGAGGTTTCGGCAGGTTGCTGCGGCGGGCCGGCTCCAGTTTCGGCCGATGCCTGCTGCATCGCCGATCTCGAGGCGCAGGATGCGGGCCAGAGCGGATGCGGCTGCAAGTCGGCGGCGTGAGCGCGGCGAACGCTGCCGATACAGGCACCTCGGCGCCAAGCCACAGGGATCGCCGGATCGTCATTACGGCGGTCGGCATCACGCAAATCTTCGCCTGGGGCTCGTCGTATTATCTGCCGGCCGTGCTCGCCAAGCCTATCGCCGCGGAAACGGGGTGGTCCCTGACCTTCGTCATTGGCGGCTTGTCGCTTGGCCTCGTCGTCGCGGGCCTCGCCTCCCCCATGGTCGGTCGGACGATCGAACGCTTCGGTGGCCGCCCGGTGCTGGCGATCAGCGCCGTTCTATTGGCCATAGGCCTCCTGATCCTCTCCGTCGCCGGAAGCCTCCTTGTCTATCTCGGCGCCTGGCTGGTGCTCGGCCTCGGAATGGGGGCCGGGCTTTACGATCCGGCTTTTGCGACCTTGGGGCGCCTCTATGGACAAGCCGCCCGCCCCGCGATCACGGCGGTGACACTGTTCGGCGGGTTTGCCAGCACGGTCTGCTGGCCTCTGTCGGCTTTCCTCGAAGCGAAGCTCGGCTGGCGCGAGACATGCGTCATCTATGCGATGCTGCAACTCCTGATGGCCTTGCCGGCGCATATTTGGGCGCTGCCACGGGAGGAGAGCGCAAAGGGTCTGGGGCCGGGGAATGCCGGCGCGGCGGCGCCCGTTGCCGATGGCCGCAGCGGGGTTGGAATCTTCGTGCTGCTCGCCACGGTCATCACGCTTGGCTCAGTGCTGTCGACGGTGATCTCCGTACACCTGCTGACGGTGCTGCAGGCGCGAGGCATTGCGCTTGCGGCGGCTGTCGGGCTCGGCGCGCTGGTCGGCCCGTCCCAGGTCGGCGCCCGCACCATCGAAATGTTTGTGGCGCGCTTCCATCACCCGATCTGGACCAAGCTCGTCTCGACATTCTGCGTGGCTCTGGGCCTGCTGCTGCTCTGGAACGGAATTCCGATCATCTCCATAGCGCTGGTGTTCTATGGCGCGGGGATCGGCCTTGAATCCATCGCGCGAGGCACATTGCCGCTCGCAATCTTCGGCGCCGCGCATTACCCCGCCATCATGGGGCGCATCGCGCGGCCGAGCCTGTTGGCGCAAGCCGTGGCTCCCACCATCGCTGCTGCCCTGATCGAGGCCGTCGGGATCGATGGCATGCTGGCGGCTTTGGTGTTCGCAGCGATCGGCAACACCGTCCTGACGGCGCTGCTGTTCTTACTGTTGCGCTCGCGGTTTCCGCCCTTCCCCTGAGGGCCAAGCTTGGTGGGCGATGAAGCGGGCTCGAATGGCGGCCAGCCACGTGTCAGCCCTAGGGTATGATCGGCTTCATGCTACGCGGCAGGTGCCGACATCGCAGAGCCTATCCAACAGATGACAGTCCCGAGGAACATCAACGCGGAGGCGAGCAGCGCGCCCCAGGCGCCCTGGTGGTAGAGCGCGAAAAAGAGAAGGAGAACGCCCGCACAAAAGAGGATCGCGGCCGCTCCGGTGAATAATCCTTGCCTGCGCCGAGGCCGCGGGGAACTAGCCAGCATTTTCCACCTCCGTCTGAATCAGCCTATTCATTGTCGCGCCGCTTTGCCGAACTCACAAGGCCCGAGCTCGCAAGTCCTGAGCCGGCGAGCAGCTCGCGCTTTTGTGATTCCTGGCGGGCGCCTCAGCCCAGCCGGGCACGACGTGTTGGCTGTCGCGTCACACCCGCTGCATGGCGTGCCGCCTCGTGGATCCGCATTGTGAAGCTCCACAATGAAACTCGCAAATCCATATGGATCATGACGAATTGAACGAGCACCCCTTTGTCGAGATAGTGAAAGCAAGCGGCGGAAAAGCTCGCCGGCGCAAAGTGCAGGGCATCGATGCTCAGGCCGCGGGCGCCAAGCAAAGGAAACGCGCATGGCAAGCAATCATAAGGTCGTGTCGGCCGACCAGTGGATGGCAGCTCGCCAGAAGCTGCTGATCAAGGAGAAGGCGTTCACGCGCATGCGCGAAGAGCTCAGCCAGGAGCGGCGCGACCTGCCATGGGACGCCGTCGAGAAGGAGTATGTCTTCAAAGGGCCGGCTGGGAAGCAGACTCTCGCGGAACTCTTCGACGGCAGAAGCCAGCTGATCGTCTATCACTTCATGTTCGGCCCCGATTGGGACGCCGGATGCCCGCATTGCTCCTTTTGGGCCGATAATTTCAACGGCGTCATTACGCATCTGAACCAGCGCGACGTGACCATGATCGCGGTGTCCCGGGCACCGTACCGTAAGTTGGCGGCCTATAAGAAGCGAATGGGCTGGAGTTTCAAATGGGTTTCTTCCCACGATACGGATTTCAACTTCGACTACAACGTATCTTTCACGGCGGAAGAGCTTAACGGGAAGAATGCTTTCTACAACTACACGATGCAAGATCCCATGGCCAATGAACGCGAGGGGATCAGCGTTTTTTACAAGAACCCGGCGGGTCGCCTGTTTCGAACCTATTCGACCTATGCACGCGGCATCGACATGATGAACGGGACCTATCAGTTCCTTGATCTCGTGCCCAAGGGCCGGGACGAAGGTGATCGCGGGCAATACTGGGTGCGCCGCCATGATGAATACGACGCCGTGAATAGCGCGGATAATCGGATGCCGGGATCGGCCTGATCCCGGGCGACGTCGTCACTAACGACCAGGCCGACGACGGGAGGGAGTTCGCGGTTATCAAGAACCCTGCCGGCCGTTGCCATGGATCTCCAGCAGCCGCAAAGACGTCAGCAATTGCGATGTCCCGGAATAGGTGCGTGGATTGATGCCGGTGAGCTTATTGATCCGATTGAGCCGGAAATACACGGTGTTGGTATGAACGCCCAGGCGCTGCGCGGTCTGCTTCACGTTGAAGCTGCAATCGGCGAAAATGTGGATGGTGCGAGACAATTCGCCGGATTGATCATCCTCGATCGATTTGAAATGGCGCGCCCATTCGGGGATCAGGCGAATGGCGGCGCTGTCGGCGCGCCGGATCAGAAACTCGGGCAGGTCGATATCGGCAAAATGCACGAGGGGCTCCGCGGCGCTGGCGAATTCGAGCGCCAGCCGTGCCTCCTCGAGGGCTTGCGGAAGGCGGGCGAATTCGATCACGTCCAGGCTGATGCCGAAGGCCGCCGAGTGGCCGTTCCCCGCCCGCCGCGCAAAGCCATTTTGACGTAGGGCCCGTGACAGGCCGCGAGCCGTATCGGCGTCGCTGCAGGCAATCGCCGTGACCTCGCCGTTGCGGATGTCGATCAATTTGCCGAATATCGTCGGAGGCAGCACCTGCTCGATCAGGCGGACGAAAGAGCGTAGCGTCACTTCGAGGTCGATATGCTTGCCGTTTCCCGCCTGCAGCGGGCGGGCGACGGCGATGGCTTTCGGCGCGCCCGGCCGGATGCCGCAAAGTGTGCAGAGCCGTTGCGAATCCGCGTCCCTCGGCTCGATGCCGCGCAAGAGATCGTCGATCAGCGACACATAGCTGCGCGTGCTCTGCGCAACGATCAGCCCTTCTTCGACGGCATGCGCTTCCGCGAGCACCGTGCCAACATAATCGAAGAACTGGATCCAGAAATCCGACAGCATGGTCAGGGATAGAATGGCCTCTCCCCGCTTGCCGTGGCGCAAAAGAGAATCCCGCGTGATCTCCCAATAGGTCCTGTGGGCGAGGCGGTAAGCGTGCAGGGACGCGATCAGCGGCACTTGGTGCCTCGCACGCCATGCCGCATGGGTGCGCACGAAATCGAATGGATCGGCGCCGGATCTGTCGGATCGCGCGGCCACGATGGCGATGATGGTCTTCAGAAGCTCATTGCAATGAGCCTTCGATTCCTTGGTGAATTCGTCATCGACCGAGTTGCGATATTCGGGGCTTTCGCGTTGCAGGAGCTCGAAAGTGCCCTGCCAGATCTCGTTGCTGCGTTCGCGCAGGCCGGCAACGACGCGTGTTGCCAGCGGATCCTTCCGAAACCGCTCGCCCCATTGGCGGATCAGCGCGTCGGCTCGTGACTGCGGCATGGGATTGTCAAAGACCTGGGATTGTGAAATCCCACAACGCGACGCGCAATTCCATAAGGGTCACGACAACGTGATCGCGCGGCGACGCAGTGGCTGTCGACGTTGCGCTCCCACCTGGGATCGCGGGCGTCTCGCCCGCTCTTGAGACGGCGAGGCCGAAGCGCCGCCGGGAAGAGGGCGACCGAGACGGTCGCGGTCCCAGTTGTTCCCCGCCAGAAGCGCCTGCCCAGATCGAATCCCGGCCTTACAGAAGCCCGAGATCCTTTGCCTCGACCGTCGCGAAGACCTTCTGCAGATTGGCCTGGTCGAGGCCGTATAGGCGCTGGAACAACCCGCCGAGCAGAGCCCGATAGTCGGTCAGCACCGGATAATCGCGGTCCTGGAAGAGGTGGGCCTGATCGACGCGCATCTGCTCCCCGACCAGGCGGCCGCCTTTCAGCCCTCCGCCGAGCACCCAGTAGACGCTGCCATGGCCGTGATCGGTGCCGCGATTGCCGTTCTCGCGGAAGGTGCGGCCGAATTCCGAGACCACGACGACGACGGTCTTGCTCCAGCCCGTGCCGATCTCCTCGGCGAAGCCCGCCAAGCCACGGCCCAACTCGCCGATGCGGTCGGCGAGATAACCCGTGCCGGCCCCTTGATTGACATGGGTGTCCCAGCCGCCGACATCGACGAAGCCGAGATTGAACTGGTCGCTCATCAGGCGCCCGATGCGGCGCGCCGAGAGCTCGAACCCCTTCGGCGAGACGGCGCCGCGGCTTGCCTCCATCATATGGTCGGTCACCGCGTGATAGACGTCGTCCCTCACCTTGAAGCCTTCCTGCACCGAGGCCGCGAGCCGCTTTCCCTGGTACATCGCGGTGATGAGACGCGCCTGGCGATCATCGATGGCGGGCTTTCCCACATTGTTGATGGCGACGTTCGGAACCGGCTCGCCTCCCTGAAAGATCAGCGGCATCTGATCCGTGAAGGCGATCGGCCGCGAGCGGGTCAAGTTCGCCGCGAGGCGCGCCATGAAGCCGGAGCGATAATCGCGCGTGCCGCTGATATTCTGCCCGAGCTCGATCGTGTCCTGCGTCTCGAAATGGCTGCGCGACACATCATCCGTGCCCGCGAAAGGCACGAAGGCGACCTGCCCTTTGGTGAAGAGCGGCAGGATGGTGTCCTTGAGGGCAGGATGCAATCCCCAATCCCGATCGAGCGCCAAGGCGGCGTTCGGCGTCGCGGGGTTCGGCCGCGCGATCGCGAGATTGGGGCGCGACGCATAGTAGAAATCGCTGCTCACCGGAATAACCACATTGGCCGCGTCATAGGCGCCGCGCAGGAAAACCACGAGCAGGCGCGCATCGGTCTGCGGCGCGGCCCAGACGCGGCCGGCGACCGTGCTCGGCGCGAGAGCCATCAGCCCCTTGATGAGATCACGGCGATCAAGACGCATGGATCGATCTCCTTTGGTGGATCAGTGCATGAATTCGGGCGAGCACAGGAACAGCGTGTTCCAGTCCTGGGGCGACGTCGCCTGATCGAGCGCGGTGCGGGTGGCCACTCCCAAGGTCTGCCGCAGAGATCCGAAATAGAGAGCATTCTGGAGGAGCGGAAAGGCCGGTTGCTCGACCGCATCGGGGGTAGCCGGCTTGAACAGCCCGGCCTGGCTCGAGCCGATCTGGCGGGCGATCTCGAAGCGGGTCGTCATCTGCCCCGGCCCGCTCCAGGTCGAGGAGGTCATGGAGTAGCCGTCGGGCGTCTGGTGATTGAAGAGCCCCTCGGCCAACCGGTTCAGCCAGCCCTGGATCGGCGCGGTGTTGAGGATCACCTTGTCGTCATAGGCAAGGCGCACGGCCGAGAGGACATACTGGACCGGGTCCTTGAAGCGGGTGCCGAGCGATGCCTTGAACTCGGGCGCGTGAAAGAGGGTGTCGAGGACTTTGGCGATATCGCCATCACTCTGCGTGAAGCTCTGCGCCATATGGGCGACGAGCGCTGCCGGCGGATCGTCGCCCACGAAATATGTCGCGATCTGGCGCGAGATATGGGTCGCGGTCGCGGGCTGGCGGCTGAGGATGTCCAACGCCTCCTTGACCTCGGCGAAGCCGCTTCCCTTGATGGTATGGCCGAGCAGCACCTTGTCGCCATAGTCGTGGCGGGCGGGATTGAACTCGAACAGGCCGTCGCGCAGGAGCTGGGCCTGCTGCTCGGGCTTCAGCTTGGGGTCGTCGGGCCTCATGTCGATGCCGACGCCGGTGAGGATGCGGGCCAGTTCCTCGACATCCTTCTGGGTGTAGCCGGAGCCCACCCCCATGGTGTGCAGCTCCATGATCTCGCGGGCATAATTCTCGTTGATGTGGCCGGCCGCGTTATCGGCATTGTCGAGATAGCGCAGCATCGCCGGATGCCGCAGCGTCGCCTCGAGGATGTCGCGGAAGCGTCCGAGCGCATGGGCGCGGATCGCATGATCCTCATAGTCGCCGACCAGGACGCGCAGATTGGCGTTGTATTGATGGACGTTGAAGTGGTTGAACCAGAACCAGGTCATGCGCTCGCGCAGCTGATCGGGCGCATAAAGGGCGCGCAGGATGGTGCGGTTCGCGGCCTGCCGGGCAAGGTCCGACATCGTCTGCTGGTTGACCTGCGCCGCCGCCGCCCGCTGGCCGATATCGGTGATCAGGCCGGCGGCCCGCCCTTGCGCATCCACCTCGACCGCGAGCTCCAGGGCCGACCGGTGCGTCAGCGGCAGCGCGTCGACCTGGGCTTGTGCGGCGGGCGGCAAGCGCGTGCTCGCGGCCGGGTGCAACTGCCCTTGCAGCCATTTCTCGGCACCGAGCGCCTGGAAGCCCGCGACGCTCGACGCGTTCACGCCGAAGGTCACCGCATCGATAAGCGCAAGGTCACCGGCTGTGGGGGGCGGCAGGGCGCCGGCTGCGGGCGGCGGCAAGGCGCTGACTGTGGGTGGAGGCAAGGCGCCGTCGGCCGCTTTCGCTTCGATCGCAGCGATGGCGCCCGCGAAGACCGCGGCCGCGGCCGCGGCCGCGGCAAGGCACAGTCTTGTCAATCGCAGCATGGCTGATCTCGGATCTTGCATCGACAAGTCAACCTGCAAACATGAAGCCAATATGGCCGGTCCATTTCGCATGCCGCTTGCTAATGCAGGCTGAACGCGACAGTCAGCCTCAATTCAGGAACGTGACAAAAGCGTCACCTTCGCGAACGAAGGAAGGCTCCGTTCGACCGCGAAGGCCTCACGATTCCTTCGCGCTCAACGCTTGGCGCAGACGCTCGATCTCGGCCTCCAAGGCTTCGATGCGGCGGTCGCGGGCGATGAGCGTGGCGGCAACGTCGGCAGCCTCGAAACGCTGCGGGATATGCTGCTGGCAGTTCGCGTCCCAGGCGGCGACGGTGAACAGCAGCGCCTGCTCGGGGCGGGCCTCGTAGCCATCCGGCATCAGCCTCGCGACCAGCGAGGCATCGCCTTCGACCATTCGGGCTTCGCCCCAGATCTTGACGCGCTGCCGATGCGCATAGTCGATCAGGAACAGATGCGCCTTGGGGTTGTCGGCGAGATTGCCCTGCGTGATGAATTGCCGGTTCCCGGCGAAATCCGCAAAGCCGATGGTCTTGTGGTCGAGCACGCGCAGGAAGCCCCGCGGGCCGCCGCGATGCTGGATATAGGGCTGCCCTTCCCGATTGGCGGTGGCGAGGAAGACGCTGGTCTGGGCCGCGATGAAGCCTGCGAGATCCTCGGTGATGCGCGTCTGCCAGGAGCCGCCTTTCTCCATGCGCGCATAGGCGCGGCGCGAGCCCTTGCGGCTCTGCACGGCCTTCACGGAAGGCGTGAAGGCCAAATCACTCGAATAGGTCCGGTCACTCGAATAGGGCTGGTCGCTCGAATAGGTCTTGGCGTCGTCCATGAATGCCTCGCTACAGACCGAGATCGCTCAAGGACGGATGATCGTCGGGGCGGCGGCCGAGCGGCCAATGATATTGGCGCTCACCCTCCTTGATCGGAACATCGTTGATGCTGGCGATGCGCCGGCGCATCAGGCCGTGCTCGTCGAATTCCCAGTTCTCATTGCCGTAGCTGCGGAACCAGTGACCGCTGTCGTCATGCCATTCATAGGCGAAGCGCACCGCGATGCGGTTCTGGTGAAAGGCCCAGACTTCCTTGATCAGGCGGTAATCGAGCTCGCGGTTCCATTTGCGCGTCAGGAAGGCTTCGATGGCCTCGCGGCCCTGCAGGAATTCGGCGCGGTTGCGCCAATGACTGTCGGCCGTATAGGCGAGCACCACCCGAGCCGGGTCGCGCGTGTTCCAGGCGTCCTCGGCCATGCGGGCCTTCTGCGCGGCGGTCTCGGCAGTGAAAGGGGGAAGCGGCGGACGGCTCACGGTCATGCTCCTCGACAGCAGTTACGGGCAGGCTCGGCCGGCGATGCGACCTGCACCGCCGTGAGAGCCCGTCCCGGTCAGCTTCCGGTCATGCCGCCTTGCGGGCATTGACCAGCGGAAAATCGATCTCGGTCTTGACGACCTCATTGATGTAGTTCGTCCAGGTGTTGAGCGCGACATGCAGCACGATTTCGATCAGCTGCGCGTCATCATAGCCGGCGAGCTTGACGGCGCGCACATCCTCCTCGCTCACATGTCCGCGCTCACGCGCGACCTTGGCGGCGAAGCGCAAGGCGGCGTCGGCCTTCGGATCGTTCGAGGCGCCGTTGCGATTGGCGGCGATCTCGGCCTCGTCGAGCTTGGCGAGGTTCTTGCCGAGGTAGCTATGCGCCGACAGGCAGTAATCGCAGCCATTGATCTCGGCGACCGCCAGCGCGATCCGTTCGCGTGTCGGGGCCGGCAGCTTGCCCTTGGCGAGCGCACCGGACAGGCCGAGATAGCCCTCGAGCGCAGCGGGACTGGTGGAGACCAGGCGGAACAGGTTCGGCACGATGCCGAATTGGGACTTCACGGCTTCGAGCATGGGCTGCGAGGCGGCAGGCGCAGCTTCGATCGTGGCAGGCGTCGGGATGCGGGACATGAGCTTTGCTCCTCGGTTTGCGGCCGGGCCGGCCGATACCGCAGAGATAGTCCCTTCCGTTTCATGCGAATATCCGGCAATATCGAGAGAGATCCTTCCAAAATATGGAACCCAAATTGGACGTGAAATAGCTTGGACCGCCTCGATTCCATGTCGACCCTGCTCGCGGCGATCGAAGCCGGCAGTCTTTCTGCCGCATCGCGCCGGCTTGGGGTCCCGCTCGCGACCGTCAGCCGCAAGGTCTCGGCGCTCGAGACGCATCTGCGCACCCAGCTCCTCACCCGCTCGAGCCGGAAGCTGACCCTGACAGATGCCGGCCGGTCTTATGTGGCGGCCTGCCGGCGCATCCTCGAAGATCTCGGCGAGGCCGAACGCGCCGCGGCTGGTGAATACAGCATGCCGAAAGGCGACCTCACCCTCACCACGCCGATCGTCTTCGGCCGACTGCATGTCGTGCCGGTCGTGACAGAGTTCCTGACCGCCTATCCGGCGATCGACATCCGCATGCTGCTCACCGATCGTGTGGTCAATCTGCTGGAGGACCCTGCCGATCTCGCCATTCGCATCGGCGGTTTGCCCGATAGCAGCCTCGTCGCCAGCCGCATCGGATCGATCCGCCGCGTGGTCTGCGCGAGCCCCGCTTATCTTGCCGAGCGAGGCACACCGAAGAGCCCCGACGAGCTCGCGGCGCATGATTGCATCACCTTCGAGGGGTTGATGTCGGCGGAGAGCTGGACCTTCGCGGTCGGCGAGTCGGCGAAGCCGGTCGCGATCCATTCGCGGCTCGTCGTCAACACCGCCGAGGCTGCCATCGACGCCGCTATCGCCGGCCTCGGCATCACGCGCCTGCTCTCCTATCAGGTCGCAGACGCCGTGCGGAGAGGCGTGCTCGCCATCGCGCTCGCGAAATTCGAGCCGCCGCCCTCGCCCGTCAGCCTCGTCCATGGCGGGCGGCAATTCCTGCCGCTGAAGCTGCGTGCCTTTCTGGATTTCGCAACGCCGCGGCTGAGGTCGAGGCTCTCGCGGATAGATGTGTAGACAGACTGAAACGGAAGGGCAGACGCTCGTGAACGAGGACGGCCAATTCTCCAAAGTGTCATGTGTGCGCTTCGAGCGCCTCCTGCCCGCCTGGCCCGATACAGATGCGCGTCCCTGATCATATCGGCGCCTGGCTCCGCGACCGGCTCATCCCGCTTTGGAGCGAGAGGGCCCTGATGCCAGGGCGACCGGGCTATACGGAATACTTCTCTCACCGTTTCGCGATCGACGAGCGTGGAGCCCGGTCGACACTCGTGACGGCTCGTCTCGTCTACGTCTTCAGCCATGCCCATGTGCTCACGGGAAGCAGCGAGGCCCTCGCCACGGCGCGACACGGCTACGCTTTCCTGACGAGTGCATGCCGGCATCCTTCCGGGCGCTTCCTGCATCGTGTCGCTCTCGACGGCACAACGCTCGACGACTTCACCGATCTCTACGATCTGGCCTTCGTGTTGCTCGCTGCTTCATGGTATTTCCGGGCGACGGGCGAGGTCGAAGCTCTGGCGCTCGCCTCGGAAACCGCCGATTTCATCGAAAGCGAAATGAGCCATCCCTGCGGCGGCTTCCACGAGGATACGCGCGGCTCGACTCCACGCCGCCAAAACCCCCATATGCATCTTCTCGAAGCCTGTCTGGCGCTTGCGGAAGCGACGTCGGATCGGCGCTGGATCGAGCGCGCGGCGGCGCTCGCCAGCCTGATGCGCGACCGCTTCTTCGATCGACAGACCGGCTCGCTCATCGAGTTCCTCTCCGACGATCTGAGGCCCGACGCAAAACGCGGAGAAGAGCGCGAGCCAGGTCATCATTTCGAATGGTTCTGGCTGCTCGGCGAGTTTCGGCGCATTGCCCGCATCGATGATTTCGTCGATGTCGCGGAGCGGCTTTACCTCTTCGGATCAACCCATGGGATCGATCGGCAAGGCGCGCTCGCTGGCGCGGTCCATGAGACGGTCACGAGCAGCGGCGCCCTCATCAGCGACAGCAAGCTGCTCTGGCCGCAGACCGAGGCCCTGAAGGCCCATATCACACGCTGGGAGCTGCATGGCGATCATGACGCAAGAGAGCTGATCGAGCGTCAGCTCAGGCTGATCTTCACGCATTTTCTCGATGCCGAGAGCGGCTTCTGGCACAACAAGATCGCACCGGATGGGCGGCCTCTGCCGGTCGAGATGCCGACGCGCGTCCTTTATCACATCGTCATGGCGCTCGCCGAATATGCGCGCGTCGAAGGCAAAATCGTGCCCGCAAGCGCAGACCGCTGAATTGTCGAGCCGGCATAAGCGGCGCCATTCGCCTGCGCTTCGTCATACACCGATCAGTAACCGTCCTGCGCCATGCTGCGTGCGGAGAAATCAGGGATGCGGTGGAAGCTCGGCGGCATTCTGATCGCGACGATGACCGTGTCGGCGCTCCTGACCCTTTGGTGGCAGGCGCCGGGGGCGCAAGCCGTGCCGCGCGAAACGACCGCATGGCAGGACGAATATCGGCGCCCGCAAGAGATCCCCTTCCCCGACCAGAACCCCTATAGCGCCGAAAAGGCAGCGCTTGGCCGCATGCTCTTTTTCGATCCCATCTTCTCCGCTTCCCGCTTCATCTCCTGCGCCAGCTGTCACAATCCCGGCCTCTCCTGGGGCGATGGACGCGCCCGCGCCCAGGGAGAGGGACCGTCGGCGATGGATCTGCGCTCGCCGACCCTGCTCAATGACGCCTGGATGGCGCGGCTCGGCTGGGACGGGAAGTTCCGCGACATCGAGTCGGTCGCTTTCGCGCCGATCACCGCGGCGGCCAATATGAACCTGCCCGAGGAGACGCTGCTGGCGCGGCTTGCCGCGATCCCCGGCTATGTCAGCGCCTTTGCGGGTGTCTTCGGAAAGGAAGGGATCACGCGCCGCACGATCGAGCTGGCGCTCGCCACTTACGAGCGCACCATCGTGTCGCAAGATGCGCCTTTCGACCGCTGGATCGAGGGTGATGCCGATGCGATCGGGCCGGCAGCGAAACGCGGCTTCGAGCTGTTCAACGGCAAGGCGCGCTGCGCAGGCTGTCATAGCGGTTGGCCGTTCAGCGACGGCTCCTTTCACGATATCGGCACGGCTCGTGATCGGGACATCGGTCGAGGGAGAATCTTCCCGAGCTCGGTCAAGCTGAAATATGCCTTCAAGACCCCGACCTTGCGCGATGTCGCGCGGCGCGCGCCCTATATGCATGACGGTTCGGTCGCCACTCTGGCGGACGTGATCGACCTCTATGATCGCGGTGGCATCGATCGCCCGAGCCGCTCGGAGCTGATCTCGCCGCTCGGATTGTCGGAGCTGGAAAAGGCCGATCTCATCGCCTTCCTCGAGACGTTGTCGAGCCCGCCGCACGATGTCGAGGTCCCGACGCTGCCGCGCTGACGCTGGCGCCAAGGCCGTAAGCGCTTGGCCTGCGCCTTAGCGATTTCGCCGAATGTCAGATGCCGCAGAAGCGCGGCAATGCCGAGCCCAGCAAGCCGAGGCCGCCGATCAGCAGCACGCCGCCGTACCATTCGAGCGCGGCGGCTCGAGCCGGCATATGGACCGCTGTGCAGGCAAATCCCGTACCCAGGAAAAGGCTCGTCAGGATCGCGGCAACTGCCATCAGGAGCTCCTCCGGCTCGAAGTCTCTCACGGCATAGCGCATGACTATTTAAGGCTTGCTCAACTCTTGGCAATAATTCGAACGAATTACGACGAGAGTGACAAGGGTCAATAGCGTCCATCCAGCGAAAAGGCGACGCGGCCCATGCCGATATTCACATTTGCGTGGGTGGACCGCCGATTCGCGTGAAAATGCCCGCAACTATCTCGATTCAGATAGGTGGCATGTTAACCACGTGGGCACAAATGGTTAACAAAACCTTTCTTTATCAGCTAAGATGAGAACTGCCTCCTATGGGGGGATGCGCCTATTGTAGGAGTGTGTTGCATGGCTGGCCGATTGCGTCGGCAGGCGTTTGGGAGAGTTGTCGCGTTTGCAGGGGTTTCGAGCATTCTCGGCTCGGGGGAAGCGAGTGCGCATGTCAAATGGTTTTGCGGCTATGACGTCGCGGAACAGCCAAGAGGCCTGGTAAGTGTATTCGGCGAGCAGTTCGGACAGCTCGTCGGGCTAGCGGTCTTTGTCCTCCTGCTGGGCTGCGCCCTGGAGGGCAGCTGGGTCGGCGAGGCTCTGATGCGCGCTCTCGACCAGGTCACTGGCTGGCTCAAGGTCAATACCGATGTCGTCATCCGGGTGATCTGCGCCTTCTTCTTCGTGGCGCTCTGGAGAGCCGGCGGCGTGATTCTGACGCCCGAGCTGAAGACGAGTTCCACGATCATTCCCTGGCTGCAATTGGCGATCGCGATCTCTCTGATCTGGCGGCGCACCTTGCCGCTTTCGGCGGCTGGCATCGTCACCCTCTATGCGGTATCGGCGTGGGAGTATGGCGCCTTCCATCTGATGGATTATCCGATCTTCCTTGGAATCGCCGTCTATCTCGCGCTCTACGGGCTGCAGAGGGATCTGTTCGGGATCCGGCCGGTCGACGTCCTGCGCTGGGCCGCCGGCATCACGCTGATGTGGGCCTCGATCGAGAAATGGGCCTATCCGCAGTGGACCTTCCCGCTATTCGCCATGTATCCCGAAATGAAGATGGGCTTCGATCAGGAGTTCTACATGCGCGCCGCGGGCGTGGTCGAGTTCACGCTCGCCTTCGCTCTCTTGTGGACGCCGCTCGTGCGGCGTGCGGCCTCGATCATCCTGGCCGGCATGTTCATCAGCGCCGTGTTCGAATTCGGCGCGCTCGACGCCATCGGCCATGCTCCGATCGTCGCCGTGATGCTGGCGATCGCGGCCGACGATATCCGCCCGCTATGGCAGAGACGATCGGTGGTGCTCGCCCCTTTGGCCTTTGCGCTGGCGCTCATCGCGATGCTCATCCCTTATTATGGTGGTCACGCCGTCCTGTTCGGCACCGCGATCATGTGAAGCCGGCGCCGGCGCAAAGCGAAGAGCTGAGCCTGGCGCTGATCCGCTCGTGTCGACCCGGCGCCAAGCGACACCCTCCCCCATCCTGATCCGGGCTGCGGGCGGCATAAGCTGTCCGGTCGGGTCGGTTCACGGAGGATGATCGGCAGCCGGACCGGCTATGCCTCCGATCGAAGCATGCATGGGCGCCACGCGTTATCCTGACGTGGGATTTCGCCGCAAGTGCTGGCTCACCGAACCGCGTGCAGCCTCGGATTAATGCACCCGCACGACCATCTTCATCTTGGGATGGATGCCGCACATCACCATGAACGTCCCCGCAACGGTGAAGGTCACGTCCGTCTTGCTGCCGGGCTCCTGATCGCCGGAATCGAAGTTGAACTTGTCCGATTCCACATAGGCGTGATGCAGGAGATCGCCGTCGTCGTTAACGATTTCCACGGTGTCGCCACGCTTGACGTCGAGCTCGCCCGGCTGGAACTCACGCCCCCTCTGGGAGATGTGAAATTGCGGTGCGGTCGCGGCAAATGCCATCCCGCCCAAGAGCGCCAGCGCCGCGATCGCAAGGAGCGCACGCCATGGTGCGCGCCCTGCCGGAATCTGCGCGTTTCCACCGTTCATTGCTGGCCTCAACACGGTCCCCCATATGCCGCACGTCCGAGACGCCATCAACCAAACATGCTCGGCGTTAAGCATCCGTTAATACCGAAAAGAAGCTTCCAGCATGCACGGTAATAACAACTTAATCCAGCGTATTCTAATTAGCCGGTTGTCGTCAGGAACACTCCCTCGATGCCGAACGCCATGATCACATCTCGACTGATCGTTGCGCGGCAGCGGGCCAGGGCGTTTTTCGCGCGCGCGGGTTTCGGCACGATCCGCGGGCGCATCCTCATCGCCTTCCTGACGATGAGCCTGATCACCGGCGCGCTCGGCGCTTATGCGACACTCGGCATTTCGCGCTCCGGCGTGCTGGTCGCCAAGACCTTCGATGAATCGCTGATGTCGATCAACTATGCGCGGGCGGCCGCGGCCGACTTCGCCGCCATGCAGGCCGCCTTCGCGCGGCGCTGGACCGCCTCGGACACCGAGATGCGCACCGCGCTCGACAAGAGGATCGATGCGCTCGAGAAATCGCTGAGCGAGGACCTCGAGATCGCTGCGGCGAGATCGCAATCGGCGCGGGCCGCGCACGCGGCCGCGAGAGTGCAGCAAGCCGCGAAGTCCTGGAGCGACATGCGCCGTCATTTGCTCGACCCACGTCAGGGTCTGACCTGGGACGTGCTCGATCGCGACTCCGAAACCGTGAACGATCAGATCGACCTGTTGATCAACTACACGGCCGGCGATGGCTTCACCTACCGCCAGAGCGCCCGGGCGGCGGTGGTATCGGACATTCAGATCAACCTTGCCGGCACCGCCTTTGCGGTGCTGCTCTCGGCGCTGCTCGCCTGGCTGCTGGCAAGACGCATCATCGGTCCGGTGGCTGCGGCCTCCAAAGTGGCGACGCGCATCGCGCAAGGCAATCTCGATACCGTGATCCAGCCTGGCGGCGCCGATGAGCTCGGCGCGCTGCTCGGCGCCATGGAGATCATGCGCAACAACATCGCCGCCATGATGGAGCGTGAGGTGGCGCAACGCCGCTCGGCCCAGACGCGGCTCGCCGATGCCCTCGAAAGCTCGCGCGAAGGCCTCGTGGTCGTGGATGCCGAAGGCCGGATCGCGCTCGCCAACTCCCAGGCAGCCGAATTCCTCGGCAGCTCCCCCGAGCTCTTGCGCCAAGGCACCTCGGTCAAGGGGCTCGTCGCCACCTTGGCCCATTCCGTCACTGCCGGCGCCTCGTTGCTGCAATCGGACGGCCATCTGCCGGCGACCGGCGAGGCGCGTCTCGCCGATGGTCGCTGGCTGCGGATCAGCCGCAGTGCCACGCAAGAAGGCGGATATATCGCGGTGTGGAGCGATATCAGCGTCCTGAAGGACCAGGAGGTGAAGCTCAAGGCGACCAATCTGCGCCTCGATGCGGCACTCGACAACATGTCGCAGGGCCTGTGCCTCTATGACGCCGCCAGCCGGCTGAAAGTCGTCAATCGACGTTTCTGCGAAATCTTCCACCTGGAGCCCGAACGCGTGCAGCCCGGCATGACGCTGCGCGAGGTGCTGGAGCTGAGCATCGCGGCCGGCAACCATGTCGATGAGGACGCCTCCGAATTGTTCGAGGCCGAAACGAAGTTCATCAATCGCCGCTCGACGGGGACCTATTTCCAAGAGCTCAGCCAGGGCCGGGTCGTTGCCGTCACCCATCAACCCATGGCGGAAGGCGGCTGGGTTGCGACCTATGAGGATGTGACCGAGCGCCGCAATTCGGAGAAGCGCATCGCCTTCATGGCGCGTCACGATGCCCTCACCAACCTGCCGAACCGCGTGCTGTTCGGCGAGCGGATCGAGCAGGTGCTCTCGCAGATGGAGAGCTTGCGCGGCTTCGCGGTGCTCTGCCTCGATCTCGATCAGTTCAAGCAAGTCAACGACACACTCGGCCATTCGGTGGGCGATGCCCTGTTGCGCATGGTGGCGGAGCGGCTACTGGCCTGCGTCCGTGACGTCGACACCGTGGCCCGCCTGGGCGGCGACGAGTTTGCCATCGTGCAATGCGGCGTGCTGCGGCAGGACGAGGCGGCTCAATTGGCGCAGCGCATCGTCGAGTCCGTATCTCGCCCCTATGATCTCGACGGGCATCGCGTCACGGTCGGCGTCAGCATCGGCATCTCGATGGCGCCTGTGGACGGCACCTTGACCGACAAGCTGCTCAAGGCAGCCGATGTCGCCCTCTACCGCGCCAAGGCCGACGGGCGGGGGATCTGGCGCTTCTTCGAACCCGATATGGATGTGCGTTTGCAGGCTCGCCGCAGGCTCGAATCCGACTTGCGCGACGCCGTCGCCAAGGAAGAGTTCGAGCTGTTCTACCAGCCGATCTACGATCTGGCGAAAAATCGCGTCGCTGGATTCGAGGCGTTGCTGCGCTGGCGTCACCCGACGCGCGGCCTTCTCTCTCCGGCCGAGTTCATGGCGGCCACCGAGGAGCTCGGCTTGATCATCCCTGTCGGGGAATGGGTGCTGCGCCAGGCCTGCGCCGAAGCGAGCGACTGGCCCCGCCATGTCAAAGTGGCCGTGAACGTCTCGGCTGAACAATTCAAGAGCGGACATCTGGTGCAGGCCGTGACCACGGCCCTGGTGGCCTCCGGCCTTTCCGCCAAGCGCCTCGAGCTCGAGATCACCGAAACCGTCCTGCTCGCCAACAGCGAGGCAACGCTCGCCACCCTGCACAAGCTGCGCAGCCTCGGCGTCAGCATCTCGATGGACGATTTCGGCACCGGCTATTCGTCGCTGAGCTATCTGCGCAGCTTCCCCTTCGACAAGATCAAGATCGACCAATCCTTCATCAAGGATCTGACCACCACAGGCGGCTCCGGCGCCATCGTGCGGGCGGTCACCAGCCTTGGCCGCAGTCTCGGCATGCGCACCACCGCCGAGGGCGTGGAGACGAGCGAGCAGCTCGCCTGGATCCGCAAGGAAGGATGCAACGAGGCGCAAGGCTATCTGTTCAGCAAGCCCGTCCCGCAATCGGGCATTCGCGCCGTGCTTGAGAAATGGGGCGGCGCCCGCGGCTGGACGACGCAATTGGGATTGGAAGAGGTCGCGTGAGCGGAACCCGTCTCACTCGCGCACGAGCGCGCCGGCCTTTCCCTGTCATGAGCTCGCGCCATGCGTCGACAGCTCGGCGCAGATGCCGCGCAGCAGCGACAGGGCGGGCGAGCGCGGATCGACAAGGCCTCGATCCCCGGAGGTGATGGTGATGGCGGCCTCGGCCTCCCCCTGCCAGTTGAGCACGGGCGCGCTGATCGCATTGAGGCCGGGGATGAAACGCCCATCGACGGCCGCATAGCCCGCCTGGCGAAGCTTGGCGCAAAGCGCCTCGACGGAACGAAGCTTGGGGGCGAGATCCGGCCAGGATAATTTCAGCTTCGCGGCGCGCGCCACTTCCTCTTCGATGCGCGCGGCCATCATCCGGCGCTCGCCGAAGGCCATGAAAATGCGTCCGGTCGCCGAATTCAAGAGCGGCAAGGTGGTGCCGAGCCCGAGCGAAGTGACGACGAAGCTCGCATGGCGGTGCCACCGGACGACCACCGGCCCCTGATTGCCCCAGACGGCGAGGAGGACAGCGGCCCCGGTCGCGTCGACGATCTCCTCGAGGCGGTCGGCGGCGTTGTTGACGATGTCGAGACGGCCCATGGCGGCGACGCCGAGCTCGACCGCGCCCCTTCCGAGCTCATAGCGGCCGGAGCGGTGGCGCTGTCCCACCAGCCCGGCATTGATGAAGCTCGCGAGATAGCGATGCACCTTGCTGGGCGGCATGTCGCAACGCCGCGCCAGCTCCGAGAGGGTGGCGGGCTGCGGCATGCGCGCCAGCGCCTGCAGCACCTGCAACGCCATGTCCAATGATTGGATGCCGCCGCGGGTTGCTTCGCGGCCGCCGGCCTCCTCCTCCGAGAACGGATCCGCGCTCATGCCAGCGCCTCGCGAAAGGCGCTGGGCACGGGCGCCGCCTTCAGCCGGCCGTCCTCGTCGAGAACGCCCCAGATGCGCACCTCATGGCCCTCGAAGACCGGCCGGCCCTCGCTCGCGCCACGATGCCGGACGCGGAAGCTGCGGGCGCTCCAGCTCTCCACCGACGTCTCGATCACCAGGCGATCGTCATAACGCGCCGGGCTCATGAACCGCGCCCCGGCATCGACGAGCGGCGTATGCGCCGCGAAGCGTGCGTGCAAAATGCGCTGGCTGAGCGAGAGCTCGTGCAGCCAGAAATTGAAGCTCGAATCCATCCAATAGAAATAGGTCGGATAGAAGACGAGCCCCGCCTCGTCGCAATCGCCCCAGGCGATCGTCACCGTATGCATATGCGGCATCTCGTTCCTCGTTTCCTGTGCCTGTTGCGAAAACCGGTTCCTGTGATATTTACTCCAGGCGCAACAAATTGCATAATGCGAAATATCGAAGAGGCGCGCTCATGCGTGTTTGTATCCTCGGCGCCGGCCCGGCCGGGCTCTACAGCGCTTATCTGCTGAAGCGCAGCCGGCCGGAGGTCGAGATCGAGCTGTTCGAGCAGAATCCGCCGGACGCGACTTTCGGCTTCGGCGTGGTGTTCTCCGATCGGGCTCTCGAATTCCTCAATGAGGACGACCCTTTGACCCATGCGGCCATCGCTCCGCATCTCGAGACCTGGCAGGACATCACGCTGGTGCAGGGCGGCGAGCGCATCGTGATCGACGGCATCGGTTTTGCGGCGATCGGGCGGCTGAAGCTGCTGCAACTGCTGCAGGAGCGCGTCGCTTCGGTCGGGGTCAGGCCGCATTGGCGGCACAGCGTCAAGGACCTCGCGGAACTCGGCGATTGCGATCTCGTGATCGCGGCGGATGGCGTCAATTCGCTGGTGCGCCGCGCCCATGCCGAAGCCTTCGGAACCTCGATCGGCGAATTGAGCAATCGCTTCGCCTGGTTCGGCACGACGAAGCGCTTCGAGACGCTGACCCAGACCTTCCGCAGCACCGCTATCGGCTGCTTCAACGCCCATCATTACCGCTACTCGCCGCAGATGAGCACCTTCATCGTCGAGGTGGACGCTGCGACCTTCGCGCGCGCCGGCTTGGAGCGGATGGACGAAGCCGGGAGCAAGGCGCTGTGCGAGGAAGTGTTCGCCGAAGCGCTCGAGGGCGAGAAGCTGATCTCGAACAAATCGCATTGGCGACGCTTCCCGAAACTATCGAATGAGCGCTGGTCGGTCGGCAACATCGTGCTGGTCGGCGACGCGTTGCGCACCGCGCATTTCTCGATCGGGTCGGGAACGCGGCTCGCCATGGAGGATGCGATCGCATTGGTGCGGGCGCTCGATGCCCATCGCGACGACATCCGGGCGGGCCTCCTCGCTTACGAGGCGGCGCGCCGGCCGATCGTCGACAAGCTGGTCGCCGCCGCCAATCGCAGCGCCGACTGGTACGAGGAATTCGCGAGCCGCCTCGGGCTCGCGCCCATCGATTTCGCCATGAGCTACATCACGCGCTCCGGCCGTGTCGATCTCGAGCGCCTGCGCCAGGTCTCGCCCGGCTTCGTCGATCGCTATCGCCGCGAGCGCCCGCTCGCCGCCAACGCCTGAGGAGATGGACATGGCGCAAGGCAATCCGATCCTGCCCACGCCTGGCGGTATCGAGGATCCGGTCCACGACGACGTGCCAGGCGGGTGCGAGATCGGCTTCTCCTGCCCGGCAAGCTACAATGCCAGCGCCATCCTGTTCAACAATCTCGAGAACGGCAATGCGCAACGCCGCGCCGTGATCTCGGAAGCCGGTCCCCTCACCTATCGCGAGCTCTGCGCCTATGCGGGGAAGGCTGGCCAGGCGCTCGCTTCGCTTGGGCTCGAGCGCGGCGAGCGCATCCTGCTCTTCCTCGACGATACGCAAGCCTATCCGGCCTTCCTGTTCGGCGCCATCCGCGCAGGATTCGTGCCTGTGCTCGTCAACACGCTGACGCCGCCGGACCTCCTCAACTATTATCTGCAGGATGCCGGCGCCCGCGTCCTCGTGGTCGATGCCTCTCTCGCCTCGCAGATCACGGACGCCGCTGTCGCAGGCACGAAGCTGGCCACGATCATCAGCATCGGCAAGGCAGCCGCCTTGCCGGCAGGCTTCACGGTCCGCGAAGCCGAGAGCTGGCTCGCCGGTTTCCCCGACAACCTCGCCTGCGCCGATACGCATCGCGACGACATGGCCTTCTGGATGTATTCCTCGGGCTCCACGGGGAGGCCGAAAGGCATCGTGCATCTGCAGCATGACATGGCCTATACGGCGAGAAGCTTCGGGCATCACATCCTCAGGCTCGAACCTGACGATATCTGCTTCTCGGTGCCCAAGATCTTCTTCGCCTATGGGCTCGGCAACACGCTCACCTTCCCGTTCTCGGTCGGAGCGTCGAGTCTCTTACATGCCGGACGCCCGGACCCGGCTTCCGTCTTCGAGGCCATCGCCCGCCACAGGCCAAGCGTGTTCTTCGGCTTGCCGACGCTTTACACCGCCCTCGCCAAGGCGCCGGAAGCCAAGGAGGCCGATCTGTCGAGCCTGAGGCTGTGCCTGTCGGCCGCCGAAGTGCTTTCGAACGAGCTCGCCGCGAGCTGGAAGAGCCTGTCCGGCCTCGACATCGTCGAAGGGCTCGGCTCGACCGAGATGCTGCATATCTATCTGTCGAACACCGCGACTGAGATGCGCCCAGGCTCGGCCGGCCGCAGGGTGCCCGGCTATGAGGTCCGCCTTCTCGACGAGAATGGAGAGGAGGCCGCCGATGACCAGGAAGGCATTCTTTGGGTGCGCGGCCAGTCGAGCGCGCCGCTCTATTGGAACAGGCCGGACAACACGGCCGAGACCATGCGCGGCGACTGGATCTATACCGGCGATCGCTTTAGGCGAGACGGCGAGGGCTTCCATTATTTCCGCGGCCGCGCCGACGATCTGATCAAGGTCTCGGGCCAATGGGTCTATCCGCTCGAGGTCGAGCTTTGCATTGCCGACCATCCCTCGGTGCGCGAGGTCGCGGTGATGGGCGTCGAGCTGCCGGACCGGCGCATGGTGTTGCGCGCCTATGTGGTGGTGCTCGATCGCGGCGCCGATCAGGCGAGGCTCGCGGCCGAGCTGCAGGCCTATGTCAAGACGACGCTGTTGCCCTACAAATATCCGCGCGAGATCGAGTTCCTGGATGAGCTTCCGAAGACCGGCACCGGCAAGATCGATCGCCAGGCGCTGCTCAGGCGCGGCTCCGATATCACGCCTGCGCAGGACGCTTCGCCTTGACGATCTGAACACGCTTATTCCGATAGTGCGCTTGGTTGCCCGGCGTGTTGAAATTGGACCGCTGCCGGCACGACGAGGATCATGCAGCGTCGATCAGCCGCTTCAATGCGTCGTTGATCCTGGCGCGCCAGCCTTCACCGTCCTTCCTGAAATGCTCGACGACGGCACGGTCGAGCCGCAGCGACACAAATTCCTTGGTCGGCGCCTTCTGCGGGCCCCTCTGTCCCGGCCGGCGCTTCGGCAAGGCGTCGAAAAATGCCGGCGGCAGCACGTCGCGCGCCAGTCTCGCCTTGGCGAATTCGGATTCGGTCAGCTCCGGGCTCTCGGGGTCCGAGCGGATGCCCCGCTGGATCCTGGCCTCCTCTTCGTCGGTGATAGGCGGCAATTTTCTAGCTCTCTTCATAGAGCCTCCTTTCTTTCCTGCTGGCGGCCCGAAAGCTGATCACCGAATATGCCTCGCTTCCGAGCCTGGCGAAGACCACGACGGCGACCCGGCCGTCGAACTCACCAATCGCCTTGAAGCGCTGACCACCCAGCTCGCTGACATGGCCGGCAATGATGAGCGCCTGGTCCCATTCGAAGCCGCCGAGATCGGCGAAGTCGAGGCCGTGAGTCTCGAGGTTCGCCAGCCGCTTCGGTTCGTCCCAAACGATCTTCACAGTTTTTTGTTTAACAATAAACCTGCTGTCCGTCAATCTGTTCGTATCACAAAAAGCTAGATTCGATCTGGTACCGGGATTGTCGATTGGGCACAGAAGCTCTGGCCGGTCTCACACACGGATGTGCTGTTCTTGAACGAGAAGGACGACGAATCGGGCGACCGCCGCGTACGGGCGCCTATGTGTGCAACAGTCGACAGCGGCCGATCGAATTGGCACAATATCCCGTTCATGAGGGCTCCTATCCGATGGGCGATCAAGGCGACGGCGCGTTGCGGTCATTGACCGACGAGGATCTGAAGCGCAATGGCCGCGGCAGCGCCGTTGCGAGCCGCCTGCGCTCGGCCATCCGCGACCGCCATATCGTGCCGGGCGAGCGGCTGACCGAGGCGAGCCTCGCCGAAAAGCTCGGCGTGAGCCGCACTCCCGTCCGGGAGGGGATCGAGAAGCTCGTGGCCGATGGCCTGCTGTCGGTCGCTCCGTCGCGCGGCGTCGTCGTGACCGAGCTCAGCCGCGAGCAGGTGGTCCAGCTCTACGCCTTGCGGGAGGTCATGGAGGGCGCCGCCGCGAGCTTTGCCGCAGCCCATGCCTCGCAAGGCGAGCTGGCGGCGCTCCGCAACCTCCTCGGCCTGATGGACAAGCCGAAGGCGCCCCCCGCCATTCTCGCCGGCTTCAACAGCGAGTTCCACCGCGCCATCTATTCGGCGGCCCATAATGAATTCCTGAGCCAGGCCGCCTGCCGCCTCGATGATTTCCTCATCCTGTTGCCCGGCACCACCTATTCGGCACCCAATCGCCCGAAACAGGCCCAGGCCGAGCACAAGGCCATGCTGCAGGCGATGGACAAGCGCGACAGCCGTGGCGCCGAGGAGATCGCCCGCCAGCATATCAGGGAGGCCCAGGCGATCCGGCTGCGGATGCTGTTCGCAGGAGGCTGACGGGCGGGGACTTTTCGGCGGGCGCCTATGCTCGCCGATCCACGATCCGCGGCGCCTTGATGCTCGCCTCGAACTCCTTGGCGAGCGTGCCGCTCTCGAGGAGCAAAAGCGCCGGCGTCAGCTCGAAATGCCGCTTGACGTCGTGGCCGATCCTTTCGAGCGCAGCCGCGGCATCGGCGCCGCGCCTGATCTCGACCGAGAGGCGCAAGACATCCTCGTCCGCGATCGTCACGGCCTCGCATTTGAAGTCGTTCACCATCGGGTTGCGGAAGATGAAATCCTCGAACTCGCTGTGATTGATGTTGACGCCGCGGATCTTGAAGAAGCCGGCGGTGCGATGCGCATGCTTGACGACCGGGAAGACCGAGAACGGGCCCCTGCCTGGCACCTGTTCCAGATAGGTGACGAGATCGCCCGACAGCCAGCGCAGGAAGGGCGTCGCATGGTTGGTGAAGAGCGGGGTCACCACCAGCGCCCCGACCTCGCCTCGGGGAACGGGGTCGCGCGTCGCCGGATCTACGACCTCGACATGGAACAGATCGCTCCAGATGCGAAAGCCGTCAGCCTCGCCATCTTCGGCGCCCATCATGCCGACTTCGGTCATGCCGAAGGAATCGCGCACTTTCGCCCCCCACATGCGCGCCAGCTTGTCACGCTTGGCGCGAGACAGCGTCTCCGCCGAACAGATCACCAGCTCGACCGAGCTCGAAGCCAGATCGACGGCGTGCTGGTCGGCGAGGTTAGCGAGATGCAGCCCGTAGCTCGACATTCCCATCCACAACCTCGGCTTGAGGCGCTCGAGCAGGTCGAGCTGCAGATGCGACGGCGTCGTCGTGCCGGCGCCAGCCATGAGCACGCGCATGCCGACCCGCTCGGCGGCGCGCGCCATCATCTGGCCGGCCGGATGAATGCCGAGCGGAAAGGAGCAATGGGCGCTGCCGGCAAGATCGGCGCCGGCGCAGGCATAGACGCGGGAAAAGCCGGTCATGGCGACGCCGAGATCGCGATGCGTGCGCGGATAGAAAAGAGGCCGGCCGGTCGAGCCGCCGGAGCGCCAATATTCGGACACGCAATCTCCGTCGGCGGGGGCGAGGCAGAACCCCTCGTAGAAATCCCGGTCCGACATGTCACGCAGCATGTCCTTGTCGAGGATCGGGATCTTGCGCCACTCCTCAGGCTCTTCCAGATTGTCGAGATCGACATGATCGAGCTTGCCGCGAAAGTAAGGAGCCCGCATCGCCTGGCGCACCGCATGCGCTTTGCGCCCTGCCGTCACGGCCGCGACCTCCGCTCGCGAACGCGGCAGACGCAGATTGGCCGAGACCCCGCTTCGGGTCATGGCTTGGCGTCCGGATTCGAGCCCATCTTGGGGCCGAGCGCGCCGATCCAGCGCCGTTGTTCCTCATAGGCTTGCGGCAGCTCGCCCTGCTCTTCGCGCGCCACCATCTCGACGAGACGCAGGCGCTTATCCTGCGTGTCCTCGGGAATGTGGCCGAGCGCATCCTCGAGCATGCCCGCATAATCGGTGCCGATCGGGCAGACATCGGCACAGCGCCGGCAGCCGGTGATGACGCCCGAGCCGCGCAGGATGCTCTGCCAGAGGTTGAAGAAGGTCTCGGTGCGCAACAGCGCCTTCTTCTTGCCGGCGTCGGGCTCGTTCATCACGGTCTCGATATGGCCGACGAGCTTGGCGAAGCCATAGGGCGAGCGATGCGTGTCGCAAGCCTCGAAATCGCGGTCCCAGTGCCGCACCGCGTCGGCCGGGCAGACGGAAAGGCAGCGCCCGCAAGCGGGTCCAAGGCACAGGCTGTCCTCGCGCCTGGTATCCGCCTCGACCTCGACCGAGCACATGACGGCCGTCAGGATCACCCTCGGTCCATATTCCGGAGTGAGGAGCTGGCGGTTGAGGCCGAGCGTGCCGAGCCCGGCCTCGACCGCGGCGTGCGGCAGCGACAGCAAGGTCGTCATATGCTGCGTCGGATCGTCCTGATAGCGCCAGGGATCGACATGGGTCGGCGGGATGATGACGGCCGGATAGCCCAACTCCTCAAGCCAGCAGACGAGCTCGAGCGACACCTCCTCGAGCGTCGATAGAGCGAGCTCGTCATTGTAGAATTTGGTGCGGTCGCCCCAATGGGCGATGCGCGCCACGCCATTGCTGAGGTGCTTTGCGAGCACGATCACCCGTTTCGAATCGAGCTCCGAGATATCGCTCGGCCGTCGCGGATCGGCGGCATCCGGCGGGTGAGCGTTCATGAGCTCGCCATCGGCGATGCCCACGAGATCGGCGCCGAGCTCGCGCGCCTTCGCCTTGATGTCGGCCGCGCTGACGGGCTGGCGGAAGATCCCGACCATGATGTCCCTCCCCTATTCCGGTTCGCCGCTCGGCGCCGGCTGCGGCGCCTCGGCGCACTGTTTCTGTGCCCGTTTGAATTCCTGCATCTGCCGCGCCACGATGCCGCGATAGCCCTCCGGCCCGACCCAGCGGATATTCCATTCGTTCAGGCCCGCGATCTCGTCGCCGCGCCGGCGTGCCGCTTGGAACTCCTTGGCGATCTCGACCTTGCCTTGCGTCTTCTCGGGGATCTCCTTTTGCGACTGCGCCAGATGCGCGTGATAGTCGTTGCCGACCGGGCAGACGGCGAGGCAGCGCGGGCAATCCCCGAAGGAGCCGACAACGCGCAACAGCCCTTGCCAGAAGCCGAACAGATCGCGCTTGCGCGTCATGGCGACCACGTCCTCGGTCGAAGCGCCTTGGGCCTGCGCATCGAAAATCCGGTCGAGGAATTTCATGATCTGCGCGAAGCCGAATTCCTGGGCGTGCTCGGCGCAGCTGCGCTTGTCGATGCCGAAATGCAGGACCGCATCGCCCGGGCAGGAATGCAGGCACCGGCTGCAGGATTCGCCGATGCAGACCTGCTCGGTCATCGGTTGGTCGGCCTCGAGCTCGAGCTCGGTAAGGATGCCGGTCAGATAGACGCGCGGGCCGTATTCGGGCGTGAGGATGTTGACCTCGAGCCCCAAGGTGCCGAGGCCCGCCTCGACGCCGAGATGGCGCGTCGACAAACGACCATAGCTGGCGCGCTTATAGGACCACTCGGTCTCCTGCGCCGGAACCACGAAGCTCGGATGACCGGCACCTTCGAGCTCCTCGGCGAGCCGGTAGGCGATCTTGTCCATCTTCCGCAGCACCAGCATGTCCATGTACTGGACGGGCGTGTTCGTCTTGCAGCGAAAGGCGCCGACCGGAATGTGCTGTACGATGACGATGACGCTGCGGACATAAGGGGATATGCGCTCGGGCGTCTGCGGCCAGCGCGGATCGGGCGGGAAGGCGTTCAGCACCTTGGCGCTGGCGATGCCGACGAGATCGGCGCCCAGCGCCTTCGCGCGTTCCTTCACCATCGTGGCCGTGACCTCGTGGCCGCGCCCGAATGGTGAGGGCCCGTTGCGCGCCCCGCTCCAGCGCCGAGAGCGGCCTGCCGCACCAATGGTGCTCTCGCCTCGAATGGTGGAGGGCTCGATCATGACACCTGCTTTCGCGGCGATCGAATGCGTGTGGACTGGAAAGTAATTTACGCGTAAAATTACAGCGTATCTTGCAAGCGTCAAGAGCATTTCGTTTGCAGCTAGCCTGGGCCTCTGCGAGAAAGGCGCCAGGTTACGACCCTGAGTCACGACGGTGAGGTCCAGATGTCCGCAAAAGCCCCGCAAAAACTCGCGGAGAGCTCCGACCACCGGCTTGAGCCGCCGGCCAAAGTGGCACGGCACCTGGTCTCGACCCCCCATGAGCTCGCCGTGACCCAGTTCGAGCAAGGGCTGATCTGCGCGGCCGAGGCCTTCTATCGCTTCTACGGAGTGCTGCTCGGGCGCGAGGGGCGGCGCCACAACCTGTCCGGCCAGGACAATGTGATCTTGCAACAGATCATGGCGGCGAGCCGCCCGCTCGGCGTTGCCGATATTGCCCGCTTCGCCAATCGCGACGACATCGCCAACATCCAGTACAGCCTCAAGAAATTGTCGCGGGCCGGCCTGATCGAGAAGGCCCGCAACAGCTCGGTGCGCGAAACCTCATATCTCGCGACCGATCTCGCCAAGGCCTGGACACGGGATTTCCTGGCGCTCCGTCGGGAGCTCTTCACCGATCCGAGCGCCCAGATCCTCAATTTCGACGAGCAGCTGGGGATTTCCGCGAAGCTGCTCAATGTCATTGCCGGCTTCTACGATCACGGCACGCGGGTGATGTCGGGAAGCGAGCAAACCGGGGATCCTGTGGTCGGTAAGCCGCAGCGCGATCATTCCCAAATGGGACGCTTGCATAATTCCGGGAAGAGCCCCCCACCCGTACCCTCCCCACCACGAAGTCGTGGGGGGAGGGATGCGATCAGCGCTGCTCATCTCCCTCCCCCCGCGACCCTCGGACTTGTTCCGAGGGGGAGTGGTGGGGAGGGTACGGGTGGGGGGCGTTTCGACCAGGGCGATGGCCAAAACCAAGTTCCGCAGTCCAGCAAGAAGCGCCTCTCGTCGGCCCGCAAATGAGGCCGTGCGGCAACGCTACCTCTTGATCGCAGGCGCCATTTGCGCGAACACACGCCCGAACCGCGCCTCATATTGAGCGGGCGCCGAAGGAGCAGACCCATGACCGCGCAGGTGCAGCGCAATCTTGCCGACCGTTCGACGAAGGAGCTCGAGACCCTTCGCGACCAGGTGCTGCGCGATTACGAGGCCTTTCGGGCACGCGGGCTGAAACTCGACATGACGCGCGGCAAGCCTTCGCCCGAGCAGCTCGATCTGTCGCTCGGCATGCTGGCCCTGCCCGGCAATGGCGACTACGTCACCGAGCAGGGCGAGGATGCGCGCAATTATGGCGGCGGGCCGCAAGGCCTGCCCGAGGCGCGGGCCCTGCTGGCCGAGGCGCTGGGGGCGCCCATCGACCAGATCCTGGTCGGCAATAATTCGAGCCTTGCCCTGATGCACGACTGCATCGTCTATGCGCTGCTGAAGGGCGTACCGGGCGGCGCATCGCCTTGGGTCGAGCAGAAGCCGATCGCTTTCCTCTGCCCGGTGCCGGGCTATGACCGGCATTTCGCCATCTGCCAGGAATACGGCATCCGCATGATCGAGGTGCCCATGACCGGTGAGGGCCCCGACATGGATGTGGTCGAGCGGCTGGTGCAGGACCCCTCGGTCAAGGGCATGTGGTGCGTCCCCAAATATTCGAACCCATCGGGCGAGACCTATTCGGACGAGACGGTGCGGCGGCTCGGTGCGATGGCGACCGGCGCCCCGGATTTCCGCCTCTTCTGGGACAACGCCTATGCGTTCCACCATCTCGGTGGAGAGCATCAGGCGGTCGCCAGTATCTTCGCGGCCTGCGCCGCCGGCGGTCACCCCGACCGGGCCTTCGCTTTTGCCTCGACCTCCAAGATCACCTTCGGCGGCGCCGGTCTCGCCTTCTTCGCCGCTTCGCCCGACAATATCCGCTGGCTCTCGGCGCGCATGAGCCGGCGCACGATCGGCCCCGACAAGCTGAACCAGATCCGCCATGTGCGCTTCCTGCGCGACACGGCGGGCGTCAAGGCGTTGATGGACGCGCATGCCGCGATCCTCGCGCCGAAATTCCGCGCCGTGACCGATACGCTCGAATCCAAGCTCGGCGGCACGGGCGCTGCGAGCTGGACGCGCCCGCAAGGCGGATATTTCATCACGCTCGATGTCGTGAACGGATCGGCGAAGCGCGTCGTCGAGCTCGCGGGACAGGCCGGGCTTGCCTTAACGCCTGCCGGAGCGACCCATCCGCATGGCAAGGACCCGCATGACCGCACCTTGCGGCTCGCCCCCTCCTATCCCAAGGCTGAGATCGTCCGGGTGGCGGCGGAAGGCATCGCCATCTGTGTGCTGCTCGCCGCGACCGAGGCGCTGCTCGAGGGGCGGGGCAAGGCCGGGGAGCCGAAGGCGCAGCGTCGGGCGTAAGCGCCAGCCGTCACCTCCCCTTGTGGGAGAGGTCGGAGCCAGAGCGAAGCGAAGGCTCCGGGTGAGGGGGGCAGCTCCCACCGTCGGAAGCCCGATCAAGGCAGCAATTCCGGTTACAAGCTTGCCGCAATTGCGCTTTGGTGGGTTCGCCCGGGGACGGCGCTGCCCCCCTTGTGTCTTGAAAATGTGCCAAAAAGGACTGGGCCGGCGCGGTAGGCCGCCGCGCCGGCCCTGGAGAGGAGAGCCCGTTACCCCCTTGGCTTAAGACCGTGGGTGAGCAAGGTGCCTTCTCTCCATCTTCACAAGCCCGAACAGTTGCACGGTCACGAAGGCCGAACCGCAAGGAAGGGATCGGAAGATGGCACAGATGGTAACGAATGCCGGCATCGATGTCAGCAAGCAATGGCTCGACGTCGCGCTTTGGCCGAAGCGTGACGAGGTCTCGCGGTTCAAGCGTGATGCTGCCGGTTTGGAAGAGCTCGCCTTCTGGCTCAGGGAGCGCCATGTGGTGCGGGTTGGCCTGGAGGCCTCGGGCGGGTATGAGCGCGAGGTCATCGACGCGCTGGAGGCGCAGGGCTTGGAGGTCGCGCTCCTCAACCCGCTGCAGGTGCGTCGCTTCGCCCAGGCCAAGGGCAGGCTTGCGAAGAACGATCGTGTGGACGCCCGCACGATTGCGCAGTTCACCGCGGTGATGATCGAGGCTCCCCAACCCGGCCGCCGGCGCGAACTGGACTCGTTGAGCGAGCACTTGACGTTCCGTCGTCAGCTGCGCGCTTGGATCGACGACTGCACCAACCAGCTTGAGCACCTGCGCGATAAGGCGCTGCGCCGCACGGCCGAGGCGTTGCGGGTCAAGTTCCAACGCGCGCTCGCAGCCCATGACAAGGCCTTGGCCAAGCTCACTGCCGAGCATGCCGACTGGAACGTGCTCGCCAGGCGGCTGCGCACCGTGCCCGGCGTCGGCCCGGTGCTGTCGCAGACGCTGATCGCGCTCCTGCCCGAGCTCGGCCACTTGTCGCGGCGCGCCATTGCCAGCCTGGTCGGTGTCGCTCCTTTCGACAATGACAGCGGCCAGCGCAGCGGCAAGCGCCACATCAAGGGTGGACGGGGGGCGGTGCGGGAGGTGCTCTATATGGCCGCCCTCTCGGCCAGGACCCACAATCCGATCATTGCCGAATTCGCCAAGCGGCTTGCCGGCAAGGAACCCAAGGTCATGCTCGTCGCCTGCATGCGCAAGCTCCTGGTCATCCTCAACGCCATGGTGCGCGATGGAATGGATTGGCAGGTCAAAACCGCATGACCCCCGACCATCCCTTGGTTCGACCGGCGAGCGACCATCCCTTCGTCCCGACCTGCGCCTCCGAAGGCCAGCGCTCGCAGGGACGGTCAATGATGGCCGCAGGCCACCGCCGCAGGCGGCGCGAAGCGTCATTGACGGTCCCGAGACCGCTGGCCCAATGACATAATCGGGAGCCCAAAATCACAGTTGCTCACCCGATCCTCGCCTAGCGGCTCGGATCGACCTCTCCCGCAAGGGGAGAGGTGGC
The DNA here is from genome assembly GCA_900104855.1 of Rhizobiales bacterium GAS188. Taxonomy (NCBI): domain Bacteria; kingdom Pseudomonadati; phylum Pseudomonadota; class Alphaproteobacteria; order Hyphomicrobiales; species Rhizobiales bacterium GAS188. The sequence goes on from FNSS01000001.1 coordinate 317,105, forward strand.
GCTGCCCCCCTTCATCAAGCTCAACCCCCATCCGCCATCTGGCGCGGCCGCCAGATGGCCGTGTGGCGGATGGCAGCGACCACAGCGCCATTGGCGGCGACCAGTGCCTCGAGCTCGACCATGCCATGGCCCTTATGCTCATGGTTCGAGGTGATGCGGGAATTGAGGGTGAGCCGCTCACCGATCCGCGCCACGGCGAAATTCTGCACATGGCTGCCGACATGGATCCAGGGCCCGAGCACCACATTCTGCATCAGCGCCGCATTGGCGAGGCGCAGGATCTGGCCCGGATGGACGAGGCCCTCGCGCCGATAGATCTCGTCCGTTTCCCGGACATCGGCGATATAGCGACGCAAGGTTTCCGCATCGATGACGGCGGGAGCGATGCCGAGCGCTCGCCCGGTCGCCAGCGAGTCGAGGCTCGCCGGCGGCCGTACGGCCGGCGGTGCGGCGGGCGCCTGCGCGTCGAGTGACGGGCGATCGAGCGGCGCGTCCGCCACCCAGCTTCGCCCGCTGGCGCACAACGCCCCCTCGCTTTCGACACTGAGCTTAAAGCCGTCCGGGCCCTCTTCGGCCGAGATGGTCGCGGTCTTGCCGTCATAGACCGGCTTCAGGAAGCGACACTCCATGCCGCCGCGTTCGAGCCAGGTCCGGCCGAACCCGGCGACCGGCATATGCGCCATATAGGCATAGACCTCGACACCAGGCACGAGGCCGCCATGGAAGCCGAAGCGGCGTGCCGTGGCGTCGTCATGGATCCTGTTCTCCGAGGCCCAGGACATATTGAAGGCTTCGACCCGATAGGTCGCAACGCCGCTCACAGACATGCCGCCATCCTCCTGCAGTGACTGTGGACGGGCGCAAGCAGCGATGCAAATTCGCGACGCGCTCTTCCCTCTCCCGCTCTTTCGCGGGAGAGGGTGCCGAGACGAAGTCGAGGCGGGTGAGGGGCGGTGGAGCGCTTCCCCGGCGTCCCTCATCCGCCCTCACTCCGTTCGGGCACCTTCTCCCGCGAAAGAGCGGGAGAAGGAATGCGCACGAGTGGTGTTCCTTTCCCTGTCACTGACAGGATACGCTAGCTAAGCGATCTCGATATCCGCATCGTCACGTCTCCTGCCGAAAGCCGCACAGCGTGTTGACCGTCCTTCTCCTGAATGCCTATGCGGCCAATCATGCCGAGCGATTGCGGCAAGCGCTGACGACGCCTTGGGTTGTGCATACCGTGCGCGAGGAGGAGGCCGGCGCCAAGCTGGAAGCGGCGTTGCGCGATGCGGATGCCTTGGTGTCGACGCGCTACGGCTCGACCCTGCCGCCGGCGCCGAAGCTCAAGCTCATCCAGATCCCGGTCGCCGGCCATGACCGGCTGGACCCGGTGACGATCCCGCCGGACTGCGTCGTGTGCAATGTGCATGAGCACGAGACCGGCATCAGCGAATATGTGATGCTCGCCATGCTCGACTGGAATGTCAGGCTGTCGCACCTCGATGCCAGCTTCCGGGCGGGCGACTGGACCGGCGGTGTCGCTGTTGCCGGCCATACCCATGGGGAGCTCAGCGGCAAGAAACTCGGCATCATCGGCTTCGGGCGCATCGGACAAGCCTTGGCACGACGCGCCAAGGCCTTCGACATGAGAGTGAGCGCAGTCACAAGGGCGTCGCGTCCATCGGCGCAACCGCTCGACGAGCTCGCCGCGATGGAGCACCTCGATACGCTCATGGCGCAAAGCGATTTCATCGTCGTCACCTGCCCGCTCAACGAGGAGACACGCGGCCTCATCGACGCGCGGCGCCTGCGGCTCTGCAAGCCTTCCGCCGTGATCGTCAACGTCGCCCGGGCCCAGGTGATCGAGGAGGAGGCTCTGTACAAAGCGCTGCACGATCGGGTGATCGCGGGCGCGGTGCTCGATGTCTGGTACAGCTATCCGACGCCCGCCGACCAAGCCGCCCGCCCCTCGCGCTTTCCTTTCCACGAGCTGCCGAACCTGATCATGACGCCGCATTGCTCGGCCTGGACGGATGGCTTGATCGAGCGGCGCTGGCGCTTCATCGCCGGCAATCTCGATCGCTTCGCGCGCAATGAGGAGTTGCGCAATGTTGTCATCCGGCCAAAAGCCGCTGCACAATGAAAGCACGCAGGCAACTCGACGAGCTTTCGGGCCGCCAGGAAAAAGACGACAGTCCGGTGGAGCTGCGCGCCAAAGGCTGAGACCGTCGGGTCGGGGAGACTGCTCGGATGGCGAAGGTGATCGACCTCGAATGCAATCTGCCGCCGGGGGTGGATGATCCCGCCTATCGCGAGGCCATCCAAGGCCGCCCCGGCAATCCCGTCGCCGATCGCCTGGAGCGCCCGCCCGGCTACGGCTTCGACAATTACAACCACATCTTCAAGGGCCGCGCCGAGCGCGCCATCCCCGAGGAGGGGGCGGATGACGGCAAGGGCGTCGAGCGCCTCATGGCCGATATGGACCGCGCCGGCATCGCGGTCGGCATCCTGGGCGGGGCCTCGAACCCAACCTTGGCGCGCGTCGCCAAGGCGTATCCCAAGCGCTTCATCAGCCTCGCGGCCATGAGCCCGCTCGACGGCATGCGCGGCGTGCGCGAATTCGAGCGCCTGGTGCGTGACGAGGGCATCGGCGGCATGCGCGTCGTCGCCCTCTACAACATGATCCCGGCGAGCGACCGGCGCTATTATCCGCTTTACGCCAAATGCGTCGAGCTCGACGTGCCGGTGCGCATCTACACCTCGATGAACTATGCCAATGATCGTCCTTACGATCTCGGCCATCCGCGCCATCTCGACGACGTCGCCATCGATTTCCCGGAATTGCGGATCGTCGCCGGCCTCGCCGGATGGCCCTGGATCAGCGACATGGTCGGTTTGCTGCGCCGCCATCCCAATCTCTATTGCGACACCGCCGCCCACCGGCCACGCCATTTCGCGACCGAAGGATCGGGATGGGAGCAGTTTCTCCGCTTCGGCAACACGCTCCTGCAGGACAAGATCATGGTCGGCCTGTCGCGCGGCATATTCGGCGTCTCCTTCGAGGAGCTGATCGGCGAATATCAGGCCCTGCCCTTGAAGGACACCGTCATGGAGAAATGGCTCTACGCCAATGCGGCCAATTTCTTCCGGCTGAACTGACGCCGACATGGCGCGATTTGCCTTGAGCCGGATCCTGCAGGCGATCCCGCTCATGATCGTCGTCATCCTCCTGGTCTTCGTCCTCCTGCAGTTCACGCCCGGAGACCCGGTGCAGGCGCTGGTCGGCCAATATCCGGTGCCGCCCGATTTCCGCGCCGCCATCGCCAGCCGCTACCATCTCGACGATCCGCTGCCGACAAGGCTCCTGACCTATTTCGCCAATCTGCTCTCGGGAGACCTCGGATACTCCTTCCAATCGCAGCGCGCCGTCTCTGGGCTCATCCTGGAGCGGGCGCCGCGCACCCTCCTTTTGGCCGCCGGAGGGTTTCTCGTGGGCATCCCGGTCGGCATGGCGGTCGGGGTGATCTCGGCGACCAGCCGCAACCGCCATGTCGATCGCTTCTGGACCACCACGACCTTGATCGCCTACGCGATCCCGGGCTTCTGGCTCGGCCAGCTCCTGGTCATCGTGTTCGCGATGCAGCTCGGCTGGCTACCGACGCAGGGCATGGCTCCCTTGATCTCGCGCGCCGGCGGCATGAGCTGGCTGCTGGAGCGGGCGCGCTATCTGGCGCTGCCGGCGATCACCTATGCGATCTACGAGGCGACACGGGTGGCGCGACTGATGCGGGCAAGCGTCGTCGAGACCTTGGGCCAGGGCTATATCACGACCGCGAGGGCCAAGGGCCTGTCGCGATCGGCCATCATCGGCCGCCATGTGCTGCGCAATTCGAGCCTGCCGGTCGTCACCGTCATGGGCTATGCCTTCGGCGTGGCGATGGGCGGCGCGGTTCTCATCGAGACCGTGTTCTCCTGGCCCGGCATCGGGCTTTTGCTGGTCGAAGCCATCAGGGCCCGTGACAACCAGGTGGTGGTCGGCGTCGTGCTCTTCGTGTCCTTCGCGGTCATCGTCATGAACCTGATCGTCGATCTCCTCTATTGCGCGCTCGATCCGCGCATCCGTGCCACGTCATGAATGAGAAAGCCCCCATGCGTCCCGCTGCCGGCGCGACGGACGGGCAAGGCGGCGCCAGGGGGCAAAGCGCCTTCCTCCTGCAATTGGGTCGCCCGCTGCGCGGCCTGGGGCTGCTCCTGCGCGAGCTCGCTTTGACGCGCTATGGCCCGGCAGGGCTAGGCCTCCTTGGATTGCTGCTGCTCATCGCGGTCCTCGCCCCCTGGATCTCCCCCTTCGATCCGTTGCGGCAGGTGGGCCAGAGCCTGATGCCGCCCTCCTTCGTGCATCCGATGGGCACGGACAATATCGGCCGCGACCTGCTCTCGCTGGTGCTGCATGGCACGCGCGCCTCGCTCGCCATCGGCTTTTGCGCGGCGCTCGCGGCCTTGCTGGTCGGCGGCACGGTCGGCATCCTCGCCGGCTATTGGCGCGGCCTCACTGAAGCCGTGCTGATGCGGCTTGCCGAATTGTTCCAGACCTTGCCGGTGATCATCGTGGTGCTGTTCGCCATCGCGCTCTTCGGCTCGAGCTTCTGGCTGCTGATCGTGGCGGTCGGCCTCGCCATCTGGCCGCTCGAGGCGCGTGTGATCTACGGCCAGTTCGTACATCTGCGCGAACGGGAATTCGTGGCTGCGGCCGTGGTGGCGGACCTCTCCACCAGCCATATCATCCTGCGCGAGATCCTGCCCAACGCGCTACCGCCGGTGATCGTCCAGGTCGCGCTCGATGCGAGCCTCGCCATCCTGATCGAATCCGGCCTCGGCTTTTTGGGATTGTCGGACCCCAACATGATCAGCTGGGGCCAGCTGCTCTTCGCGGCTCAGGACTTCCTCAACTCCGCCTGGTGGATGAGCGTGTTTCCAGGAATGGCGATCTGCGTTGCGATCATCGCGCTCAACCTGATCGCCGATGGCCTCAACGAGGTCGTCAATCCGCGCTCGGTCCAGGCCTCGCCGGGGCTCGCCGGCTGATGCGCCCCGATCACGCCCCCACATTGCTGCGGGTCCGCGACCTGAAAGTGCATTTGCGTCTCGGCAGCCTCGTGGTGCGGGCGGTCGACGGCGTCGATCTCGAGATCGGCCGCGGCGAATGCGTCGGGATCGTCGGTGAATCGGGTTCCGGCAAGAGCACGCTGGCGCGCGCCATCGTGCGGCTGTTGCCCAATCTCGATTTCGCCGAACTCTCGGGCGAGGTCATGTTCGAAGGGTCCGAGCTTCTGCGGATGGCCGAGCCGGCGCTGCGGAATCTGCGGCGCTCGGGAAGCTTCTCCATGGTGTTCCAGGATCCGCTCGGCTATCTGAACCCGACACGGCGCGTCGGCGGGCAGGTCGCCGAAGCCCTGCCGGCGGGCCTCGGACGCGGCGAGACCACCAGCCGCGTCCACGAGCTGCTGCGCGAGGTGGGATTGCCTGATGCCGAGCGCGTCGCCAGGCGCTACCCACATGAGCTCTCGGGCGGCATGCGCCAGCGTGCGCTGATCGCCGTCGCGCTCGCGAGCCGGCCTTCCCTCCTTATCGCCGACGAGCCGACCACCTCGCTCGACGCCACCGTGCAGCTCCAGGTGCTGGAAACGCTGCGCCGGCTGCATCGCGAACGCAACATGGCGCTGATCGTCATCACCCATGATCTCGGCCTCGTCGCCGAGCTCTGCGACCGAGTCTATGTCATGCAGTCGGGCCGCGTGGTCGAGACCGCGGATGTGTTCGCCCTCTTCGAGACGCCGCGCCATGCCTATACGGCAAGGCTCATCGGCCTGAGCACCAGGGGAGCGCGGCTGGCGCCGCTGCAGCCGGGTGGCGAGGCCGCATCATGACGGTGCCGATCCTCAGCGCGCGGGGCCTCGTCCAGAGCTTCGCCAACAGAGGTATCGCCGGCTGGCGAAGCCGTCCGCTGCGGGCAGTCGATGGTGTCGATCTCGACATCCATGAGGGCGAGACCTTGGCGGTGGTCGGCGAATCGGGATCGGGCAAGAGCAGCCTCGCCCGCCTGCTCCTGCTGCTCGCCCGACCGGCGGGCGGCCAGATCCGCTATCGCGGCGAGCCCATCGAGGCTCTCACGCGCGCCGGGCGGAGCGCCTTTCGTCGTGATGTCCAGGCGGTCTTCCAGGACCCGGCCGCCTCCCTCAACCCGCGCATGCGGGTCGAGAGCATCTTGACCTATGTGATCTTGAGGCACCAACTCGCGAGCGGCGACGGCGTCCGCAAGCTCGCGGCCGAGCAATTGCGCGCCGTCGGTCTCACTCCGGCCGAGACGTTCCTCGAGCGCTATCCGCATCAATTATCGGGAGGCCAGCAGCAGCGGGTCGCGATCGCCCGCGCCATGATCCGCAAGCCGCGCCTCATCATCGCCGACGAGCCGCTCTCGAGCCTCGACATCTCCATCCAGACGCAATTGCTGGAGCTGATCGGCGAGCTCAAGCGCGTGAGCCATCTCGGCTTCGTGATCATCAGCCACGATCTCAACGCGGTGCAGTCGATCGCCGACCGCGTGGCCGTGATGTACAAGGGCCGCATCGTCGAGATCGGTGCGCAGGTCCTGAGCCATCCGCGACATCCCTACACTCAGGCGCTCCTCGATGCGCGCCTCATCCCCGATCCGCGTCTGGCGCGGTCGCGCCGCAGGCTTGTGCTCGCGGGCGAGGCGGGCACCGCCCAAGATGACGGGCGCGGCTGCCGGTTCCGCAACCGCTGCCCCTTCGCCGCGACGATCTGCGAGACGGAGGAACCGCAACTGCGCGGCAGCGAAGTTGGTCTCGCCGCCTGTCATTTCGCCGATCATCTGGGCCGAGGGCCGAGCGGCTCCTCGACGTCGTCGCAAGAAAGGACGTGACCATGCGCACGCATCAAAGCCGACGCTTCCTCAGCATCGCCAAGGCGGCGGTGCTGGCCGCCGCGCTGGCGGCGATCCCTGTCACGGCAAGGCCGGCCGAAACGGCAGTGCCCAAGCCCGGCGGCAGCGTCGTCATCGCCATGGACCCGGCCGGTCTCGCCATCCTCAATACGCAGCTCACCTCACTGTCGCCCGCGCTCTACATCGCCGATATCTGGGCCGACGGCCTGATGGCGCGCGACCGGGACGGGAAGCGCGTCCCCCATATCGCGACGAGCTGGACGGTCTCCGATGACGGCAAGACCTACACGTTCAATCTGCGCAAGGGCCTGAAATGGTCCGACGGCCAGCCTTTCTCCTCGGCCGATGTCGTTTTCACCCTCACGCAATTTGCGAAGTTCAACACCTATCTGTCGAAGATCGTGCCCTTAATCGCCAAGGTCGAGGCTCCGGACGAGGCGACGGTGGTGGTCTCGCTGGCTCAGCCCGTGGCGGCGGCGCTCGACCTTTTCGACAAGGAGAATTTCCCGCTGATGCCCAAGCACATCTATGAGGGCACCGATATTCCGACCAACCCGGCCAACCGCAAGCCTGTCGGGCTTGGTCCCTTCGTCATCGAGTCCTTTGAACAGGGGCGCTCGCTCAGCTTCACGCGCAATCCCAATTACTGGGATCAGCCCAAGCCCTATCTCGACAAGGTGATCGTCGCCCTGATCCCCAATGCCCAGCAATTGCTGAATGCCCTGATCCAGGGCGAGGTCGACTGGGTGCAACTCGACTTCTCGCAGATCCAGCGCGCCCAGGACGCCGCCAAGACCGGCAAGATCAAGGTGATCAAGATCGCCGTGAATGCGCCCGAAAGATCCTCGCTCGATTTCAACATGCGCCGCGCCCCGATGAGCGACGTCAAGGTGCGGCGTGCCTTGTTCCAGGCGACCGATCGCGAGCGCATCAGCGCCGACGCCTATCGCGGCCTTGCCTTCCCGGCGACCAGCGCCATTCCCGAGCAGTTCAAGGAGCTTTACGATCCGTCGGTGAACTACGACAAGCTCTACCCCTTCGACCTCAAGGCCGCGGCGGCGCTCCTCGACGAGGCCGGCTATAAGCTCAGCGACGGCAAGCGCTTCTCGGTCGAGCTCACCTATATCGCGGTCTCGCCTTATGACTCGATCGCCAAGAGCCTCGCCGCTCAATGGAAGGAGATCGGTGTCGAAGTGAAGCTCGCCGGCCTTGATTCGCAGATCTGGACCGACAAGGTCTATCGCAAGAACGATTTCGAGATTTCGCTGATCTCGCTCACCGGCCGCTCCGATCCGACCCTCGGTGTCGACCGCAGCTTCATCTGCAACGAAGCCCATGTGCCCTATACGAACCCGTCGAGCTACTGCAATCCCGAGCTCGACCGCATCGCGGCCGCGGCCGGCGCCGCCGCTCCCGATCAGAGGCGCGCGCTCTACAAGCAATATGAGGAGATCGTCGCGCGCGACCTCAACGAGATCACCTTGACCAACGCGCCGACCTACAATGCGGTCGCGACGAAATTCCAGAACCTCGACGCCCAGTTCGACATTGCCTTCAACGAGCATCCGAACTGGGCCGAAGCCTGGTTGCCGGAGGATGCCCGCTGACCGGCATCTCCGCAACATTGATGTCTTGCGCCGGAGGCCGGGCCTTGCAACGCGACGTCACCTCTCTGATCCGCCCGCGTGTCGTGGCGGTCCTCGGTGCCTCGGCCAATCGCCGGACCCAAGGCAATGGCGTCATCCAAAACCTGCAGAGAACGGGCTTCGACGGGCGCATCCTCCCGATACACGCGACAGCCGAGACGGTGGACGGGCTCGCGGCAGTCGCAACCATTGACCAGCTGCCGCGAGATACCGACGTCACGGTGGTGGCGATCCCGGCGCCGGGCGTCACGGCTTCGCTGAAGCGCTTGGAGCAGGCGGGCGTGCGTTCAGCGATGGTGTTCACCAACGGCTTCTCCGCGGTCGAAGAGGGCGAGCTGCGCCGCTTCGCCGAGGGGAGCCGCATGATCATCCATGGCCCGAATTGCATGGGGTTGATCAATTTCTCGGAGGGACTGCCGCTCTATCCCTCGACGATCACCGACAAGGCGCAGCACGGCAAGGTGGCGCTGATCGCCCAATCCGGCTCGGCCGCCATCTCGCTCATGAACTCGACCGCCACGGGCTTCTCCAAGGTCATCACCATGGGCAGCGAGTTCCAGGTGACCGCGCCCGACTATATGCGCTGGCTCGCCGAAGACGACCGGACGCAGGTCATCGGCATCGTCCTCGAATCGATCAAGGACCCCGAGAGCTTCGCCGAGGCGGCGAGCTCCATCCGGGCTGCCGGCAAATCGATTGTGGTGCTGAAGGTCGGCCGTTCGGCCGTCGGTGCGTTGGCGGTGCAGGCGCATACGGGAGCGCTGGTCAGCCATGAGGACGCCTATGGCTGCTTCTTCGCGCGCTGCGGCATCCCGACCGTCGAGGACTATGATCAGCTGACGGCAACGCTCGAATGCTTCGCGACAACCAGCGCCAGAACCATGGGGCGGCGCATCGGCATCGTCGGCATCTCCGGTGGCGAGACCGCGCTTGCCTGCGACGTTGCTGCCGAGCTCGGCATCGAGATCGCGGCTTGGAGCGAGGAGACGTCGGCGCGCATCCGCTCGGCGCTCTCCGGTTCGACGGGGCAAAACCCGCTCGATCTCGGCGCAACCGTGCATCACACGACCGAGCAGGACGCGGCTGCGATCGACGCCATCCTCGAGGATCCGCAAACCGACGCGCTTCTCCTGGTGCAGGATGCGCAAGCAAGCCTCACCCCGACCATGCTGGGCAATTACACGCCGCGCATCCAGGCCTACGGAAAGCACGGACAGGCGACCGCCAAGCCGGTGGTGCTGGTGTCGCCGACCTCGGAGAACACCCATCCGCGGATCGCTGCCGAGCTCGCCCCTTGCGGCGTTCCGGTGCTGCGCGGGCTGCGCAATGGCCTCGTCGCCATGCGCAACCTCGCGACGCGGGGACAGTCGCTCGCGACGTCAGAGACATCGCCTCGCCCGACAGCGCAGTCCCGGGGCCCGAGCCCGGCCGCCGATTATCTGGCCGAGCTTGCGCAGCATGAAGGCCCGCTGCCGGGCCCTCTCGCCTCGAGGATCCTCGCCGCCTATGGCATTCCGCTGGTGCGTTCCGTCCTGGCGCCCTCAGTGGAGGACGCGCTCCGGAGCGCCGAGGAGATCGGCTATCCGCTGGTCGCCAAGATCAGCTCACCTGACGTGGCGCATCGCTCGGATATCGGCGCCGTCGAGCTCGGCATCGCGGACGCAGCTTCGCTCGGCGACGCCCTGGAGCGCATCCTGCGCAACACGCGCGCCGCGCGACCCGAGGCGCGCATCGACGGCTTCGAGCTGCAGGAAGAGCTCACGGACCGGGTCGAGGCCATGCTGGGCTTCATCGCCGCGCCGCCCTTCGGCGCCGTGACACTGGTCGGCACGGGCGGCACGCTGGTCGAGCTCGAGGATGATCGCGCCGTCGGCCTGAGCCCGATCTCGGAGCAGGAGGCGGCACGGATGATCGCCGGCACGCGGCTCGGCGCCCGCCTCGGCGGCTATCGCAATCTCATCACGCCCACCGATCCCGGCAAGCTCGCGAGCCTGGTCGCCAATCTCTCGCAACTCGCCGACGATCTGAGCGGACATATCCGCGAATGCGATCTCAACCCGGTGCTGATCCGCAAAGGCAGCGGCGATGTGAGGGTCGTCGATGCGCTGATGATCGCCGGTCGGCGGCAAGAGTGCTGATGTCATGAGGCTGAGAGCCGATCGGAATGATGCAAAGGTCACATATGCGGCTTGAACCTGTCGACGTCGCGATCATCGGTGCGGGCTTCGGCGGCGCGGCCTTCGCCTGGAGGCTATCGCAGCAGCGGCCGGACCTGCGCATCCTGTGCCTCGAGCGCGGGTCATGGCTCGACCGCAATTCATTGCCGGCCTTGCATTCGGACTGGCAGCGGGCCGTGCTGCATGAATGGGCGACCTCTCCCAATCTGCGCCTGAAGGCCGGCCGGCCCGCGGCCTCGGCGGATTACCCGATCGACGACGCCGACAGCGCCTTCAAGCCGCTGATGTGGAACGGCGTCGGCGGCTCGACCATCAGCTGGGCGGCGCATTTCCCGCGCCTGCACCCTTCGGATTTCCGCACCCATAGCCTCGACTGTGTCGGCGATGACTGGCCCTTCAGCTATGCGGAGCTCGAGCCCTATTACGATCTCAACGACGCCGAATGCGGCGTCTCGGGGCTCGCGGGCGATCCGGCCTATCCGCCAAAGCCGCAACGCGCCATGCCGCCAGTGGCGCTGGGGCGCTTAGGAATGGCAGCGGCGCGCGGCTTCGATGCGCTCGGCTGGCATTGGTGGCCGGTGGACGCCGCCATTAATTCGCGAGCCCATGCCGGACGCGAGGCCTGCAACCATTGCGGGCCCTGCCTGATCGGCTGCGCCAACGGGGCCAAGTCGTCGGTCGACCTGACCTATTGGCCGAAGGCGATCGCCAATGGCGTCGAGCTGCGCACAAACTGCGTCGCCCAGCAGGTGGTCATCGAAGGCGGGCGTGCCTCGGGCGTCCTCTACCGCGACATCACGGGACGCGAGCTGATCCAGCCGGCCGGCAAGGTCGTGGTGGCGGGAAACGGCATCGGCACGGCGCGCCTCCTGCTCAGCTCGGGCGTCGACAGCCCGGCGCTCGGGCGCAACCTGATGTTCCATGGCGCCGCCTATGCGCGCGGCATCTTCCGCGAAGAGCTCGACGGGCCGGTCGGGCCGGTCGGCTGCGCCCTCTACAGCCATCAATTCTACGAGACCGATGACGGGCGCGGCTTCAAGCGTGGCGTGCATCTGCAGGTCACACGCGAGAACGCGCCCCTGCTGCAGGCTGCACGGCTCGACAGGCCCTGGGGCGAGGAGGCGCAGCGGCAGCTGCGCGAGGAATTCCGCCATTCGATGGCGGTGCTGGTGTGCAATGAGGATCTGCCGGAATGGCACAACCGGGTGAGCCTCAGCGATCACCGGGAAGCCGACGGTCTGCGAGGGGTGAAGCTCGATTACCGCGTCTCGGAACATACACGCCGCGCCCTCGATTTCGGGCTCGACCGGGCCGAGGAGATGTTGCGTGCCGCCGGCGCCCACCGGATCGTGCGGCTGCCGCTCGCCCCGCTCACCGGCTGGCATCTCCTCGGCACTGCGCGGATGGGGCGAGATCCTGGCCGCTCGGTCACCGATGGCAGCGGCCGCGTCCACGGGGTCGATGATCTTCTCGTGGCCGATGGCAGCCTGTTTCCGACGGTCGGCGCGGTCAATCCAGGATCGACGATCGGCGCGCTCGCCCTCAAGATCGCCGACGATCTGGCCAAGAGTCTCAGGTGAGCGAGCTTCACATGAACGAACCTCAGATGAGCGAAACTTTCCTTTCCGCCGTCATGGACACCATCCTGCCGGGCGAGCCCGAGCTGGCGGGCGGTGCCGCTCCCCTGCCCTGCGCCACCCAGGCGGGCCTGGCACTGAGCCGCGACGATCCACGACATGACCTGGTGCTGCGGCTGATCGCCCGGCAGGCCGGTGGCGAGGCGCGCTTCGTCGCGACCTCACCGGCTGAACGTAGCGCCGTCTTGCGGGCCGTGGAGCAGGGGAGTTTTGAAGCCTTCCGCTCCCTGGTCGCCGCCCTGTTGCAGGATTATTACGAGGCGCCCGAAATCCTGAGGGTTCTGGGCTGGCGCAGCGGCGGCGCCCAGCCGCAAGGTCACCTCGTGCCCGAGGCCGATGCGGAAACGCTGCGTCGCCTCGAGAAAGTGAGGGCCCGCGGACCTTTCTGGCGCGAAGCGGGTTGAGGAGGCGAGTGGCCGCTCACCTGCGGCGCAATCGCTCGCGCGCCGCGAGCGGAGTTTCGGCCCGCGCATAGGCTTCGAGGCCAGCCGGCCGGTCGACCGGATGCAGATCGGCGAGCGTCGCACCGGGCGGCGGCTGCAGCGAAGGCGGGAAGAGAGCGAGCTTCTGGTTCGCGCCCAGCTTCTCGTCTCGCCCCACGCTGAGATCGCGCTCATTGGTGCCGGCGCGCGGCTTGCCGGCGACGCCTTCGACCACCTCGAGATCGAACCACCAGCGCTTGATGAGATTGCGCTTGCCGTTCTGCAGCACGTCGTCCATGGCGATGATCGAAGGCCGCGCGCCCGGCACATTGATCGACAGGTCGACGAGGCGGCGCGCCTCGACCGTGTCCTCGCGATTCCACGGGCACATCTTCATGCAGCGCCCGCAGGCCGAGCCCTTCATCTGGACCACGCGGTATCTGGTGCATTTCTCCACGTCCGCCTTCCAGATCTCGTAGCCGTTGAACATCACCTTGTCGTTGAAGGTGATGGCATTGCAGGGGCATTCGCGCGCGCATTTCTTGCACTGGGCGCAGAAATCCTGGAGGCCGAAATCGATCGGCAGGTCGACCTCCATCGGCAGATCGGTGGTGAAGACGATCGATTTCGAGCGCGGCCCGATGAAGGGGTTGAGCAGCGTGTCGCCGATGCGCGACACCTCGGCGAGGCCTGCCATCAGGATCGCCGGGTTGTGGATCACCTCGGAATGGGCGTTGGAATGCGAGCGCGACGAATAGCCCATGCGGCGGCAATGGGCCGCCATGATGCCGGCGATCTCGGCGCCGCGCAGATAGGCGCGCATCGATTGCGAGGCCGAGATCCAGTCATCGCCCGAGGCGCCTTCCATGGTCTCGTAGCCCTGGTCGATCAGCATCACCACCGCATAGTCGTGATAGGGCTCGATCGGTTTTCCTTCGACGTCGTCATGGGAATAATACATCGACGGCTCGGCCCTGCAGATGCCGACGAAATCGGCGCCGAGATAATGGCCGAGCGCCTTGATCGCCTTGGCGTTGCGGCCGGGATCGCCCCTCTCGCCGCCGAAGCCGGTCGGCGTCAGCTTCTCGCGCCCGCCCTGCATCGGCACCATCTGCTGAATGAGCGGCTGCATGCCGAGCGCCAGGGGATGCTTCATCGGGAAGCGCTTCTTCTCGGCCTTCGGCCTCTCGCCGAGATCGCCGGCCTCGGCGCGCTTGAAGAAATCGCCGCGCTTCGGCACGCGCTTGATCTCCTGGCGGATGACCAAGGTGGTCGGCTCGTCAACCCGCTTGATGGTCTCCATGGGATAGCGGCCGAGATGCAGGGGCCGCGCTTCCTCCTCGGCATCTTCCCAACCCGGCCGCGTGCCGTCCTCGCCCATATAGACGGCAGGCAGGTCGCAGCCGAGATCGCCATCCGGCGCCAGCGGCAGATCCGGCGCGATCGCGTAATCGGTGGTGACCACCGCGAGGCTGAAGCCGCGCTTGAGGAAGGGTGCGACGAGCCCGCCCTCCTCGACGCGCGCCACACCGGCCCGCTGCGCCAGGCGGGCCAAGTCGAGGCACGTCGCATCAGCGAAATGGCCCTGCGCCTCGAAGCCGAGCCAGCGCACATAGCCACCCAGAATGGCGGCGATCTCGGCGCCACGCATATCGCTGCGTGCCCTGTTGGTGCCGCAGATCCACAGATCGCCCGGCTCGCCCGGCTGCGGCTGGCGCGCGAAGGCGACCGCAATGACGAGCGCGTAGCCATGCCCGGGATGATCCGCCGCCAGCCAATCGCCAGACTCGATGCGGCAACAGCCCGCGATGGTCGCGTCGAGGAAATAGGCCGAGGCCTTGAGATTATCGCTGCGCGTCTGCGGATCCTCCGGCACCGGGGCGCGGCCTGGCGCCGCCTTGCCGTCGAGCAGGCGGCCGAACAGCTCGGTATATTCGCTGACGCTGTCGAGGATCGATCCGTCGCCAGGTGGCTGCGCGTCTCGCGGCAGGGCTCCGGCGAGCTGCGGGGCCGTCGCGTCGCGCCGCAGCCGCTCCAGCGCCAGGCTGCCGAGATGATGCGGGCGATGGCGATTGGAATAAAGCCGCATCGTGTCCTCCTGCCGGCTCGGGCGCCGGCGCAGATGTCTTCAGCATCGTTGCCGGGAGGTTAAGCCACCGCCCCGAATGTTTCCTTCCTCATCGGTGAGGATTGAGAAGCGGCTTTGCCAGTCGTCACCATGCTCCGATAACAAAAAGGGAGGATGGCATGACGATCATCGCAGACACCGTCTCGCAGAACGCTCAGCCATCCGGGCTCGGCGAGAGGCCATCCCAGAACCCTGCCGCCTCCAAATCCCTCAACTGGCGGGTCATCATCCTGGCGAGCCTCGGCGGGGCGCTCGAATTCTACGACTTCATCGTCTACGGCATCTTCGCCCAATATATCGCCACCGCCTTCTTCCCCTCCGACGACCCGCTGATCTCGCTGATCAACGCCTTCACGGTGTTCGCCATCGGCTATCTGTCGCGCCCCCTCGGCGGCTTGCTGCTGAGCCATATCGGCGACCGCTCGGGACGGCGACGCTCCTTCCTGGCGTCGCTGCTGGTCATGACGCTCGCGACCTTCGCCATGGCCGCCATTCCGGGCTACGCCACGCTCGGCATCACCGCCTCGATCGTGTTCGTGGCGCTGCGCTTCATCCAGGGCGCCTGCGTCGGCGGCGAACTGCCGGGGGCCATCACCTATGTGGTCGAGACGGCGCCGCGGCGTGCCGGGCTCGCCTGCGGCGTCGTGTTCTTCTGCGTCAATACCGGCGTTTTCCTCGCGACCTCCGTCTCATCGACGCTGCATGCCTATCTGTCGCCGAGCGACATGCAGGCCTATGGCTGGCGCATCGCCTTCGCGATCGGCGGCGTGCTCGGCCTCGTCAGCTACCTCATGCGTTCGGCGCTCGAGGAATCGCCCGCCTTCCAGCGCATGCGCGCCAATGTGGTGCGGGTGCCGGTGCTCGATCTCGTGAAGCGCTTCCCGGGCCCGGTCCTGGTCGGCATCAGCGTCGCGGGACTGGTGCAGGCCTTCAACGGCCTCCTGATCGTCGCCATGGCGCCCTATCTGACGCGCCAGCTCGGCTATGACCCGCGCCAGGTGGCCGTCGCCGTCAACATCGCCATGGGCGTGCTGTCGCTCGGCATCATCTGCGTCGGCTTCGCCAGCGATTTCATCGCGCGCCGCTATTTCCACCGCATCGGCGCCATCCTGCTGATCGCGCTCAGCTATCCGGCCTATCAGGCGCTCGCCGGCAAGAGCGTCGATCTCTATCTGCTGTTCGCGATCATCGGCCTCGTCGGCGCCTTCGCCAACGGCACCTTCGGCGTGCTGCTCGCCGATCTCTTCCCGACCGAGCTGCGCTTCAGCGGGGTCGCCCTCTCCTACAATGTGGCGGCCGCGGTGTTCGGCGGCTTTGCGCCGCTCATCATCGGCTGGCTGCTCGCCATGACGGGCGACAAGGCCTCGCCCGGCTATTTCATGGTCGGCGTCGCGGCCATCGCGTTCCTGGGCGGGCTGTTCCTCAAGCGCTACGCCACGCGCTCGCCCTAGGTGCTGTAGCAGAGCGCAATCAATTCGCGCTGGTTGGCGACGCCGAGATGCTCATAGGCGCGCTTGCGATGGGTGATGACGCTGGTCGGTGCGATGCCGAGCCATTCGCCCATCTCGGCCGCCGTCATCCCGGCGAGCACGCCGGCGGTGACTTGCGCTTCGCGGCGCGAGAGATGCGGAAAGCGTTCCTTGACGCGGATCAGCAGCGCCTCGACATCGCGTTCGGAGGCATTCGGCAATTCGATATGGCGAAGCGTCGCTGCGCGCGCATAGGGCATGAAATCGACGAGCGCGGCACGATCTTCCTGAGAGAATTCTCCCGTCGAGGTGGCGCGATAGAAGCTGATGGTCAAGGGCTGGCCGCGCCCCGTCGCTGTCAGCAGCGACAGGCGATCGAGGATCTGGGCGCGGTCATAGCACATGATGCGATAGGAGGCGCTGGCGATGTCGCCGCGGCGCATATAGGTCGTCATCGTGCCGGGCTCGCGCGGGGTGTTGAACAGGATCTCGACATTCGGATCGTCGCGATAATGGCGGCTGGTGTAGTGCTCGGCCGCACGGTTGGCGAGGAGTGGCGAGTTGAGGCTGTCCGTGCCGATGAAGACCGGGCGGTCCTGGGTTGGGAAGACGAAGATCGACACATAATCGGCGCGCGCCACGAGCTTCGCCGCCGCGAGCATGCGCGTCACGAAGTCAGGCCGCCCGACCGCATCGACGAGGCCGCAAATGGCCTCGGTGCTCACGCGGCTCGCGCTGCCCAACGCCGCTTCCGCCATGTTCGGCGCGCCGGCTCGCTGTTCTGCCGAGGCTTGCATCCGCTCCTCCCGTCACCGGCTTGCCCGGCTGTTATCGCGTTCGACTATAGGGGCCGTGGGGCGGAAGATAAACCGCCGCTCTTCCTTCTCCCGCTCTTGCGGGAGAAGGTGCCCGAACGAAGTGAGGGCGGATGAGGGGCGCCGGTGAAGCGCACAACGGTCCCTCACCCGCCTCGACTGCGTCTCGGCACCCTCTCCCGCCTCAAGGGGCGGGAGAGGGTTGAACGCAGCCCCCGTCAGATCGCAGTGACGACCTGCTCGATGCGGCCGAAGATGCTGGCGCCGGCGCGATCGCGCATCTCGATCGAGACGCGCTCGCCGGCCTTGAGGAAGGGCGTGCGCGGCTCGCCGGCCTCGATCATCTCGAGCGCACGCTGCTCGGCGATGCAGGCCGAGCCGACGCTGCGATCGACATTGGAGACGGTCCCTGCACCCAGGATCGTGCCGGCGACGAGCGGCCGCGTGCGGGCCGCATGCTCGATCAGGCGGCGGAAGCCGAACACCATGTCCTTGCCGGCATTGGGATGGCCGAACTCCTTATCACCGCGATGCACGATGAGCGGCAGATGGATGCGGTCCCCGTCCCAGGCATCGCCGAGCTGATCGGGCGTCACCGCGACCGGTGAGAAGGCCGTCTGCGGCTTCGACTGGAAGAAGCCAAAACCCTTGGCGAGCTCGGGCGGCACGAGATTGCGCAAGGTAACGTCGTTGACCAACAGGATGAGCTTGATGTGGCGCCCGGCCTCGGCTTCGGTCGTGCCGATCGGCACATCACCGGTGATCACCGCGACCTCGCCCTCGAAATCGCAGCCCCAGGCCGGATCGCGCAGGCCGATCGGGTCGGTCGGCGCGAGATTGCTGTCGCCGGCCCCTTGATAGAAGAGCGGATCGGTCCAGAAGGTCTCGGGCATCGAGGCGCCGCGGGCTTTGCGCACCAGCTCCACATGGGTCACATAGGCGCTGGCATCGATCCATTGATAGGCACGCGGCAAGGGGGCGAGCGCTGCTTCCGCCGTGAAGGCGATTGCGCCTGCGGCCTCGCCCTTATCGAGCGCCGCGGCCACACGTTTAAGCTCGGGCTCGACGCTCTGCCAGGCATCGAGCGCCGCCTGCAGCGTCTTGGCGATCTGCGGCACGGCGACGGCGCGGCCGAGATCGGAGCTGACGACGGCGAGGCTGCCGTCGCGCGAGCCGTCCCGCAAAGTGGCGAGTTTCATTGACTGTCTCCTTGAGAACGCCGGATGCTCAACTGTGGATCGCCGCCCACAGGGCCTGGTCACGCTCGGCCGTCCAGATCTGCGGATGCTCGAGGCCGCGCAGCTCGTCATAGGCGCGGCCGACGTCGAAGGCCAGAGCGTGCTTGTAGATCGGCCAATCGCCGAAGCGTGGCGTCATGCTGCGCTCGGCGAGCGCATAGCAACCCTTGAGGCCGTCGCCGCGGGAGAGGCCATGACGCACGGCGTCGAGCAACGAGGCGATGAAATCCTTGGTCATGTCGATGGCTTCGGTGCCCGCCTGGCGCGATTGCGGGGGAGCGCCGCGTCCCGGCACCATGGCGTCGCAGCCGAGCGCCCTGAGACCTTCGAGCGTCACAAGCCAATCCTGCATATAGGCATCGCCCGTATAGACTCCGCAGCGATTCTCCACGAGATCGCCGGCAAACACCACATTGGCGTCCGGTACGTAGCAGACCGAGTCACCTTTGGTATGGGCCCGGCCGAGATGCATGAAGCGCAGCTCCCGCTTGCCGAACCAGAAGGAGAATTCGCGCTCGAAGGTGGCGCGCGGCACGGTCAGGCCCGGGATGCGGTCGACCCCTTTGAACAGCCGCGGAAAACGCCCGATCTCGGAATCCATATCGGCCTGGCCGCGCTCGCGCACCAGGTCGAGCGTCGCGGCGGAAGAGAACACGAAGGCATCCTCGAAAGCCGAGGCGCCGAGGGCCCGCACCGCATGGTAATGCGTGAGGAAGAGATGGCGGATCGGCTTGTCGGTGACGCTGCGGATGGCGCCGATCATCTCCTCGGCGAGCGTCGGGGTGGCGCGCGCATCGATCGCCACCACGCTGTCATCGCCGACGATGAAGCCGGTATTGGGATCCGAGACGCTGCAATACCCATAGAGATCGCGCCCGAGCTCGACGAGCTTGGGCTTCTGGTCTTCGGTGTCAGTCGCCGAGGCGAAGGCTGCGGTCATTGGGGCGAGGCTCCTGTGTAAGGTTTGGCGGCTTCAGCGACGCAGGCTTCCAACACCGCGGCGTCGCTGATCTGGTTGGCGAGCAGAAAGACGAGGCGCAGCGCGAAATTCTGCGACTGGTCTTCCGATAATCCGTCATTGGCGCGCACGATGGCTGCATAGAATCCGTCAGGATCGGCGAGGTTCGGATCGAGGCGCAAGGTCATCTTGTGGCTCCAAAGCCCACGGATCTCGCAAGCAGCGCCTCGACGCCCGCGGCCGTGGCGGATCTGAGGATGCCGCCGCAATAGAGATCGGGCCGCACCGCGACGAAATCCCCGGGCGCGAGAGCGGCAAGGCGGGCGATCTCGCCCCCCGGATCCGAGAGGCCGCAACGCGTGGCGCCCTGGCCGATATCGAGGGTGCGCACGAGGTAAGGCAGGCCGTCCCCGCCGATGCCGCAGATGGCGGCGCGCGCCGGATCGCGCCCTGGCCGCGGCACATAGAGGCCAAGGCTCGCCGTGCCGAGCTCGCCGAGGAGCCCCGACAGAAATTTCGTCTTCCCTTGCGCATCCCGGAGCGCAAGGTCGGGGAAGCAGAAGCCTCCCCCCTCCCCCAATATCGGCGAAGCCATGTAGCGGTTGGGGAGCGACAGGCGGCCCGTATTGACGAGGCTTTGCCCAAAGCCGTGCTCACGCGACAGGTCGAGCGTCACTTGCCGCAGCCGGCGCTCGAAGGCCGATTGCGGCGCGAGGAATCGGGCCGTGCGCGAGGTGACGCGGATATTTTCCTGCGCCGCCGGGCGCCGTTCCGCATCGTAGCTGTCGAGGAGGTCGGGCTTCGCCTTGCCGGCAAGGACCAGCGCCAGCTTCCAGCCGAGGTTGTCGGCATCCTGCACGCCGGAATTGCCGCCGCGCGCCCCGAACGGGCTCATGACATGGGCCGCGTCGCCGGCAAAGAAGATGCGGCCGAGGCGGAACTGGTCGAGCACCTGGGTGCGGTAGGCCCATGGGCCGACCCAAACGAGCTCGAAGGCAATTTCGGGACCCAGATGCTCGCGCACCCGCGCCGCGGCGGTCGCCAATTCCGCTGCCTCCGACGGATCGGCATCCGGCGCCAGCTGATAATCGAGCCGCCAGACATGATCGGCCATCATATGCTGCCAGACGGCGCGCCCGCCATTGAAGGGAGCATCGACCCAGGTCCAGCGCTCCGGCACGTCGAGATCGGTGCAGCGCACGTCGCAGATGCACCAGCGGTCGAGATGCTGGGCCGCATTGGTGGCAAGCCCGAGCGCGCTGCGGATCTGGCTGCCGGCGCCGGTGGCGTCGACCACAAAATCGGCTTCGATCGTGTAGCTTCCGGCGGTCGATTCGACGCTCAGCCGCACCTGGCTCTCGCCTGGCTCGACCGCCACCACCTTGTTGAGCCATCTGATCTCGGCGCCGAGCTCGCGCAGGCGATCGACCAGGAACCATTCCAGGTAGAATTGCTGCAGGTTGACGAAGGCCGGCTGCTTCGAACGGTTCTCCTGCGCGCGGTTGAAGGAATAGACGACGTCCTCCCCGGACAAGGTCCGGCCGACCGACCAGGTGACGCCCTTGGCGATCATGCGCTCGGCGATGCCGAGCCTGTCCATCACCTCGAGCGTCTTCTGCGCATAGACCATGCCGCGCGAGGAGGCGCCGCGCACGCCGACCGTGTTGTCGTCGTCGAGGATGACGGCGCTGATGCCCCGCGTCGCGAGATCGGCGGCGAGCGTCAGCCCGGTCAGGCCGCCGCCGACGATGACCAGGCGGGCGCGTTCGAGCGTGCCGCTGAGCGCGGCCTCGGGAATCACCGCCTCATAGCTCGGAAGCTCGTAGCCGGTTGCCGTGAAGGCGACGGCCGGAACATGGTTGTTCACCCCGCCGGCCCCTCAGCGTCGAAAATCGACATGGAGGCCGCGCCTTGCCGCCTCCATGCGCCGGATCGCGGCGTCGAGCATCTTGCGGCCGAGCTTGCCTTCCGGATCGAAATGCTCGCCGTCATAAGCGCAGGCCTTGCGGACCTCATCGTCGAGCGGCCGATCCTCGCCCGCCATCGCTTGCGCCGCGCCTTGGATGTCGCAGGCGCGCTGCAAGGTCCAGAGCAGCCAGAAGGCCTTCGGCAGGCTGTCCTCGACCACCAGCAGGCCATGATTGCGCAACACCAGCACGCTCTTGTCGCCGAGGCTCTCGACGAGGCGCGGCTGCTCCTCGCCATGCACGGTGATGCCTTCGAAGCGGTGATAGGCGACGCGGCCATAGAGCTGCGCCCCGTAGAAATTGTCATAGGACAGGCCGTCTGTCTTGCAGGCGACCGCCATGCCGGAATCGGTGTGGGTGTGGATGATGCAATGGGCATCCTGGCGTGCCGCATGCACGGCCGAATGGATGATGAAGCCCGCCCGGTTGACCGGGTGCTCGCTCGGCGACAGGGCGTTGCCGTCGATATCGGTCTTGATCAGGTTCGAGGCCGTGACCTCGCTATAGTTGAGCCCAAAGGGATTGATCAAATAATGCGGCTCGGCGCCCGGCACGCGCAAGGTGATGTGGTTGAAGATCGATTCCGTCCAGCCCAGATGGTCGAAGACGTGATAGGTGGCGGCGAGATCCTGGCGCAGCGCCCATTCCTCTGGCCCGCACCAGGCGGGGCGGCCATCCGTGTCGGCAAGCGTCTTGACCATGATCATGTCCTCACGAGGGGGTGACGGGCGCGTTCGCTGACGAGAGCGTGCAGCATGGCGAGTATTGGCGTCGGTCGGCCGGCCCTGGCGCCGAGCTCGATGACGGCGCCGATCAGCGCGTCGGCCTCGACCGGCCGGCCGCTTTCGAGATCTTGCAGCATCGACAGTTTCGAGCCGCCGATCTTGCGTGCCATGGCGATGCGCTCTTCGACGCTGACCGGAAAGGCGATGCCGCAGCTCTCGCCGACCGCCATGCATTCGGCCATCGCGGTGCGCACGATGCCGACGAGCCGCGCATCGTCGCAGATCTCGCCCATTGTGGCTCCGGTAAGCGCAGCGACCGGGTTGAAGGCGGCATTGCCGGCGAGCTTGATCCAGATCTCGCGGCGGATATCGTCGACGGCGTGCGCCTCGAACCCGGCGTCCTGCAGGAGCGCGCCGATGCGGGCCGCATCGCCGGCACGGGAATCGGAGCTCGTGCCGGCATCGCCGACCAGGATCGGACCGTCGGCCGTCAGGCGCACGATTCCGGGCGCGCTCACTTGCGCCGCCATATGGGTCACGCAACCGACAAGGCGCGTGCGCTCGAAGCGCCGCCGCAAGGCACCGTCGGGATCGGCGCTGGCGAGAGGCTCGTCGCGCCCATCCTCGAAATACCACCAGGGGATGCCGTTCTGCACCGGCACCACGATGGTGTCGCGTTCGAGCAACGGCGCGAGACGCCCCGTCGCGGCGCCGAGATCATGGGCCTTCAGGCACAGGAAAACGATGTCGCGCCGCCCGAGCCTCGCCGCATCATCCGTCGCCTCGAGGGCGACCGGCTGGCGCTCGGCCAAACCCGTCTCACCTTCGGTCTCGAGCCTCAGCCCCCGCTCCCGGATGGCAGCGAGCTGCGCGCCGCGCGCCACGACGCCGACCTCATGCCCGGCCGCGGCGAGGCGCGCCGCCAGCACGCCGCCGATGGCGCCGGCCCCGATCACGGCAATGCGCGGCGCAGGATTCATGCGGCCTCGCCGAGCCTCTGACGCTTCTCCTGCGTCCAGGCGTCGAGCTCCGCATGGGCGCTCGCCAGCTTCCCGGCCTTGTAGTCGGTGAGGCCGATATCGGTCGTGAGCTCCAGGCGGATGCCGTTCGGGTCGAAGAAGTAGATCGATTCGATGAAATGATGATCGGTGACGCCGAGCACCGGGATGCCGGCCGCCTCGAGCTTGTCCTTGGCGCGCCGCAGCTCGTCGCGGTCGGCGACGGCGAGCGCCAGATGATTGACCCAGGCCGGCGTATTGGGCGACGGCTCGGCCTTCACATTGTCGCCAAGATCGAAAAATGCGATATGCGAGCCGTCGGTCATGCGGAAGAAGATATGCACGAAGGGGCAATCCTCGCCGGTGCTCGGCACCTTGTCGGCGCGCACCAGATGCACAAGCGGCAGGCCGAGGATATCCTCGTAGAAATGCCGCGTTTCCTCGGCGTCGCGACAGCGATAGGCGAAATGATGCAGGCCGTTGATCGGAACCATGGCGGAGCCTCCTCTTGACCGTCGCGTGGGATCGAGATGCGATTGTCGGGGGAGGCGAGCCTCAGCGTCATTCCTCATCGATGAGGATTGGGCGCAGCACGGGCCCGACGCTTTATGGGCGCCGAACCGGAGTGGACCATGAAGCTCTACACTTATTTCCGATCATCGGCCGCTTACCGCGTGCGGATCGCGCTTGCCCTTAAGGGCCTCCCCTGGACGGCTGCCCCGGTGCATATGCTGCGCGGCGGTGGCGAGCAGCACGGCGAGGCCTATCGCGCCGTCAACCCGCAAGGCCTGGTTCCGTCTCTCGAGATCGACGGCACGGTCCTCATCCAGTCGATCGCCATCTGCGAATATCTGGAGGAGACGCATCCCGAGCCGCCGCTCCTGCCGTGTGATCCCGAGGCGCGCGCCTATGTGCGCAGCCTGATGAGCATCGTCGCTTGCGAGATCCACCCGCTCAACAATCTGCGCGTCCTGCGCTATGTGACCAAGACGCTCGGCCATTCCGAGGCGGAGAAAACCGCCTGGTACCGGCATTGGATCGCCGAGGGTTTCCAGGGCCTCGAGGCGATCCTTGCCCGCTCCGGCCGGGTCGGCGCCTTCGCCTGCGGCGACACACCGGGCCTCGCTGACGCCTTCATCGTGCCGCAGGTCGCCAATGCCTTGCGTTTCGACTGCCCGCTCGAATCCTTCCCGCTGATCAGCAGGATCGACGAAAACTGCCGGGCGCTCGAGGCCTTCCGGCTTGCGGCTCCCGAAGCGCAGGCGGACGCCGCCTGACACGATGCAAGCGATCCGCGAAGAGGACCTGATCGCGAGCGTCGCCGACGCCCTGCAATTCATCTCCTATTATCACCCGGCCGACTTCATCCGTCACATGGCGCGCGCCTATGAGCGTGAGGAGAGCGCGCCCGCCAAGGACGCCATCGCCCAGATCCTGGTCAATTCGCGGCTCGCGGCGCTCGGCCGCCGGCCGCTCTGCCAGGACACCGGCACCGTCAACGTCTTCGTCAAATACGGCATGCAGGCGCGGCTCGCGAGCCGGTGCAGCCTCTCCGAGCTGATCAATGAGGGGGTGCGTCGGGCCTATCTCGACGCTGCCAATCCGCTGCGCGCCTCGATCATCGAGGACCCGCTATTCTTGCGCCCCAACACGCGCGACAACACGCCGGCCGTCGTGCATGCCGAGCTGGTGCCGGGCGCGACGATCGAGATCACGGTCGCCGCCAAAGGCGGAGGCTCGGAGAACAAGGCGCGCTTCGCCATGCTCAATCCGAGCGACAGTGTCGTCGATTGGGTGCTCGACACCATGCCGAAGCTCGGCGCCGGCTGGTGCCCGCCCGGGCTGATCGGGCTCGGCGTCGGCGGCAGCGCCGAGAAAGCGATGCTGATGGCCAAGGAAGCCCTGCTCGAGCCGCTCGACATGACCGATCTCCTGCGTCGCGGGCCGGCCACCCCGGAGGAGGAGCTCAGGGTCAGCCTTTACGAGAAGATCAACGCGCTCGGCATCGGGGCCCAGGGGCTCGGCGGGCTCACCACCGTGCTCGACGTCAAGATCAGGAGCTTTCCGACCCATGCGGCTTCACAGCCGGTCGGCCTGATCCCGCAATGGGCCGCCAATCGGCATGCGAGCTTCGTGCTGGACGGGTCGGGCAAGGCGGAGCTCACCCCGCCCGACCTCGCCGACTGGCCGGAGATCATCCTCGATCGCACGGCGCATACGGCACGCCGGGTCGACCTCGACGCTCTGACGCGTGAAGAGGTGGCGAGCTGGAGGATCGGTGAGACCCTGCTGCTCTCGGGGCGGCTGCTGACCGGGCGAGACGCCGCCCATAAGCGGCTCACCGACATGATGGCGCGCGGCGAAAAGCTGCCGGTCGATTTCAGCAACCGCGCCATCTATTATGTGGGGCCGGTCGACCCGGTGGGTGATGAGGCGGTCGGACCGGCCGGGCCGACCACAGCGACCCGCATGGACAAATTCACCGAGCCGATGCTGGCGAATACCGGCCTCATCGCCATGGTCGGCAAGGCCGAGCGCGGGCCGGAGGCGGTCGCCGCCATAGCGCGCCACAAGGCCGCCTATCTGATCGCGGTCGGCGGAGCGGCCGTGCTCGTCTCCAAGGCAATCCGCGCGGCCCGCGTGCTCGCCTTCCCGGATCTCGGCATGGAGGCGATCTACGAATTCACGGTCGAGGACATGCCGGTGACGGTCGCCGTCGATGCGACCGGGCAATCGATCCACGCCCTCGGGCCGGCGCGCTGGCGCAAAGCGCAGCCATAAGCGCCGACGCAAGTGGTCCGACGAGGGTCGCGGTCCGAACGCTGGCGGACCGCGAAGGATGAAGCTGGGCACTATGTCTACGCCATAGCCCTCTCATGATGTTCGCGAGGACGCGTCCCACCGGGTGTCGGCTTGTCGGATAGGAGCGTAAAGGTGAAAAGCGACCTGTTTGTCGGTGTCGCACAATCTCCAATGTTGCGACGTTGCAGAATTCAGCCGCAAGATTGATGCAACGAGAGTTTTGCAATTGGGACGAACATGGCTGTACCGAGAAAAAAAGCCACTTTTGCTGTTTCTGGTCCTCAGACCGCAATTATTCGTTGGCGAACAAGTGTTCCCGGAAGGATGGCGCATCGTCTTTGGGTCCATCCTGATGAAGATCAGGTGTTAGTTTCCGATGGGTGGGGCGTCGCCTTTGCGGCGCTCAGGCTACGCGTGCTCCGTCTCGACGACGGACGTGAGGTCGCATCAACCCGCTTGGGCAATGCGGTTCGCGCACTTACTCGAAGCTTGGATGGAAGCTGGCTTGCCGCAAGCGACACGAAACTGTTCCGGCTTGATGGGGCAACACTCGCTCCAATTGAGAAGTGGACTTCCCGAATACCGCGATATGCCGACAGGCTGGTGGCCGGGGGCCAATTCGCCCACGCTTGCAATCACTCCGAGCCTTCGCTTCATGCGGTCAATCTTGCGACAGGCGCCGTGAAACGACGCCGCTTGGGCTCCCACATGCAAATTCATCCATGGAATTCAGAAAACTTGGTCGCCGCATGTGGTGATGGGCGCATATGGGTTGGTAGTTTCGGGCTGGAAGCAATGCCTCGCCAGATTGCATCGACGCCAGCGTTTTGCGACTCAGCCCTCGACGGGCGTGGCCGGCTCTGGCTATCGCTCGGTATGTACGAAGAAAAATCAGGCGATATCATAGGCCCTGCAACGCCGACTTCGTGTCTCGCCTGCATGGATTTGCTCAATTCGTCTGTGCTGGATGAAGTCGACCTGGGGCTGCCTTTCTGGCAGATCACCGCCTCGCAGACTGGTAAGACGATATCCGTTATTGCAACGTCAAGGATAGTGGTGGAAGGACGTACGATATGGCGGCGAACTGACGTCGCCAGTTTCCAGGCTTCAGATTTCCGGTGTATTTCCTGGGTGCGCGTGCCTGACGCTTTCGAGGTACTTCTGATTTCGCCTGACAAGCGCATCGCTTTGGCCGCGAGATCGTCGGACCAATCGCAGTCCGATCCGGCCGCAGCAGAGTTGATTTGCTTCAATTTTTAACCCGTCTCACCGCCCGACCCGTGATTGTGAACGTCCTCTGTCTGGGAGAGCGGCAATTAGCGGCGATCGGCCGGTAAAATCGCGCCCTGGCCTGGAAATGGCGAACCGCGCCCGACGATAATGAGCACGATGTCTACGCTATAGCACTCTAACTCCGATAAACCTTCCATTCAGCGGATCGCCGCGCAGGCATCCCGAACGTGGCCGCGCAGCCAGCGATGCGCCGGATCGGCATCCAGCCGCGGGTGCCAGAGCAATGAAACCGTGATCTCCGGCGGGGAGACCGGAAGGGGAAAACTATGCATTCCGGCGCGCAGGTTTCCCGAATAGCGTTCGGGAACGCTGGCGATCAGGTCCGAGGCACGCGCCAGAGCCAGAGCTTCCGAAAAGCCGCCGACGACCGTCACGATCTCCCGTTTCAGCCCTAACGGCTCAAGGGCATCATCGATCGGTCCCCTGTCGAGCCCGCGACGGGAGATGAGGATGTGCCGGCCGGCTGCGTAACGGGCAGGCGTGATCGTGACCTCGCATAACGGATGCCCCATCCGCACGACACCGACGAAACGATCACGGAACAGCGCTTGCGCGCGCACCTCGGGTCCCATGGCCTTTCCGACGACGCCCGTCTCCAGGTCTACGCTGCCGTCGCGCAGCGGCGTGCTGTCCTTGTCCGGCTTCGGCACAAAACGCAGCCGCACGCCCGGTGCTTGTTCGCCCACGCGCGCAATGAGATCCGGTCCGAAATTCTCAACAAAGCCATCCCTGTTTCTGAGCGTGAATGTTCGCACAAGCCGTTTCAGGTCGAGCGTCTCGACAGGACGCAGAACGGCTTCGGCGTCCTGCACAAGCTGACCGACGCGCTCGCGGAGTTCGAGCGCTCGTGGCGTGGGAACGAGACCGCGTCCGGCCCTGACCAACAGCGGATCGCCCATCGTCTCACGCAATCGCGCCAGTGCCCGGCTCATCGCCGACGGGCTCAGCCGCAACCGTTGGGCTGCGCGCGCAACGCTGCCTTCCGCGAGCAGCACATCAAGGGTGACAAGCAAATTGAGATCGGGTGTCGACATGCATCGACCATAGCGCAGTTTGATCGTGATATCGCGTCAAACGCACGAATAAAGTGCAAATGGTGCGTGTTCCGCCATGTCAGGCAAAGGACTAGGTTTCTGACAGCTCCGTTTCGGGAGTCGCCAGAAAACGGAGTTCGTGTTGAAGCCATTCATTGCAGGACGAGATGAGGCAGTAGCGGCACGTGCGGAACGGACACCTTCGGTCCGGTGGGCGCTCGCCAGCCTTTCGCTCTCGATGTTGCTGTCCTCGCTCGGCACCAGCATCGCCAATGTCGGCTTGCCGACGCTTGCACAGGCGTTCGACGCTTCCTTTCAGGAAGTCCAGTGGGTCGTGCTGGCCTATCTCCTCGCCATCACCACTCTGATTGTCGGCGTCGGACGGCTGGGCGACATCACCGGCCGCCGACGGTTGCTACTGGCCGGAGTCTTCCTGTTCACGGTGGCCTCGGGCTTAAGCGGTGTCGCGCCCACGCTCTGGTTGCTGATCGCCGCCCGAGCGGTGCAGGGCCTCGGCGCGGCCATCATGATGGCCCTCACCATGGCCTTCGTCGGTGAGACGGTTCCGAAGGCAAAGACCGGTAGCGCCATGGGGCTGCTCGGAACGATGTCAGCGATCGGCACCACCCTCGGGCCCTCCCTCGGTGGCGTTCTGATTTCAGGACTTGGCTGGCGGACAATCTTCCTCGTCAACGTCCCATTGGGTCTCCTGGCTTTTCTTCTCGCGCGTCGCTACCTGCCGGCTGATCGCCGGGAGCCGAAGACGGATAGAGTCGGCTTCGACATTGTGGGCACGCTGCTGCTCGCCCTGACGCTCGCGGCTTATTCGCTCGCCATGACGATCGGGCACGGCCATTTCGATCGGCTCAACATGGCCCTTCTGTTGGCCGCTGTCCTTGGAGGTAGCCTCCTTGTCCTTGCGGAGGCGAGAGTGGCGTCACCATTGATCCGATTGGCGATGTTCCGCAATGCGGTGTTGAGTGCCAGCCTTGCCATGAACGCGCTCGTCTCGACGGTGATGATGGCGACGCTGGTGGTCGGGCCGTTCTATCTCTCGCGTGGGCTGGGGCTTGAAACGGCGCTGGTCGGACTCGTCTTGTCGGTTGGCCCAATCATCTCCACACTGAGCGGTGTCCCAGCTGGTCGTATTGTCGACCGTTTGGGCGCGCCATTCATGGTCATCGTTGGACTCATCGAAATGGCGGCTGGTTCATTTGCCCTGTCCGTGCTTCCGGAGATGTTCGGCATTGTGGGCTACATTGCTGCCATCGCCGTCTTGACCCCCGGTTATCAGCTGTTCCAGGCAGCCAACAACACTGCTGTCATGATGGATGTCCACCCGGATCAGCGGGGCGTCATTTCCGGCATGCTCAGCCTGTCGCGCAACCTCGGGCTCATCACCGGGGCATCCGTCATGGGTGCTGTGTTCGCGCTCGCATCGGCGACGATCGACATCACGACGGCGCCTTCCGAGGCCGTTGCCACCGGTATGCGGATCACGTTCGCAATCGCGGCGATTCTGATCATCGTCGCGCTCGCCATCGCGGTTGGAACTTACCGCCACACATTGCGCAATCGGGCACTTGCTCCGGAAGCAGAATTGCTGGCGGACAAGAAGGATTCGAGATGAAGTGCGGCCGGAAAGCCTTGCCTGCTTGTGGTGAGAGCCGAACCAGCGCCGGCCCCTTAATTGTAGGCGCCGCGCCTCAACAGGGCTTGAGCCAACCGGCTGCCCTCATGGGTCCTTGCATATGACAAATGCCAGACTCTTTTTTTGGGGAGCCCGTTCACTGTATCTGGGGCCCACGCTCGGGCTCAGCCCTCATCGCAACGCGGTGGCGGTTCTCTGTGCCGGCCTCGACACGCCGTTCGAGGTTGCGGTCTCGGCGCGCCTGCCGGAAGCGGGGTATGAGCCGTATCGGACATTGCTCATTCCACCGAACACGCTCCATCATTTGCGCGCGAACGGTGCGTGCATGGCGTTTCTATATCTCGATGCCCAGAGTTCGGACTATGACCGCTTGCGGGCTTCCGAAGCGAGGCCGGGACCTGGCCCGACCAGCGGGCTTGCTGGCGAAGACGCCTATCTGACGGCGCTGCGCCGTCTTCGAGATGGGACGGCTTGGCGCGACGCGCAGCTGGAGATCGCCGCGGCTCTGGGGCTCGCTGTGCCCGAGCGGCTTGATCAGCGTGTCGCCAAGGCGATCCGGAGGCTTAGCGACGATCCCGCCGGGAAGCACCCGCTCGCGGAACTGGCGGCTCGAGCGGGGCTGTCGTCCTCGCGGTTTCTGCATGTCTTCAAGGGAGCCACCGGCGTGCCTCTGCGCCGCTATCGGCTCTGGAGCAGGATGGGCGCGGCAGTGCGCGGTATGGCGCAGGGCCTATCTCTCACGGAGGCAGCACTGGGCGCTGGCTTCGCAAATTCCGCTCATTTCAGCGCGGCCTTCCGCGAGATGTTCGGCATGCCGCCTTCGGGCCTCGTCCAGGCGTCGCTGCGAATCGAGGAAAGCGCAACCGGTGCTCCGGCTGTGGCGAGGCAGAGACCGGAACAAGAATGATCGCGCTCCACCGCACGCAATTTCCAACAGATCTCTCCGGCGGGTCTTGAACTGACCCGGCACAACGAAACCGGCATTGCAGCCAGTTCTTGGCAGCCAGTTCTTGGCAGCCAGTTTTTGGCAGCCAGTTTCTGAAAGCGGTCGGGGCGTCGGAAGAGTAGTGTCTGCGGCATGGCGCAACTGCGGAGGAACGCCGGATGACATCGGCCGTAATGGACGAACAGGCCCGGGCCGCAAACCTCGAAGCGGTTAACCGCTACTGCGCTGCGTGGCGGGCGGGTGACATTGCAGGGCTGCGCGATTGCTACCACGAACAATTTACGCTTCACTATTTCGGTCGCAATCCCCTCGCCGGAGATCATGTCGGCAAGGTAGCGGCACTCGAGACGCTCGGCGAGGTCGCTCGGCGAACAAACCGAAAGCTGGTCGCAATACTTGACATCATGGCCGGTCCGCGCCGTGCGACGGTGATAGCCCGCGAGCGGTTCGAGAGAACTGACCTGCGGGCAGAGCTTGATCGCGTGCTCGTCTACGGCGTCAAGGACGGAAAACTCGCGGAGTGTTGGGTCTACGATACCGATCAATCTTTGGTCGACCAATTCCTCGCGGATAGCTGAAGCGTCTCACAGGTTATTGCGCGGCGGTGGCACCGCGCCCTCCGCGGCCTTGCCTGATCTCAACATCTGTCGCGCCGTGTCGATCAAGGCTTTGAGCTTCGGCGCCGCGGAGGCGCCGCGCGGGAAATACAGGAACAGGCCGGGCTCGCTCATGGCGGCCTTGGGCAGCACCTGTTCGAGCCGGCCGGCGCGGATATCGGCGCGCACCAGGGGCTCGAAGATGTAGCAGAGCCCGATCCCGGCGAGCGCAAGCTCACGCGCCTGCAGCGCATCGTTGACGATGGTCGTTCCCGCGACCTCGACCGCGACGTCGCACCAGCCCTCCCGCAACTCCCAGCGGTAAAGCCCGCCCGACTGGATCAGGCGGTAGCCGATGCAATTATGCCGGCTGAGCTCGCCGATGCTGCGCGGCTTGCCCTTCTCGGCGAGATAAGATGGCGCCGCCACGATGATCGCCTCGAAGGGCGGCGTCAGGCGCACCGCGACCATGTCCTTGGCGATCATCTCTCCCAGCCTGACGCCGGCATCGAAGCCACCCGCGACCACGTCCGAAAGCGCGTCATCGACGAACACCTCGATCCGCAGCTCCGGATAGCGCTTGCCCATTTGCGACAGGAGGCGGGTGAGCACCATAGGCAGGGCGAGGCGCGGCGCGTTGAGGCGCAACAGGCCCGTGACCCTGCCTCTGGCGGCCTGCAGGCGGTCGAGGCTCTCGGCGATCTGCGACAGCGCAGGCGAGATCGTCTCGATCAATGCGGCCCCGGCCTCGGTCAGCGCCACGCTGCGCGTGGTGCGCGCGAAGAGCGGCGTGCCGAGCCTCGTCTCGACGAGCCGCACCGCATGGCTGACGGCCGAAGAACTCATGTTCAAGGAGAGTGCGGCGGGAGCGAAGCCGCCCTTGCGGGCGACCGCCAGCACCACCGGCAAATGGCCGAGCAGGTCGCGATCCATTCATGCATGATATCGCATAATTCATGCACAATAAACGATCTTATCGCCGGGCTGCTTCGGCGCGAGATAGGCCTCGACACGCCGAACCTCGAGCCTGAAGGAGCCGACCATGAGCCGCGACGCACTGACTTCCTATTTCACTCTCGGGCGCAGCGGTCTTCGCGTCAGCCGCCTGGCTCTCGGCACCATGACCTTCGGCACGGATTGGGGCTGGGGCGCCGACAAGGAGGCGGCGCGCGCCATCTTCGACGCCTATGTCGAGGCCGGCGGCAATCTCTTCGACACGGCCGATCTCTATGTCGGCGGCACCAGCGAGACCTGGCTCGGCGAGTTCATCGCCGAGCGCCATCTGCGCGACAAGGCGGTGATCGCGACCAAGTTCAGCTACAACGCCGAGCCGTGCAATCCGAATGCCGGCGGCAATGGCCGCAAGGCCATGATGCGCGCCGTCGACGGATCGCTCAAGCGTCTGGGGACCGACTATATCGACCTCTACCTCCTCCACACCTGGGACCGCGTGACGCCGGCCGAGGAGGTGATGCGCGGTTTCGACGACCTCGTCCGCTCCGGCAAGGTGCGCCATGTCGGCTTGAGCAATGTGCCTTCATGGTATGCGTCGCGCGCCCAGACGCTTGCGGAATGGCGCGGTTACGAGCCGCTCTCGGCGCTGCAATTGGAGTATTCGCTCGCCGAGCGCCATATCGAGGACGAGTTCGTGCCGCTTGGCGTCGAGCACGGCATGGGCATCATGGTCTGGAGCCCGCTCGCCAGCGGGCTTCTCAGCGGCAAATACCGCGCCACCGCCGAGGGCGGCGCCGGCGAAGGACGGTTGAGCGCGATGGCGGGCAGCGACAATCCCGCTTTCAAGAAATTCACGCCGCGCAATTTCGCGATCCTCGCCGAGCTCGACAAGGTCGCGAAGGAGACGGGGCGGAGCATGGCGCAGCTCGCCTTGAACTGGGTGGCGAACCGGCCGGGCATTGCCTCGGTGATCATCGGCGCGACCAAGCTCGCGCAATTGCGGGATAATCTCGGCGCGCTCGATTTCGAGCTCGACGCCGAGCTGACCCGCCGCCTGGATGCGGCGAGCGAGAGGGAGCGCAGCTTCCCCTACACATTCTTCGATCCGCAGATCCAGGGCATGATCCATGGCGGCGTCGCGGTCGGCAAGAAGCCCGCCCGCTATGTGCCGCAATTGCAAACGGCAGGTGCCGGGGCAAGCCTGCCGGTCGCGTCGACCTGACGGGGGACGAACGGTGGGACCGCGACCGTCTCGGTCGCCCTTTCTTCCCAACGCCGGCCGCGCCCTTCGCAAGAGCGGACGAGGACGCAAGCGGTCCCACCGCTCTGGGACCGCGACCATCCTGGTCGCCCTTCTTCCCGGCGTGGAGGCCTCGCCCTGCGCAAGAGCCGGCGGGACGCCGGCGGTCCACCGCTCTGGGACCGCGACCATCCTGGTCGCCCTTCTTCCCGGCGTGGAGCGCTCTCCCTTCGCAAGAGCGCGCGAGGACGCAAGCGGTCCCACCGCTCGGGGACCGCGACCATCCTGGTCGCCCTTCTTGCCGGCGTCGAGCGCTCGCCCTGCGCAAGAGCGGGCGAGGACGCAAGCGGTCCCACCGCTCTGGGACCGCGACCATCCTAGTCGCCCTTCTTCCCGGCGTGGAGCGCTCGCCCTGCGCAAGAGCCGGCGGGACGCCGGGGGTCCCAACCTCCATCTTGACTTCCCCTTCCCGATTCCATTATCAATATCGATAATGATAATCGGGAGGAGGCCAGGTTGGAGGCAGCGCGCTTCATGCGACCGCTCGACTTCGTCTATGACGAGGTGAAGCGCCGCATCATGCTGAACGAGCTGAAGCCCGGCGAAGTGCTCACCGAGCTCGGCGTCGCCCGCGAGCTCGGCTGCAGCCAGGGCACCGTGCGCGAAGCTTTATTCCGCCTGCAGGAAGACGGCCTCGTGACCCGGCATGGCCGGCGTGGCACGACCGTGACGCGGCTCGACCCCGACGAGGCGCAGGAAATCCTGGCGTTGCGCCGACGCATCGAGACGCGCGGCGCCCTCAAGGCCGTCCGCCTCGTGGACGATGCAGCCCTCGAAAAGCTCGCCGCCATCGAAGCCGCGATGGAGGATTCGGCGCGAGCCGACGAGGAACACCAGCTCACAGCGCTCGACATCGAGTTCCATCAGACGCTGTTCGCCTTGTCGGGGCTCGAGGCGCTGGAGCAGATCCTGACGCGTTGCATGCTGCACGCACATCGCTGGCGCCTCTGGGCGCCGAGCCATCGCCGCCCCCTCATCGAGACCGCACGCCGCCATATTCCGATCATCGAGCGGTTGGCCGCCCGCGACAGTGAGGGCCTCGCCGAGGTCATCGGCCACCACATCGACACCATCGTCACAGGCCCCGCCGGGAGCCCCGCTTGATGCTGCGCCGCAATGCCGAAATGGAGCTGATCCTCGAGCGCCTGCGCGCAGCGCCCGCGGTCGATTACCGGGCGATGCCGATCACCGAGGCGCGGCGCCTGTTCGACGCGGCCGCGGCACCCTGGAACCAGGGCGCCCCGGAGATGGAGACCCGGCAGCTCGAGATCCCCGCGCACGGCCAGACGATGCGCGCCCGGCTCTATTTGCCCCGCAAGGCCGCCCAACTGCCGCTGATCCTCTTCGCCCATGGCGGCGGCTGGACTTTCGGGTCGGTCGACACCCATGACGCCACGATGCGGCACCTGGCGCTCGCGTCCGGCTGCGCCGTGCTCGGCATGGATTACCGGCTGGCGCCCGAGCATCCCTTCCCGGCGCCGCTCGACGACGTCATGGCAGCCTTGGACTTCGCCGAGAGCGGAGCGCTCGGCGAGCGGGTCGACGCGACGCAACTCGCGCTCGCCGGCGATTCGGCCGGCGCCAATCTCGCGCTCGCAGCCCTGCTGCGACGCCGCGATGCCGGCAAGCCGCCTTTGCGCAGCGCCGCCCTGTTCTATGGCTGCTACGTGCCGCTGTTCACGACGGCGAGCCATCTCAGCCATGGCGGTGGCGAGTTCCTGCTCTCGACCGAGATGATGCGCTGGTATTGGCGCAACTTCCTCGGGCCCGACCGTGACGAGACGCAGAGCCTCGCGGCTCCTTACCGTGCGGATCTCGCCGGACTGCCGCCGCTTTATCTCGCGGCCGCCGGCTTCGATCCGTTGCTCGACGACACCGTGATGCTGGCCGAGAAGCTGACCCGCGCCGCGGTCGATTTCCGCTTCGACCACGTGCCTTGCGTGGTGCACGGCTTTCTGCGGATGGCAAATGAGCTCGGCGTCGCCCGTCGCAGCATCGAGGCCGCCGGCCGCTTCCTCGCCGAACATTTCTGACGACGGGCTTCCAAAGAGAAAATCCAGGGAGGACGACACCATGAAACGCAGAGACGTCCTGAAGGGCGCGGGCGCCGCCTTCGCTGCCGCTCCGCTCGCCAATGCCTTCCTCGGCAAACCTGCTCTCGCCGAGGGCGCAACCGTGCGATGGTGGTATCATTTCGACAACCCGCAGAACTCGCCGGCCGAGCTCGTGGCGCGCTTCGAGGCCCAGAATCCAGACATCAAGATCAAGGCCGAGCCGATCCCCTGGGGCGGCGGCAATGATTACCAGACGCGGCTGTTCGCGGCGCTGGTCGCCGGCAATGGACCCGATTGCGCCATGGTGCGCCTCTCCTGGGCGGCCCGCTTCCAGCAGATGAAGGCGCTCGAAGCGCTCGACCCGCTCATCGCCGCCTGGCCCGGCCGCAGCGACATCGCCGACGATATCTGGAAGATCAATAACGGTGCCGACGGCAAGCGCTATTACCTGCCGCTGCAATATGTGGTCGTCTATCTCTATTACCGCGCCGATCTCGTCGAGGCCGCGGGCCTCAAGCCGCCCTCAGGCTTCGAGGAATTCCGCAGCTTGGCGAAGGCGCTCACCAAGGACGGGGTGAGCGGCTACGGCATGCGCGGGGGCGCCGGCGGCTTCGATCATTGGGGGCCGTTCGTGCTCGGCGGCGGCGCGAGCTTCGAGCCGGGCGGCATGGTCACGCCGAAGGCTTTTGCCGCCAATCGCTGGTTCGTCGACCTCGCGCGCCAGGACAAGGTGGTGCCGGCCTCCGCCCCGACCGACAGCTTCCGCCAGATCGTCGATGCCTTCAAATCGGGCCGCACCGCCATGACCATCCACCATGTCGGCTCGGCGAAGGAGATCGTGGATGTGCTCGGCGACAAGGTCTCGGCAGTGCCGGTGCCGCGCGGCCCCGACGGCAAGGGCTGGACCTATTTCGGCGACGAGTCGAACGCGGTCTTCGCCGCCAGCAAGGCGAAGGAAGCGGCCTTCCGCTGGATCAGCTACTTGTCGACGGGTGAGAACAACGCCGATCTGAACAAGCTCACCGGGCAATTGCCAGTCGCGGGCTCGGCGCGGGCGAGCTGGACCGGACATCCCAAGCGCTTCGTGCAGGCAAGCTCGGATTCGCTGCCGATCGCCGGCTCCCTGCCCGACCATCCCAAGACGCCCGATTTCATCTCGCGCGTCTGGCCGGCCAATATGCAGCGCGCGCTTCTCGGCGAGATCTCGCCCGACGACATGATGAAGGCGATCGAGCAGCTGTTCCATGGGTGAGCGCGGGCGCACCTTCCTTCTCCCGCTCTTGGGCGGGAGAAGGTGCCCGAACGGAGTGAGGGCGGATGAGGGACGGCGGTGAAGCGCTCGAACGCCCCTCATCCGCCTCGGCTTCGCCTCGGCACCTTCTCCCGCAAGCGGGAGAAGGGAAGCGAGCGCCGCATCGTCTGGACGCCGTTCCTGTTCCTGGCGCCGGCGCTCGCCGTGACGGCGGCGATCGTGGTCTTTCCGGTTCTCCAGACCATCTGGCTCAGCTTCTCCAACTATGTGATCTACGCGCCTGACGAGCAGCGCTTCATCGGCCTCGGCAACTTCAAGACAATGCTCGGCGACGAGGTCTTCTGGATATCGCTCTGGCATTCGGCCATCTGGATCTTCGGCGTCGTCTCGCTGCAATTCCTGCTCGGCCTCGCGACGGCACTGCTCCTCAACCAGAGCTTCTGGTGGCGCGGCTTGGCGCGCGCCCTCGTCGTCATCCCCTGGGCCTTGCCGAGCGTCATCATCGGGCTGATGTGGACCTGGATGTACGACTTCAATACCGGCGTCATCAACGATGCGCTGCTGCGCCTCGGCCTCATATCCGCGCCCTTGGCTTGGTTGGCGCGGCCTGACACCGCACTTGCCGCCATCATGCTGGCGCTTATCTGGCAGGGCTTTCCGTTCTTCGCCGTCACCATCCTGTCGGGGCTGCAGACGGTTCCGGCCGAGCTCTATGAAGCGGCCGAAGTCGACGGCGCCACGCGCTGGCAGAGGCTGACCAAGATCACCTTGCCGTCGATCACCGATGTGATCTCGACGGCGCTGCTCCTGCGCACCATCTGGGTCGCGAACTCGCTCGATGTGATCCTGGTGACGACGGGCGGCGGCCCCGGCTATGCCACGCACACACTGCCGCTCTACGCCTTCCTGCGCGCCTATAGCGGCATGGAATTCGGCTATGGGGCGGCCCTCGCCCTGGTGCTCACCATCCTGCTCTTCGCGGCCGTCTGGTTCTATGTGAAGCGCGCCTCGGGGGAGGCCGCGCGATGATCGATCGCCGCTCCCGGCTCGCCCGCGTCGCGCAGGTCGAGATCCCGGTCCTGGTGATCGTCTGCTTCGCGCTCGCGCCCTATCTGTGGATGATCCTCACCTCGATCAAGCCGTCGAGCGAGCTCGCCGAATGGCCGGTGCATTACCTGCCGCGCCAGGCGACCATGGAGCATTATCGCGAGCTGATCACGCAGACGAGCTTTTCGGGCAATCTCCTCAACAGCTTGATCATCGCCTTTGGTGCGGCGCTCTGCGGCCTCATGGTCTCGATCCCGGCCGGCTATGCCTTTTCGCGCTTCCGCTTCGGTGCCAGGCGCATGCTGATGACGGGCTTCCTCGTCATCAACATGTTCCCGATCGTGCTCCTCATCATCCCGCTCTTCCTGCTGATGCGGGCGCTCGGCCTCATCGACACGTTCCTCGGCGTCATCGCCGGCCATTCGACCTTCGCCATCCCCTTCGCGATCTGGATGCTGACGAGCTATTTCAACACCATCCCGCGCGAGCTCGATGAGGCGGCGACGATCGACGGGGCGAGCCGTCTCCAGGCCATCCGCCTCATCATCCTGCCGCTGGTGATGCCAGGCGTCGTCACGGCCGGCATCTACATCTTCATCACCTCCTGGAACGAATATCTTTTCGCCATGATGCTGTCGGGCGAGACGGTGCGCACCGTGACCGTGGCGCTGCAGCTCTTCATCGGCGAGTTCACCATCCAATGGGGCTTGCTCACCGCCGGCGGCACGCTGATTGCCTTGCCGGTGACGCTTCTCTTCCTCCTCGTACAGAAACGGCTCGTGGGTGGGCTCACGGCCGGAGCGGTGAAATCATGACCAAGCGAAATCCGATCGGCGTCATCTCGATGTTCTATGCGCGCCCCTTCGGCCGCGAGCATTTCCCGACACTGCGGCGGATGAAATCTGCCGGCGCGGATGCCATCGAGCTGCTGGTGCCTGAACAAGACGAGCTCGACCTGAAGGAGGCGCGCGCCGCCATCGCCGATGCCGGGCTCAGCGTCGTGCTCGCCGCGAGGGTCAATCCCACGCGCGATCTCGCAAGCTCTTCAGCCGAGGCCCACAAGGCCGGCATCGCCTATCTCGAAAGCTGCGTGCGCAGCGCCGAAGCGCTCGGCGCCGGCATCGTCGGTGGGCCCCTCTACGGCGCCCCCATGGTGTTCGCCGGGCGGGCGCCCACGCCTTGCGATGCGGGCGAGCGTCGGCGCCGCATCGATGCCGTGGTGGCGGGCCTTGCGGCGGCGAGCCGGAGCGCGGCGCAGGCCGGAGTGCGGCTTGCGATCGAGCCGCTCAACCGCTTCGAGACCGACATCGCCAACACGGCGCGCCATGCCTGCCAGATCGCCGCGGCGGTGGGCTCGCCCGCGGTCGGCGTGATGCTCGACACCTTCCACATGAACATGGAGGAGAGCGATCTGCCGCGCGCCATCCGCGACACCGGCGACCGTCTCTTCCATTTCCAGGCGAATGAGAACCATCGTGGTTTCCTCGGCTCCGGGCATATCGACTGGCCGCCCATCGCGCGGGCGCTCGCCGATATCGGCTATGGCGGGCCGATCGTGCTCGAGCCCTTCCGGCGCGACGACGAAGATGCAGGCGTGACGCTTGCCCAATGGCGGGCGCCTGTGCGCGACGAGGACAAGGAGCTCGCCGCCTCGATCGCCTATCTGAAGACGGCGCTGACCTTCTCGGGAGCCCCCGCGTGAGCCCCGTCAGGATCGGCTGGATCGGCTGCGGCACGCATGCCAATGAGATGCTGTTGCCTCAGCTGCAGCGTCACGACGTCGAGCTCAAGGCGCTCTGCGACACCGATGCCTCGCGCCTCGAGGCGACGGGGCGGCGCTACGGCGTCGCCGCGGCCGACCGGGTGACGGATTGGCGCCGCCTCATCGGGCGCAGCGACATCGACGCCGTCGGCCTCGCCATCGGCCCGCAAGGCCATTACGAGATCGGCATGGCGGCGATCGAGCGTGGCCTCCCCGCCTTCATCGAGAAGCCACCCGCGCCGAGCGCCGCGCAAGCTTGGCGCCTCGCCGAAGCCGCCGGAGCCAAGGGCCTGCCGATCGTGCTCGGCTTCATGAAGCGATACTCGACCGCGAACCGCATCGGCGCGAATGTCGTCCATTCACCGGAATTCGGCACGCCGGCGAGCTTCCTCGGCGAATACATGACGGCGCCGACCTATTTCACCAAGGATCCCGACTATACCGGCTTCTTCCTGCATCATTGCGTGCATTATTTCGATCTCGTACCGCATCTCATGGGCGAGGTCGCGACGGTCAGCGCGCGGCGCCACGAGCTCGAGCCCGGCAAGCTGCTGCTGCATGTCGATTTCCGCTTCACATCGGGCGGCATCGGCACGCTCGTCCTTGGCACGCACCAGTCACGCGGCACGCCGATGGAATGGTGGCAGGTGATGGGCGACCATAAGCGGGTCGAGGTGCGCAACGTGCATGAGGTGCGCTATTTCCGCGCCCCGCCCTTCAAGGCTTCGGTGCCGGGCGCGAGCCTGGTCGATAGCGAGGATACACTCGTCTGGGAGCCCAATCTCACGGCTGCGGCCAATGAGGACCATAAGGGCTACCACGCCCTGATCGGCGCCTTCCTGGCGACGGTGCGTGGCGAGGAGGTGGGCGCGCCGAGCATCGCCGACGGCGCTCGCGCCATGGCGCTGCTCGAACAGGCGGTGGGGGTGGTGTAGCGGCGGTGCGCAACCTTCTCCCGCTCTTTCGACGCTCTTGGGCGGGAGAAGGTGCCGAGGCGAAGCCGAGGCGGATGAGGGACGCCGGTGAAGCGCTCGACCGTCCCTCATCCGCCCTCACTGCGTTCGGGCACCTTCTCCCGCCTCAAGTAGCGGGAGAAGGGAAGAAAGTCACCCCACCGCGGCCAGCGCCCCGGCCGGATCCCCGGACGTCGTCTCGCAGCCGAGGTCCGGAAGGGCGACGCTGCGGTTACCGCGCATATCCTTGCGGATGACGATATAGGCCGCCTGCTCGAGAGATTGCAGGCGGCTGCGTCCCCGGCCCGGCGAGCGGCTGCCGCAGACCCGGGCGATTTCCATGTCCGTGGGGCAAGGCGCGCCTGCCATGGCGGCGCGCGTCAGCAGCAGATAGATCGCCTGCAACCCCTCTTCCATGCCGCTCACGACGCTCAGCGCCGCCTGCCATGCTTCGGTCCCTGCATCCTGCGGAGCGACGCCGGCGCGGGCGACGTTGAGGTAGCGCTTGAAATCGGTGAGGTTCAACGGGGCGCCGACCACCCGCCTGATGCGACAGCGCACCAGGAAATCCTGATAAAGCACGGCCTCGGCCTGGAAGGCCGCCTCAGGCTCCGCCATGATCTCGGTCGCGATCTCGCGAAAAATCGTCGCGCGTTCCTCCGCCGACATCGAGGGGGCTTCGTCGGCAGCAATGTCCGATAGCTTTGCCTCGCGCGACACCTCAGCCAGGAGCGCTTGGGCCAGCAGTTCATCAGTCGGCGTTGGAGGCGGCGTCACGGCGCGCGCGCGAACCGGCGCGACTGAGGGCATCGGCGCCAGGATGATGTCGCGCGCCTCCTCGACCGACTGCCGAGGCAGTGGGGTGAGCTCGGGCGTGGCGCCCTGCCCTGCCGTCTCGACCGACCCGACGCTGATCGGCAGCGGCCGTCGTGAAAGCGCCGGCCCGAGCGCCACGAATTCTCCACGCTGCAGATCGCGAAACGCCTCGGCCTGACGCCGCTCCATGCCGAGGAGCTCGGAAGCCCGCACCATGTCGATGTCGAGGAAGGTTCGCCCCATGAGGAAATTGGTGCATTCCGCCGCGCAGTTCTTGGCGAGCTTCGCCAGCCGCTGTGTCGCGAGGATCCCCGCCAAGCCCCGCTTCCGGCCTCGGCACATGAGGTTCGTCATGGCCCCGAGCGAGACCTTGCGCGCTTCGTCCGAGACCTCGCCTGCCGCCGCCGGGGCAAAAATCTGCGCCTCGTCGACCGCGACGATCGCCGGGTACCAGAATTCCCGATCGGCATCGAAGAGCGCGTTGAGGAAGAAAGCGGCGGCCCGCATCTGCAGCTCCACCGAATCGAGGTGTTCCAGGGTCAGGACGGCGGAAATGCGATGCTGGCGCACGCGATCGCCGATCTCGGCGAGCTCGGCCTCAGAGCGGTTGGCGTCGACGATCACATGGCCGTAGCGGCTCGACATGCCGGCGAAATCGCCCTCCGGATCGATGATGATCTGCTGCACCGATGGAGCGCTCTGCTCCAGCAGGCGCCGCAGCAGATGCGTCTTCCCGGAGCCGGAATTGCCTTGGATAAGCAGACGCGTCGCCAAAAGCTCCCCGACATCCATCAAGGCGGGCCTCGAGGGCAGACCCTTTTCGGCCGTCACCCCCAACTCGATCTCAACCTTCATTAAGCCACTGCCTCGATCAGCGAATCACACGCGAACTCCGAGCTCAGATAGTCCTTGGGCCGGGCGCGAATCCAGTGATGAAGAAGCGACGGTTGTGGATCGATTCCGATTTCGGCCCGCCGGCCGCCTGCCATTCATCGGGCCGCGTGAGCGACTAAGCCCGACGCGCGTCATGCGGAGATCGCTCGCTGTCTCGAGATCGAAGGACCTCGTAGCATTCGCATGCGGCGTGTTCGAGCGCTATCCGATCAACGATTTCGATTCGTCCCCGCCGGTTGTACCGGATGACACCCGACGACTGGAGCCTGGAGACAGCCGCCGTTATGGTCGTCCTCCGAACCCCGAGCATCTGTCCCAGGAGCTCCTGCGTCAGCGGAATGACGTTGGTATCGGCGTAGTCCTGCGTGAGCAGCAACCACCGGCACAGACGCTGCTCGGCACTGTGGAGGGCATTGCATGCCGCCGTCTGCTGGATCTGGACGACGATCGACTGCGCACAGCGCAATACGACGGCCGTCAAACGATCGCTGTGCCTGATGGCGCCGCGAAAGCGTGAACTGGGAATCCGCGCCGCCGTTCCCGACATTTGAACGATCACTCGCGCGAAAGCCCGCCATTGCCCGAAACCCGCTATGCCGCCGATGACCCCGGAGCGGCCGATGGTCGCCGTCTCGACCATTCGTCCATCGCGCATGACGGCGAGCAGCACGATGACGGCGGTGTGCGGAAAATACACATGCTCGACCGGGTCTCCCGGCTCGATCAGGATCTCGCCCTGACGCAGCGAAATGTCTCTGAGGTGGGGAGCCAGCAGGGCGAAAT
Organism: Rhizobiales bacterium GAS188; assembly: GCA_900104855.1. Classification (NCBI taxonomy): domain Bacteria; kingdom Pseudomonadati; phylum Pseudomonadota; class Alphaproteobacteria; order Hyphomicrobiales; species Rhizobiales bacterium GAS188. Next base: position 360,368 of record FNSS01000001.1, read on the forward strand.
CCCCTGGCAGGAGAGACTGCAGCAATTGATTGCGTCTGTTAGCGCCATTTCGCCCGCCAGCGTCATGTCGACTGGCAGCGTCTTGTTGACTGGCAGCGTCTTGGCGAACGATGTTCATCGCGGCTCTCCTCGCGGTGCCGATCTGGCCCTATGAGGCTTCGCATTCGCTCGCGCGTGATCGGCGCAACGCCGCATCCCCTTATCATTACATCGGAAAGCCTCGCGCTGAAAGCTGTGTCCGGTCACGCGGCCAGACAGTGCGCCACTCGCCGATCTGAAAATAATCTCCCGCGAGAGTCCGGTAACGGACAGACCTGCTCCACTCTGGCAAGAGAAACTGTGGCTATTCCACAGAAAAGCCGATCAGCGAGGAGCGCACGGAGGTGTCATACAACCTTCATCATTTCCCACAACAGTGGGCATCGTAAGGAATGAGCATGTTTGCGCAATATGAAGACTTCCAGAAATTCGGTAAGCAGGGCTTCGACGCCGCCCTCAAGAACTTCGGCACGCTGTCGAAGGGATTCGAGGCGATTGTCGTCGAGGTTGCAGATTTCTCCAAGAAGCAGTTCGAGGCGAACTCCGCCGCCTTCGAGAAGCTCGTCGGCGTGAAGACACTCGACAAGGCCGTCGAGGTCCAGGCCGAATTCGCCAAGCAATCCTTCGAGGGCTTCGTCGCCCATTCGACCAAGGTCGGTCAACTCGTCAGCAACCTGACGAAGGAAGCTCTGAAGCCGGTCGAGACCGCCGTCGCGCAGACGACCGCGAAGGCCTCGAAGTAGGCGTTTTCTCGGGACGACATGAGCAAGAGCGCGGCCTCGCGCCGGGCTCTTAGAATGTGCCAAGCAGCCTCTCGCGACCATCAGCCGTAGCCGTGCTTTGAACGCCGCCATCGCGTGAGAAGGCGTGGCGCCAATGCCTGCGCCATCTCTTGACGCGCCACGCGATCGCGGGTTCGGTCCGCGCATGAATGCAACGATTCCGACACTGCTCGGCTATGGCTTCCTGCTCGGCTGGTCGGTGGCCTGGCCTCCTGGGCCGATCAACGCCGAGATCGCCCGCCGCGCGCTCGCGCGCGGCTTTTGGGCAGCCTATGGGCTGATTCTGGGAGCCACTTGCGGCGACATGATCTGGGCGCTGCTGGTGGCGTTCGGCATTGGCGTGTTGCTGCAAGGTCGCGCCATGCAGCTGGCGCTCGGCGCCCTGTCCGTCACCTTGCTGCTGGCGCTGGCATTCGTCTTTCTCCGCGGCGCCTGGCGCAGCTTCGCCGGCGCCCAAGCGCCGCCGGCGCGCTTCGAGGGCGGCCGCGCCGGCTTCGTGCTCGGCCTGACGCTGGCCCTGACCAGCCCCTGGAACATCGCCTTCTGGCTGGCCGTGATCGGTCGGCCCGAAATCGCGCAACAGGGGCTTCAAAACATATTGGTGGTCATCGCCGGCGTGATGGCAGCAGCCCTGCTATGGGGATTTGTCTGGTTTGGCGTCGTGTTGCAGTTGCGACATGCGGCGTCAGGCCGGACCTGGGAAGTCGGGGTAAAGACGCTCACCGGGCTCTTGATGCTGTATTTTGCGGGCGCTTCGATTTTGCGGCTTCTCGGAGGGTAAGCCAAAAACGTCCCGGATTTCGAGTCTGGGCCGGATGACGGAATTTGGCAGCGTGCCCTCGCCGCGAGACTGCCTGACTTTGCGGCAAGACTGCCTGCTCTTATGGAAGGTGGATCATGGTTGCGAGGCTCGTCGTCCAGACATTCCTGTGGTTCGGCGCCATGGCGGTGCTGCTCTTCTCGGCCTCTGGGACCCTGAATTGGCCCGGCGCCTGGGCTTTCCTGGCGGAGATGGTGGGCCTCAGCCTCGTGTCGGGGTTATCGCTGGCCCGGCACGACCCCGCACTCCTCGAGGAACGGCTCCGCCCCTTGGTGCAAAAAGATCAGATGGCGGCAGACAAGGTTCTGATGAGCCTGTTCCTTCTGCTCGTCATTCTCTGGCTCGTGTTCATGGGCCTCGATGCCGTCCGCTTCGCATGGTCGTCCGTTCCGCTCTTCCTGCAGGCGCTCGGCGCGCTGTGCCTCTTCATCTGCGTCGCTATCGGCTACCGGGTGATGCGCGAAAACAGCTTCGCCGCGCCGGTGGTCAAGATCCAGACGGAACGTCGGCAGACGGTCATCACCACAGGCCCCTATCGTCATGTCCGCCATCCGATGTACGCCGGCGCCCTCTTCTTCTTCGTCGGCACGCCGCTGCTTCTCGGCTCGTGGTGGGGGCTTGCCTTCGCGCTGGCGCTCACCCTCCTGCTTTGCGTCCGCATCCCCATCGAGGAAAAGGCGCTCCGGGCCGGGCTGCAAGGCTATGACGATTACGCGGCTCGTGTCCGCTATCGGTTGATCCCGCTGATCTGGTAGCGAGAAACCCGGAAGAGCTCGTGCCGATGCTCAAATTGGGGAGACCGGGCCGGAAATGACCCTTCTCTTCTCGTCGAATTTTGCGAGAGCGTCTTCGGGGACGCCCAAATTATTAGCGAGCAGGTGGCGCGGGGCCTTGGCGACCATGTCCGAGAGCGAGATTTCGCGATACGCGCCACTGTCGAGCACGCCGACGATCTCAGCATCTTCCGTTCCGATGCTCTGGATCGAATGCGCACAGTTGCGGGGGATATAGGCACAATCCCCGGGAGTGAGCTCGGCCGCGGCCACGCGTTTATCAGTCGCGAACAGGATCACGCGCGTTCGTCCCTTCAGCACGTAATGCCATTCGCTGGCGTCTGGATGCCAATGCGGTTCATACATCGCGCCGCGCTTCAGCTTGAGGACAATGCCCGTCAGCGTCGTCGACATCGGAAATTCCTTTGCCGATGCAATGTACAGCGCACCGCCGGCTGTGCTCACCCTCGGCTTTTGCGCCATCAGCGGGTAGCGGTGAGTTCGCGCGTGATCGAATTCGCGTGCCGTGCGCGCCTGCGGCCCGTCCAGCTGCAGGACATCGCCCTGCATGATGTAAGTTTCTGCCTTCGGAATCCGATCGAAGGCTTCCGCTGAGACGCCGAAGGCTTGCGAGAGCAGCAGAGCGTCGTATCGGCTCATCCAGTCGCTCATCCCGAACGTGCCGTGCTCGGAGTAAAGCCCATCATCGAAGGCAAGGATGGCGTGGCATGGGGTCGGGCCGAGCGTCTGGATCGCGTGACCGTGCCCCCTGGGGAAATACCAGAGATCGCCCGGCCCGAGATTGACCACCTCGGCCGTTGCTTCCGTATCGACGACCGTAACCTGGCAATGTCCATCGACGATGTAGGCCCACTCTGCCGAGTTATGCCAGTGCATCTCCCTGGACCCGCCCGCGTTGAGAAACAGATGCGCGCCGGCGATGTCGGTCGCGATCGGAAGTCCGCGGGTGGTGATCTCACGAGCCCAACCGCCCGACGTCGCCTTGATCACCCCTTTGTCGAGTGAGGCCGTGAATACGACCGGGTCGCCGGTGCGACGCGGGATCGTCCGCAGGAATTCGGCTGCGGGCGATACATCATATCCTGCTGCGTGCCCATCACTGCTTGCAGCGAAGGACTGCGAGGCGGCAAGTGCGCCACCAGCCAACGCGATTGCTTCGAGGAAGACCCGACGATTTGTCTCGGTCATGATCCGCGCTCCATCGATTTGCCCATACTCCGGAACTTGGCGCGACGCAGATCTCAGAAAATTTTAAGCAAAGGTCACCTATCCGCGCCTCGCGCGAAATATTCGTTGCCCCCAAAAGTGCGAGATCAATACATCCCGCCCAATCGTTATTTGAGGCAGGTGCGTGCTAGTTTAACAATCTGCTTAGCACCAAGATTTCGCTCGTCTAAAAGCCACGAGCCGTCTGGAAGCTTAGCAGCATTGCTCGGATATACAAAGCTTGAAAGCACGGCCCGCAGCTTGCGATCCGCGCGTCATAGTGCCTGGAGTGGACCGGCGCTCGAGATGTTTATCAACGTGAAGCTTGCGGCTACCAGCTGTCGGCCGAGGCCTGCTTCTCGGCTTCAACGGCCGCGCCAACCCATAGGGGTTACCTCTAAATATTGTGACGTCTGTGCGCAAGCTGTCGCCACGCTGGCCAAGTGCGGATGTTAAGTCCGGTCCCGCACTGCCTTGGGCGAGAGAACAGGGAGGTTCAATTATGCCAACCTTTATTACGCAAGGGCGTTTGACGCGCGAGTATGTAAAAGGTGGTCTGGCGAAGCCGGAGGACCGGCATGCTGCCATTTCCAAGCTATGTGAGCAGGCGGGAGGCAGGTTGCTCTCGCTTCACTTCACGCTCGGCCAATACGATTTCCTGCTTATCTCAGAGATGCCGGACGCCAAAGCTGCGGCCTTGATTGCGCTTACTGCCACCGGTGGCGGCGGCATCGAGGGTTCCGTCACCACTCAGGCCTTCACGACAGCCGAGACGAAAGACCTGTATGCGAGTGCAGGAAAGATCGTCGGATCCTACAAGCCTATGGGCGCGTCCTGAAAAAACACATTGCGTTCGATGGCGAGTGAGCGCTCGCCAGGTTGAACGTGCCCCGGGGCTCACCATTTCCGCGTCATGGCCGGGCGTCGGCCCGGCCATCCACGACTGCCTCCAAACAGCGTGCCGTAGAGCCTAACCGAGATCCATAACGGCAGCCTCCGGGGACCCGCGCGGAAGTGCGTGCGCTCGCGAACCCGCCGCCAGCATGGCCTAATGGGCAATGTCCCGGCCGTGCATCTGAGCTATAGAGCACAACCAATCGATCGCATTCGCCGCCATGCGCAGGCTGCGCGGCCAGGGAGCCCATTGAGCATGAGCGTCGAGTCCGTCCGTGAATTCCTGGCCGAGAAGGCACCCGACATCACCATCATCGAATTGGCGAACAGCACGGCGACCGTCATGCTGGCGGCCGAGGGCCATGGCGTCGAGCCTGCGCAGATCGCCAAGACCTTGTCGCTCAGGGTCGGGGAGCGCAACCTTCTGGTGGTCACGAGCGGCGATGCGCGGCTCGACAACAAGAAGGCCAAGGCCGCGTTCGGTGGCAAGGCGAGGATGCTCAGCGCCGAGGAGGTCGTGGCCGTCACCGGGCATCCGGTCGGCGGGGTTTGTCCCTTCGGGCTGGCGACGCCGCTCAAGGTCTATTGCGACGTCTCGCTCAAGGGCTTCGACGAGGTGGTGCCGGCTGCCGGCTCGACCCATAGCGCGGTGCGCATCAACCCGCTGCGCATGGCCGAGCTCGTCGAGGCGGAATGGGTGGATATCTGCCAGGAGGTTGGGTGAAGGGCAGGGCCTGCTCGGTTGAGGGCGGTCATGGCCCTACGATCTGGCCGGGAGGCCCCGAGGGCGTGATGACCAAGGGAGCGCCGAGGCTGCTATCATTGCGGCCCACATTGCCTGCGTCGAGGTTAGCCCTTGCGGCGAGCGGCTTGGTCCTCGTCGCAGCTCGCGATTGACCGGAAGCGATGATGGCGGGCGGCTTGGCGTGCGCCGTGACGGGCATGGCCGCAACCCGGTGCGGCGTCTTGTTTGTCGAGCGTGGCGCTGCCGGCTGAGGCGGATTGGGTAGCGGAACACTCGCCGTCGCAGCCGGCGTCAGCGGTACGGAAACGGCTGCAGCCGGGCTGGGCGTTGCTCCCGCCGCCGGCGCAGGGGCCAGAACGCCCGGCGGTGGTGCCGGAGCGGGCACGTCTGCCGAGGCGGAGCCGGATACGATACCGATGCCTGGCGTTGCAGGCGCCCGTGCGATCTCCCCGTCGCTGGGAGTCGCGATGAGCTCGGCCGGTTGGTCGGGCTTGCCCGAAACGGTTGTCGCGATGGCCGATTGCGATGCTGCCTGATCGTCACCCGCGGCTTGGGCGGGCGGCACCATGACCGCCGCATCTTCGGCCTTGAGCATGGGCGTCTCACCCGTCGAGGCCGCGCTGGCATCGGTACTTGGCGACGCAGGACTTGGCGACGCAGGACTCAGCGACGCAGCGACGCTTTCGGCCGGTTGCCCGGCGAGCCCGGCTGGTGAATTGGGTTTGTCCGGCGAGCCGGCGGCCCCGACGGCCAATTGCGATGGTGTCTGATCGCCGCCCGCGACTGCGGCGGGCTGCGCTTTCACCAGCGTGTCGCCTGCGTCGGTTTTCAACCCCTCGTGGTCCGGGCCAGCGAGCATGACCGCCGTGCCGGTTGCGATCGCGACGAGGAGAAGTGGCGCCACGAGACTGCGCGCATAGCGCGACGCGAAGCTTGGTTCGGTCGAGGCGCGTCGCGCCGCACGCGGCACGATTGGTACATGCTCGACGCCGTCGAGTCGCGCGCTTGCGACAACCCCGGCACAGCGGGCAATAGCATCCTCGAGCTGGTCGCTCGGCGGCTCGGAATCCGGAGGCAATCCGTGTTGGCGCTCCGTGTGGACCGGCGGCGGATCGCTCAGGTCACGGGGCAGCTTGGCTCCCGACACGGAGGTTTCAAGATCAAACCGACCTGGATTCGCGTCGGGTTCTCCTGGCCGCAAATCGCCGAACGAGGCGTCACGGACGCTCGCTTGGACAGGGGCGGCCGGCGCGGACTGATCGCGACCGCGGCGCACGGCGCGTGCTTGCTTGTTCCGACCGACAATCACGGCGAGTTCCGCGAGCGCATCGTCGCTCGTCTTCGTCGACAAGGAGGGCGAGGGTGTGGAAGGATTGGAGGGCAAAAAAGAAGCCGCTTCGCGCAATTGGCGCTCGAGATCGTCAAGATCGATAGTTTGAACGAAAGTCTTCGGTGAGGTCATACCGGCCCTCGCAAAGTCCCCCAGCGTCATAGCTTCAAGATTGAGTTTCCTAGAACGCCGCGAATGTGGCGCCAAGGTGATCCCCGGTCAACCTTCCGCCAGGGTGGCTTTCTGCCGCGAGACTGCGTGATGGGCGTCGGAAGGCCCCGTCCGGGCGCTTTCCTTCCCGTTCTTGGCGAGTTCTAGGCGGGAGAGGGAAAAGCGGCGTGCGCCGAGCTACGATTATCGCTTAGTGCAGCGAATCCGAAAATCGCATCACCTTGGGGCAATGCAACCTTTGAGCAACGAACTTGGCGAATTTCGGATTCAAAGCTGCACTAGCAAGTTGTTGTTTCTAGTGTGGTTTTGAATTTGAAGTTCCTAAATCGAGTATGCCATCCAGGGAATAGGAACTTCAAAATTCACCACATTAGGCGCGCTTCTGCTCAGGGAGATCAAGACCGGCGCCGGGCTGCAAGTCCGATAGCCTGACGGTCCGCCACCCGGCCGCCGGCAGACCGGGTGCCCCGCGAGGCGGAAGGGCGCCCGAAGGTGGCGGGGGCACCTCCCGCAGGTTGGTCGGCGGAACAACCACATCCGCGGGCAGGTCGAAATGCTCCGTGACGTCGTTCAGCCGCAAATAAAGGCACAGAGTGAGCCAGGCGTCGCCGAAAGTGTCGCCGAGATGCGAAGGCCGCTCGATCTCGAGCTGGCGGCAGGCAGCGTCGAGCGAGGCTCCGCCGTTCAAATTCAGCTCGCGATAGGTCGCCATGGTGCAGGATGTCGTCATGAAGGGCAGTCTCCGGCCTGCACGCGTCAGCTCGCGGCCGAGGAAGCCCATCTTCAAGGCGCAGTTATGCGCAACGACCCGATCGGCGGACGACAAGAAGCCGACGATGTCATCTGCGAACTCGCCGAACTCGCCTTGGTGCCTGAGCAGCCAGTCGTCATAACCATGCGCTGCCTCGGCGGCCGGATCGCATTTCCGGCCCGGATCGAAGATCAGATGCAGCGGCCGCACGCGCATCCGGTCGGAGCGCAATCCCGCCGTCTCGATCCTGACCGCCGCGACGCTGACCAGGCGATCCGTGGAATGCTGCCCCGTGGTCTCGATATCGAGCGCGACGATGCTGGCAGGCAGCAAAGCACCGGAAGGCTGTGAAGCATCGGAAGGCTGGGGCTCGCTCGCCGCAACCCTGTCGGCAGGCGCGTTTGCGCTATCCGCGACGTCACCAGGCGCGCTCATCGCGACGCTCGTCTCGGCGCCGGTCTTGCGGCGATCGCGAAACCCGCGAAACCATCTCGACATGGACTGGATCGTGCCCCCTGGCCCTGCACCCCGGCGCGGGACGGCCGAGGCGAATCACTTACGCGGCAAGCGAAGTGATGTTTAAGAAATCCGAGCGCAGGTGCAAGAGCTGCCGGCGAAGAAATCCACCGCAGGACGCGTCTTTCACCGATCGGCCAGCGCCAGCTTGGCACCGAGCGCCACGAAGGCTCCGGCGAAACTGCGGCGCATCCAGGTCAATACGCGCGGATTCGAGATCACGCGGTCACGGATCGAAGCGGCGAACAGCCCATAGCCGACAAAGACCACGAAGGTCATCAGCATGAAGGCGGCGCTTAGGCTGAGGATGCGCGAAAGCGGGTGCAACTCGTCCGCACTCACGAATTGCGGCAGGAATGCCAGGAAGAAGATCGACAGCTTCGGATTGAGGATATTGATCAGGATGGCGGCCACGGTCACCTGGACAGTCGAACGGCTATCGACCTCCGTCTCCACCTTCAAGGTGCCGCGCTCGCGCAGCGTGTTCCAGGCCATATACAGAAGATAGGCGACGCCCAGCGCTTTGAAGGCCTGGAAGGCGAGCGCGCTGGTGTGCAGGAGCGCCGCCACTCCCAAGATCGCGGCCGCCATATGCGGGACGATGCCGATCGTGCAGCCGAACGCGGCAACGACGCTGGCGCGGGCTCCGCGCGAAAGGCCTGCCGCCAGGGTGTAGAGAACACCGGTGCCGGGCGAGACGATGACGATGAAAGACGTGACCAGGAATTCGATGCTCACGGCCAAGGCTCCTAAGACGCGAAACGTGACGAGGCTGAACCGGTATCAAGGCCCGACCGCCGCGTCTTGAACGGAATTGCAGGCACTCCCCTCTCCCGCGCTCTTCGCGCGGGAGAGGGTGGCGAGACGCAGTCGAGCCGGGTGAGGGTGGCTCGCGGCAACCGAGCTTCAGAAGCGATGCTTGTCTTCGCCGACGCGGATGAAGGATGGTCAGTACTTCATCGGCGTCCCTCATCCGCCTCGACTTCGTCTCGGCACCTTCTCCCGCGAAAGGGCGGGAGAAGGGAGAGCGCGCCTCCTTCTCCCGGCCACCCCGATGTCCTAAGATCATGATGAAGCCCGAGCGGGCAAAGCAATCAACCTTGAGTGAGGACGACCATGAATATGCGGCGGCTTGGACGATCGGAGATCATGGTCTCCCCGCTCTGCTTCGGCGGCAATGTGTTCGGCTGGACGGCGGACGAAGCGACCTCCTTCGCGCTGCTCGACGCCTTCGTAGGCGCGGGCTTCAACTTCATCGACACGGCGGATGTCTATTCCTCCTGGGTCCCGGGCCATAAGGGCGGAGAATCCGAGACTATCATCGGGCGCTGGCTCAAGGCGCGCGGCAACCGCGCCAAGGTGGTGATCGCCACGAAATTCGGATGGGAGATGGGGCCTGGCCAGAAAGGGCTGTCGAAGGCCTATATGCGCTCTGCCGTCGAGGCCTCGCTGAAGCGGCTGCAGACCGACTATATCGATCTCTACCAATCGCATGTCGATGACGCCGACACGCCCCAGGCCGAGACGCTCGAAGGCTATGCCGAGCTGATCAAGGCCGGCAAGATTCGCGCCATCGGCGCCTCGAATTTCACGGCGCAGCGCCTCGCGGACGCGCTCGCGGTCAGCGCCGAGAACGGGCTGCCGCGCTATGAGAGCCTGCAGCCGCTCTACAATCTCTACGACCGGGAAGTGTACGAGGCCGAGCTCGAGCCGCTCTGCCGCGCCAACGAGGTCGGCGTCATCAATTACTATTCGCTCGCCGCCGGGTTCCTCACCGGCAAATATCGCCGCAAGGAGGATCTCGAGGGGCGACCGCGCGGCCAGCGCGTCGGCAAATATCTCGACGAGCGGGGCTTGCGCATCCTGGCGGCGCTGGACGCAGTGGCGGGCGATCTCGGCGCAACGCCGGCGCAAGTCGCAATCGCCTGGCTGATGGCGCGTCCCGGGATCACCGCCCCGATCGCCAGCGCCACGAGCCTTGCCCAGTTCGCGGATTTCGAACCGGCCGCACGGCTCAGGCTCGATGCCGCCGCGCTCTCGCGTCTTGATGCCGGAAGCGGCTGGGCCAAGGAAGCGGCGTAGGAGGCTTTTCCTCGCGCAGCCGTCCTCGACATAATTACATAGTCGGCAAATCAAATATGCGCATCGGCTTCAACCTGCTCGTCATCGGCGGCCATATCGACGAGACGCATGCGGGCGTGCTCGAGGAGATCAAGCGGCGCGGCTATGACGGGATCGAGGTGCCGATCTTCGAAGGCAGCCACGCTCACTACAAGGCGCTCGGGCGGCTCACGCGCGAGATCGGCCTCGCGGCGACAGCGGTGAGCATCGTCACCGAGGAGACGAACCCGCTATTGGAGGGCGAGGCGGCGGCGGGCCGCGCTCGCGACCGCCTCGCCTGGGCGATCGATTGCTGCGCGGCGCTGGGAGCGGACCTGCTCGCCGGGCCCTTCCATTCCCCGGTCGGCCATTTCAGCGGCGCGGGCCCGAGCGAATCCGAGCTCGAGCGCTGCGCCGCACGCCTGCGGGAGGCCGCCGAATATGGCGCAAGCGCCGGCGTGAAGCTCTCCTTCGAGCCGCTCAACCGCTTTGAGTGCTATCTCGTCAACACGCTCGACCAAGCCGCAGATCTCAAGCGCCGCGTCGGGCACCCCAATCTCGATTTCATGTACGACACGTTCCACGCCAATATCGAAGAGCGCGATCCGGTCGCGGCCTATGCGACCCATCGTGGCGAGATCGGCCATATCCATATCTCGGAGAATGATCGCGGCATTCCCGGACGCGGGCATGTGCCTTGGAATGCCACTTTCCGGGTCATCCGAGCCGGCGGCTATGAGGGCTGGCTGACGGTCGAGGCCTTCGGGCGCGCTCTGCCGGCGCTCGCGGGTGCGACGCGCGTCTGGCGCGACCTGTTCCCGGATCGCGACACGCTGATCGCCGAGAGCATCGCCTTCATCCGCAGGAGCTGGGAGGCGGCCGGCGAGGCTTAGCCTCAATTGTACACGCCGCCATCGATCACCAGGGCCTGTCCGGTCATGTAGGAGGACTCGTCCGAGGCGAGATAGACGAAGAGCGGTGCGATCTCGCTCGGCTGCGCCTGACGCCCAAGGGGCACGAGCTGCTTGACGAACATGTCCTGACGGGCGCGGCCGCCCATGAAATCGATGGCAGCCTGGTTGAAGGGCGTATCGACCCAGCCGGGGCAAATGGTGTTGACGCGGATATTGTCGGCGGCGAGCTCGAGCGCCAGCGCGGTGCCAAGCGCCACGGCCGCGCCCTTCGAGGCCGAATAGGCCGCGACCCCCGCCGCGCCTCTTTTTCCCGCGAGCGACGCCATGTTGACGATCGCCCCCTTGCCCGAGGCTTTGAGATGCGCGATCGCATATTTGGCACCGAAGAACAGCGCCCTTGCATTCACCGCGAACAGCCGATCCCAACGCTCCGCGTCGAACTCGGCGATGGGGCCGGCATATTGCAGCCCGGCATTCTGGCAAAGCGCGTCGAGGCCGCCGAGCCAGTCCGCGCCCTCTTCGATGAGATGACGCACGCTCGCCTCGTCGGTCACGTCCACGCGGATGAAATGAGCGGCCGCTCCGAGGCGCTGCGCCGCCGCGCGCCCGCCAGCATCGTCGATGTCGCCGATCACCACCTTTGCGCCCTCCGCCACGAACAGGCGCACCGCCTCCCCGCCGATATTGTTGACGCCACCGGTGAAGATGACGCGCTTGCCCTCGAGACGCCCCGGCATGATTTCACCTGTTCTTAGCCTGTATTATCAGGTCGGCGACACGCTCGGCCAACATCAAGGTCGGCGTATTGGTGTTGGCGCGCGGGATCGACGGCATCAACGAAGCGTCGCAGATGCGCAGATGCTCGACGCCGCGCACGCGCCCTTCTCCATCCGTCACCGCGAGAGGATCGTCCGCGGCGCCCATCCGGCAGGTGCCCGAGGCGTGCCAGACGCCGCCCACCGATTGGCGCAGGAAATCTGTGAGCGCCGCATCGTCCGCAAGCAGGTGATCGAGGGTGATGCCGAGCGTCACGGCTTTGTGGATCAGGAAGGGCCGCAACGGGCCCGCATAATCGAGCATGGCGCCGAACAGCCCACGCTGCAGCGTGTTGGCGAGGCCCGGACCCGCGATCTTGGCAACGCGCGGCGAATAGCTGGTCGGGAAGACCGTGCCGCGATGACCATCCATCAGCGGATCGCTCAAGGTCGCGGCGCCGAGCCGGAAGCCCATCTTCAGCCGCTCCAGATCCCGCCAATCCGAGAGCAGCTTGAAGTCGACCTCGGGCTCTTGACGCGCATCCGCCGAGCGCAAGGTCACGCAGCCGCGCGAATAGGATTTGTTGACCCAGATGAACAAGGTGCCGATGCGTTGGCCGACCGAGTGCCAGCCGGAGCGGGCGATCATGGCGGCATGCATATCGCCCTCGGGCGCCTCGGCTATCCCTGAGGAAAAACGCAGGATGGCATGGTCGTGATGCTCGTCGAGATCGGCGAGGCGCGAATGCTGAGGCAGATAGGCCGATACCGCCGTCGAGGGGTGCTCCATGAGGTTGCGGCCGACACCTTCGGCCGGTGCCACCACCTCAATGCCGTGGCGCGCCAGCTCCTCGGCCGGCCCAATGCCGCTGCGCATGAGCAAAGCGGGGCTATGGATGGCGCCGCAGCACAGGATGGTCTCCCGCGCCGCTAACGTCTCGGGCGCACCGCCCGGCGATTGCGCCGCGATCACCGCGCCCTTGGCCTGTCTGCCGTCGAAGAGGATACGCTCCACCTGGCGGTCGGTGAGGATGCGTAGATTGCTGCGCCGGCGCACCTCCGGGGTCAGATAGGCGATCGAGGCCGGCACCCGCTCGCCCTTATCGCTGACCGCAATCGCTCCGACATAGACGCCATCCGTCCATTCGCCGTTCTGATCGGGCTTTTGCCGATGGCCGCGCGCCACGAGCGTGGCCGAGACGGCCTTGACGAAGGGCGACATCCGCTCAGGCTTGATGCGGCGGATCGGGATCGGGCCGGACTTGCCGTGATACTCGCCGTCGAAATCGCAATCGCGCTCGAGCTTGCGGAAATAAGGCAGCGCTGCCTGCCAGCTCCAGCCTTCGGCGCCGAGCGCCCCCCATTCGTCGTAATCGCCGGGAGCGCCGCGATTGGCGACCATGGCATTGATGGCCGAGCCGCCGCCAAGAAGCCGCGCCTGCTCGTAGCGGCGCGGCTCGCGCCCATCCGGCGCATTGCCGGGCGGCGGGCCCATGCGCGCCGTCAGGCTCGTCCAGATATTGTCAGGATCGAGATAGGCCCGGCCGACATAGCGGCTGCGGATGATGTCGGGCATCGTCTCATAGGTCAGGTCGCGACCGGCCTCGACCAGCACCACCGAGGCCTTGCCGTTCTCCGAGAGCCTCGCCGCCAGCACGCAGCCGGCCGAGCCGCCACCCAGAATGAGATAGTCGATCATCAGGCTTTCCTTGCATCAGCCTCAACCTTCTCCCGCTCTTGGGCGGGAGAAGGTGCCGAGGCGAAGCCGAGGCGGATGAGGGGCGCAAGGCCTTTACTTCAAGATCTGGCGCTTCACCAGCGTCCCTCATCCGCCCTCACTACGTTCGGGCACCTTCTCCCGCCTCAAGGGGCGGGAGAAGGAAGAGAGCGCGTCTACTTTCCGCCCCAGCGGGCCGGGTAGTTCGGCATGTCCTCGCAGCCGCACATGGCGTAATGCAGCGGCGGCATCTTGGCGTTGACGTATTTCGCCAGATTCTCGGCGGTGATGGTCGGCTGCGGCAGGTTCCATTCCGGCGCCGGCACCGGCTCTCCCTTCATCACCTTCAGCGCCGCGATGATGGCGGAGCGCCAGACATAGACCGCATAGGTCGGCGCGATCGCCTTGAGATTGTCGGCCTTCCATTTCTGCAGGAAGTCCTGCTGATCCTCGCCGTTGATGGCGGGGGCCGGCTTGCCCGCATCCTCATAGGCCTCGATCGCCGCGACGCTGGTGGCGCCTGCATCCATCCACACGCCGTCGATCTTGCCGAAGCGCGCGAGATAATCGTCGACGATCGACTTCGTCTTGGCGCGGTCGCCGCCGGTGAACTCGACGCCCACCACCTTCACGCCCTTCTCCTCGAAGACGCGCTTGGCCGCGGCCCAGCGGGTCTCGAGCACGTCGACGCCGGGAAGGATGCGCAGAGCCAGCACCGAGCCGCCCTTCGGGATCTGGCTGACGATAAAGTCGGCCGACACCTTGCCGAAGGCATAGCCGCCGATCGGGTGCACGAAGCTGACGGGGCAAGTGGTGCGCACGCCGCGATCGAAGACGATGACCGGCAGCGATTTGCAGGCGTCCTCGACGGCCGGCGTCAGGGCCGCCGTGGTGTTCGGCGAAACGATCAGGATGTCGCAATTGCCGCCCGAGACGAAGGATTTGATGTCCGAGATCTGCTTGTCGTCCTTGCCTTGCGCATCGGCGACGCTGAAGGAGGCGATGTCGGCCTTGTTGAGGTCGACCTCGGCCTGCATCGTGTTCCAGCCGACGACGCGCCAGGGGTTGCCGACATCGGCATTGGAGAAGCACAGGCGGTATGGGCCTTTCTTCTTGTATTTCGAGGTATCGGCCATCTGCCCGCCGAGCCGCTGCTCCCAAGGCTTGCCCTCAGGGCCTTCGGCCTTGGTCTGCAGCAACTGAACCTGCGCGTCATAGTCCTTCTGATTGTAGAATTCGTCGGCTCGCGCCGAGGCATAGCCGAGCATCGTCAGCGCTGATGCCCCGACGACGGCAAACCCGATATTCCTGTCCAGAAATCGCATGGTCTCCTCCTCTTTGTGGTCTTCAGGCGGTATTCTTCAGGCGACGGCCGATGCCCCGGCCAAGGTCACGCTTGCAAAGGTCAGATTTGCAAAGGTTAGATTTGCAAAGGTCAGATTTGCAAAGGTCACGTTTGCCGCCGCTGTCGCCAGGCGGAAGCGGCGGCGGCGATCAGGATCACGCCCTGCACGCTCTCGCGGATCGGCTGCGGCAGGCCGATCAGATTGAGCAGCGTGAAGAGTGCGTAGAGTGTGAGCGCGCCGGCGACCGCACCCGCGACCGTGCCGCGCCCGCCGAGCAACTGCACGCCGCCGATCACGGCGGCGGCGATCGCCTGCAGATCCATCCCCTCCCCGGCATCGACCGAGACGCCGGCGAAGCCGCCGATCAGGATGCCGGCGGTGACGGCCGAAAGCGACGACAGGATGAAGGCCGTCACCCGAACCCGGCCGACGGCGATTCCGGCCAGCTCGGCGGCACGCGCATTGTCGCCGATTGCCAGCGCCAGCTTGCCGAACTGAGTGCCATGCAGCAGCCAGGCGGCGATCGCCACCACGGCGACGAGCACGATGACGGCGATGGGCAGGATGCCGGTGAGCGGAATGTCGCGCCAGACGAGGCGCCCGAAGGCGCGGAAATTCTCCGGCAGGTAGCCGCGCGGCGAGCCGCCCGACCACATCAGCGCCGTGCCCTTGAGGAAGAGCAGCATGCCGAGCGTGGTGATGATCGAGGGCACTTTCAGGCGATGCACCACGAGGCCGTTCACGGTCCCGGCCGCGAGCCCGATAGCGTAGAGAGCAGCGATCGCCGGAAAGGTCATGGACGGGTCGCCGAGCGTGATCAGGGACGCGCCGATCACCGTCAAGGTCACCAGCGAGCCGGCCGACAGGTCGAAGCCGCCGGTGACCAGCACGAAGACCTGGCCGCAAGTGAGCACCACGAGGGGAGCCGCGCGCCGCAGGAAGTTCATCAGGCCGGCAGGCTCGATGAAGCTTGGATTGTACCAGGTGATCGCCAGGATGAGCGCCGCCAGCACCGCGAAGACGGGGTTGAGCCTGAGCTTCAGCGTCATGCGGCCCGCAGCTCCAGTGCCGGCTTTGAGAGGCAGGGTGGTCATCCGACGAAAGCCTTGGTCTTGAAGGTATAGACCGCGACGGAGGCGACGACGATGGTACCGCGCAGGATCTGCTTGAGGAACGGGTCGATGCCGATCATGTTGAAGGAGGCGTCGAGCACCGCAAACAGCAGCACACCCGCGAGCGTGCCAGCGACGCCGCCCTTGCCGCCCGACAACAGCGTGCCGCCGATGACCACGACCGCGATCGATTCGAGATCATAGAGGCCGTCGCGCCCGACCCAGGGCGCGCCCGAGCCGAGACGGCTCGCGAGATAGAGCCCGGTGACGCCTGCAAGCAGGCTCGCCAGCATATGGGCGCCGATGATGACGCGCTCGGTGCGGATCCCTGCAAGGCGCGCGCCCGTGGCATTGCCGCCGACCGCGTAGAGATGGGCGCCGAACACGGTGCGGCGCAAGAGCAGCGCCACCGCGCCCCAGAGGACGGCGAGCGTCATCAGCGAAAACGAGACCGGGCCGATGGAGCCATAGGCGAAGAGCTGGAATTGCGGGGCGACGGAGCCGGCGAAATTGTCGAAGGAGGTCGACAACAGGCCCTTGAGGATGAGGCCGGTGCCGAGCGTCGCGATCAGCGGATTGACCGCGAGGCGCGCTATCAGCACGCCGTTGACGAGGCCGACCAAGGCAGCGATCGCCAGAACGGCAGCGACCGCGGGAAGGATGCGCTCGGGCGAGCCTTGCATGACATAGGAGGCGAGCACTGCCGAGACGCTGATGAGATGGGCGACCGACAGGTCGATCGAGCCCGCCACGATGACGAGCGTCTGGCCGATAGCGACGATGCCGAGCGCCACCATGCGCTGCAAAAGGCCGCTGATGCCGCTCGCGGATAATTGCGCCGATTCGCCTGTCGCCAGCGCCACGACGATGAAGGCGAAGGCCGAGAGCAGCGCGATGGTCGCAGCCGCCGGCAGCCTGAAGCTCGGGCGCACACGCGGCAAGGCGGCGACGTCGCTCATGGCACACCTGCCTGCGGGCCCGCCCGCTCGGCCGGCGCCGCATGGCCGACAGCATGTGCCACCACCTCCTCCTCGCCGACGCCCGAGGGTAGCTCGGCGACGATGCGGCCGGCCGCCATGACCAGGATGCGGTCGCTCAGGCCGACGATTTCGGGGAGGTCCGAGGAGACCATCAGCACCGCGCCTCCCCTCGCAGTGAAGTCGCGCAGGATGCGATAGATCGCGGTCTTGGCCGCCACATCGATGCCGCGCGTCGGCTCGACCGCAATGAGCACGCGCGGATCCCGGCAGAGCCAGCGGGCGATGATGGCCTTCTGCTGGTTGCCGCCCGATAATTCGAGCGTCAGCTGCTCGAAGCTCGCGGCGCGCACATCGACGCCGCGCAGCTCGCCATCGACGCGCTCGGCGAGGCAGGCGCCGGAACCCGGAGGCGCGAGCGCCGGCTCGAAGCCACGCAGCACCAGCGCCGCATTGTCGCGCAGGCTCTGATTGAGCACGAGCCCTTCGCGCTTGCGGTCATCCGACAGATAGCCGAGGCCGACCGCCACGGCCTGGCGAGGCGTCGCGAAGGCGCCGTCACGGTCGGCGAAACGCAGCGTGCCGCGGGTGAACGGCTCGTCCCCGAAGATGCCGCGCGCCAGGGCCGATTTGCCGGAGCCTTCAAGCCCGGCGACGCCCACGATCTCGCCGCGGCGCAGCACGAGGTCGATATCGCTGACGACCGCATTGCCGGCCCCGCTGACAGTGAGCACCGCCTCGCCGGGCGGAGCGCTCGGGCGCGGCGGAAAGAAATCGGACAATTCGCGCCCGACCATCATGCGCACCACTTGCGCCACCGTGACGGCGGAGCGCTCGACTGTCACCACCTTGCTGCCGTCTTTGAGCACGGTGATGCGGTCGGCGATGTCGAACACCTCCTTCATCCGATGCGAGATGTAGATCAGCGCCACCCCTTCGGCCCGCAGGCGCCTGACGAGATCGAGAAGCCGGGTCGCCTCGACATCGTCGAGAGCGGCGGTCGGCTCGTCGAGCACCAGGATCTGCGCATCGACGGCGAGCGCCTTGGCGATCTCCACGATCTGCTGGTCGGAGATCGACAATTGCCCGGCTTGCGCCGCCGGATCGATCCTCGAGCCGAGCCTTGCCAGGATCTCGGCCGCATCGGCGCGCATGGCCCGCCGGTCGAGGAAGCCGAAGCGGGCGCGCTCCTCGCCGAGGAAGATGTTCTCGGCCACGCTCCGATAGGGCAGCAAGCTCAGCTCCTGATGGATGATGCTGATGCCGGCCCGGCGCGCCAGCACCGGATGGCGGAAGCCGGTCTCCTTGCCGCCGAGCAGGATCGTGCCGGAATCCGGCCGGTAGATGCCGCCCAATATCTTCATGAGCGTCGATTTGCCGGCGCCATTCTCTCCGCAAATGGCGTGCACCTCGCCGGCCCGGCAATCGAAGGAAACGCCCTCCAGCGCCGCGATGCCGTGGAACGCCTTGGCGATATCGCGCATGGCGAGCTTGGGCTCAGCCACGCGGCCAGTCTCAGATGAGGCTGCTGTGATGTCGGCCACGACGCTGCCGCGAGCCTCTAGCCGGGAGCGCAAGTCTGATCGGGATTTGGCTGACCACATGCGCGACGACGTGCGACATGGAGCATGTTGCATCCTCCCCATCTCTGGCCGCCATGGATCAGGCGGCTCGGTCGACGAGACACAAGCGCGATTGCTATCGCGTCCGGCTCGTTATAACCATTTGGTTACACGCTACGTGCGGCCCCTCCGGCCTGTCAAGGCGCTGCTGCGGTTTTGCGACAGGCTGGCGGCCGAAGACGGTCGTGTGCAGAGAATCGCGGTGGCGGCAGGCGGTCTTGCCGCTATAGTCCGCCGGCGCAATCTTGCGCAGGCTGACGGAACTGGCAGGCAAGTCCGGGCCGCGAAAACCCGTATCGGGCAGGAAGGCGCTATGAGCGATTCTGGCGACCGCGCTCTGCCGGCAAGACCCAAGCGGGCCAAGGCCAAGCCTGCCGCTGTTGCGGCGCGCTCGACGCGTAAGGCGAAGGCGCCGGTGGCCAAGAGCAGCGCCAATCCCAGCGCCAAGCCGCCGCGTCGCCCCGCACCGCGCAGCGGCCCGACGCGCGATCCGCAGAGGACCAGCGCCGCCATCCTCGCTGCCGCCGTCAAGGAGTTCATGGAGAAGGGTTTCGGCGGAGCGCGCGTCAACACCATCGCGACGCGCGCCAATATCAACAAGCGCATGCTCTATCATTATTTCGGGGACAAGGAGGCGCTCTATTTCGCGGTGCTCGAAGGCGTCTATGTCGGCATCCGCACGGCGGAGACCAAGCTGCACCTCCTCGATCGCGATCCCATCGAAGGCATGCGCGAGTTGATCACCTTCACCTGGAGGTATTTCCTGGACCACCCGGAATTCCTGAGCCTGCTGGCGACCGAGAACCTGCATCGGGCGAAATATCTCAAGCGCTCGACCAGGATCTTCGACCTGCACTCCCCGCTGATCAGCGGCATGGCCGATCTCTTGCGCCGCGGCGCCGCCAACGGCCAGTTCCGCCAAGATACCGACCCGGTCAAGATCTATATCAGCATCGCGGCCCTCGGCTTTTTCTACCTCTCGAATCGCTGGACCTTGTCGACGATCTTCAGGCGCGAGCTCGCGACCGAGAGCGAGCTCGCGAGCTGGGGAGCCCATATCGTCGAGGTGGTGCTGTCCTATCTGCGGCCGTGAAGACCCGCGCCTTCACTTGGCCCGCCTCTCCTCCCATTCCCCGATGAGGCGCGAGGCCGAAGCCTGCAGCTCCGTGCGCAGCCTCGACAGGAACGCCGCGTCCACCTGAAGCCGCCCGCCCGATTTGCGGGTGATGCCGTCGACGATGACGGTGTCGACATTGCCGGCATGGGCCTGCTCGACGATGGCGAAGACGGGATCATGCACCGGCCAGAGATTGAGATCCTGCGCCCGCAAGAACACGATATCGGCCTTCTTGCCGGGCGTGAGCGAGCCGATCTTGTCCTGCATGCGCAGCGCCGCCGCCCCGCCCATGGTGGCCCAACGCAAGGCCTCCGCGAGCGGATCGGGATGGCGGTGGGCACCGCTCCAGTGGCGCTCGCTTCGCGCAAGGATTGATGGCGCGCATGCAGCAGGGCCGCCTGCATCTCGCGGAACATGTCGGCCGTGGTCATGGCTTCGACATCGCCGCCGAGCGAAGGCAGGCCGCCGCCCTGCACGACGCGCAAGGTGGCCGGCCCCGAAGCATGGTCGTGCAACTCGGCGAGATTGGTGGTGGTGATCGAGGCCCCGGTGCCGACGAGCCTTGCGATCTCCTCGCGCTCGAGGAAATTGCAATGGACGAGATTATGGTCCTCGCCCAAAAGGCCAAGGGCGGCGAGCCGCTCATAGCCGTCGGGAACCACGGCAAGCTGGCGCGGCTTCGTGACATGAGAGGAGACGAGGAGGCCGAGCTCCTTGCCGAGCCGGGCATTGTGCAGGCTCGTTTCCCAGTCTGCCCAATGCGGGCCGGCGATCGCCAGCGCCATGGTGACGCGCCGGTCATCGCTGGCGAAGCGGCCCTGGCGCAGAGCTTGCGCCCGATCGCGTGGATGCAGGCGCTTCTCGGCGGCGGGAGCACCCGGCGTTCCGGGCGGCTTGATGCCGTCGCCATGCCCGAAGACGGCCCGGATGCCGCTTTGTTCCAGCGCTTCGGCCGAGGCCTCGGCCTGCTCCAGCGAGCGCAGATTATGGCAGTAGTCGAACAGTGTGGTGACGCCGCAATCGAGCTGATTGAGCGCGCCCGCCAGCGTGCCGAGATAATTGTCCTGCGGCGTGAACCTTGTGGCGATGTCGCCATAGAGGATCGTGAAATTATCGGCGGGCGTCCATTCGGAGCCGAACGCCCGCAGCCCCGTCTGGAACGTATGCAGGTGCATATTGACGAGGCCAGGCATGGCGATCATCGTCGACGCGTCGATCAACTCGTCATGAGCGGCGTCGAGCCTCTTGCCGATCGCCAGGATGTGGTCCTCGCCGATCAGCATCTCGGCGTCGCGCAGATCGCCGATGCCGTCATCCATCGAGACGAGGTCGCCGCAACGGATCAGGGTGCGCTTCACGATCCTGCGCCTTCCCTCGGGGTAGCAAAGACCATCACGAAGCCTGCTGCGTGTAGCCGGCCTTGTGCATGACGCGCAGGACCGAATCCGACAGCTCGGCGCGCAGCGAAGCGAGCTTCTCGTCGCCGACAGTGAGCTTGCCGCCGCGCTTGCGCACCGTGCCTCCGACCAGCACCGTGTCGACATTGCCGGCATTGGCCATCTCGACGATGGTCAGCAGCGGGTCATGCACCGGGAACACATTGAGGTCGGTCGCCCGCAGCAGCACGATATCGGCCTTCTTGCCGGGCGTGAGGCTGCCGACCGCATGGCCGAGCCCGATCGCCTCCGCGCCACCGATGGTCGCCCAGGACAAGGCCTCGCGCGAGCGGATCGGCGCGACCGAGAACGGGGCGCCGTCGGCGAACGCATTGTCGCGCTGCGCCTCGTTGAGCGCATAGAGCAGCGCCACATGCATCTCGCGGAACATCTCGCCGCTGACGCGCGGCTCGACGTCGACGCCGAGCGAAGGCAACGCCCCGAGCGCCCGCACCCGGCTGACGAGCGGCGGGCTCGCATAGCCACGCAATTCGGTCTGGACCGTCGAGGTGACGCTGACGCCGGCGCCGATGATCCGCTTCAGCTCCTCGTCGCCGAGGAAATTGCCGTGCACGATGTTGTGGTCGGGACCGAGCAATCCCTCCTCGATCAAGCGCCGATAGCCGTCGGGAGCGACCGCGTCGGCCGGCCGCTTGGTGGCATGCGAGGTGGTGCGCAGGCCGAGCTCGCGCGCCAGGCGGATATTGCGGCGCGTCGGCTCGAGCTCGGCCCAATGCGGGCCGCCCACGGCAAGCGCCATCGTGACGAGCCGGTCACTGCCGGAGAGCCGCCGGCGCAGGCGCTCGACCCGCTCGCGCGGATGCAGGCGTCGCTCGAAGGGCTCGATCGCCTCGCGGTCGGGCTGGAACTTGCCGGCCCCGAGCGCATAGACCGCGCGGATGCCGCTCTCCTCCAGGCCGTCGACCGAGCGCTCGGCCTGCTCGCTCGAGGTGATGTTGTGGCAATAATCGAGCAAGGTGGTCACCCCGCCTGAGAGGCGCGTCAAGGCACCGACCAGCGTCCCGATATAATTGTCCTCAGGGCCGTACAAGGTGGCCATGCCGCCATGGATATGGCGGAAATAGCCTCCATGGCCCCATTCGCAGCCGATGGCGCGAAGCCCGGTCTGCCAGGTGTGCAGATGCGCGTCGATGAGCCCCGGCATGGCGATCATGTCGCCGGCCTCGATCACCTCATCGGCCTCGCCGAGATCGCGGCCGATGGCGCGGATGCGGTCATCCTCGATGAGGATCTCGGCGTCCTGGCGATCGCCGATGGAGGCATCCATCGTCACGATCCAACCACAGCGGATCAGGGTGCGTTTCATTGCTCTCGCCCTTTTGTCGCTCAGGCCGCTCGAAGCGCGAAATTGCCCTCGCGCATCACGCGGCTCGCGGATTCGGCGAGCTCGACCTGGCGCCGGCGCAGCGTGTCCTGGGAGAAGAGCAGCTTGCCGTGCCGCTTCTTGACGGCGCCGTCGATGATGACGGTGTCGACATTGCCCGCATGGGCCTGCTCGACCACGGCGAAGATCGGGTCATGTACCGGGAAGAGATTGAGATCGCTGGCGCGCAGCATGGTGATATCGGCCTTCTTGCCGGGGGTGAGCGTGCCGATGCGATCCTCGAGCCCGATCACCCGCGCATTGCCGATGGTCGCCCATTCCAAGGCCTCACGCGAGCGCACCCCGATCGTCTTCATCGGCGGCTTGCCGGCACTCTCATTGTCGCGCACCGTCGCCCAGCGGGCATGCAGCAGCGCGCCCTGCATCTCGCGGAACATGTCGCCGGTGACGATCGGCTCGACGTCGATGCCGATCGAGGGCATGACGCCGCGCGCCCGCACCCGCACGGTCAGGGGATCGGCGGCATGGCCGTGCAGCTCGACCAGCACGGTCGAGGTGATGGTCGCCCCGGCGCCGAGCACCGCGTCGAGCTCGGCATCGTCGAAATAATTGGCGTGGACGATGTTGTGGTCGGGCCCGAGCAATCCAGCCTCGGCGAGCCGCACATAGCCGCGCGGCGCGACGCAATCGGCATAGCGTCGTGTCGCGTGCGAAGTCGAGAGCAGGCCGAATTCGCGCGCCAGGCGCAGATCCTGCTCAGCCACTTCGAGCGTGCCGTAATGGGGGCCGAGCACCGCCATCGCCATGGTGACCAGGCGATCATCGGAGGCCAACCGCCCCTTGCGCAGCGCCTCGACCCGGTCGCGCGGATGCGGCACATGCGTGAAGGGCACGCCGCCCGGAGCCGTCGGCGGCTTCGCGGTGCCATGGGCGAAGACGGCGCGAATGCCCGTCTCCTCGAGCGCGTCGATCGCCCGCTCGGCCTGCTCCAGCGATTTGAGGTTGTGGCAGAAATCGAGGACCGTGGTCACGCCGCCATCGATCTGGTTCAGGGAGCCGACGAGATTGCCGAGATAATTGTCCTGCGGCTGATATTTCGTCGCGAGATTGGCGTGGATATTGGCGTGATAATCGGGGCCGAGCCATTCCGAGCCGATGCCGCGCAGCCCGCATTGCCAGACATGGATATGCGCGTCGATAAGGCCCGGCATGACGATCATCTCGCTCGCGTCGATGAGCTCGTCATGGGCGGCATCGAGCCTGATGCCGGCGGCAGCGATGCGGTCGCCCTCGATGAGCAGCTCGGCCTCCTTGAGCTCGCCGATCTTCGGGTCGAGCGAAATCAGCCAGCCGCATTTCACCAGGGTCTTCTTCACGATGTTCGTCTCCAGCTTCGAAATGATCATTGAGTGCGCCAGCGATTCACCAGGGCGTCGAGATATTGCTGCGCCTTGGTGAACAAGAGGCCGATGACGGCGAGCAGCAGCAGCACGGCGAAGACCTCGCCGGTCTCGAGCACCTGGCCCGCGAGCTGCAGGCGGGCGCCGAGCCCGTAGCGCGCCGTCTGCATCTCGGCCGCGACCACCATGATGATGCCGATGCCGAGCGCCAGCCTCAGCCCGCCGAAGATTGCCGGGACCGCGGCCGGCAGCACCACGAGGCGCTGGATCTGGCCAGGCGTCGCGCCGAGATCGCGTGCGGCCAGGATCAGCCCCGGATCACATTGGCGCACGCCGATCACGGTGTTGACGAGGATCGGGAACACGCAGGCGAGCGCGCTCAGCACGATCTGGAAGATGTCGCCGCTGCCGAGCCAGATGACGAGCAGCGGCACGAGCGAGATCTTGGGGATCGGATAGATCGCCGCCACGAAGAAGTCGGCGACCACATAGATGCGCTTCGACATGCCCATCAGGATGCCGAGCGGAATGCCGATCGCTGCCGCCAAGATGAAGCCGCCGAAGATGCGGTAGAGGGTCAGCATCAGGTCGTAGGCCAGGTTCTTCTGGACGAACAAGCGGTAGAGGGTGACGATGATGACGGAGGGGCGTGGCAGATAGAGCTCGGGGATGTCGGACAGAGCGACGCCGACTTCCCAGAACAGGATGAAGAGCGCCATCGCCACCGGCCCGTAATACCAGCTGGTGTCGCGCAACCGCTCATCTTCGATGCGGGGGCGGGGCGCCTCGTCCTCGCCGGCGATTGCGGCAACGCGTTCGATATTGGCCATCAGTCCGCCCTCTCAGCTCAGCATCGACTTGCGGACTTCGTCGCGCAGCAGGCCATAGATCTCGGCGAACAGCTCCCCGAAGCGCGGGGATTTCTGCATCTCGAAATCGCGCGGCCGCGGCAGGTCGATGTCGAGGCTCGCCGCGACCTTGCCGGGCCGCGCCGTCATGACCAGCACCCGGTCGCCGAGATAGATCGCCTCCTCGATCGAATGGGTGACGAGGATGGCGGTCTTGCCGGTCTTCTCCACCACGCTCGCGAGCTGCTCTTGCAGATAGAGGCGTGTCTGCGCGTCGAGCGCGCCGAAGGGCTCGTCGAGGAACAAGATCTCCGGCGCCATGACGAGCCCGCGCGCGAGACCTACGCGCTGGCGCATGCCGCCCGAGAGCTGGGCCGGATAGTGATTCTCGAAGCCCGCGAGATCGACGGCGCGAATCGCCTCCCGCGCCTTGGCGTGGCGCTCCGCCTTGTCGACCGAGGCGAGCTCGAGGCCGAAGGAGACATTGTCGATGACATTGCGCCAGGGCAAAAGATTGAAGGACTGCCACACGGTCGCCATGCGCGGCGGCGGACCCGCCTGTCGCTGCCAGGGCTCTTTCGCTCCGGGGTTGCCATAGAAGAACTTGATCTTGCCCTCGCTCGGCTGCAGCAGGCCCCGCAGGATCAGCAGCAGCGTCGATTTTCCGCAACCCGACGGGCCGACGATGGCCGTCACCTTGCCGGCCGGAAACTCGAAGGAGACATCGGTCAAGGCGATGGTAGGCGGCTGGGTGCGGCTCAACCAGCGATGCGACAGTTTCTCGATGGTGATCTTGTCGAAGACATTGGAGGTGGTTGCGGTCACGGGAAGCTCGGCGGTCAGGGGGAGTTCAGCAGTCGAGGGAAGTTCTTGCGAGGCAAGTTCTCGCGAGGCTGGCGACGGCCAGGTCAAATGAAGGGGTTCTTGTCGAGGAGCCGCTTGCGGGCCTCGACGATCGCCTTGTCGTCGAAGAGCTTGTCCTCTGCCACCAGATTGGGCAGCAGCTCGGTGCGATTGTGCCAGAAGAGCTGCTGCGCGTAGATGGATTTCAGGTTGGGCTGCCCGTCCTCCTGCATGAAGGTCCAGCGCGGGCGCGTGCTGTCGATGACCTCGGCGGTGAGGCCCGTGCCCTTGGCGATGATCTCCAGGATCTCGCGCTTGCCGCTTCTGGCGGCTTCCATATACTCCTTATTGGCCTGCATGATGGCCATGCAGAAGCGCACCGCGGAAGAGTGCTTCTCGGTCAGGAATTTCTGCGTGGCGACCGAGCAGGCCAGCACGAAATCGGGCGCGATCTCGTCGCTCCAGGTCGCCACCTTGCCGACGCCGGCATTTTGCGCCGCATAAGCGCCCGGCAGCGGGATGTTGAGGATGCCGACCCGGTTCTCCTTCAGCAGCGGGATGCTCACTTGAGGCGACATGTTCCACTGCCAGTGGACGTCGTCGACGGTGAGGCCGGCGCGCTCGAGTCCCATCGTGTGCAGATATTGCGCCACGCTGCCGCGCGACGAGATGGCGATCTTCTCAGCCCTGGCGAAGCGGTAGCCCGCAAGGTTGCGGAAGCCCTTCTCCCATAGCGCATTGCCGACCAGGATGGCGTTCGATCCCATGCCGGGCGATTCACGGCCACGCTCCATGAACAGGCGTAGCGGCGCTCCCTTGTTCATGAGGTTGAAGAGGCCAGCGCTGATCGTGGCGCCGGTGATGTCGAGCTCACCGGCGGCCAGCATCGGCATGGACATGCTGCCATCGACATGGCTCGAGGCGATGATCTCCAGATTGAGCTTCTTGAAATAGCCCTTGGCCTCGGCGATGAAATAGGGGCCGGCCGAGATGTAGGGCGCATAGCCCATGCGGATCTGGGCGGGCTCCATGAAATCGGCCGCCGCACGCACATAAGGCATCGGCAGGGCCGTTGCCGCGGCGATGCCCGCGGCGAAACCACGCCGTGTCGGATAGGGCATGCGAGCCTCCCGCTCCAGTGACGCGGCTATCGCCGCTCCAGGCGAAACGGCGCCGCGTTCTGCTCCATCGTTGTGGTGCCTGACCTTGTCGAAAAGCGCCGCGGCTTCCCGCCGATCACCCGTCATGCAACCGATTGCACGGTAGCCCAGGCGATATGGCGCGTCAACGGGCGGCGCCCCACCTTCTCCCGCTCTTGGGCGGGAGAAGGTGCAAGAGGACGAACTTTGCGAAGTGAGGGCGGATGAGGGACGGCGGTGAAGCGCCAGATCTTGAAGTGAAGACCTTGCGCCCCTCACCCGCCTCGACTGCGTCTCGGCACCCTCTCCCGCGAAAGGGCGGGAGAGGGAAGAAAGAGCGTGTCCCGCCTCAAGTGGGGCTAATGGGAAGGTAGCCGCCGCGCCAGTAGATCAGCGGCTCGGCCTCTTCGGCGAGCCGCACCGCGACCACCTTGCCGATGACGATCGCGTGCGAGTGGCGCTCGATCATCTCCTCGACCTCACAGTCGAAGGCGGCGAGCGCATCCTCGAGGATGGGAGCGCCGGTCGCAAGCGTGATCCAGCTCGCTCCGTCATAGCGCGCCGCGCCCTTGAGGCCGCCGCGGCCGGAGAAGCGTTCCGCGATCGCGGCGTGGCGCGCCTGCAGGATATTGACCGCGAAGCTGCCATCACGCTTGAGCGCCGACCAGGATGAGGAGTTGCGGTTGACGCTGACGATGAGTGAAGGGGGCTCGACCGAGAGAGAAGACACCGAAGTCGCGGTCAGGCCGGTGCGGTCCTCATCGGTCCCGACCGTGATGATGCTGACGGCGCCCGCGAGACCGCGCATGGCGGAGCGGAAGAGCTCTTGCAGCGGCTGCGCCTGCGCGAGGCTGAGATCTCGGATCGCGATTCCCATATTGATCTGCCTTCCGGCTCAGATGACGTATTCGGCACGCGCGATGTCTTCGCGCAGCAGGCGACGCAAGATTCGTTCCTCGAGCAGAGCGAGCTCGACCGAGCCGCGCCGCCGCGGGCGCGGCAGGTCGATGGCTGTGTCGAGCGCGATCGCGCCGTTCTCGATCAGCACGATGCGGTCGGCGAGCATCAGCGCCTCGGTGACGTCGTGAGTGACGAGGATGGCGGTGAATTTCTGCTCGAGCCAGACGCGCTCGATCAATCGTTGCATGCCGATGCGTGTGAGCGCGTCGAGCGCGCCGAGCGGTTCGTCGAGTGCGAGGAAGCGCGGCCGGCTGACGAGCGCACGCGCCAGGGCGACGCGCTGCTTCTGCCCGCCCGACAGCACCGACGGCCAGGCGCGCGCCCGCGCCTCGAGATCGACGGCTCGCAAGGCTTCCACGGCGCGGTCCGCGGCGCGCGGCGGGGAGCGGTCGGCGCCGAGCCCAACCTCGACATTGCCCAGCACCCGTGCCCAGGGCAGAAGACGATGCTCCTGGAACATGACGCGCACGCTGTCGCGCGGGGCTGCGCCTGGCTCGCCATCGTCGAACCAGAAATCGCCGCCGCTCGGCTGCTCCAGGCCCGCGAGCAGCCGCAGGAAGGTGCTCTTGCCGCAACCGCTGCGCCCGACGATCGCCAGGAACTGGCCTGAAGGCACATGCAGGTCGAGCCCACATATGACCTTGTTGTTGCCAAAACTCTTGGTAAGGCCACGCGCCGTGATGGCGAGGCCGCGCGCCGTCCGTTCAGCGGTTGCGGCCGGCGCTCCTGCAAGCACAAGGCTAGTCATGCGATCCTCACTGAGCCTGGAAGGCCGGATGCCAGGCGAGGCAGAACCGCTCGAGCACGCGCGCGACCGTGTCGGCGAGCTTGCCGAGCACCGCGTAGAGCAGGATCGCTAGGACGACGATATCGGTCTGCATGAATTCGCGCGCCTGCATGGCCATGTAGCCGATGCCGGAATTGGCAGCGATCGTCTCGGCGACGATCAAGGTCAGCCACATGATGCCGAGCGCGTAGCGCAGCCCGACGAAGATCGAGGGCAGCGCCCCCGGCAGGACCACGCGCCGGAAGAGCTGGCCATGGCTCATGCCGTAGCTCTTGCCCATCTCGATCAGTTGCGGGTCGACGGAACGGATGCCGTGCAGCGTGTTGAGATAGATCGGGAAGAACACGCCGAGCGAGACGAGGAAGAGCTTTGCCTCCTCGTCGATGCCGAACCAGAGGATGACGAGCGGGATCAGCGCGAGATGCGGGATGTTGCGCAGCATCTGCAAAGTGCTGTCGAGGAGCTTCTCGCTCGTTGCCGAGAGGCCGTTGGCGATGGCGAGCGCAAAGCCGATGCCGCCGCCGACCACGAAGCCCGAAAAGGCGCGCAGGAAGCTGACGCGCAGATTCTCGGCGAGCTCGCCCGAACGCCCGAGCTTGACGGCAGCGGCCGTAACATCGGCGGGCGCCGGCAGCACATTGGCGGCGAGAAGCCCTGCCGCCGAGGCCGCCTGCCAGATGCCGAGAAGGGAAAGCGGGACGATCCAGCCGGATGCCGCCGCCGTGAAGCGGCCGAAGCGCTTGAGATCGAAGCGTGCGGGTCGCGACGCGGCGATGCGCGGAATGGTGGCGCTGACGGTCATGGCGCTGTCCGTCAGGCCGCGACGGCGATGCGGGCGCCCGTGCCGCTCGCGCCGAACTCGCCTGGCGCCGTGCGATGCGCGCCCTTCTGCCGATCCTCGCCGATGCCAAGCTCGGGGAAGAGCAGCTCGGCGACCTTATAGGCCTCTTCGAGATGCGGGTAGCCGGAGGCGATGATGGTCTCGATGCCGAGCGACTGATAATCGCGCAGCCGGCTCGCCACCGTCCTCGGATCGCCGACCAGAGCCGTCCCGGCGCCGCCGCGCACCAGGCCGACGCCGGCCCAGAGATTGGGCGCGATCTCGAGCTGGTCGCGCCGCCCGCCCCCATGCAGCGCGCTCATCCGCTTCTGGCCGATCGAATCCGATTCATTGGCGAATTTGCTCTGCGCCGCCGTGATCGCCTCGTCCGAGAGGTTGCTGATGAGCTTGTCGGCCGCTTCCCAGGCTTCCGCCTCGGTGTCGCGCACGATGAGATGGATGCGCAGCCCGAACTGCACCTGGCGCCCGCGCGCCGCGGCGCACCGCGTCGAGCTTCTCGGCCACCTGCTCGAGCGGCTCGCCCCAGGTGAGATAGACATCGACATGCTCGGCCGCGACCTCCTGGGCCGCCGGCGAGGAGCCGCCGAACCAGATCGGCGGGGCTGGCTTCTGAACGGGGGGAAAGTCGAGACGGGCGCCCTTCACCTTCACATGCAAGCCTTCGTGGTCGACGGTCTCGCCCAGGAGGAGACGACGATAGACGTCGAGGAATTCGCTCGTCTGCGCGTAGCGCTCGTCATGCGACAGGAAGAGGCCGTCGCCCGCGAGCTCGCCCGAATTGCCGCCCGTGACCACATTGACGACGAAACGGCCATTGCTGATGCGGTCGAGCGCGGCCGCCTGGCGCGCCGCGAAGGTCGGCGAGGCGACGCCCGGCCGCAGCGCCACCAGGAAGCGCAGCCGCTCGGTCAAGGGCGCGAGCGCCGCCGCGGTGATGAAGGGATCATCGCAGCCGCGGCCGGTCGGGATCAGGACGCCGCCATAGCCCAGCCGGTCGGCCGCCTGCGCGATCTCCTTGAGATAGCGGAAATCGGCCGGTCGGTGGCCTGTCTCGGTGCCGAGATAGGAACCGTCGCCGCTGACCGGGATGAACCAGTAGATGTCGAGTGGCTTTCGGCTATCGCTCATGATCACGCTCCGCATCGGATGCACAATTGGATTCAGGCGCTCGGCGTCCATTTCCAGACGATGTCGCGCACCACGACCGGCTTCGGGATCAGGCCGAGCTTGTAGAAGCGATCCGCCACCTGCTGCTGCACGGCAACGATCTCGTCGGTCACGGGACTGAGGCGGAAGGCGGTGCGATCGACCGATTTGCGCTCGCTCTCGGCATCGACGCCCGTCGCTTCACTGAGAAGGCGGCGACCTCGGCATGATGCGTCTCGGCCCAGATCGAGGCCTTGGCCAATTCATCGTTGAGGGTACCGACAAGCTCCGGATGCTTCACGGTGAATTCGCGATTGGCGAGGAAGAAGGAATTCGAGCGATGCACCTCGGCGGCCTCGGCGAGCACGCGCACCTTGCCGCGTTGGGCGATCGCGTAATAGGGATCCCAAATGGTCCAGGCATCGATGGCGCCGCGCGCGAAGGCCGCTGCGGCATCCGCAGGTGGCAGAAAGGCTGGCGTCACATCCGCATAGGACAGGCCGGCCTTCTCCAGGGCGGCGACGGTGGTGTTGTGGGCGCTCGATGCCTTGGCGACGCCGATGCGCTTGCCCTTGAGATCGGCGAGGCTGCGGATCGGCGAATCTTCAGGCACCAATATGGCCTCGGTCAGGCCTGAGGCCGGCAGAGCCGCCACATAGAGGAGATTGGCCTTGGCGGCCTGGGCGAAGATCGGCGGCGCATCCCCGGTCGTGCCGTAATCGATGCTGCCGACATTCAGCGCTTCGAGCAGCGGCGGACCGAACGGGAACTCGATCCATTTCACCGCAAGGCCGAGCGGCTTGAAGCGCGTTTCCAAGCGGCCTTGTTGCTTCGCCAAAGGCAGCACGCCGCTCTTTTGATAGCCGATGCGGATTTCCTTGATCTCCTCAGCATGCACCGCACCACTCCACGGATTGGCGGCGAGCATTGCGGTCGTGGTGAACACGAATTCCCTGCGATTCATCGGAAAGCTCCGGATTGGGTTCGAGATCGATGGGGTCAAGTTTGGGGCCGGTGCCGCTTCGACGCGGCTCTCCTGTCGCCGGCCAAGGCCAGCGCCCTTCATCGTTGGGAGGTAACGAAATTCAGGCGCGCTTCAGCGACATGCAAACCGCGAGGCCGAGGCGCAGCGACAGGAGATTCCAAAAAGATCCGGGCAATAACAGCTTGATATGGCGAGTTCGCAAGATGTCATGAGGTATGTCTCCAGATCACCCAGCTTCGAACATGTCCAGCAAGCTTCAAGATCGGCGAAAAATTATCTGCGCCGATGCTGTGAAGATGGGTGTCGATGTCCTTTTTGTCAAATAGAATGTTCGTTTGAACGAACGAGGTTTTGAGACAAGCACTTGCCTTCTGCGGTCATTACGGGAAAGAATCTTCTCTGCCGCCGCGTCGGGAGCGCTTCCCTGCTCACAACATATGACGCTCGGTCATCCCGGACGCGGCGCAGCGTGAAATGATGCGCCGCAGATCCAGGACCCATCACTGACCTTCTGCTCATGGGTCCCGTGTCTGCTGCAGCGCGCACGGGATGACCCCTAATTCTGCAAAGGACTCGCGTGCAGGGAAGAAGGCGAACGCCGTCACGATTCCGGAAGCGGGATGAACTCGGTTTCGCCCGGCACGCGCTGGAAGCGGCCGGTCTTCCAATCTTCCTTGGCCTCGTCGATGCGTTCCTTGCGCGAGGAGACGAAATTCCACCAGATGTAGCGAGGCCCTTCCAAGGCGGTGCCGCCGAGGAACATCAGGCGGGCGCGACGCTTCGCCTTGACGGTGATGCGGTCGCCAGGGCGGAAGACGAGAAGGCGCGGCCCTTCGAAACTGTCGCCGGCGATCTCCACCTCCCCCTCGACCACGTAGATGGCGCGTTCCTCATGGTCGGCATCGAGCGGTGCCTCGCTGCCGGCCTCGAGCACGACCTCGACATAGAACCAATCCGACAGCATGCCGACCGGCGATGCCTTGCCGAAGGCCGACCCGGCGATCACCCTTGCCCATACGCCGCCATCCTCGACGACCGGCAGCCTGCCGGCATCGAAATGCTGGAAGGAAGGGTCGACCTCTTCCTTGGCCTGCGGCAGGGCGATCCAGCTCTGGATGCCGAACATCCCCTGCCCTGTCGCGCGAGGTCCCGCCGGCGTGCGCTCCGAATGCGCGATGCCGCGCCCCGCCGTCATCAGGTTCATCTGGCCGGGCTCGATCACGAGCGCATTGCCCTCGCTGTCGCGATGCATGATGCGCCCGTCGAACAGATAGGTGACCGTGGCGAGGCCGATATGCGGATGGGGCCGCACATCCATGCCGTGCCCGGCCATGAACTGCACCGGCCCCATCTGATCGAAGAAGATGAAGGGCCCGACCATCTGCCTCTTCCCGTGCGGCAAGGCGCGGTGCACCTCGAAGCCGCCGATGTCGCGGGCTCGCGGCACGATGACGAGCTCGAGCGCATCGCAACTGCGCTTGTCGCCGAGGATCGGATCGCTCGAGGGGAGCCAGCTCATATCGGTGCCTCCGGTTTCAGGATCGCGACAAGCTACCCGGTCTTTCGGGCGATATCGCGACGCCCCCCAATGGCGCCAATCCGAGCAAGCTCATGGCGGGGTGGTTCCTGTCAATACAGCAGCACCTTGTCGAGAACGTTGCGCAGGCGGTCGATGCGACCGTCGAGATAATGCGCGAGATTCTCGCAGAACAGCTCGGTGATCTTGGCATTCTCGGTCGTGACCGTACTCGCGGAATGCGGGCAGATGAGCACATTCGGCATGTCCCAGAGCGGGCTGTTCCCCGGCAAGGGCTCGATCGTCGCGACATCGAGCGCCGCGAAGCCGATATGGCCGGTCTTGAGTGCATCGATCATCGCCAATTCGTCGATGGTGTTGCCGCGGCCGATATTGACGAAGGCGCAGCCCGGACGCATCGCCGCGATCGCCGCCGTGTCGAGCATGTTGATGGTCTCGTCCGTGTCGGGCACCGTCATGATGATCGCATCCGCCTGCGGCAACAAGCGGCGCAGTTGCGACACGCCGTGAATCTCGTCGAATACATGCGCGTGCGGCCTGTCCTTGTCGGGCGAGCGCGCCACTGCGATGATGCGCATGCCGAGCGCGCGGCCGAGAACCGCGACGCCGCGCGCCAGATCGCCGGCCCCGATGGTCAGCAAGGTGCGTCCCGCCACTTCCTCGTCGCAATAGCGCAGCCAGCGATGGGCGCGCTGCTCGGCCTCGAGGAAGCGCGCTTTGCGGAAATGCATCAGCAGCGCCATGACCACCCATTCGGCGAGCGGTCCGGAATGGACGCCGCGCGCCGTTGTGACGATCACATCGGTCTTGTCGAGGCCGAGCTTCTTGATCAGCTGGCCGACGCCGCTGCTCGTGGTCTGCACCCATTTGAGGCGCTTGGCATGGACGATGTCGCCCGGGCCATCGGCCGGAGGCTGCGGGCAGTCCCAGAGGATATCGGCGCGGGCGAGTGCCGCTTGCCAGCGGCCGGTCTGCGCCGCGTTGCGGGTGAAAGGGCCTCCCTTATGGTCGCAGGCATAGCGGGTCGGGGGATAGAGATCGGGCTCGTAGATGATCTCGAGCCGGGCCGGCGCCACCTTGCGCATGCGCTCGACATATTCCGGCTCGAGCGGCGAAGTGATGAACACAATGTGCTTCGTCATGAAGGGCCTTTCCGTCGCTCAGTACATGAGCGCCTTGTCGAGGACGTTGCGCATGCGCTCCAAATGGCCGTCGAGCCAGCAGCGCAGATTCCAGCAGAAGATCTCGGTGATCTTGGCGTTCTCCGCCCGCACCGTGCTGGCCGAATGGGGGCTGATCAGCACGTTCGGCATGTCCCATAAGGGGCTGTCCGAGGGCAGTGGCTCGATCGTCGCCACATCGAGCGCCGCATAGCCGATATGGCCATTGCGCAAGTGCCGGATTAGAGCGTCTTCGTCGATCACCTGGCCGCGCGCGATATTGACGAAGGCGCTGCCGGGTTTCATCGCTGCGAAGGCCGCGTCATCGATCATGCGCTCGGTCTCGGGCGTATGCGGCACGGTCACCACCATGGCGTCTGCTTCGGCGAGGACGGCATGCAGGTCGCCGCGCGGCCGGACCTCATCGAAGAGCGTATTGTGGGCGCGCCCTTTTTCGGCATGGCGAGCGATGGCGACCGTGCTCATCTCGAAGGCACGGGCGCGCTGGGCGATGCCACGCGCCAGATCGCCGGCGCCGATGATGGCGATGCGCCGCCCCGCGACCTCGTCGCCGCAGTAGCGCACCCAGCCATGGCGGCGCTGCTCGACCTGGAGATGCGGCAGTTGCCGCCAATGGGCGAGGAGCGCCATGAACACGAACTCGGCGAGCGGGCCCGCATGCACGCCGCGCGCCGTGGTCACCAGCACCTCGCTCGCCTGCAGGCCGAGCGCCTTGATGCTCTGTCCAACGCCGGTGCTGGTGGTCTGGACCCATCTGAGGCGCTGCGCCAGGGCGACATCCTCGCGCTTGCGCGGCAGGTCCCAGAAGATCTCGGCGGCGGCGAGCGCCTCGCGCCAGCGTCGCTCCTGATCGGCGCTGCGGACGAAGGAGGCAAGCCCCACATGGTCTCCGACATAGCGCGTGCGCGGCAGGAGATCGGGCTCATAGAGGATATCGAGCCGCGACGGATCGACGGCACGGATGCGCTCGACATGCTTGGGCTCGAGCGGCGAGGTGATGAAGACGCGAAGCTTGGACATCGGGCAACTCATTCTCCGGCAAGGTGACAGGCGGCGCGGTGCTCGCCGGCGAGCCAATCGGCCGGCGCCTCGCGCCGGCAGCGCTCGACGGCGCGCGGGCAGCGCGGATGGAAGGGGCAGCCGGCGGGAATCGAGAGCGGGCTCGGAAGCTCGCCGGCGACCGCCTCCGTCACCACGCGACGAGTGAAGTCGAGGCTCGGAGCCGCCGCCATCAGGGCTGCCGTGTAAGGGTGGCGCGGATCGCCGAACACCTCCTCGGTCGGTCCCGCCTCGACGATGCGGCCGAGATACATGACGGCGACTCGATGGGCGATGTAGCGCACCAGGCGCAGATCATGCGAGACGAAGATGATGGTGAGCTCGAGCCGCCTCTGCAGCGCAACCAGCAGGTTGATGATCTGCGCCTGCACTGAGACGTCGAGCGCCGAGACGATCTCGTCGGCGATCAGGCATTGCGGCTCGAGCGCCAGGGCCCGCGCAATGCCGATGCGCTGGCGCTGGCCGCCGCTGAAGGCGTGCGGATAACGGGCGGCGGCATCGGCCGGCAGGCCGACCATGACCAACAGTTGCCGCACCCGTTCGGCGATGTCGCTGCCCGAACGCAAGCCATGCACGCGGATCGGCTCGGAAAGCTGCGCGCCGATGGTCATGCGCGGATTGAGCGAGCCATAGGGATCCTGGAAGACCATCTGGACGCGGCGATTGAAATCACGCCGCCCCTCGCCGCTCAGCGCCCTGGCGTCGCTGCCGGCAAACAGGATCTCGCCGGCATCGGGCTCCTGCAAACGGATGAGGCAGCGCGCCAAGGTCGACTTGCCGCAACCCGATTCACCGACGATCGCCAAGGTCTCGCCGCGCCGCACCGCGAGGTCGACGCCGTTGAGGGCATGCACGATCGGCGGCTTGCGGCCGGTGAGGGCCGCGATCAGGCCGCGCTCTCGGACGAAATGCTTGGTCAAGCCGCGGATCTCGATGAGCGCATCGGTCATGCGGGCTCACCGATGTCGGCCTTCGAACGCGCCAGCACCGCCTCGCTGCGCAGGCAGGAAGAGAGGTGGGCCGGCGTCAGCGCCCGTGGCTCGAGCCGACCCATAAGGCAAGCAGGCTCGACGAAGCTGCAGCGCGGCGCGAAGCGGCAGCCTTGCGGCAGCGCCGCGAGCGAAGGCGGGCTGCCCGGGATGTTGGTCAAGGGCTCGCGCGGCTTGTGGCTCGAAGGCACGGCCCCGATGAGACCGAGCGTATAGGCATGAGCCGGCCGCCGCAGGACTTCGTCGACCGGGCCGACCTCCATGACGCGTCCGGCATAGAGGACCGCGACCCGGTCGCAGCTCTGCGCCACGACCGCAAGATCATGAGTGACGAGCACGATGCTCATCTCGAGCTCGCGCCGCAGGCGCAAGAGGAGCTTGAGGATCTGGTCCTGGATGGTGACGTCGAGAGCCGTGGTCGGCTCGTCGGCCAAGAGCAGCTTCGGGCCGGCCGCGAGCGCGATGGCGATCATGACGCGCTGGCGCATGCCGCCCGAGAATTCATGCGGATAAGCGGCGAGCCTGAGCTTGGCGTCTGCGATGCCGACCATGGTGAGGAGCTCGGCGGCGCGGGCGCGCGCGGCACGCCCCCGCAAACCGAGATGGGTCTCGAGGCTCTCCTCGATCTGCACGCCGATCGGCAGCACCGGGTTGAGCGCCGCCATCGGCTCCTGGAAGATCATGGCGATCTCGCGCCCGCGCACCCGGCGCAACTCCGGCTCGGGCAGTTGCGCCAGATCGACGCCCTGCCAGGCGATGCTGCCGCCGATATGCGCGGTTCGTCCGAGCAGGCGCAGGATCGCCCGCAAGGTCACGCTCTTTCCCGATCCCGATTCACCCACGAGGCCGACCACTTCGCCAACCCCGATATCGA
This sequence comes from Rhizobiales bacterium GAS188, assembly GCA_900104855.1. NCBI lineage: Bacteria > Pseudomonadati > Pseudomonadota > Alphaproteobacteria > Hyphomicrobiales > Rhizobiales bacterium GAS188. Next base: position 397,446 of record FNSS01000001.1, read on the forward strand.
GGTCGATGCCGTCGACCACCGTCAACGGACCGGCGCTCGTCGCGAAGCTGACGCTGAGATCGCGGATGCCAAGCAGCGGAGGCGTCATTTCGGCCGCAACCAATCGGCGAGCGTGTCGCCGAGCAGGCTGAAGGACAGGCCCGCCATGACGATGGCGGCGCCCGGGAAAATCGACATCCACCAGGCTGTCGTCATGAAGTTCTTGCCGTCGGCGATCAGCACGCCCCATTCGGCGGTTGGCGGCTGGGCCCCGAGGCCGAGATAGCCGAGGCTCGATCCGAGCAGCACGGCGAGCGACAGATCGGTCATCCAATAGACGATGGTCGGCGTGATGGCATTCGGCAGGAGATGGCGGAAGACGATGCGCCAGGTGCCAAAGCCCATGGCGCGCGCCGCCGCCGCGTAGTCGCGCTTCGACTGGACCATCATCTCGGAGCGCGTGAGCCGCGCATAAGGCACCCAGCCGACCAGGCTTACCGCGACATAGAGGTTGAAGAGGCCGGGCCCGAGCACCGCCACGATGGCGATCACCAGGATCAGGAAGGGCACGGTGACGCTGAGATCGACGAGCCGCCCGAACAGCGCGTCGAGGAGGCCGCCGCGATAGCCGATGAGCGCCCCGATCATTGTGCCGAACAGCAGGGGCAGGACAGTGCAGAAAATGGCGATCTGCAGGTCGATCGAGGCCGCGAAGATCACGCGCGAGAGCATGTCGCGGCCGAGATTGTCGGTGCCGAAGGGATGGGCGAGGCTCGGCGGCTTGAGCAGCGCCAGATAGTCGAGATGGTTCGGATCATAAGGAGCGATGCGCCCCGGAAACAGCGCGCAGGCGAGGAAGAGCAGGAGCAGCAGCGCACCGAGCACGGGCGCGATGAGGCGCGTGCGCTCACGCTTGCGGGCGGGGCCGGACGCCACGGCGGGCTTCGCCATGGTCCTTTCGACGGCATCGCTCATGCAGAATGCCTGGGATCGAGCATGGCGAGCACGATGTCGACCATGAGGAAGACCAGCGAGACCAGGACGGCGATCACCAGCGTCAGCCCCTGCACGACCTGGTAGTCGCGGCTGAAGATGCTGTCGACCATCAGGCGCCCGAGGCCCGGAATGGCGAACACCGTCTCGGTGATGACCGCCCCGCCGATCAGCGTGCCGATATGCAGGCCGAACAAGGTCACGGTCGAGATGGCGGCGTTGCGCAGCACATGGCGCATGACGACCAGCTTGCGGGTGAGCCCCTTGGCGGTGGCGAAGGTCACATATTCGGCGTCCAGCACCTCGACCAGCGAGGCGCGCAGATTGCGCATCAGGATGGCCGAGAGGCTCATCGCCAAGGTCAGGGCGGGCAGAGCGAGGTGGTAGACATGGTCGGGGATGGTGTCGCCGAAGCCGCCGACCGGAAACCAGCCGAGGCCCGCGGCCAGGACGATCAGCAGGACGAGCCCGATATAGAAGACCGGCATAGAGACGCCGAGCTGAAAGGCGCCGCGAATGAGCGTGTCGAGCGCGCTGCCGCGATGCAAGGCGGCGAGGAGCGCGAATGGCACCGCGATGCAGGCGGCGAGCAGCGCCGACATGATGGTGAGCATCACGGTGACCGGCAGACGCTGCGAGATCAGCTCGGCGACCGGCACGCGCAGGATCATCGAGCGGCCGAGATCGCCGATCAGCAGGTTTTGCACATAGAGCCCGAATTGCTCGAGGAGCGGCCGATCGACCCCCATGGCCTGCCGGGTGCGCTCGACCGCCTCGCTGGTGGCACGCTCCCCGAGGAGCGCGATGGCAGGGTCGCCCGGCAACAGATGCGCCAGGAGGAAGACCAGCACCACGGCCAATATCAGGGTGGGAACGATCTGCGCGAGGCGACGCCCCACATAGGAAGCTGACAGCATTGTGGACGGTGCTTGCCGCTACGGTTCCATATGGACGCCGGAGAACAGATAGTTCCCGAGCGGCAGCTGCACGAAGCCTTGCGTCTTCTTGTCGAGCGCCACCGGATAGGGCGTGTCGAGCAGGAACACCATCGGCGCCGCGTCGATATAGATCTCCTGGATGCGGCGATAGAGCGCCCCGCGCTTCGCGGGATCGGTCTCGACCTGGCTCTTCTCGAACAGCGCGTTCAGCTCGGCATCGTTGAAGCCGCTGCGATTGGATTCATAGGCCGGGAAATACGCCATATAGGAGACGATCTGGCTCGGATCGTTGTAGTCATTGGTGAAGGCGGCGGTCCGCATCTGGAAATCATCGGCCCGGTATTTGGCGACGCGCGTCGCCGAATCGACCAGCAGGATCTTCAGGCGGACGCCGAGCTGCGCCCACATCTGCTGGATCGCGGCGAGCTCGGCGGTGTCGTCGGCATTGCCGGCAAGCGCGTAGATCGACAGGTCGAGGCCGTTCTCGAAACCCGCCTCCTTCAAGAGCGCCTTCGCCTTCGCGGGATCATAGGGATAGGGCTCGCCCTTATCGGTCATGGCGAGCGGCGTCGATGCCGGAGGCAAGGTCACTTGCGGGACGCCCATGCCGTAAGTGACGATCTGGGCGATGGCCTTCTTCTCGACCGCGTAATTGAGGGCCTGGCGCACCCGCTTATCGGCGAGCGGGTTCTTGGTGCCGTCCTTCAAGACCGGGCGGATGTTCAGGGCGAGGTAGACGATCTTCGCTGCCGGGAAGAGCGTCATATTGATCTTCGGATCGGATTTCAACTCGACGGCACGCGAGAACGGCACGAACTCGACACCGTTGATCTCGCCCGCCTTGAGCTTGAGGATGCGGGTCGCATCGTCCGGAATGATCTCGACCTTGACCTGGTCGAGATAGGGCAAGGCACTTCCGTCCTCCCCCTGCTTCCAATAATAGGGGTTGCGGTTGAGCACGAAGCCGCTGCCATGCGTCCAGCTCGACAGGATGAAGGGTCCTGAACCGATCGGATGCTCGGAGAAGGCGCGCGCCTTCTCGCGGAAAGTGGCGCCGGGCGCGGCCTTCATCTGCTTTTCCGGCACGACCGCGGTGTAGAAGCTCGCCAAGATCTGCGGGAAGGTCGGATCCGGCCGCTTGAAATGGATCACCACCTTGTCGTCGCCGACCGCATCGACGCTGTCGACGGCCGCCAGCAGGAAATAATAATTCCCGCCCTCTTCCTTGGTATGGCCGCGGTCGAGCGTGAACTTGACGTCGTTCGCCAGGATCGGCGAGCCGTCCGAGAATTTGATGCCGGGGCGCAAGGTCAAGGTCATGGTGAGCCCGTCGGGCGACAGCTCGTAAGCCGATGCCAGGCCGGGCTGCAGGCTCTTGCCGTCCGCGGTCGGCTGCAGCAGCGTGTCGTAGATATTGAGGCTGAACCAGATATCGACGGTCTGCTGCTGATAGACCGGATCGAAGAAGATGACGTCCGTGAAGGCCCCGAAGCTGAAGCTGCCGCCCCGCGTCAAGGCCTCGGCGCCTCCTCCCCACAACAGCCCGAGCGCAATCGCAATTCCGGTGACCTGGCGTTTCATGACAGCTCCGACCCGAATGACCTCTTGCGAGGTTAGTCGCGCCCCGACTTGGCACAAAACGACTTTTGTTCCACAATTATGAGCTCAGCTCATCATCGCCCAAGGGTCCGGTCTTGCGTCACCTGCCCTCTCTTTCCGGCTTGCGCAGCTTCGAGGCCACGGCGCGCCATGCCAGCATGACCAAGGCGGCCGAGGAGCTCGGCGTGACGCAAGGGGCGATCAGCAGGGCCGTGCAGGCGCTCGAGGCCGATCTCGGCTGCCCCTTGCTGCGCCGCTCGCGGCCAAAACTCTTCCTGACCGAAATCGGCCATCTGCTCTATTCGGAGATCAACCATTCCTTCGACCGGGTGGCGGTGGTCATCGGGCGGGTGCGCGAGCAGCAGCGCGGCGGCCAGCTCGCCATCAATTCGCTGCCGACTTTCGCGGCGCGCTATCTCATTCCGCGCCTGCCGCGCTTCCAGGCCCGCCATCCCGAGATGCAAGTCGACCTCACGACCAGCGAGAACCGCATCGATTTCGCCGTCGAGTCGATCGATGTCGCCATCCGCTACGGGCTCGGCAACTGGTCGCAGACGGCCTCGATGCGGTTGATGGACGAGGAGCTGGTCGCCGTTTGCGCGCCGGAGCTGCTGGCCCGCCATGGCGGCGAGCTCGGGCCCGGAACCATCGATCCGCGCCAGCTGCTGCGCCATACCACGAGGATGGCGGCCTGGGATGAATGGCTCAAGGCGGTCGGCGCCGATGCCTCGGTCGAGCCGCGCGGGCCGGGTTTCGAGCATTTCTTCATGGTGATCGAGGCGGCGGTGTCGGGAATGGGTTTTGCGCTTCTGCCGCGCTTCCTGATCGCGCGCGAGCTCGCGGACGGATCGCTCGTCATCGCCTCGCGCCAGGAGCTGCGGCGCCAGCAGGCTTATTACCTCCTCTTCGCCACCGAACGGCGCTTCGACCCGAAGATCGTGGCGCTGATCCGCTGGCTCAAGGACGAAGTCGCCCTCGATCAGGGAGCGGCGCGTCCATCGGCGCCGGTGAGCTTGCCGGCGCTGCGGCTGCGAGCGCCGCACCGCTGAGTGCTAGGGTGATGGCCGGCCGGCCCGACGAGCGCCTGATGCTGTCCGCAGCACACGACGATGGTGCACTGCGATGCGCTGTTAAAAACAGGTGATTTACAGCAAAGGTGACCTTTTCTCGATTCGTCTTTTGCTGCATCGCAGCAACAGTGCGAAGGGACACCGCAGCGCGAATTCTACATGTCCTTTGCGCCCGTGCCTAGCACGGAGCCGAGGGCCCCATTGACTCGCGTGTCGTTAGTGGTCGGCTCGAATACGGCAGACCCAGAGATGGATTGCCTTCCCTCGGCTTCCCCAGCGGATCCAGTCCATCGCTGAGCGAGCTGCCTACTATGGGGACCGCCTCGCCGGGACATGATAGCAAAATGCCGCCAAGTATTTGGAATAAATCCCAAAATCGCTCCGCAAAGTTGAATAATCCATCATATTTCATTGTGCTAGTCTTGGCGTCAGCATAGCTAGTGCTCCCAGCGTCACCGAGATAGTGTTGGTCATCCGATGCCGCGGATCAGATCCCGCCCAGTCTCGAACTTGATCGTCGAACCGGAAAAGGCATTCCCAATCGGCTCCGCGTAACCGCCAAGATGCTGTGCAAGGAAGGCTTCCATCACGGCATTGAAGGCGACGCGATTTTCTTGGCGGAGGAGGCCGTGGCCGTCCGGGAAGGTGACGTAGGTAACGGGGATATGTCGCTTCTGCATGGCTTGAACGACCTGTTCGCTCTCGTTCGGCGTGACCTGTGTGTCCTGCAGCCCATGGCCGATAAGCATCGGACGCACAATTCGGTCGGTCTGGAACAGCGGCGAGCGCTCGGTCAGCCATTGGCGGCCTTGCTCGGTATCGGGGTCCGCCAGACGACGCTTCCAATCGGAACGCGACACATAAGGCGGGAAGTTGCGCATCATCGTCACCAAGTTCGATGGACCAAACAGATCGACGGCGCAGGCGAAGGTCTCCGGCGTCTTCGTTGCCGCGGTCAAGGCCGCGTAGCCGCCGTAACTCTCGCCGTAAATGCCGATGCGTTTGGGATCGGCATAGCCTTGGGCGACGGCCCAGGCCGCGGCATCGGTCAGGTCGTCCTGCATGCGGCCGCCCCACTCCCTATCGGCGATGTTGATGAAGTGCTTTCCAAAGCCGGTTGAGCCCCGGAAGTTGAGGATAAGCACGCCATAGCCACGGCTGGCGAGCCATTGGTGCCTGCCCGAATATCCCCAAAAGACCCGATCATAGGGACCACCATGGACTATGAACACCAAGGGGACGTTCTTCGCGCCATCGGCCGGAAGGGTCAGATAGCCGGGCAATGGCACGCCGTCGCTTGCCGGAACGACCACTGGCTGCATCGGGCGCAGTGCCAGTCCGTCGAGATCGGTACGTGCCTTGAAAAGCGGCTTAAGGGATTGTTCGTTCCGGTCGTAGAGGCGGAATTCCCCCGCTGCGTCGCTGCGATCATAGTAGGCAACGATGCGTCCGCGTTCGCTGCTCTGGCTGTGGATGGAGAGCACGCCGCCCTCTTGGGCGGCACGCAGGTGCTCGAGGTCGAAGGCGTAGGCAGGATCGATCAGGTGCCAGCGCTCGCGGGCGGCAATCGACATGGCAGCATAAGGCCGGTTCGTGATGGGATCATAGGCCGCCAAGAAGATATCAGCCTCGGGGTCTTCGGCCAGCACGCGGCTCTCGCCCGTCGCAATATCGATCTCCGAGAGCGCCGCGGTATTGCGCCCTCGCGAGTCGATGAGGAAGACGGATCTGCGGTCCGCGCTGAACCCGTCGATCCTTGTCGTAAGCACGTCATCAGCGGGAATCTTTACGAAGCTGCTCCACGTTCCATCCGGCTCCCATCTTTGTATCTCCTCAGCGCCGCCGAGAAGACCACGCCGGCCGAAACGCACCGTGAAGTCTGCCGCCGTGTAGATCGGCCTAAAGCCCGGGTTCTGGAAAATCGGCTGGCTCTCTCCGGTGGCGATGTTGATCCGCACGATGTCGTAGAGCTTGCGGTCGCGCGCGTCGATGCCGAAGAGCATCTCGCTCGGAAAGCGCGCCGATCGCTGCTGCAGGTAGGCGCGAACACCTCCAGCAGGAGTCAGCGGCTTTTCGACACCGGTATCGAGATCGACGCTGTAGGCGCGATAGTTCTGATCGCCGGCGGTATCGAAGAAGACGATATACTTGTTGTTCGACGCCCAGACGAAATAGCCGGAGACTGGGCGGTCCTTGAAATGCGTGATCTGGCGAGACCTCGCAAGCTCCTCGATCGGCGCGACTACGAGATTCAATACTCCGTCGCGTGGCTCGCGCCAGGCGATGCTCCGACCGTCGGGGCTGAGGCGTACCGAGGAGCGATCCGGGTCGCGAAGAAGGAGACGGCGCGCCAGCAGCGCCGCGCCGTCCGAGGTCATCGCGCGGACTTGCCCTGCGCTGATCGGTGCCGCGGCAATTCCCAAGGCCGCGGCTTGAACGAGATCCCGACGCGTCGGCATGAGTGGCATCGTTGGCTCTCCTCGCATCTTTCGGGGCGGCGCCGTCTCACCGCTCATGCAGGGCGGATGAGACGACGCGCGCCAGCGGCGTCAGCAGGTAGTCGATGATGCGTTGACTGTCTGTCTTGAGCTCGACCGTGACGCTCATCCCGGCCGAAAGCGGCACGCCCTGGTCGCCGATCTGGAAGCTGCGCTGATCGATGGCGATGATGACCGGGAACACGAAGGCCTGGCCGGCATTGCCGCTCGAGGCCGTGGAATTGGCGCTGTTGGCGAGGCTCGTCGCGTTGGCCTGCATCATGCGCGCTTCGGCTTCGTCGACCGCATCGGTGGCGATGCCGACGACCCTGCCCTTGATGGTGCCGTATCGCGTGAACGGAAAGGAATCGATCTTGACCACGGTCTCCTGGCCGAGCTTCACGAAGCCGATATCGGTGTTGGCGACGAAGGCTTCGATTTGCAGGGAGCCGTTGCCGGGGACGATGGTCATCAAGGCCTGTCCCGTCGTGACCACCTGACCGACCGTGGTGACGGCGAGCTTTTGCACGACACCATCAACAGGCGAGACGAGAAGCGTGCGGGCGGCGCGCGCCCGCGCTTTGGCGAGGGTTTGCGTGTCGACCTCCGTCTTGTTGGCGGCCTCGTTTAGTTTGTTCGTGTTGTCGGCCACGAAATCGCCGATCGCCTTGGCCTTCTGGCTTTGGAGCGTCGTGATCGTCGCCTCGGCCTCGATCAGCTGACCTTGATCGGTCGTCAGCGTCGCCTGCGCTCTTTCGAGGTCCTGAAGCGCGTCGATGAGATTCGCCTTGGACCCGGCATTGCGCCTGATCAGCTCCTCACGCATGCCGACACGCTCCTGCGAAGTCGCGACAAGCCTTGTATCTACGGCGGTGCTCGCCTTCAGGCGGTCGCGGGTTGCAGTTCGCTCGGCGACCTGCATGTCGAGGTTCACGAGCGCATTGGCGAGCTGGGTGAGGTCGGCTTTGAGCGCCGCCTCCTCCCGATTGCGCAGTACGCTAGGCACCAGCTCGTCCCATTGGATCGCAGGATAGGCAACGACTTTCGCATCCTCGACATCGGCGGCCTTGAGCGCCGCCTTTCGCCGCGCGAACTCGGCGAGGCCGGCCGCCACGGCTTGCGCAGCCGCCGCCTCGTCGGCGCGGGCATCGAGGGGGTCGAGCTCGACAAGCGGATCTCCGCTCGCCACATGCGACCCGTTCTCGACATGGAGTTTGTGGATCTTGCCCGCTTCCAAGGGCTCGATGACCTTGACGCGGCCCTGCGGCTCGATCTTGCCCTGGGCCACCGCATGGATGTCGATCGAGCCGAGGAACGACCAAGCGAGCGCCATGACGGCGAAGGCGCAGAGCGTGAGCAGCAGCGCGCGCCTCGCCGGAGAGGGCGGCGTCTCGAGGATCTCGAGGGCGGCGGGTAGGAACTCCCGATCGCGATCCGCCCGGAAGCTCTGGCCAAGGCTCGCCATCAAGGGCGCGCCTGATCGGTCTGCAAGGCCCATAGATGCGCGTAGAGGCCGTCCGGGCGCTGCAGCAACTCGGCGTGGCTTCCCTCCTCGACGATCCGGCCGCGCTGGACCGCGATGATCCGGTCGCAGGGACGCACGGCAGCCAGGCGATGCGCGATCACGATCACGGTCCGGCCGTGCACGATCTGCTTCATATTGTCCTGGATGATGCGCTCGCTCTCATAGTCGAGCGCGCTCGTCGCCTCGTCGAGGATCAGGATGCGCGGATTGGTGGCGAGCGCGCGCGCAATCGCGATCCGCTGCCTCTGGCCGCCCGAAAGATTGGCGCCCCGCTCCTCGATCATCGAGTCGTAGCCTTGCGGCAGCGTAGCGATGAACTCATGCGCGCCGGCGAGCTCGGCGACCGCCATGACGCGACTACGGGGCATTGCGGGATCGGAGAGTGCGATATTGTCGTGGATCGAGCGGTTGAGCAGCAGGTTTTCCGGGAGCACCACACCGATCTGCCGCCGCAGCCAGCTCGGATCGAGCTGGGCGATATCGATGCCGTCGAACAGGACCTGGCCATCCTCCGGCATATAGAGCCGCTGGATGAGCTTGGTGATGGTCGATTTTCCGGAGCCCGAGGGGCCGACGATGCCGACCACCTCGCCGGGCTTGATCGACAAGGACAGATCTCTGAGGACATCCGGCGCCCCCGCCTTGTAGCGGAAGGTGATATTGCGCAATTCGATCGCACCCTTGATCGGCGGCAGCGATTGCAGCTGGCGCGGCACTTGCTCCATCGGCGCATTGAGGATGTCGCCGAGCCTCTCCACCGAGATCTGCACCTGCTGAAAGTCCTGCCAGAGCTGCGACAGGCGCAGGATCGGCTGCACCACCTGCCCGGCGATCATGTTGAAGGCGATCAATTCGCCAACCGTCATCTGCGCCCCGATGACCGCCTCGGCCCCGAGATAGATGATCAGGGCGGTGACGATCTTGCTGACGCAGCGGATCAGGTTCTGACCGAGCGTGCCGAGCATCGTGGCATCGAAAGAGGTGCGCACATAGGCCGCGAGCCGGTCCTCCCATTGGAGCTGCATCAACGGCTCGACACTTGCGGCCTTCAGCGTCTGCACGCCGATGATCGACTCGACCAGGAGCTGCTGGCTCTGCGCACCGCGGTTGAACTTTTCCTTGATCCGCACGCGCAGCGATGGACGGATCAGCGTCGCGATCAGCGCATAGACCGGGATCGACGCCAGGACCACGAGTGTCAGCTGTACGGAATAGAGGAACAGCACCGCGATGAAGACGAGCGTGAAGACGAGGTCGAGGCAGGAGGTGAGCCCCTGTCCGGTGAGAAAATTGCGGATCGTCTCGAGCTCGCGCACGCGTGCCACCGTCTGGCCCGCAGCCCTCGTCTCGAAATAGGAAAGCGGCAGCCGGAATAGATGGCGGAAGAGCCGCCGCCCGAGCTCGACATCGATGCGGTTCGTCGTGTGGGACAGCATATAGGTGCGCAGATATTGCAAGATCCCTTCGAACAGCCCCAGCACCACGAGGCCGATAGCCAGCACGACGAGGGTCGAATGGCCCTTATGGGCGAGGACCTTGTCGACCACGAGCTGGAAGAAGAGCGGCGTGATAAGGCCGAACAACTGCACGAAGAAGGAGGCGACGAGGACATCGGCGAGCGCCTTGCGGTAGCGCCAGATCGAGGGCAGAAACCAGGTGAAGCTGAAAATATTGGGGTCTACCCCCGTGCCTCCGAGGCGGCGCGTGAGCAAGACCACCTCGCCGGCCGACCAGCTGACGATATCGGCTGCCGGCATCTCGCGTATCGTGCGCTGAACCGGATCCACCAGACGCAACAGGCCTTGCTCGCGGCCGACTGCGACGACCGCGAAGGAACCGTCCTTGGCACCGATCAGGGCCGGCAAGGGGACTTTGGCGAGCCGCGCCGGGGACACGCGCGAAAGCCGGCGCGCCTTAAGCCCGACCAGATGGGCGGCACGAATGAGATCCTCGGCGTCGGTAGGGCGTTCACCGAGCCCAAGTTCGTGGCGGATTTGGAACGGATCGACGGCGATGTGATAGTGGCCCGCCACGATGGCGAGCCCGATCAGTCCGGTATCAGGCTCAGCCGGTGTCGCCGGCCGAGCCTGCGTCATGTCGTTCATCAGGCGGTGTGCAGCACCGGCCTCGTCGCCGCGGTGGCCCCGCTATGTTTGTCCAGATAGCTGCCGCCGCCGGTCGCCAACCAATCATGGTTGCCGAGGAAGTCGTTCACCTCGGTCACCTGGCCATTGGCGCCATAGATGTAACTGCCGATCTGATGACTCAAGGCCGGATCGTAGACATCCGCCTCGGTCTGGGCACCGCCACTGTCGAACTTGTCGATCTGGGTCAATTTCCCAGTGGCGTTGTACCGATACTGGTCGGTCTCCTTCAAGACGCCGCTCATCGCGTCGTAGATCTGCTCCCAGCTCAGCTGGCCCGCGGCATTGACGCCGGACTTGCCTGGGACGAGCTGACTCTGCGAGGCGCCGGTTGAGGATGCGGACTGGTTCGCTGTCGGGCTCTCGCCCGCGCCATTCGCCGTGTTCGGATCGAAGGCGAGATTGACGCTCGCAATGTCGCCGGTCGAGCCGTTGGCGAAATGGAACGAGCCGTCGGCCATGATCGTGTTGCCGTTGCTGTCCTGGTTCACCTGCTTGGCGTTGAGGTCGATCGAAGAGATGCCAAGCTGGGAGAGCGAGACCAATTGCCCGCTCTGGAAATTGGCATCACCGGTCTGATCGACCCAGACCTTGAGATCCTTCCAGGCGCTGTCGCTCGCATCGAGCACACCGTCATGGTTGGAATCGAGCTTGTTCAATTCAGGGAAGCCGCTGACCAAGTCCGCTTCCTGGGTGACGTTGTTGACGTTCTTGGGATCATAGACGAGATAGCCCTCGCCCGCCGTCCCCCAGCCCGTCTGCACCTTCGTTCCGTTGTTGAGCATGTCGAAGGAGGCAGGCGAATTCTGCACTCCCACCGTCTGCACGGGTCCTCCCTTGAGATTCAAGATGACGGGATCGATGTGGTTGACGGAGGATCCAGACCCAAGGGTGATGCTGTCGTTGCAACCAAATAGAGTCGCGGAGACATTCGTTCCGGTGGTGAAGGTGCCGTTGGACAAGTGAACGGTGACACCCGTCTGGCTAGGCCCGATGTAGACCGAATCTCCGATGCCGGAAACCGTGACCGTCGCACCCGCGCCGATTGTAATGAAGTCGCCGTCACCGGTGATGTTCGCGGTCGCGCCAGCCCCAATCGTGACTGTTGCATTCGATCTGCTCACGGTGACGCCGGTGTTCGCTCCTGCGACAACCGACTGCACCTGTACCGACAGCCCGTTGGCGCTAACGGTCTCGACGATCTGGCTCTTGAGCGATCCGTCGGCATTGAAGTCGCTTGCTGTCGTCACTTGGCTGCCATCGATCCGAGTGACGGTGACCTCCTTGTGATCGAACACGCCCGAGTTTTGAGTGTCCTCCTGCATGGTTTCCAAGCGGCCATCCGCGCTGACCGTGGTGACGCTCCGGTCGTGGATCGTGCCGTTTGCGTTGTAGTCGATCGCATTTGCAGTGGTGCTGCCGTCGATATTTGTCTGCGTCGTCTCTATGTGATTGACGATTCCGTTGCCATTCGCGGCTTGAACGGTCTTCAGGAGTCCGTTTGCACTCGTGCTCGTGACGATCTTATCCGTGAGCGTGCCGTCGAGATTCATATCCTGCACGGTCTCGGTCTTGGTGCCGTCGAGCGCGATGGTGGTCACATCGGTGTGGTCGAAATGTCCAGAGCCGAGGGAATCCCTTTGCACCGTCTTCGTGCGACCATCGCCGCTCTCGGTGACGATCATCTTCTGGACCAGCGTCCCGGCACTCGCCGTGTCGGTGATCGTATGCGTCGAGCTGCCGTCGGCGTCCGCGACGAGCACATCGACGCGCGTCCTGTAGAGGGCGCCGCTCAGATCCCATTGGGTTGTTCGTGTGAGACCGTCAGCGCTTGTGGTCACGGTCGTCTGATCGGTTGTCGAGCCGTTTGACGCAAAGTCGGTTGTAGTCGAGACCGAGCTACCGTCGATCGCCGTAGCAGTGACCTCGGTCTGATCGATGATGCCGTCGCCATTCGCATCGCGGGTGACCGACACGGTGCGCTTGTCGGCGCTCCTGGTTATCACGGCTCTGTCCTTCAGCGAGCTGTCGGCATTGAGATCCGTCACGGTTTCGCTGCTGCTGCCATCGGCATTGACGACCGTGACGTCGGAACCGCTCTGACTAATCGTCCCCGCGGTCATTTGCCATGACCTGGTGAGCCTGTCGGCGCTCTCATTCGTCACCACCGTTGACATCGTCGTGCTGCTCGCGAGCGCCGTCGTTGTTTCGGTGGTGCTGCCGTTGCCGTTGAGGGCAGTCACATCCGTCTCTGTCTGAGTGAAACTTCCGACGCCGGTGGTGTCCCATTGACGGTTCTTGGAAAGCCCGTTGGCGCTCGTCGTCAGTACGAACTTATCCTGGAGCGCGCCGCTGCCATTCAGATCGGTCACGGTCTGGGTGCGGCTGCCATCGGCGTTCAGCACCGTGACGTCGGTCTGGGTCTCCTGGTGCGCGCCGACGCCATTGATGATGTTCCCAATAGTCCGCGACAAGCCGTTGGCGCTGATGGTCGTCACCTTCTCGGCTGTCTGGGAGCCGTTGGCATCGAAATCCGTCACAGTCTCCACGCGGCTGCTGTCGTTGGTGATCATAGTGATATCGGTCTGGCTCTGGGTGAAGCTGCCAGCGCCAGCTGTATCGCGCTGGATCTTCCTCGACAGGCCATCGCCACTGATAGCAATGACCTCATTGTCCTTCAACGAGCCATTGGCATTCAGGTCGGTTATCGTTGTCAGAGTGCGGCCGGTGACATCAATCCCCGTGTTGCGGGTTTGATCGATATTGCCATCCCCGTTCACATCGCTTTGAACAGAGACGGACGTCCCGTCGGCGCTGGTCGTCGTGGTCGACTTATCCTTCAATGATCCGTTGGCATTCAGATCCGTCACCGTCTCGGTGCGGCTGCCATCGGCATTGAGGACCACGACGTCAGTCTGGGTTTCATTGAAGCTGCCGGCGCCGGCGGTGTCGCGCTGGGTCGTCTTCGACAGACCATTCGCGCTGACGATCGCGACAAGCTTATCCCTGAGCGAACCGTCGGCGTTCAGATCGGTCACAGTCTCGGTGCGGCTGCTGTCGGCGTTGACCACCGTGATATCGGTCTGGCTCTGCGTGAAGGTGCCGGCGCCCGTCGTGTCTCGCTGTGTCGTTGTCGACAGGCCATTGCCGCTCCTCGTGATGACCTCCTTGTCCTTCAATGATCCGTTGGCATTCAGGTCACTGATCGTCGTGACGGTGTTGCCGTTCGCATCGAGGCCGGTGCTGTGAGTTTGATCAACCGTTCCATCACCGTTCACATCACTTTGAATCGACTGGGTTTGGTGATTGGCGCTGGTCGTCGTGACCATTTTGTCGAGAAGCGTGCCGTTGCCGCTCGTGTCCGATATCGTTTCGGTCGTGCTGCTATCGGCGTTGACCACGACCACGTCGGACCTGGTGCGTGTAAAGCTGCCGGTGCCGGCAGGGTCCGACTGTGTCGTCACCGACAGGCCATTGGCGCTGGTCGTCGTGACGCTCTTGTCTCTCAGCGAGCTATTGGCGTTCAGATCGGTCACGGTCTGGGTGCGGCTGCCATCCGCGTTCAGCACCGTGACATCGGTCTGGGTCTCGTTGAAGCTGCCGGCGCCGCTCGTATCGCGTTGCACCGTCACCGACAGACCGTTGGCGCTGGTCGTCGTGACGCTCTTGTTCCTTAGTGAGCCGTCGGAATTCGTAACCGTTACCGTCTCGGTGCGGCTGCCATCCGCGTTAACGGCGATGGAATCCGTCCGGTTGAAATCATAACCGCCTCCCCCGGAGTTGCGTTGGATGGTCGTCGACAGACCATTCGCACTCGTCGTCGTAAAGCTGATGTCCTTCATCGTGCCGTCGACATCATCATTGAAGTCTTCGATGGTCGTCGTCGTGCTGCCGTCGGCATTGGTTACGATTTTTTCTTGGCGATCGACATTCCCGTTCCCCCTGAGATCGGATTGTATCGTCACGGTCTTCTTATCGGAACTCGTCGTCGTGATGAATTGGTCCCTCCACGACCCATCGGCGTTCAGATCCGTCACCGTCTCCTTGCGGCTCCCATCGGTATTGAGGACTGTGACATCAGTTCGAGTGAGGTCGAAGCTGCCGGCACCGACCGAGTCGCGCTGAACGGTCGTCGACAAGCCATTGGCGCTGACAGTCGTGACGCTCTTGTCTCTGAGCGAACCGTTGGCATTCAGATCCGTCACAGTCTCCGTGCGACTCCCATCGGCATGGAGCACGACGACATCTGTCTCGGTTTGGTCGAATGTCCCCGCGCCGGTCGTGTCGCGCTGAATCGTCGTCGACAAGCCATTGGCGCTCGTCGTCGTGACGATCTTGTCCCGCAGTGATCCGATACTGTCGGCATTGTAGTCGGCAACGGTTGTGACCGTGCTGCCATTGGCGGCGACAATTATTGACGTGCTCCGGTCCACTTTGCCAGCCCCAGTCAGGTCGGATTGAATCGACTGGGTCTTCCGATCGGCGCTCGTCGTGATGATGCTCTTGTCCCTCAGGGAGCCGTTCGCATTCAAGTCCGTAAGCGTCTCGGTGCGGCTGCCATCGGTGTTGATCACCGTGACGTCGGTGTGGCTCTGGTCGAAGCTGCCGGCGCCGGTCGTGTCGCGCTGGCTCGTCGTCGAGAGCCCATTGGCGCTCGTCGTGACGACCGTCTTGTCCTCCAACGAACCATTGGCGCTCAGGTCCGTGACCGTCTCGGTGCGGCTGCCGTCGGCGTTGATCACTGTGACGTCGGTCCGGGTCTGGTTGAAACTGCCGGCACCGGTCGTGTCGCGCTGCGTCGTCGTCGACAGTCCATTGGCGATCGTCGTCGTGACAGTCTTGTCCCTCAGCGAGCCATTGCCGGTCGAGTCCGTCACAGTCTTGGTGCGGCTGCCATCGGCATTGAGGGTGACGACATCGGCCTGGGTTTGGTCGAAGCTGCCGACGCCGGTCGTATCGCGCTGGATGGTCGTCGACAAGCCATTGGCGCTCGTCGTCGCGACGGTCTTATCCCTCAGCGACCCATCCGAATTGAGATCGCTGACTGTCTCGACCGTGGATCCCGATGCGGCAGTTACCGTCGTGACCGTTTGATCGACATGCCCGTCACCGTTGAAGTCGGACTGCACGGACTGGGTCAGCTTGTCTGCGCTGATCGATTTGATGGTCTTATCTCTCAGCGAGCCATTAGCGTTCAGATCCGTCACCGTTTCGGTGCGGCTGCCATCGGCATTCAAGACGATGAGGTCGGTTTGACTCTGGTCGAAGCTGCCCGCCCCCGTTGTGTCGAACTTAATGGTCTTTGAAAGCGCATTGGCGCTGACGGTCGTGACGCTCTTATCCCTCAACGAGCCATTGGCATTCAGGTCCGTCACCGTCTCGGTGCGGCTGCCATCGGCGTTGACCACGATGACATCGGTTTGGGTCTGATCGAAGCTGCCGGCTCCGGTCGTGTCGCTCTGAGTCGTCTTCGACAAACCATTGGTGCTCGTCGTCGTTACGGTCTTGTCCTTCAGAGAGCCGTCTGGGCTCAGGTCACTGACGGTGGCTACTGAACTGCCATTCGCGGTTGAGACCGTCGCAGTTTGATCCAGAGCGCCGTCTCCATTCAGATCACTCTGAACAGTCTGGGAACTCCTGTCTGCGCTCGTGGTTGTGACGGTCTTGTCGAGGAGCGTGCCATTGGCGCTCGCATCCGATAGCATCTCCGTCTTGCTCCCATCGGCATTCATGACGATCACGTCGGTTCGCGTGTCGGTGAACACGCCGATTCCATCCGGATCCGACTGCGTTGTCGTGGACAGCCCGTTGCCGGTCGTCGTGGTGACCGTCTTGTCCCTCAGCGATCCGTCCGCATTCAGCTCGGTCCTCGTCACCGTATTGCCGCCATCGGCATTGATGACGATCTGGCTCATCCGGCTGTGGTCGAACACACCATTGCCGGTTGAATCAATTTGGACGGTCTTCGTGCGGCTGTCGGCGCTCGTCGTTGTGACAGTTCTGTCCCTGCGCGAGCTGTCCTGATTGAGATCCGTCACCGTCTGCGTACGGCTGCCATCGGTATTGATTACAGTTATGTCGGTTCTCGTTTGATCGAAAGTGCCCGAGCCCGTCCGATCGGTCTGGATTGTTCTCGACAACCCGTCCACGCTGATAGTGGTGGCTGTCTTGTCCTTCAAAGATCCGTCGACGTGGATATCCGATCTCGTGGTCGTGCTCGATCCATCCGCATTGTTGACGACCGTCTGGACTTGATCGAACTTGCCGTCGCCGTTGAGGTCGAGGCTGATCGTCACGGTTTTCTTGTCGGCGCTGGTCGTGGTGACCGTCTTGTCCTTCAAGGACCCGTCAGCATTCAAATCGGCGACGGTTTCCGTCCTGCTGCCATCGGCGTTCAGAACGGTGTCATCCGTCTGCGTCCGGTCGAATATTCCACCACCCTTGTCGTCGAACTTCGTCGACGTGTGATTGCCGTCGGCAGTGACTGTGGTCAGCGTCTCGTAGGCTCGGCTATGATCGGGATTGGTCGCCACGATATCGGTTGTGGTTGATCCATCGGCGTTGACGGTCGTCGTGCGTTGCACCCAAACGTCATTCGAATCGAAGGCGAAGGTCGCATCGCCGACCAGCCCCTGTGTGCCGTCGGTCTTGGTGTAGTGAGCGGTCCGATTGATGGCGGACCCGTCACTTCGAGTTTGACCGCCACCACCGCTAGGGGTGAGATCGATGCTTTGGATGCCGAGCTGCGCCAAGGTCTTGAGTGTCGTCGAGCCGTCCGCATTCGTGACCATGACCTTGAATTCGGAGAAAGCCGCATCTCCAGCATCCAACTTGCCGTCGTGATTGGTATCGAAAACGTCGAGTAGCGCTTGCAAATCACCTGTGGCGGTTGGATCCCACGCCGTGAAGTCGACTTGATTCCGCTGGCTAATCACGCCGGTGTTGTTCGGGTCGAATACCAGGACGCCGTTGCCGGCACCGGCCCAGGCCGTGTGATGCTGAAACCCATCGCCGGCCATGTCGAAATACGCATTCGACGAAGTCAGTGGATTTATTTTGAGGCCATTCCCTGTCAGATCAATTATGACGGGGTTTCCGCCGTTGCTGCCGCCGTCGCCACCGTTGCTGCCGCCGTCGCCACCAGGGCCCTGTCCGCCGTCACCGGTAGGGCCTTGGCCGCCACCGCCATCTGGGGCAGGCGCGCCGCCGTTGCCGCCGTCAGGGGCAGGCGCGCCACCGTTGCCGCCATCATTTGCTGCGTTTGCTGCGGCGTCCGCCGCCGCGGCTGCCTCTGCCGCGTTCCCTGCGTTCGCTGCGGCCGCGGCGTCTGCCTGTGCTGCTGCGGCGCTCTCTGGAGAAGCTCCCAGACCAGAAGGATCTGCGGAGGCCGGCGCCGAATCCGGGGCGGCCGGCGCCGAACCCGAATCCGGGGCGGCCGGCGCCGAACCCGAATCCGGGGCGGCCGACGCGGATGCAGCACCTGCATCTGCCTGCGCAGCCGCGGCACTCTCTGGGGAGGCCCCCAGACCGCCAGGAGCTGCGGAAGCCGGTGCCCCTGCGGAGTTGGCGTCTTGCTGCGCTGCCGCAGCACTCTCCGGTGAGGCAGCCGGAGATGTTGCGGCAGTATCCGGGGAAGCTGCAAGACCGGAAAGACCCGAAGTGTCAGGCGCCGGAGCCGGCGCGGTGCCTCCTGAGGCGTCAAATGTATCAATAGAGTTTGGATCGCCCAGAATCCCCATCGGAGTCCCGACATGGCCTGTTTGGTCTGCAATCATGGTTGCGGCGGTCTCCGGCGAAGAGGCAATAGGTGTGCCGGCTACCGCCGCTGCGCCCGCGCCGATAAGGCCGGTCAGGCCGTTTATCCCGCCAGACACGATGCCTTCAACCGTTGCTATACCCTCCTGTACCGCGGCGTTCATTGGAGACACAGCGTTCGCCGCGTCCGCAATCATGGTTGCGGCGGTCTCCGGCGAAGCGGCAATTGGCGTGCCGGCTATCGCCGCCGCCGTTGTTTCAACAGCGGTAATGCCGATTCCGATTCCCGCTGACACAACGCCAATACCAGCTGACGCAATGCCCATTACAGCCGTGGGCGCAGCTGCGATCCCCGTCGGGGCAGGTGCGGCAGTGATCCCGAGTGCTTGGGAAAGCGCCAGATCAAATTGCACCTCAGCTTGCGCTTGCAGGGCGAACCCCCCGCCAATCGCCTTGCCGATCGGCGAACCGACAAGCCCACCAACAACGCCTCCAATCACCCCGAGTGCGGCAGCGCCGAACGGTCCGCCAAGAGTCCCAATGACGGTTCCCGTTACTGCTCCAGCTTCAATGCCCGTGAGTATGCCCGCTAGCCCAGTGGCAAGCCCAATGCCTGCCGCGCGACCTGCCGCCGTGCCAGCAATTCCTCCGAGGCCGCTCACGGTGCCCGGCAACCCGTGTTCTGCTGTTTGGACCGTCACATCGAATACGCCGATTGTGCCGCCGAGCAGCTTTCCCGCACTCTCGGCAAAATTGATGACGGTAGGGTTTGCCGCCGCCGATTTTTCAATTGCTATTGCGGTAGCAATGATCCCTTCGAACATCGTTCCAACAACAGTGGTCGCGGTTTCCATGCCGATGGGTGAGTCCCCTCTGCCATCATGACCATCATGACCATCAGCCATTATTCTCTCCCTGCATTGTTTTTTCCGTCGGCCACTGATCTCTCGCACTCATGAAAAGCAAGCACAAAAAGAAGAAGCCAAGACCACCGCAAAACGCTACGCCAAAGGATAAGATCTCAATCACAATTAGGCTGTAAATTATCGGCAATCGAATCGATAACGTGAATATACTAAGTCTATCCTCGAAATGCGTTATCCCCCACACCGCCGCAAGTATACATAGCGCACTCAATCCAGTGAGGAATATACCCTTCCAAATAAACCTAGAGCGAGAGCGCAATTGGTGGCGTATAGATGGAAGAAGCGCGCGCGATCTATATACGCCCAGGGCCAAAAAATATGCGATAAAGAATAGTGTTGATAACCATATAGAGACCATATAAAAATCCACCGCGTTGGAATCAAAACCAAAGGTTTTCAATTCCAACGAATAGCGATTGATCGGCATGTACGAATAATTAAACAGCGAGGCGCAATGCATCACGACGCAAGGTGATCCATAAAGTCTATAAAGAAAATTAGAAACAATGAATGACAATATCGCGCCTAGAACGAGCGCGACAACTTCCTGCACGTCGAATCGATACATTACGTATTGCGACGGCTTCGCATTCATCTCCTTCGCATCTCCAATTCGATGCCTCCGCGCGCGCGAAATCGCTATGTGCGGACCGCCAACAACGCCGCTCGTATCCGCCACGCTCATACCGTTATTTTCAAGCGCGGGTGCACTCAAGCACGCTCACGACCTGAGTTGCTCAGCATGCCCGTCGAACGGATGTGCAGCGAACGAGTATACTATGATTGCCCAAACCGACCCCTGCGTTACCTTGCGCTTGAGCCTCTGCGCGCACCCTATTTGCGCGCTAATCCCCCCTCTCTAACGGAAGCCGCTTTTTTTGGTTGCGGCCTTCAGGCAGCGCCATCTTAGATAGAAATTTTGCCGGGTCAATGCGCGTCTGTCAGCCGCAGATGGGTGAATATTGCAACCCTCTTATGCGAATATCTGTGGCACCCTGAGAGCGGCCCCTGCCTTTAGTACTCCTTCCAAACGCTATTTGTACAGACATACCATCCTTGGTGCCGTACATTGTTGCGCGAGATGCCGTGAATGAATTACACATCCATCGACGCATCTAATTTGGGGGCGCGAGATCCTTCGATCACTCGTTTGAAGGAAGCGTGCGTGCTGTCAATGACGAATGAACTGCTCGCGCAACGTATTCATCGGCACGGTGTTCATCGCAACGGCGAGGCGATAATTTCCCCCGCGGGCGGATTGCTGGGATGGCTGATCGATCTTCGTCGCGTCTTCCTGAAAAAGGAGGCCTTGGAGGAATATTCCGACGCCTTCTGGCGCCTCTATAAGGATCGCGATCCGTTCCAGATAGCAGGGATGGAGACGGCTGCCATTCCGCTGCTTTCGGCGCTGGTCATGTCCAGCCCGAAGGAGCGCGCCCCGCTCAACGCCCTCATCATTCGCAAGGAGCGAAAGACGACCGGACTCGGCAAGGCGATCGAAGGTGATGTGACGGACGAACCGATCATCCTCATCGACGACATCTTCAATTCCGGCGGAAGCGCCGAGAAGGCGCGAGCCATTATCGAAGCGACCGGACGAAAGATTGCTGGGCTGTTCGTCGTTATCGACTACCGGTCACGGACGGGGCTTCGCTGGCGCGAGGCCAACGCCATACCGGTCCAATCGCTCTTCTCGCTATCCGACTTCGGCTTGACGCTGCACCCTGACCAAGCCTCGCCGCACCAGGGCTATCGCCAACTCTGGCGCTCCGCCGTGCCCGGCGGTTTCCCTTACCATGTGGTGCCCAAATCGACACCTCTTCTCGTTGGGGAGACCCTCTACCGCGGTTGCGATGCCGGAAAGATGCATGCCTTCGACGCGGCCAGCGGCGCGATCCTATGGGAATACCAGGCAACCGGGGCCGCGGTACAGAAAGGGATATGGTCGTCTCCGGCTCACTATGATGGCCGGATCTTTTTCGGGGCCTATAATGGTGCCGTCTATTGCCTCGACGCGAAGACAGGCCGGGAGATCTGGACGCAGTCCTCCGGCGAGTGGATCGGCGCCTCACCGATCGTCGTGCCCCAACATGGCCTCCTCTATATAGGCCTCGAATTTGAGCGGCCTTGGGCGCAAGGCAGCGTCTGCGCCCTCGACATCAGAACCGGCAATAAGGTCTGGGAGCGGCTGACCAAGAAATACCAACATGGGTCGCCCGCCTATTGGAAGGGCGGAGACCTGATTTTGTGGGGCACGGCCGATCACACAATGGCGGCGCTCGAAGCCAAATCGGGCAAGGTCGAATGGGTGTTCCCTACGCGGCGCTCCGTTAAATACGCTCCGGCCATCGATGAGGAACGGCGCATCGTCGCCTTCGCTTCATTCGACAAATCGATCTAGTCCTCGATGTCGCGACGGGACAAAAGCTCGGCGCCTGGGAAACCAACGAGATTTGCTACACGACCCCGCTCATCGCCGGGAACCGGCTATTCTGTGGCTCGGGTGACCGACATCTCTATGTGATCGACCTCGACACCATGAAGCTCGTCAAGAAGATAGACGCCGGGGCGCGCGTCTATTCCTCTCCCCGCGCAATCGGTGATCGCGTCATATTCGGAACCAATGGCGGCAAGATCCTGGAAATCGACGCGAACTCGCTCGAGACCAAAGGTGTGTTGCAACTTCCCGACGCAGTGACAAATGCGGTCGTACCGTCGCTCGATGGGACCCGCATTTATGTATCGACATACATGAACGATCTCTACGCCTTCGAAAGGTTGGCGGACGCGCCCTCCTGAGGCTGAACGGAAGGAGGCAGTGGATTGATCGCCAGTTTCACGTGGGCGTGCGGCAATAAATCAAATATATAGTGGATGCGCCACTCGTCGGATTCGTTGAACGCCGCGTGATGCTGCTTGTTGTCGAACCACCACAGTTCTCCCTCTCGCATCCGCGCGGCTTCGTCACCGCTGGTGAGCACGCTCCCGGACGCGCTGCGCAACACGAGGTGGTAACGGTCTCGGATCAGATAGTAAGACCCAACATCGATATGACGACCGACTTGCGATTTCGGCTTCAAGCGAACGATCGTCGCCCTCGACAGGGTCGCGTTGAGAATGCTCGCGGTCTTTGTCATAAAATACATCGCGCGCGGAAACTGCTCTGATATCTTTGTAGGTAGGGACTCCTGGTTTTCGTTGATATGCATATCCTGCCTCTGGACAGCATTGCGTAGGAATATTGTATTGGTCTCGCGCTGGACGTGTATCGTCTCTTGTCGGCTGGTGTTGACGAGCCACGCATCTTCCTGCGCTTGGATTTCGACCAAAAGCGACGCGACGTCGATACCCGATGTTATGAGGCGGAAGAATTTCATCGATGCCCCCCAATCGCAAAAATCACCGAGATTGCACTCTGCCGCCAATCCAGGGCGAACTGCAAGATGGGCGCCGCTGGCCTCATGGTCGGTTCGCGGTGATGTGGGGGTGTCTGCATGCCAGCCGCCACGCTCAAATCTCGCCCCCTTCAATCGATGAGATCCGCCTTCCTGGCCTCGCGCTCGGCGAAGGCGCGGGCGCTCTTTTCGAGCACCTCACGGTTGGAGCGGCTCGAGGCGCTGCCGGGCGAGTAAACTCCTTTGAGGACTCGATGCCCCGATTTGGGTTTCGACACACGAAAGGTGTAGCGAAGACCGCTCGCGACATGCCGCACCTTGAGCGCCTCGGTGGTTCGGCTCTCGATCGTGAATTTGTCGCCCATCAGCGCACCCACCTATTGGAACCGCGCTTCCCCCATCACCCATTACCTCGACACAGCACGACGACGGCCTGAACCGCCTCTTCCTTCGTTGGCCACGCCCCGTAGGTGAAGCGCACCAGGCGATGCATTTCCTCATTGGTGAAGCCGCTATGCGCGCAGACAGGTCGGATCCTGTCCACGATCCGGTTTTCACGCTGGGCCGCTTTGGCGGCGGCATGGAGCATGAACGCACCAGCGACGAGCAGCCCGAACATCACGGACGCCGTACCCAGGTAAAGTCGCTTTTTCGGTTCAACCACGCAGAGCCCCACCTCTGTACGCGGCTCATATCATAACCGGGGGCCTTCTGGCTGGCGAGTCGGGAGTGGGCCGGGCACGGGCCGGCCCGTCGCATGAGCAGCGCCGGATCGACACCCACGCAGCTAAGCCCCACGCTGCTTCGGCATATGGATGAAGCGCCAGGGGCTCGGCATCTCGCCGACCGGCACTTCGATCAGGGCGGGCTCGTCACGCGCCAGCGCCTGTTCGAGAGCTGGGCGCAGTTCCTCCGGGGAGCGCACCCGAGCGCCGGCCACGCCAAAACTCTCGGCGAGGCGCAGGAAATCCGGATTGGCGAGATCGCTCGCCAGCACGCGATTGCCATGGGTCTCTTTCTGCATGCGCCGGACATTGCCGAAGGCATTGTCGTTGAAGACCACGAACACGGCCGGGATGCGATGACGCACGGCCGTCGCCAGCTCCTGGACGTTGAACATGAAGCCGCCATCGCCCGATATCGAGACGACGGGCGCTGCACCCAGCGCATCCTTGGCGCCGAGCGCCGTCGGCACGCCCCAGCCGAGCGTGCCCTGATAGCCGGCCGACAACAAGGTCCTCGGCCGGCGCACCTCATAGCCGTAGCGCGCCACATAGCCGACCTGGGTCAGCTCATCGATCAGCACGCCGTCATCCGGCAGCACGTCGCGGATCGCCGCGAGATAAGCGAGCTGCGGCGGCACGGCGGCTTGCATCGCCGCCTTCAGCTTGTCCTTGAGCGCGGCGCTCGCCTCGGTGCGCGCTGGCGCGGCCGACGGGCGCTTGCCGATGAGGTCGAGGAGAGCTGCGAGCGCGACCTTCGCATCGCCCAGGATGGCGACATCCGGCTTGCGTATGCGGTCCATTTCCACAGGGTCGATCTCGATCCGGATGATTTTGAGCTTATCGTCGATGCCCCATGAGGTGGGCTGCACCTGGAAGCGGGTGCCGACCGCGAGCACGACATCGCACTCCTTCCACATGGCGTGACCGCCCGGCAGGGTGTGGCTGAGCGCATGGCGGTCATCGAGGATGCCGCGGCCATGCCGGTTCGCCACCACCGGGGCGCCGAGATGCTCGGCGAGACGGCGCAGTTCCGCCTGCGCTTCGATCGCTCCACCCCCCACGAAGATCACCGGCCGCTCGGCATCCTTCAGAAGTTGCGCGGCCTCTTCCAGCGCCGCGGCATCGAGGGCCGCCGATGGCTGCGACGGCAGCGGCGCGACGAGATCGAACTTGGCGCGCGCCGCCAGCATGTCGGGGGGCAGCTCGAGGCCGACCGGTTGCGGGCGCCCCGAGACGAGCTGGCCGAAGGCCTGCGCCACACGCGGCGAGGCCTCGGCCGGGGTGCCGATGCGCTCGGCCCATTTGGTCAGCTGCCGCAGGATCGCCAATTGGTCGGGGATCTCGTGCAGCTGGCCATGGCCCTTGCCGATCGAGCCCGACGGGATCTGGCCCGCAAGGCACAGCACCCGTGCTCCGGTCGCATAAGCGGTGGCGAGCGCCGCCGAGGAGTTGAGGAAGCCCGGCCCCGGCACCACCGAATAAGCAGCGGGGCGGCCGGTCGCCAGCGCGGCGCCGAGCGCCATATAGCCTGCCCCCTGCTCATGGCGCGTATGCACCGGGCGCAGGGCGCCACCGGCATCGTGGATCGCGTTGAACAAATGGTCGCTCTGGACGCCGGGCAGGCAATAGAGGGTCTTGACCCCATGCGCCACCAGCGTCGCGACGACCGCGTCGCCCCCCGTCATCTCTCCCATGATCGTCTCTCTTCACTCAGTTGCAGAAATCGGAGTTGCGGATATTGCGCCGTCGAACAGGCGCAACGCGTCCTTGAGAACCGCGATCCGTTCGGGATCGAGGCCCGCGAACAAGCGCGCCTCATAGCGTCGCGCGATCGCGTTCAACAGGTGAAGCTTGTGGCGGCCCGTCTCCGTTATGGCGACAGCGGAGCACTCTGTCGAGGCGAGCAGGCCCTCTTTCGTCATGCGCAGGATCTGTGCATCGATCGTTGGCGCATCGACGAAGATGCGCGCCGCGATCTCGGCTGGCGTCGCCGTGCCGCGCGGGGCGAGGCAGGCGAGAAGCCGCATCTCGGCGACGCTGACGCCGGTCGCCTTGATCTCGGCATAGAAGGGCTCGGTCACGGCTTCCTTGGCGCGCACCAGCAGCGGCACGATGAAGTCGTAGCGCAGATCATCCTCGCCGATCTCGGCCTCGGGCCGCTCGCCGGTGGAGCGGGGGAGCGACGGATGCGCCGAGCGGCGGCTGAACTCGCCATCCATGAAGAGGAGCTGCTCGGAGCCGTCATGATCGATGGCGATCACCTCGCCGATGAAGATCAGGTGATCTCCCCCCTCATGCTGGGCGAAGGCGCGGCATTCGAGCGTGGCGGAGGCGCCCCCGATGACGGGCGCGCCGAAAGCGCCTTCGCGCCAGTCGACGCCGGCGAACTTGTCCTGGTCGCTGCGCGCGAAGCGGCTCGCGAGGTCGAGTTGCGCGGCAGAAAGGATGTTTATCGCGTAGCCTTGCGCTGTCCGGAAGGCGTTGAACGACCTTGCGCTCAGCGCCAGGCTCCAGAGGATGAGAGGCGGGTCGAGCGAGACCGAGCTGAAGGAGTTCGCGGTCACCCCCACCGGACGACCATCAGGCCCGCGCGCCGTGATGATGGTGACGCCGGTCGCGAACCGGCCGGCGCATTGCCGGAAGCGGCGCTTGTCGAATCCCCCCAGCGTGATTCCGTCCTCAGTGAAGGCCGGTACCTGTTCCGTCATGACGGTTTGCGGTGCTGCAGCTGGTGATAACGGAAGCGCTCGCGCGCCGCCCGCAGGCTCGAACCTTCGCGCACCGCGGCGCGGATCCGGTCTTCGGCGGCGGCGATCTCCTCGGCTGCATCGAGGACGCGCATCTCGTGTTCCTTGGGGATGACGAGGACGCCATCCGCATCGCCGCGCAGCAGGTCGCCGGGCGCCACACGGGCCTGGCCGATATTGACGGGCACCTGCATGGCGTCGACCTGAACCCGGTCCTTGCCGGTGCGCATCCAATGGCCGCGCGAATAGATCGGATAGCCGAGCTCGAGCGCCAGCGCGACGTCGCGGCAGATGCCGTCGATCACCGTGCCGGCGACGCCGTTGCGGTGAGCGATCTCGGTCAGGATGTCGCCCCAGACCGTCGTATCCTCGCGCCCACCATTATCGAGCACGATCACCGAGCCGGGTGCGACATCGTCGATATAGTCGCCGACCGTGCCGGGCGGCGAGGCGGCCGGCCGGTAAAGCACCGTGAAGGCCCGCCCGGTGAGGCGAAATCCGGGAGAGCGCGGCGCGACGCGATGGCACTGGCCGAGGATGCCGAGCCGGTCGAGCGCGTCGCTGATGGTCGCGGTGTCGAGCCGTGAGGCCCGTTCGGCCGCCTCGTCCTTCCCAGTCGACATCATGTCCTCTCAGCGCCGCAACATATGTTCGTAGCTCGCGCCCATGACATCGCCGATGGCCTCGCCGGCCAAGAGGGCTTTCTGCATGGCGGCCTCGCGTGCCGCGATCTCCTCGGCGGCGTCGAGGATGCGCGAGGCTCCCGCGGCCTTCAGGAAGACGCAGGCACTGCCATCGGCGAGCACGAGGTCGCCGGGCTCGACGACGACGTCGCCGATGCTCACCGGCACATCGGTCCCGAACTCGACGATGCGGTTGCGCGCCGTGCGCGCGGTGGTGCCGCGCGCATAGATCGGAAAACCGAGCTCGCGCGCCTCGTCGACATCGCGGACCGGACCGTCGGCGATCACGCCCGCGACGCCCTTCAGCTTGGCGCCGAGCGACAAGATGCCGCCCCAGGATCCGGCATCGATCCCCGAGCACTGCTCGACCACGATGATCTCGCCCGCGGCGCAGCGGGCGATGGCCTCGGCGCCGAGATGGCGCGGCGGGCCCGAGGCCGCCGGCCGCGGCGCGTCCTTGGCGACGAGCCGCAGCGTATGGACGCGGCCATGGATCTTGCGCGTGCCGGTGAGCGGCGCGAGCCCGGTCACGCAGCCCGGCAGGCCGAGCTTGTCGAGCGCATCCGACAAGGCGCAGGCATCGAGCCGCCCCAGCCGTTGCAGCTCGTCATGTTGGACAGCTGCGCTCATGCCCAATGCGCGAAGACCATCGCGTTCCCGGTTCCGGCCTCGGAGCGATAACACGGCACGTAGTCGACGAGCTCCATCCTGCGGCCTTCCGCCTGCATGGCGCTAGCGACAGGGAGCCAGTTCTTGATCTCGGCCGTGTTGCCGAGGAAGCTCGTCTCGGGCTCGGCCCGGATGGCGGCCTCATCGCCCTTCTGCATGGCGTCGAGCACGCGTCGGTCGAGATCTTCGTCGATCACGAAATGCGAGAAGCCGCCCGAGGCCATGAGCACGACGCGGCTGTCGCCCGGCCAGGCGCGGATCGAATCGCGCAAGGCGCGGCCGAGATCGAGACAGCGGCCGATGCGCGGGTTGTTGGGCGCGACGCCGACATTCATGATGAGCGGGATCGAGGGCGGCGGCGCATCGCGCATCACCTGCCGGTAGAGGAAGCCGAAGGCATGCGGCATGCCGGCATGGCGGCCGGGCCCATCGGGCAGGCGGCTCGACTGGGCGACGTCGAAGCCGCGCCCGGTGAGCTCCTCGACGAGATGCCGGCCGAATTCCGGCGCCCCGGGATAGGTGGCGCCGCCCGGCGGGCAATGGCCTTCCTCGGCGATGGCGATGCCGGGCCCCATCTTGGCGCGCTCCTCGGGGGTCGCCGGGATGTTCTCGATGGCCTCGCCGAAGAACACCGTCATGGCGGGCGTCACATCGTCGAGGAAGAGTTCCTTTTGATCATTGCCGACGATGACGACGAGATCGGCTTTGGCGGCCTCGAAGCGGCGCGCCAGCTCCCCGAGCGCCGCCTGGCATTTGCCGTGCCGCTCGCGCTGCATCACCGGCCTGACCTCGGCCGCAAAGCCCGGCGCCCGCTGCGCCAAGAGATCCGGATAGGCATAGGTCTTGCCGCGAAAGAAGTGGCGCGGATTCTTCACATCCGCGTCCCGGCGCAAGCCCCACATATCGGGTGGGGTTGACAGCATCGGACCATGCGAGGAGCCGAATGCGCCGACGAGTTGAGCCATGATCATCTTCCTCCGATATGTTGCGGACGCCAGCGCTGGAAATGACGTTGCACGCGCTCGGCGAGATAGGTCAGCACCATGCCGGCCACGGTCACGCACAGGACGCCGACGAGCAGCTCGTCGGTGGCGTAGATCTGGCCCGCATAGGAAATCATGAAGCCGATGCCCTCGCTGCCGGCGAACAGCTCGGCGATGATGACGCCGATCAGCCCATGGGCGATCGCCTGGCGCACGCCGGTCAGGATGAAGGGCACGGAGGACGGCAAGGCGACGGTGGTGAAGATCTGCCGGTCGCTGGCGCAATAGGCGCGCGCCGCCTTCAGCAAGTCGGGATCGATATTGCGGACGCCCGCGATGGTGTTGACCAGGATCGGCAGCACGGCCGACAGGAAGACGATGAAGACCTTCGATGAGCTGCCGATGCCGAACCAGATGATGAAGAGCGGGTAGAGCGCGATGCGCGGTGTCGCATAGAGCGCGGTGATCAGCGGATCGAAGAACAGCAACAGGCGCCGATACCAGCCGAGCATGATGCCGAGCGGCACGCCGACGATCAGCGCCAGCACGAAACCGATGATGAAGTTGATGCCCGTATAGGCGAGGTTTTCGGCGAGCTTGCCGCTCCCCGCGAGCTCGACGAATTTGTGGGCGATGGCGCTCGGCCCACTGAAGAAGAGCGGCGAGATGAAGCCCATGCGCCAGCAGAATTCCCAGAGCGCCAGCACCAGCAGGATCGCTCCAGCGCCGATGATGGCGCCGTCATGCCGGCTGTAGAAGCTGGCGCGCCGGCGGCGCAGCAGCGCGCTTGCGTCGATCGCCGTTCGCCCCTCGCTCACAACGCTCATCGCCATCCTCCCTTCCGACGCGTCCACATGTCAGCGGCAGACGCCTTCTTCGCCCGGACGGATGACGTTGATGCGCCCCGCTTCCTCCTCGATCAGCGACCAAATCTCGTCGGCGAGCTCGAGGAATTCCGGCGTGCGCTTCAGGGACAGGGCGCGCGGCCGGGCGAAAGGCACGCGGAAGACGCGCTTGATGCGGCCCGGCCTCGTGCCCATCACCACCACGCGGTCGGCAAGGAACAGCGCCTCGTCGATCTGGTGGGTGATGAAGACCACGAGCTTATTGGCGCTCGACCAGATCTTGAGAAGCTCGGACTGCATGAATTCGCGCGTCTGGGCGTCGAGCGCCGCGAAGGGCTCGTCCATCAACAAGACCTTCGGGTCGGTGGCGAGAGCGCGCGCCAGATTGACGCGCTGCTGCATGCCGCCCGACAATTCGGAGGGGTAGCGCTTCTCGAATCCGGCGAGGCCGACGAGCTTGATGAATTCATCGGCGCGCCGGCGCATCGTCGCCCTGTCGAAGCGCCGCTGCATCTCCATGCCGTAGCGCACATTGCCCATCACGGTGCGCCAGGGCAGCAGGCTTGCCTGCTGGAAGACGGTGGCGCGGCTGACGCCCGGCCCGTTGATGCGCACGCCGTTGATGCGCACCTCGCCCTCCTCATAGGGCAGGAGGCCGGCGAGCACGTTCAAGAGCGTGGTCTTGCCGCAACCGCTCGGCCCGACCACGCACACGAACTCGCCTTCCGCGACCGTCATCGAGACATCGGCGAAGGCCAGGAATTCGCGGCTCTCGCGCTCGAGCCAATAGCGATAGGTCAGATGCTCGATGGCGAGGCTCGGGCGGACCTGTGCCGCCCCATCGCTCGCCGCGAGATGCAGCGCGGGCTGGAGCGCTCCTTGGCTCACGTGAAGGATCCTTGGCTCATGTGAAGGATCCTTGGCTCACGCGAAGGACCCTTGCAGCTTGCGCTCCTGCTCGGGGAGGACCGAATTGCCGAACAGCTTCTCGAAGAAGCCGTCGGCGATCAGGCGGCGCACTTCGCTCATGTCGACGACCTTTTGGAAATCGAAGCTCTTGACGGCAGGAATATCGCCGGCGAGGCGGTCGGCGGCCGCGCCGACCGCGGCTCGCGTCAACAGCGGCACGCGATCGAGCGTGCTCTTGGCGATGTAGCTGTCATAGATGCGCGCCACATCCTCCGCGGGCTGCGGGTCGTAGAGACGATAGGTGGAGATGGCGAAGGCCTTGTCCTCATAGAAGCGCTTGATGGCCTGCGCCTGGGCCATGATGATCTTGCCGGGGATGTCCCTATTCGCGGCGACGAAGCTCTTCTTGAACACATAGGCGGTGCTGATCAGCACGTCGTCATAGTTGCTGAGATTGTCGAGGACCTTCAGCCCCTGTGCCTCGAGCTTGAAATAGGCGGGCGCCGTGATCAGCGAAGCATCGACCTGGCCACCGAGCAGCACATTGCCGCGCCCGGCACTGTCCGAGGGCACCGCGACCCATTGCACGTCACGCGCCGTGAGCCCGTGCTTGGCGAGGAGATCGATGGTGTAGAAATAAGGCGTGTCGCCGACCCGGCCGACGCCCACCCGCTTGCCTTTCAGGTCTGAGACCTTGCCGATCTCCGGGCGCACCACGAGAGCGAAATTGCCCTTGTTGAGCGAGGAACCCATCATCACCAGCGAAGGCTCGCGGGCGACCGCGGCCACCACCTGCTCGAGACCGTAATTGGTCATCTGCGCCTCGCCGCTGACCAGCATGGCGATGCCGGCCGGATGCACGCCGAACACCAGATTGGCGTCGAGGCCATGGCCCGCGTAATAGCCGCCTTCCTTGGCGATCCAGAGCGGCCAGGCAGCACCCGAGCGGGTCGGGAACTGGATGGTCAGCGGCGTAAGGCCCTCGCCTCTCGCCGGCTTGCCCGAAGCGCCGATCAGGATGGCCGAGGCGGCACCTCCCAACAGCTCGCGGCGGCTCCACATGTCCCGGCGGCATTTGGCCGAGTTGTCATGACCGGCGGTCATCACGCATCTCCTCCTACGTCTCCCGCTCGCCTCAACGAGTCGGCGGGATGTTGTTCCGCGGCGTCTCCGAGCTCCGCCGCTCGTCGATCGGTGCCTTCTAGAATTTCGTGTCGGTGAGCCGCTCCACCATCGCGACCGCCGGTGCCTTGTCGTAGCGTTGATAGACGCCCGCCAGCACCGCTTTCGGATCTCCCGAGTGCAGGCGCTCATAAAGCTGCTGGCGGCCGCCGAAGGCATCGCCCGTCAGATCCCAGGCGAGCTTGCAGAGCTTGGTGCGGGTCAGCGCATCGACGCCGCGCCCCCGCCCATAGAGATCGAGGAGCGGCCGCAGCTCGGGAACCGCGAAGTCCTTCTCGCTCGGATTGAAGATCAGCGAGCTTGTGCCGATGTGCTCCATGATGTCGATGATGCGCTCGGAGATCATGCCGATGAAGGCGCGCTGATGGGTGATGTTGCCCGGCGCGAGGAGGCCGTTCGAGGTGACCTGATGATCGATCTCGGCGGCGCGCAGGATGTCGGCGAAGATGCGCTTATAGGTGATGAGCTCGCCGAGCTCCTGCTGCACATGCGGGCGGTCGTCCATGCCGCCGGTGCGCGCCAGGAGATAGCCGGTGCCGATCAGGAGCTCGAGGCGCGCCAAGAGCTGCACGGCCGCCGCGAACACGGCCCAGACCATGACGCGCGAGCGGAACAGGCGGTTGGCCTCGGCCGGACGCCTCGCCAGGAAGACGCGCTCCCAGGGCACGAAGACGTCGTCGAAGATGACGAGCGTGTCCTGCTCGTCGAAGCGCGAGGAGGCCGGATGCTCGAAGCGGCTGCGATTGGAGAAGGCCTCGCGGCAGATCATCTTCAGCCGCGGCGCGTTCGACGGCACCGCGAACCAGAGCGCGTGATCGGCCTCGCGCTCGTTCAGCATGAAGGTCGGCGCGATCTGCATCTCATGGCTGAAGGGCCCGAGCGTGACGAAGCGGGCGCCGCGCACCACGATGCCGTCATCGCGCTCCTTGACGATGCGCAGGCAGCGGTCCGGGTCCTGCTCGGGCCGCAAGGTCTTGTCCATGTTGGGGTCGTGCAGGCCATGGCCGAGGCAGAGATCATTCTCGGCGGCGTATTGATGGTGCCAGGCGGCGTTCTGCGCGAACATCGGATCGAGCTTGGCAAGCTCGTCGCCGCAATCCTTGAAGCCGACCGCGATCGAGGCGCAGAAATCCGGATAGCGGCCCATCATGCCGAAGCTTTCGGCGGCCCAGATCTCGGCATTGCGCCGCCGCTTCATCAGCCCTTCGGCATCACGCGGCTCGAGATAGGAACAGGAGACACGCACCCCATTGGAGTTGACGAAGGTCATCGCCTCGCGCGTGCCCTCCTGGTGCTGCAGGTCGTAGATGCGCGCCATCTCCAGCGCCTGGGCGCGGAACAACGGATGGGTCGCCACCTTGTCGATGCGCTCGCCGTTCAGCCAGACCGAGCGCCCGTCATCGAGGCTCTCGAGAAAGCGCTTGCCGTCGAGCGCGCCGGGACCGAGCGGCTTTCGCTTGCCCGTGCTGCGTCCCGTCTCGAGCGCCGTCGCTCCTGTCATCAGACAGTCTCCCTCAATTCGTGAATGTTCGGATCAGGCGGCCTTGCGGGCCGAGGCGTCGAGCCGGAACAACCGGCGCGCATTGCCTTCGAAGATCTGGCGCTTCTCGTCCTCGGCGAGCCAGGAGAAGCCCTGGATGATCGGGGCGATGTCGTCGAGCCAACGGCCGGTCGCCGGATCCTTGACGGTGCCGACGCCCGGGCGCTCGGCGCCGAACAGGATGCGGTCGGCGCCGACCGTCTTGATCAGCATGGCGAGAGCGTCCTCGGAATAGAGCACGGTGTCGAAATAGATGCGCCGCAAGCTGTCGCGGAACGGCTCGGGGCCGCGCCGCAGCGCCGGCGCGTGGAAGCGCCCGAACTGGAATGGGATGGCGCCCCCGCCATGCGGCACCACGATCTTGAGGGTCGGGAAATCCTTGAAGACATTGGAGCGGATGAGCGCCATCACCGCGATCGTCTCTTCGAGGATGAAGTGCAGCGAATAACTATGACGCTGCGTGCGGCAGCCGGCCGAATGGATGTAGGCCGGCACGTCGAGCGCCACCAGCTTCTCGTAGAGCGGATACCAGTAGTCCTGGCCGAGATCGGGGACGTCGAGTGTGGCGAGACCTTCGCTCGGATCGGGATTGAGCAGGCAGCCGACCATGCCGAGCTCGGTCACGCAGCGCTCGAGCTCGGGCAGGCTCTTCTCGATGGGCTCGCCCCAGACCTGCGGCAAGCCGCACATGCCGCAGAACACATCGGGGAACAGCCGGCATTGCTGGGCGATCATGTCGTTGACCGCGATGTTGTACCAATGGACGATGGTGCCCGGGCGCTCGCTATGCATCATCTGATAGGGGCGCGGCGACAGGATCTGCATATCGGTCCCGACCTCCTTGAGCTGGTCGAGATGCGACTTCGTGCCGAAGGTCGGCTTGTTCAGGGCCGCCAGCATCTGGTCGTCGCTGACGCGCGGATCGGGATTGTAGCGGCCATGCGCGCCGCGATGGGACAACAGCCCCGCCTTCCACACATAGAGCTGGTCGGGCGCAGTGATATGCGCATGCGCGTCGATGATCATCCTTCCCTCCCTGTCGCCGCGACGCTTTGCGTGCGCGGTCATATCCTCGTCTCGGGCGCGGCCGGTTGCGCCGGCAGCTTCGCTCTCAGCTCGGCAATTCGCGGATCAAATGGCGGGCCCGGATCACCTGCAGGCGCCGGCGCATCAGGTCGCGCGCCGCATCCGGATCGCGCGCCTCGATGCAGGCCACCACCGCCTTATGCGAGGCGATGGCGCGATGCGCGATCTCGCTCGTCGTGCGGCGCGCATAGACGGGCTCGAGCACATGGCGCAGCGCCTTGAACTGGGCGATCAGCACGCGGTTGTTCGAGGCCCCGACCAGGGCCTCGTGGAAGCTCATCGAGGTCTGGGTGAAGGCGTCCGGCGCCTCGATCTGGTCCTGTAAAGTGGCAATCAGCCGCAACAGGTGCGCCATGTCTTCGGCGGTGGCGTTGCGCGCCGCGAGTTCCGCCGCCATCACCTCGATGGCGATCTGCGCGTCGAGGATCTCCTCGAGATCGACGCCGATCAGCTTGATCTGGATCGCCAGCGTCTCGGCCAGCCGATCGGCGTTGGCGGTCGCGACGAAGATGC
Source organism: Rhizobiales bacterium GAS188 (assembly GCA_900104855.1). Lineage (NCBI taxonomy): Bacteria > Pseudomonadati > Pseudomonadota > Alphaproteobacteria > Hyphomicrobiales > Rhizobiales bacterium GAS188. The sequence goes on from FNSS01000001.1 coordinate 432,129, forward strand.
CGCCGCGCGCCCCCACCCGGATGTCGACGATGCCGGAAGCTTCGAGGGTGCGGAGCGAATCGCGCACCGCCATGCGGCTCACCCCGAAGCGCTCGGCGAGGCTCGCCTCCGTGCCGAGCCGCTGGCCCGGCTCGAGCTTGCCGGAGAACAGGTCGTCACGCAGCTCGCGCACGATGCGGCCCGACAGGGTCTCGCCGCGCGGCTCCACGCCGTGCAGGTCGGCGGCGATCGCCGCATCGACATCGAGTTGCCCGCTCTTGACCATCGCTGCTCCTTTGCGTCGCCTCAAAAGATAATATGTTTCTGATGTTGTCAAGCACCGGAGCAGCTGGCCGGCTCGGCGAAAATACGCCGCCCACTCCCTCGGCTCTAGCTTTAATGGCATATTTACAGCTAGATACGCACCATCGAAAGAAAACCTCAACAATTCTCTCGCGAACTCGCGCGAAGCGGATTGACGATCCGTTTCCGTGGAGATACCAAATATATCATAATTACAATCAACCGCGTGGAGCTCATCGGCTGGGCTCCGCCAGGCAAAAAACTAGCCGGGGAGGAATGATCGTGACGGATGTCGCCAGCGGCGCGGATTATGCGGCGCCTTCGCTGTTCATCGACGGCGCCTGGCTCGGCGCGCAAGGACGGGCGACGCATGAAATCGTCAACCCGGCGAGCGGCGAGACGATCGGCGCGCTTCCCTTGGCGTCGAAGGCCGACCTCGACACGGCGCTCGAGGCCGCCCGCAAGGGTTTCCAGGCCTGGCGCAAGGTTTCACCCTATGAGCGCTCGAAAGTGCTGCGGCGGGCCGCCGCCTTGCTGCGCGAGCGCGAGGCGGCGATCGGCCGGGCCATGACGCTCGAGCAGGGCAAGCTCGTCTCGGAAGCTCGCTCGGAGGCAATCGCTGCCGCCGATATCTTCGAATGGTTCGCCGAGGAGGGGCGGCGCGCCTATGGACGCGTCGTGCCGTCGCGCGAGCCAGGCCTGCGCAACCTCGTGCTGCGCGAGCCGATCGGTCCGGTCGCGGCCTTCTCGCCCTGGAATTTTCCGATCACCATCCCGGCTCGCAAGATCGCCGCGGCGCTTGCCGCCGGCTGCTCCTGCATCATCAAGCCGGCCGAAGAGACGCCGTCCTCCTGCCTCGCCATCGCGCGGGCGCTCGACGATGCCGGCCTGCCCAAGGGCGTGCTCAATGTCGTGTTCGGGGTGCCGTCCGAGGTCTCGACGCATCTCATCGCCTCGACCGTCATCCGCAAGATCTCGTTCACCGGCTCGACCAAGGTCGGCAAGACGCTCGCGAAGCTCGCGGCCGAGGGCGTCAAGCCCGCAACCCTCGAGCTCGGTGGCCACGCCCCGGTCATCGTCTTCGCGGACGCCGATATCGACCGGGCCGCAGCCACGATGGCGCGCTCCAAATTCCGCAATGCCGGCCAGATCTGCGTCGCGCCAACCCGCTTCTACCTGCATGAGAGCGTGCATGACCGCTTCGTCGAGCGCTTCTCGGGGCTCGCGCGCGGGCTCAAGCTCGGTGACGGCCTCGATGCCGCGACCGGGATGGGGCCGCTTGCCAACGCGCGGCGGCTTGACGCCATGGAAAGGCTGATCGGCGACGCGCAGGCCTGCGGCGCGCGCCTCGAGACGGGCGGCAGGCGCGCCAGCGATGGCGGCTATTTCTGGCAGCCGACCGTGCTGAGCGATGTGCCGAACTCGGCGCGCATCATGAACGAGGAGCCGTTCGGACCGGTCGCCGTGACGCAACGCTTTCGAGAATTCGATGCGGTAATCGAAGAGGCCAACCGCCTGCCTTTTGGCCTCGCTGCTTTCGCCTTCACCGCCTCGGCCAAGACCGCGACCGCCGTCAGCGATGCGCTCGAGGCCGGCATGATCGGGGTCAATCACGCTGTGCTCACCAGCCCGGAGACGCCCTTCGGCGGTGTCAAAGAAAGCGGCTACGGCTCGGAAGGCGGCAGCGAGGCGCTCGACCAGTTCCTCGTCACCAAATATGTGGCGCAGGGCTGAGCGCGAAGGAGAGGTCGGTTCATGGCACGCAAGCCCAAGGCCAACATTCGCGAGCTCAACGAGATCAGCGGGATCTCCGATAGCCGCGACGTGCTGGCTAATGCGACGCGGCAGGCGGCGGCTCAATATGACGACATGTTCGTCGTCGATATCGACGCGCATGTCTCGGAGGATCAGTTCTGGGGCGAGGTCATCGACCTCATCGACAATGACGTCATCCGCCAGATCGGCCAGGCGCAGCTGCGCGGCTTCGCCGGGCCGAACGCCCTCCTCAACATCTCGCCCGGCCTATCGCTGCAGAGCGTTGGCGGGCGCATCGGCCATCAGGGCCGCAAAGAGAAGCTCGAAGAGGGCACGGCGGGGCATCGCTTCGTCGCCATCGCCAAGCGCGGCATGGACGCGCTCGGGCTCGACTACCAAGTGGTGTTCCCGAGCGCCATGCTGCTGCTCGGCATGCATCCGCAGGAGGATGTCGAGGTCGGCCTCGGGCGCGCCTTCAACCGCTGGATGATCGAGCGCATCCTGCCCGAGGATAAGCGCCTGAAGGGGCTGCTCTACCTGCCATTCAACACGCCGGAAGCCTGCGTCGAGCTCGTCGAGGCATATGCGGACGCGCCCGGCATCATCGGCTTCACGGTCTGCTCGACGCGCAACAAGCCGGTGCATCACAACGCCTATATGCGGCTCTACGCGGCCATCCAGGAGAGCGGCAAGCCGCTCGCCTTCCATTCAGGCTATCATTGGGGGGATCCCTCCCTCGCGCAGCTCAATCGCTTCATCTCGATGCATGCGATTTCCTTCACCCATTACAATCTGATCCACCTCACCAACTGGCTGGTCAACGGCCTGCCGGAGCGCTTCCCGAAGCTGAAGCTGCTCTGGGTCGAGAGCGGGCTCGCCTGGATCCCGTTCCTGATGCAGCGGCTCGACCATGAGGTGATGATGCGCCCGAGCGAGGCGCCGCTGCTGAAGCGGCTGCCGAGCGAGTATATGCGCGAGATGCATTTCACCAGCCAGCCGCTCGAGCGCAGCAATATGAAGCTGCTCGAGGCGACGATGGACGCCATGAATGCGCGCACCCAATTGCTCTATTCGTCGGATTGGCCGCATTGGGACTGGGACCCGCCGAGCGCCATCACCACCCTGCCCTTCCTCGACGACGAGGCGAAGCGCAATATCCTCGGCCTCAACGCGGCCCGCCTCTTCGGTCTCGACACGGCGCGCCAGCGGCCTTCGGCGCAGAGCGTCCTCGCCAGCCGTCCGGGGGTGTCATGAGCATAGCGAAGCAAGCGAGCAGCGCCGCCGATTTCGTCACCGCGGTCGAGCAGGCGATCCTTGCCGATGATCCCGCTTCGATCTCCGACGAGGAGCTCCGACGCGTGCTGAGCGCTGCGACCAAAATCTATGCGGCGAAATCGGAGGCGGTAGGCCGATGCCCCTCGCCCATCGACGCGACACAGGTCACCCCGACCGAAGTGGTCACCCTGGTGAGCGAGATGTTGCGCGCCGCCGATCTCAACGTCTTCGACCTTGCCATGTGGTTCCGGCGGCCGAGCGGTTGCTGAGCGCGCCTATTGGAATGGGAGGACGCCAAGATATGAGGGGCAGCAGCATATGACGGATATCAGCGTCGGATCGTCAGCAGCGCTCGCGAAGAGGCAGCGCATCGTCGTCGAGATCGACGGCGTCTCGATCGGCATCTATCACCGCGACGGCGCCTTCACGGCTTTCCTCAATCGTTGCCCGCATATGGGCGGGCCGGTCTGTCAGGGTAAGCTCATGCCGCGCACCCTAGAGCGGATCGGCGCGGATGGCGGGAGCCTCGGCCTCGCCTTCTCCAAGACCGATGAGCACATCGTCTGTCCCTGGCACGGCTACGAATTCGACACGCGCAGTGGGCGCCACCCCGCTAATCCCAGGCTGCGGCTGACGCCGGTACCGGTGCGGGTCGCGGCCGGCGAGGTGATCGTCACGCTGCCTGAGCGAAGGCACGACGCGCCCTGAGCAAGCCGGGCGGAACGCGTCCTACACGGTCGCCTGTGAGCCCAGAATGACGGTCGCCTGGCTCGACAGCACGCCGCCATTGCCATGGGCGAGCGCCACCTCGCAGCCTTCGATCTGACGCGGCCCGCATTCGCCGCGCAATTGGCGCACGGCCTCGATCAAGAGAAAGATGCCGTACATGCCCGGATGGCAATAGGAGAGCCCGCCGCCATTGGTATTCACCGGCAGGCGTCCGCGCGGCGCGATGGCGCCGCCTTCGACGAACGGCCCGCCTTCGCCCTTGAGGCAGAAGCCAAGATCCTCGAGGAAAAGAATGGTGTTGATGGTGAAGGCGTCATAGACCTCGACCGCATCGACATCGGACGGCGCGAGCTTCGCCATGGCGAAGGCTTCTTCGCCCGAGCGCTTGGCTCCGGTCACCGTCAGGTCCGGCATCGCCGAGATTTGCGCGTGGGTGGTGGTGGCGCCCGTGCCGAGAATGAAGGCCGGTGCCTTGCGTAGCGACCTCGCGCGCTCGGCCCGCGTCAGGATGAGGGCGCCCCCGCCATCAGTGACGAGGCAGCAATCGCGCACTGTCAAAGGATCGCTCACCATGCGCGCCGCCAGCACTTCGGCGATCGTCAGAGGCGTCTTCTCCCAGGCGACCGGGTTCATCAGCGCCCAGCTTCGTGCCGCGACCGCGACCTCGGCGAGCTGCTCGCGGGTCGTGCCGAACTCGGCCATGTGGCGCGAAGCGGCGAGCGCATAGCCGGTCACCGGCAGGACGGGCTTGAACGGGCTCTCATAAGGGTTGAAGTCGGGGGAGGACAGGCTGGCGCGCCCGAGCGAGCGTTGCGTGCTGCCATAAGCGATGAGCGCGACCTCGCACAGCCCGGCTTCCAGCGCCGCATGCGCATGGGCAACATGGAACATGAAGGAGGAGCCGCCGACGTTGGTGGCGTCGTTGTAGCGCGGCTGCAATCCAAGATATTCGCACAGCGACAGGCTCGGCATGCGCCCCTGGGCGGTAGCGGCGAAAACGCCATCGATATCCTTGAGGCGGAGGCCGCAATCGTCGAGAGCGCGCCGCGTGGCCTGCGCCATGAGGTCCATGGGGCTCATGCCCGCGGCGACCAGGCCGAGATCGGATTCGGCGATGCCGACGACGGCGGCACTGCCGCGTCTGGCGCCGCTCATGAGGCGGCCTCCGCCGGCACGAAGACCGGGAGTGGCGGCGCCTCCCCTTCTCCCTGAAGGATGCGGAGCTTGACACGCATGCCGACCTTGACGGCCTGTGGCGCGATGCCCTCGACCCGGCTCATCATGCGGAAACCCTCGTCGAGGTCGATCAGGGCGACGTTATAGGGCGCGGCGTCACGCGGATGATTGACGGTCGTGGCATGCACGGTTCCGATTCCGGCACTGACCCGCCATTCGAGATCGGCATTCCCCGTCCGGGGCCCGAAGACGCGCGGATGGAAGATGGCGGCCCCCGCCTCGGCGTCAAGCTGATAGGCCAGCTCGCCGCGGCGCAGATGCTCAAGATACCTCGTGAGAGGCGATTGCTGAAGGGTGCCCGTCATTGCGGATTCCGGATGCTGGCCTATGTGGATTGGTGGCCGGCATCTTGGGGCGCGGGCGCGCATTCGTCCAGGCCGGCAGGGTAATCGGGATGCAGCGCCGATGCATGATTTGGGAGCCTGACTCAAAGGCCCGCACGCCGTAGGCTCGCCGTCCTCGCAACGAACAAGGTCAGGTCATGAGGCTGCTCTATGCTCCCCAATCGCCGTTCGCGCGCAAGGTCCGCGCCGCGGCGATCGAGCTCGGATTCGCGCACCGGATCGAGCTCGAATATGCCGAGGTCGTTCCGGGGCGGAAGAACGTAACATTCGCGGATTCCGTCAACCCGTTGCGCAAGATTCCCGCGCTGGTCCTGGACGACGGCGAGACCGTCCTCGTCGATTCGACGGTCATCTGCGAGTATCTCGATGCGTTGGCCGGAGGTGGAATAATCATTCCCAGCTCAGGGCCTGACCGCTGGCGCGTCCTCTCCCAGCACGCCGTCGCGCAAGGCATGTGCGAGGCGGTGATCCTGGTTCGCTACGAGACCTCGCTTCGCCCCGAACCCATGCGTTGGCCGGACTGGCTCGACGATCAATGGGACAAGATATGGTCCGGTCTCGCCTGGTTCGAGGACCGCGCCGAGACGGCATTCGGCACTTCGACGTCACTCAAGACATCGCCGGAACCTCTCGACATCTCGCAGCTGGCTCTGGCCTGTTGCCTCGGATATGTCGAGTTCCGCTATCCCGAAGAGAATTGGCCAGCTCGCTTCCGTCGGGTCGCAGCCTGGTATCGCGCTATCGCATCACGCCCGTCGCTGGTGCAGACGCGCCCGCAGGATCCGCCGCGAAAGTGAGGCTGCGCGAGCGCCCACCTTCTCCCGCTCTTTTGCGGGAGAAGGTGCCCGAACGTAGTGAGGGCGGATGAGGGGCGGTTGAGCTTCCGGGACGCCATCATGTTCCCCGGTTCCGGGGGGCTCTGATCATGGGTTCCTCCGATCCACCCTCACCCGTCCTCACTGCGTTCGGCCACCCTCTCCCGCGCGAAGAGCGCGGGAGAGTTAAGAGGCGCTATTGACAGCCGACCGTGGAAAGGGATGATGGTAACCGTTCGGTTACATGGCTCGCCGCGGCGACCCCAATGAGTTGACCGAACACGGATCAGAGGAAACCCGCGCCCCTCGGGCAGCGCGGATGCAAGAGGGCATGGCGATGCGATCAATCAACCGCCGCTCGCTGCTGCGGGCGGGCCTCGTCGGCGGAGCCGGAGCGCTGCTCTCGAGCCCCTGGGCCGGCAGTCCTTGGGTCAGCCCTGCCTTCGCCGGCGACAATGTCAATCTGCGCGTCTATTGGTGGGGCTCGCAGGATCGGGCGCGGCGCACTCTTGCGGTCGCCGATCTCTATCGTCAGCATGTCAAGGATCTCGGCATCACCGGCGAGCCGACGGGCGAGGATTACTGGCCGAAGCTCGCGACCCAGATCGTCGGGCGCAATATGCCCGATGTCTTCCAGCTCGAGCCGAGCACCATCGCGGATTACTCGCGGCGCGGGGCCTGCGCGCCGCTCGATGCCTATATGGGCAAAGAGCTCACGATCGACGCCTTCGGCAAGAACATCGTCGATCTCTGCCGGGTCGACGGCAAGGTCTGGGGTGTCGGGCTGGGGCTCAACTCCTTCGCCATGATCTATGACGCGGATGTGTTCGCCAAGGCCGGCATCGCCCCCCCGACCGAGAAGACGACCTGGCAGGACTATGCCGACCTCTGCGTGGCGCTGACCAAGGCCGTCGGCCGCGAGGGCTATTGGGGTGCGCCTTACGGGGCCCGTTATTTCTACGCCTTCGACGTGTGGCTGCATCAGCGCGGCAAGGGCATTTTCGGCAACGAGGGACGCGGCGTCGGCTTCACGGTCGATGACGCCACCGAATGGTATTCGTATTGGGAGGATCTGCGGAAACGCGGCGGCTGCGTCCCGCCGGATGTGCAAGCGCTCGACCAGAACCTCATCGAGTCGAACGCGCTGGCGCTCGGCAAATCCGCGACCGGCCTCGTCTACTCGAACCAGCTGATCGGCTACCAGTCGCTCAGCCGCAACAAGCTCGCGCTTGCCACCTATCCGCAGAAGGGCGGTGGCGCCTGGGGCCTCTATTACCGCCCCGCGCTCATCTGGAGCATCGGTGTCAGCTCGAAGAACAAGGAGGCAGCGGCTGGCTTCATCAATTTCTTCGTCAACGATCTCGAGGCCGGCAAGATCCTCGGCGTCGAGCGCGGCGTGCCGCTCTCGCCTGCCGTGCGCGAGGCGATCCTGCCGACGCTCAACGAGACCGAGCAGGCAACCGTCAAATATGTCTCATCGCTCGCCGACAAGGTGGTGCCCTACCCAGCCCCGGCGCCTAAGGGTGCCAACGAGTTCGACCGCGCCGTGATGCGCCCGGTGACCGACCAACTCGCTTTCGGCAAGCTCTCGATCGCCGACGCGGCCCGCCGCCTCGTCGAGGACGGCAACCGCGTGCTGTGAGAGGCGAACGCCGGGCGCGGCTCCTCGCAGCGGACACGCGTGGATGGCCGGGCCAAGCCCGGCCAAGACGTGGATGGGTCCAATCGCCGGAGCAAAATGACCACCGGATCTTGATTGCGCTCGCCATAGAAACCGCGTCTTGGCCGGGCCGGTTCTCTGCTGAAGATTTGGCCCGGCCATCCACGCCTATGCTACCATCGGCGCTTTCCCCGGACAGCCGTGCGCAAGCGGGGAGAGGTGGGAGCCTGGCCCCATGACGGCGGCCTCTACAAATAAGCGCCAGGCGCTCATCGTCTGGGGCGGCTGGGAGGGGCATGAGCCGCAGGCCTGCGCCGCAATCCTCGCCGGCATGCTGCGCGACGATGATTTCGCGGTCGAGGTCACGAGCGACTTCGCCGCCTTCGGCGACCCGGCCATCCATGGCCTGAGCCTGGTGGTACCGGTGATCACACGCGCCAAAATCGATCGCGCCCCTTTGGTCAATCTGATCATGGCGGTGCAATCGGGCGTCGGGCTCGCCGGTTGCCATGGCGGGCTTGCGGGCTCCTTCCGCGAGGAGGTCGATTTCCACTTCATGTGCGGGGCGCAATGGGTCGCCCATCCGGGCGGCATCATTCCGTTCCGTGTCGACATCACGCGGCCCGACGACCCGATCATGGCGGGGATCGAGGGCTTCGATTACCTGTCGGAGCAATATTATCTGCATGTCGATCCGGCGGTCGAAGTGCTCGCGACCACGACCTTCTCGGGCGAGCATGCCGCCTGGACCGCAGGCATCGTCATGCCGGTCGTCTACAAAAAGCATTTCGGGCAAGGGCGCGTCTTCTACAGCGCTCTCGGACACAATGCGCGCGAATTCGAGCATGCCGCCATGAGCAGCATCATTCGGCGTGGCCTGTCATGGGCCGCGCGCCCGGCCGAGGATTTGAGATGACGATCGAGACGCAATCGATGCATCAGCCGACGAGCGGCGGCTTCGCCTCTCAGGGCGAGGCAGTGGCTGCTGCCATGCGCGACAATCAACTGGCGAGCCGCGGCGATGCGCAGCGACTGCTGACCGATCTCTTCAACCCGCTCGTCGGCGCCTTCAGCCCCGGCCGCGCCCAGGTGAAGCTCGGCCAGGACGCCGCTCATTTCGATCGCAAGGCCGCCTGGTTCGAAGGCTTCGCGCGCCCCCTATGGGGTCTTGCCCCACTGCATGCGGGCGGTGGCGCTTTCGCGCATTGGGACCTCTACCGGCAAGGCCTCGTCAGCGGCAGCGATCCCGGCCATGCCGAATATTGGGAGAGGACGCTCGACCGCAATCAGCGCTCCGTCGAGATCGCGGCGCTGGGCTTCGCGCTGGCGCTGGCTCCGGATGCGCTGTGGCTGCCGCTCGCGGAGCAAACCCGTCAGCGCCTCGCGCATTGGATCCGCGTCATCGAGACGGTCGAGATGGCCGACAACAACTGGCATTTCTTTCCGGTGATGGCCGGGCTGGGGCTCGAGCGCGTCGGCGTCCCTATCAACGAAGCCGGGCGCGACCGGCATCTCGACCGGATCGACGCTTTCTACAATCGCGATGGCTGGTATGGCGACGGGCCGGGCGGCTTCATCGATCACTATAATGGCTTCGCCCTGCATTTCTACGGGCTGATCTATGCACGCCATGCCGCCGCCCGCGATCCGGCCCGCGCCGCGCGTCTGCGCGACCGGGCAAGCGCCTTCGCGGAGGGTTTCCGCCACTGGTTCGGCCGCGACGGAGGCGCGCTCGCCATCGGCCGCTCTCTGACCTATCGCTTCGCTTTTGCGGGCTTCTGGGGCGCGCTCGCTTATGCGGATCTCGAAGCCTTGCCCTGGAGCCAGATTCGCACGCTCTGGGCCCGCCAGCTGCGCTGGTGGATGAGAAAACCGATCCTCGATGCGCAGGGGCGGCTATCGGTCGGCTATACTTGGCCGAACTATCTGATGAGCGAAGAATACAATTCGCCGGGCTCGCCCTATTGGGCCTTCAAGGCCTTCCTGCCCTTGGCGTTGCCCGAGGAGCATCCCTTCTGGCAGGCTGAGGAAGTGGAGCTTCCCGAGCCCGATCGCCCGGTCCTCGTGCCGGGTGCCGCGATGCTCGTGCAGCACCAGCACGGCGACGTCGTGGCCCTGCCCGCGGGCCCGGTCCGGCTCGACATGCGCAACTCGTCCGACAAATACTGCAAATTCGCCTATTCGTCGCGCTTCGGTCTTACGGTCGAGGCCGATCGCTACGTGGAGATGGGTTTCTTCGGCGACAACATTCTCGCGGTCAGCACGGATGGCAAGCTCTATCGGTCGCGCGGCCAGCGAAGCGAGGCGCGGCTCGGCGAGAGCTGGATCGAGACCAGATGGTCGCCCGAGGCAAAGGTGTCGATCACCACGCTGCAAGGTTTTGTGCGCAGCTTCGAACTGCGCATCCACCGCATCACGACCGATCATCCGTTGTCGACGCTCGAATCCGGACATGCGGTGCCGACGCGTTGCGGCTCGCGCGAACGCTGGCGCAGCGCAACGCTTTCAGCCGGCACTGGCCCGAATGGCATCGCCATCCTGCTCGATGACGGCCATCGCAGCGCCATCGTGGGGCTGGAGCGGAGGCGCGAGGCGCAGCTGCGCGACGCCGCGCCGAACACCAATATCGTCTTCCCGCATAGCGCCGGGCCGGTCCTGTCGGGACATGTCGACGCCGGGCGCGACGTTGTGCTGATCACGGCGGTGCGCGCGAGCTTCGGCGCCACGGACGAGATCTGGGACGGCTTGCCGACGCTCGATGACGCCATGGCGCTTTGCGCAGCGGCCGGCACGCCGCTCGACCTCGACGCGGCCGCCAGCACGCTGCCTCTCGATCTGCGCACGCAGCCTCTCGCCGCGATCGCGTAGGAGCGCCGGGACCGCGACCGTCTCGGTCGCCCTTCTTCCCGGCCCTGCGGACCTACCCGAGAGCCAGACCGATTCGTAAGGCCGAGCCGTAACAAATTCGGGTTGTGCTGCCGGCTGGAAGCCAGCGGTCCAAAGGGCGTTGGCACAACGGCTCAGCCGGACGCAACCTTCGGACCGCCGGCTTCCAGCCGGCCCCGCCGCGGGCCTCAATATGCAAGCAGCCCAAAAATGCGCTAGACTCATCACAAGGTCAGCGCGGACAGGAATAGGGGGGCTTGCGTGACCCATGCACCCGATCTTTCCGATCTCGTCGGCGAGATTTATGAGGCCGGCCTCGATGCTGGGCGGTGGCCTCAGGTGCTGGAGCGCTTGACCGATCTCGTAGGCGGCCAATTCGGGGCTCTGGCGTGGCCGCAAGGGTCGCGCGCCGGTGCGATCTTGGGCGTACGGATGAATCCAGACCGTTTGCGACGCTACGAACACATCTGGGGCAGAAATCTGGTGGTGAACGCCCTGCTCCCTTTGCCGGCCGGCTCGGTCGTCACCGATCGCATGCTCGTGCCCAAGGCCGAATTCCACCGCTCCGAATTCTACAACGACTTCCTCGTGCCCCAGGGTTCGGAAACGGTCATCTACGTGAATTGCACGCCGGGCGGCCGGTCCCGCTGCGCCATCTGGCGATCGCCGCAGCAAGGCGAATGGGAGGAGGCGCAGATCGCGCAGATGCGCCGCCTCGCGCCGCACCTGCGTCGCGCCATGGAGATCAATCAGCGGCTCAACACTTCGCCGTCGATCCAGCATGCCCATCGCCCGAACGGCGCCCTGCTCGCGCCGCGCGAGCGCGAATGCCTCGCGAGAGTGGCCGGCGGCGCAACGAGCAAGACGATCGCAACCGGGCTCTGCCTTTCGCGCCATACCGTCGATCAATATGTCGAATCGGCCATGCGCAAGCTCGGCGCCGGTTCACGCTCCGAAGCCGTCGCCAAGGCGCTGGCACTCGGTTTGATCCGGGCCTGACGACCCACACTAGCCGTCAATACCCCATTTTTCAGGAATTGTTGCTCGACCTCTTGGGTGAGCACGATGCGGCGCAGAAAAGCGGCTCGCATCGGAGGCTGGCATGGGGGTTTTCGGCTCGTCTCAAGAGACGCACGAAAATTGCCCGGCCCGTATGGGAGCGCGATACCGCGCCCTCGTCATCGGGGTCGGGCTGACGCTGGGCATCGTAGTGACGCTAGGCATAGTCTTGGCTCCGGGCGCGGCCATGGCCCAGTTCGTCTGCGGCGGCAGTGCCACCGGGGCGGAGAACCAGAGCGGCGCGGGCGCGACGGCGGGTGGAGCGGGTGGCGTGGCCTGCGGCACCAATGCCGCGGCAGGCGGCGCCGGCAACAGCACGGCGATCGGTGCCGGCAGCGCCGCGGCGAATGTCGGCGGGGGCGACCCCGGCAGCACGGCGATCGGTAACAATAGCAAGGCGAGCGGCGATTCCACCACGGCGAGCGGCGCCAAGAGCACGGCAACCGGCTTTGGCAGCACGGCGATCGGCGCCGGCAGCACGGCGATCAACACGGCCACCGGGATCTTCCAAAGCAGCACGGCGATCGGCACCGGCAGCTCGGCCACCGGCGATTTCAGCACGGCGAGCGGTGCCTTCAGCACGGCAAGCGGCATCGGAAGCACGGCAAGCGGCAACGGCGCGTCGGCGGGTGGGAACGCGACCGGGATATTCGGTCCCACCTTCACCAATGCGGGCACCACGGCGATCGGCGCGGGTACGACAGCCGGCGCGACAGGAGCCGGCCAGACCAACGCCACTGCGCTCGGCTTCCAGGCGCAGGCCAATGCGGCGAGCGCGACTGCGCTCGGCCAGGGGTCCGCAGCCGGGGGACTGCTCAGCAACGTATTCAGCAACGCAGGCACCACGGCAGTCGGCGCGGGCGCGCAGGCCGGCGCGACCGGGGCCGGCCAGACCAACGCCACCGCAATCGGTATCGGCGCAAAGGCGAATGCGGCGAGTGCCACGACGACCGGCGCCAACAGCACGGCGACCGGCGCCATCAGCTCAGCCTACGGTGTCGGCAGCACGGCGAGCGGCTTGGCCAGCACGGCGATTGGCGCCTTCAGCGTGGCGAGCGGTCGCAGGAGCGCGGCGTATGGCGACAGCAGCACGGCGAGCGGCGACGCCAGCACGGCTTACGGTAGCGGCAGCACAGCGAGCGGCAACACCAGCTCGGCCTTTGGCAACTTCAGTTCGGCGAGCGGCTTCAACAGCTCGACCTACGGCAACGCCAGTTTTGCTGCCGGCGACGGCAGTGCGGCGTATGGCGGCAACAGCAGCGCGCTGGGCGTGCTCAGCTCGGCTTTTGGTGCCGGCAGCGCGGCGAAGGCGCTGAGCAGCTCAGCCTATGGCGCCATGTCGGTGGCCTCCGGCATCAACAGTTCGGCCTACGGCGTCGCCAGCAATGCGAGCGGTCTCAACAGCTCGGCCTATGGCTTCGCCAGCAGCGCGACCGGCATCGGCAGCTCGGCCTTCGGCAATCAGACACAAGCGACCGGGCTGAACGCCGTGGCGATCGGCACGGGCGCGCCAGCCTCTGGCACGAACAGCTTCGGCGCGACGGCCGACAACGCCACCGCGGCCGGCTTCGGCGCGACGGCGAACCAAGCGGGCGCCTCGGCCTTCGGTCAGGGGGCGCAGGCGACCTTTGCAGGCGCCACCGCGATCGGCCAAGGCGCAATGGCCTCGGGCGATCCCGCGACCGCGCTCGGCATGATGTCGACGGCATCGGGCAACAACTCCGTCGCCATCGGCGCGAACGCGCTCGCCTCCGGCAATGCCTCGACGGCGCTCGGTCAGGGTGCGCAAGCGACATTCGCGGGCGCGACGGCGGTCGGCCAGGGCGCATTGGCCTCCGGCGATCCCGCGACCGCGCTCGGCATGTCGTCTGTGGCGTCGGGCAATAATTCCGTCGCCATCGGCGCGAACGCGCTCGCCTCCGGCAATGCCTCGACGGCGCTCGGTCAGGGTGCGTCGGCGACGGGCGATTTCTCGTCGGCCATCGGCCAGGGCGCCAATGCCGGCTTCGCCAATTCGATCGCCATCGGGCAAGGCGTTGCAACGACGCGGGCCAATCAGGTCCTGCTCGGCGCCGCGACGAATACTTACACCTTGCCCGGCATCTCCTCGGCTGCCAGCAAGGCGGCGCAGTCAGGACCGACGCAATTCGTCACCGCCGACGCCAACGGCAATCTCGCGACAGCCAATCTACCTGCGGGCTTCGATCCGACCTCGCTGTCGAACACGCTCGCGAACCAGCAGACCGAGATCAACGGGCTGACCGCCGTCCTGCGCCGGGATCAGCGGCGTGCCAATGGCGGCACGGCGGTCGCGATCGCCATGGGCGGGACGCTGTTGCCCGACGGCAAGAACTACGCGGTCTCGGCGAATTACGGCACCTATAAGGGTCAAAGCGGCTTTGGCGCCAGCGTCGCGCTACGTCTCACCGACAACGCCTTCGTCAATGGCTCTGTCGGCATGGGGATGGCCCATGGCGGCGTCGGCGGACGGGCGGGTCTGACGATCGCCTGGTAGAGCAAGCGATTGGCGGCGCGACCGACGTCAACACAACAGGTCGGTGTCATTTGAGCCCTTTGCCCTGCGCGCGTCCGACGGAGTCGTGCCGTATCGGGCGCGGAACCGGCGGTTGAAGGTGGTGATGTCATTGAAGCCGCAAGCGTAGGCCACATCGATGATCTTCATGCGGGCCGAGAGTGGGCTTGCCAGCATCGCGTAGGCTTTGGAGAGCCTTTGGGTATCGATATGGGTCTTGCAGCTCGTATCTTCGGCTGCGAACAACATGCTTACATAGCGGTCGGACACATTGAGATGGGCCGCTACGGCATCGTTCGACAGGCCCGGATCAAGAAGGTGCCCGGCGATGTAGTCCTTCGCGGCCTTGAGGCGGGCGGCGCGCAGGCCACCCCGGAGGGCCTGCTCGGCTGTATCGGCGTTGGCACCCAAGGTGAAGGCCAGAAGGTCATAGACGTGATTCGCGAAGAGCTGTTCCTCTGCTCGGCTCGTCGGTGCGCCATCCTGCTTCATGATGTCGAGATATCGGCGCAGCAGTTGTAATCCGGCCGCGTTCCTATGCAGGTGAGGAACGAAAGCAGAGTCTTTGTACTTTATTCGACGGAACAGTTCTTCCGCAGGAAACAGAATTGTGGTGTTGCCCGAAGTCTTCAAGTGTGCTGCCGGATATTCCATGAGACGCACACTCGCGCCGTTTGGTTCGATGACCGACTCGGAACCGCGATAGCGCGTCAGGCGGGCGCCGCTGGAGTCATTGAATGCGATGGAGATGTGATCCGACAAGCGGCCCTTGCCGTTGCATTCGAGCGTGAGCAACGAATTTCTAGCGACAAATAAATGCAATCCCGCAAAGCCGCCGAATAGAAACCGCACGTTCAGATCGTCAGTATATCGCTGCAGTCCTACCTTTTCACTCATTTTTTCCAAAAATTCGTGGACAGCCTCTGCCCTGGACACTTGTGGAAGTGCGTCGGTGGAAAACAGAAATCTTGACATGAATCTGATTGGTCCAGCGCAGACAACCTCGAAAGTCAAACACGAGTGCACAACGAGCGCGGGCGAAAATGGCGAGCCAGGTACGATAGGGAGTAAGGCCGTTTGTATGAAAGTCAACCGCCACTCCCGTTTCAGCCCATTTGACATCCTCGTTTCCGATTCCGGCATTCCACTAGCGCCAAATCCGAGTGTGTCCGCCGGGTAACACTTCCGCCGATGCCCGACATTGCTTCCGAAACCGCAAAGATGGCCCATCGCCAATCGTTTATGGCCTTCGCACCGGCGCTCCGTTACGCGCCGGCAACAGTCGTGGCGAATCTGTGGCGAGAGCGCGACAGCGTCCGTAACGACCGTTAGCGTTGTCGCGGGCGGCGTTTTCGGATTTGCGTGCACCAAAGATCTAGAGGCGACGCCCGTCTTCGAAATGCTGGGATGCTCATCGGAGGCTGGAATGGCGACGAGAATGCGATTTGAGGCAGGTTCGGCACGTCGAGGGGCAACCTGGGCGAAGTACTCGCCGCTCTGGATCGCAGTCGCTGCGCAAGGCCTGTCGTCGATCCGGGTCACTCGCGCTGCCGCGATAGTGGGCGCTCTGGCGCTATTAACGCGCCTCGGAGCCGGTCCGGCGATAGCCGGCTGCAATTCGGGCAATGTCGCGACCCCCAGTTTGTTGAACGACTCCACTTGCCAAGCCTCGGCGACCGGCCTTGGCTCGGTGGGGATCGGCTTTACTGCGGTGGCCAACGGCAATTCCGAGACCGCAATCGGCGTTTTCGCCGGCGCTGGCGGAAACTCCTTCATCAATAACCTTGGGCCGAATGGAGGCAGCACCTATGTCGGCGGTTACACCGGCCTTGGCAGCAATGGTGTGTTGAACACTGCAGTCGGCAATTTCTCCGGCACGGGCGTAACGGGCAGCGGCAATATCGCGATGGGTTTTTTGGCGGGCAACGCCATCGGAAACGTATCCGACACGATCGCAGTCGGAACATCTTCGCATGCCGGTCAGAACGGCAATATCGCAATCGGCAATTCCAGTTCCGCCATGGGCGCCAATTCCGCGGGCCTGTCCACCTCCGTGGCCATAGGTGAGAACACTCAGGCCGGCGGCACATTTGGCAACGCCGGGACCACGGCGCTGGGCGCTCAATCCCAGGCCGGGACGACGGCGGCGAGCCAGGCGAACGCCACCGCGGTCGGTTTCCAGGCACAGGCGAATGCAGCGAGCGCCACGGCGGTCGGGCAGGGCAGCACGGCGTCGGGCGACATCAGCACCGCCATCGGGAAGGGCAGCACGGCCTCGGGCGACGCCAGCACCGCCACCGGACAGAACAGCGCGGCGTCGGGCGTCCAAAGCACCGCCATCGGGCAGAGAAGCACGGCGTCGGGCAATTTCAGCAGCGCCTGGGGAAGCTCCAGCAGGGCGCTGGGCTTTGGCAGCACCGCGGTCGGCACCTTCAGCGCCACGACCGGCAAAGACAGCACCGCGGTCGGCGTGGCCAGCACGGCGTCGGGCGATCTCAGCACCACCACGGGAGTATTCAGCACAGCGTCGGGCGCCAATAGCAGTGCCTATGGCGCAGGCAGCCAAGCGACCGGAAACCAAGCGGTGGCGTTTGGCACCGGGGGGCCGTTGCAGAGTGCCAATACCTTTGGTGCCACGGCGGACCAGACGACGGCCGTGGGGTATGGCGCCACGGCGAGCTTTGCCGGTGCGACGGCGATCGGCAATGGTGCGGTGGCTTCGGGCGATCCGGCAACTGCGCTCGGCATGTCGGCGACCGCCTCCGGCAATCATTCCGTCGCGATCGGTGCGAACTCGCTCGCCTCCGGCAATGCCTCGACGGCCCTCGGCCAAGGCGCTTCGGCGTCGGGCGACTTCTCGACAGCCATCGGCCAGGGCGCCAGCGCCGGCTTCGCCAATTCGATCGCCATCGGACAAGGCGTATCGACGACGCGGGCCAATCAGGTGCTGCTCGGCGCCGCCTCGAATACTTACAGCTTGCCCGGCATCTCCTCTGCCGCCAGCAAGGCGGCGCAAAGCGGCCAGGTGCAATTCGTCACCGCCGACGCCAATGGCAACCTCGCCACCACGAACCTGCCGGCCGGCTTCGATCCGACATCTCTGAGCAATTCCGTGAACAGCCTGCAGAGCCAGGTGGGCAGCCTGCAGACCCAGGTCACCGGGCTCACCGCGCTCGTCCGGCGCAACAACGACCGCGCCTCGGGCGGCATCGCCGAGGCCGCGGCGCTCGGCGGCGCGGTGATCCCGGCGCAAGGGCGCAGCTATGTCGGGGCGAGCGCCGCGACCTATAGCGGCCATGGCGGCTTTGCGGCGAGCGTCGTGCATCATGTCGACGGCACCGGCCTGATCCTCTCGGCGGGCTTCGCGGTCGGCACCGGCGGCTCGAGGCCGATCGGACGCGTGGCGGCCGGCTGGGAGTTCTGAGCGGTCCCGCAAAAAGTCCCGCACCCGTCCGCCACAGCAACGAGCTATGGCAAGGGCCTCACGTCCACCCTTCCCCGCTGCGCGCAGGGTTGTCGGGGAAACGAAACTGATTGCATTTGGGGTGGTTGCTCAAACTCCAGATGGTCCGGAATTCGCTGCGGACAGGCGTGGATGGCCGGGCCAAGCCCGGCCAAGACGTGGATGTGCCCATTCGCCTGCGCAAAATGGCCACCGGATCTTGATGACGCTCGCCATCGCAACTGCGTCTTGGCCGGGCCGATTCTTTGCCGAAGATTTGGCCCGGCCATCCACGCCTATGCTACGAGTGGACACGACTTATCCTTCAATGACAGTTGGCAATACCATTCGGCCGGCACACTGCAGGAATGCGCAGTCTCACTCGACTGGCGCCTTTGCCGCTGCGTGACGGCTCCTCGTTCCGGCTCTAAGCTGTAGTCTGATTCCGCCGGAGCTGCCGGCGCCGACCGGAGGAGCCGATGCGATCACGACCGATCAGGGCGGCCGCGAGCCTCGCTCTTCTCATCGCCTGCGGCGCGGGGCTGGCATATTCGAGCCGGGTTGCGGCAACGGCTGAAGAGAATCTCGGCGACAATATCGGGGAGAACCTGATCTTGGCCCAAGCCGACGGCAATCAGCAAGCCGGCTCACCTGCAGGCTCCGGCAAACCCGCGCCCAAAGCGGCTCCAAAGCGACCGGCGCCAGCTCCCGCCGCACCACCCGCGCCGCAAGCCCAGGGGCAGCAGGCCCCGGCTGCCCCTGGCGCGCCGGCTCCCCCAACGCCCCCTGCGGGCGGCACGCCCGCAGCCGGCGGCGGAGCTCCGCAGCCTCCGGCGCCGGCACCACAGGCACCGCCCCCGCAGGGCACCAATGCGACCGGGGAATTGCAGCCGGTGATCCACGCCCAGAACGCCAAGATCACGACCTGCATGGACAACATCCTGGCCCAGTCGGCGAGCGTCATCGACTCGGCGCATACGGCGATCTCGACCTGGGTCACGGCGGCACCAAACGACAATGTCTTCCAGACCATCATCGGCCTGAGCTACCCGAACAAGGGGGCGCCCAATGCGGCGGCCCTGATCTTCGCGGCCCCGCTCGGCGCCAACAGGTGCCAAGGCCAGACCGTGCAGATCTATCCGACCGCGCAGCCTTGCAGCGCCGTCCAGGCGAGCCTCATCAAGGAGGGCCATACGGTCGGCATGCTGCAGGCATTGCCGGTGGTCGAGACGAAGGGCGGCATACGCGACATCCTCCTGCCGACCGCGGGCGGCGGCTGCGTCATCGTCGCGGTCGCGATCAGGTGAGACTCACCCAATTCTGGGCCCTGACCTAGAGGCGATGTCCGAATTTCAAGCAGCAGTTGCGACAAAACGCCGCGCACCGCCTTGAGATCATGGCCTTTTTGCACCTGCATGGCGCTTGTCCCGGCATGGCGGTTGCTGCGGGTGCGGTGACGATTCGGCCATGCCCGCGCTCTTACGGCTCGTCTTGATCAGGCATGAGGAGTCCGACGAGCTCCGCTACTCTTCCATTCGGCAATAGGCGACCCTCGCCGATCAACGCCTCATCGGCATTCACCCACGCCCATGCCTCTACGAGCTCCTCAGGCGTCGCATCGGTCGCGACGACGCCGCTCGCTCGACCAAAGGTGGAGGTAATCCCCTTGAAACCGTTCAATCTCAAGACTAAATCATTGTTTACCGACCGCCTCATGTCCGGCGTCGGCAAGTCCAAGGGGCGCCGGCTCTTTGGCGCCTCTTCGTAACCATGTTGCTCAATGGAGGATCTTCTACCGGCAGGACGGTGCTTGGGCGAATTCGACGATCCGCCACCATCCGAAGACTTCTCTGTATTGCGCCTGTCGGAGGTCGGGCCGTCAGCCATGGCATCGTGGCCGGCTTCCCAACGGACGTCCCACTTGGGATGCCGATCGACGGCAAACCGCAATGGATGGAGGACAACATGTCTCAGATCATGACGCGCGATACCAAGGAATCGGCGATCGACGTCATCAACGCCGTGCTGGGCGTCGGCTTGGCGCTCTCACCTTGGGCCTTCGGCTTCACGCACGAGGCGGCCGCTGCCTGGAACGCCTGGCTGGTGGGCGCAATCATCGCCCTCATCGCCATCGGCGCTCTCGTGGCATTCGCCGAATGGGAGGAATGGGCAAATCTCATCCTCGGCGCCTGGGCGATCCTCGCCCCCTTCATGCTCGGCTTCGGCGGGATGGCCTCTGCGGCCCGCACACATATCGTGGTCGGCCTGATCGTCGCCGTGCTTGCTGCGGTGGAGCTGTGGTGGGTTCACCATCGGCCTCTTTCGACAGCATAAGGCTACCGGTACCGGCGGCAGCCTCGGCGTGACGCAGGCGCTGCCGCCGACAATTGGGGCTTGTTGGGCGTTGAAACGCCCCCCACCCGTACCCTCCCCATCACTTCGTTGCCACCCGTGGGGGGAGGGATGCGACCAGCGCTGATCGCCTCTCCCTCTCCGCCACGAAGCCGGCTGGAAGCCGGCGGTCCAAGGGGGACTGGACCGCCGGCTTCCAGCCGGCTTCGTGGCAGGGAGGGTACGGGTGGGGGGCTCTTTTGGCCAAATGCGATTCCATTATTCCGCACGAAATCTTAGCGTGTCCGCCCTCCCCTCCCCCGCAAGAATCTGCCCTGCCCGCAAGAGCCGCCGCCCAATTCAAGGATCGCTTTTCCTGCTGCGTCCTTTTATCCTGCGCCGAAATGCGGTTTCACGATGGATCGCTCGATCAGGCAAAGGATAGAGACGGTGGCAGCGGTTGAGAAGAATTCGGGCCCATCCCATTCGGCAAGGGGCAACAACGCCTTCGACCTGACGCAGGCGGCCCTGCAGTCGCGCGGCAACGCCAAATGGAACAGCTATGGCGCCGATGTCCTGCCGGCTTTCGTCGCCGAGATGGATTTCGCAGTCGCCGATCCCATCCAGCAAGCCATCATGCGGGCCGTGGGCAAGGGGGATTACGGCTATCCGCAATATAAGGGGGCGAAGGCCGAGCTCGCCGTCGCCGAAGCCTTCGTGACCCGCATGGAGGCGCGCTTCGGCTGGAAGACGCAAGCTTCGCTCGTGCAGGTGGTGGCCGATCTCGTGCAAGCGACCTTCGCCTCGATCCTCGCCTTCTCCGAGCCCGGCGACGGCGTCATCCTGCAAATGCCGGCCTACCCGCCCTTTCGCGAATCGGTCGCCTCGACCGAGCGGCGCCTGATCCCTTTGAGCATGCGCGACGACGGCGAAAGATATGTGTTCGATCTCGCCGAGCTCGAAGGTCGCCTCGACGCCAGGACGCGCATCCTCATCCTGTGCAATCCGCAGAACCCCACGGGGCGCGTATTTACCCGCGACGAGCTGATGGCGCTCGCGGAGCTCGCCATCGCGCGCGACCTCATCGTGATCTCCGACGAGATCCACTCCGACCTGATCTATGGCGGGCGCCGGCACATCCCCTTCGCCTCGCTCAGCCCGGGGATCGCGGGCAGGACCATCACAATCACCTCGGCGACCAAGAGCTTCAACATCCCCGGGCTGCGCTGCGGGGTCATGCATTTCGGCACGGCGGAGCTGCGTCAGCGCTTCGCCAAACGCATCCCCTCGCGCCTGCTCGGTTCCGGCAATGGGCTCGGCATCGATGCCACGGTCGCGGCCTGGACGCAGAGCGATGCCTGGCTCGACGAGGTGCTCGTGCATCTCGAAGCGGCGCGTGACCGGGTGATCGAGGTGATCCGTTCCGAGCTGCCGCAGATCCGCTGCCATGCGCCCGAGGGCACCTATCTCGCCTGGCTCGATTTCCGCGAGCTTCGGCTCAACATGCCGGCCTTCCAGTTCTTCCATGACCGGGCGGGCGTGGCGCTGAGCGCGGGAGAAAATTTCGACCCGGCCTGCGCTCAATATGGGCGCTTGAACTTCGCGACCTCGATGCCGATCCTCGAGCGCATCCTCGAGCGCCTGGTCGCGGCGGCGAGGCCCTCTGCGACGCTCACGGCTCGGACGAGTGCCACGGCCTAGAGGAGAACGAAAACCGGGGCCCCGACCTTGCGCGCTTCCCTCGAAGGCCTGCATCGGCGGCCCGGATTCATGATCAGGCGGGCGCATCAGATCGCCGTCTCGGTTTTCATCGAGGAGACGGCCGAGCTCGGCATCACCACCACCCAATATGGCATCCTCTACGCGCTGGCGCGCCGGCCCGACATCGACCAGATCTCGGTCGCGCGCCTGCTCGGGCTCGATCGGTCCACCACCGGAATGGTGCTCAAGACGCTCGAGGATGGCGGCCTGGTGCGTCGCGTCGTGGACAAGGCCGACCGGCGCAAGCGCAGCCTCGAGCTCTCGGCCGCCGGGCATGATCTGCTGGGCAAGCTGAAGACGCCGGCGAGCCGGGCGGTCGAGCGCCTGCTCGCCCCGCTCGACCCCGAGGAGCGCGCAGTCTTCCTGCGCCTGCTCGACAAGCTGACCCACGCCTTCAACGCGACCTCACGCGTGCCTCTGCTCGACGAGCGCGTGGCGGGCGAGGTCGATTAGCGCTCAGGGCTACGCCGCGTTGTCGATCTCGACGCGATTTCTTCCCGCGACCTTCGCTTCATAGAGCTTCGCGTCGGCGCGCCGCAGCAGAGTTTGCGCGCCTTCGTTGCGGCGCAGCTGCGCGACGCCGAAGGAGGCGGTGACCTCGCCGATGCGCTGACCGGTGGCGCTCAGCATCCACTGCTTGGCCGCGAGCTGGCGGCGAATCTGATCGACGATGTGCGTCGCGTCGGGAAGCGCGGTACAGGGAAAAATGATCGCGAATTCCTCGCCGCCATAGCGTGCAGCCGTGTCGCGGCCTTCGACATTCTTCGAGAGGAGCTCGCCAAACATCTTGAGCACCTTGTCGCCGACCTGGTGGCCGAACCTGTCGTTGATTTTCTTGAATTCGTCGATATCCCCAAGTGCGAGGCATAGATCGGCGTTGTCCGCATGCGCCTCGGCGATTTCCTTCGTCAGGTTGATATCGAAGAAGCGCCGGTTGCCGAGCATCGTCAGCGGATCGCGCATGCTGATTTCATTGGCTTCGGCCAAATTGGAACGCAGCGCAGCCACCTGCGAACGCGAGGCCTCGAGGCCCTCGGAGAGATCGTTGAGCTTGGCGCGCATCTTGCTGTTCTCATCGATCAGCAATGCGACAACAGAGCGAACCTGGTCGGGCCTGACGATCGACGACAAATCCCGATTGGCACTCTCGAGCGAATCCGAATATTCCGAATTCGCCTCGAGATGCGCCTGGATGAGTTTGGCGATGACTGCCAGCGCGCCGGCAAATTGCTGTTCGGCGGGATCGACCCTTTCGGGGGACAGGCTGCCGCCGGCGAGCGCGCTCTCGAAAGCCGGTGCGGGCGTCTCGATCTCGTCAAGGCAGACGCCGATCACGCCCAACGCGATGAGCCCGAAGACACATGCCATGGCGACGGGATTCTGGCTCGTCTGCATGGCGCCGACCGCGCCCAGGATCGCGGTCACCAATACGACCGCGCCTTGCAAAGCCCGTTTGACACGACGTCGCATGGCGGATCAGTCACCGAAACAATCAGGATAGCGAGACTCCAGGAAGCGTCGAGCGAACACTCCCCCGCCGAGTGACCGAGAGAGATGGCGAATATCAATTCTCCCGACCCTTGACATGCGTTTGCGCCCTGCGGCCGCGCCGCCACCTGCCCGCAGTGGCGTCGGCGGGCTCATTCGAGCACCCCTGGCAACCATCATCCGCACCAGCTCCCCACCACGCATCATCGCCCGCAATGGCACCGGCCGCGACCATTGCGGCCCAAAGGCCTCGTGCCAACGCATGTCGTCCCCAGACACTACTTACAACGGAACGGTAAACAATTTGACTGCATTCGCGGCTAAGCCTTTCGTCGGCTAAGACGTTCCTTTGGCGAGGCGCATGGTGGTCGGCTCGACCGCTGATGTCCGGCACGCCGCGCGGCGACACCTCAACGACAATTGAGTGTCCAAGGGCGCGCATTCGTGGAACACTCGACCGAACGACAATAATAAGCCGCAAGACGCGCCAAAGGGGAGGCCAGGATGCGGAGCTATTTCAAGCCCACCAATATGGTGCTGCTGCTTTTGTGCCTGATGTATTTCATCACCTACATGGACCGCTTGAACATCAGCACGGCAGGAAGCGCCATCCAGAAGGAGATGGGCTTCAACAACACCGAGCTCGGCCTCATCTTCTCGGCCTTCGCCTATCCCTATCTCGTCTTCCAGATCGTGGGCGGCTGGGTGGGCGATCGTTTCGGCCCCCGCCGCACCTTGTTTGCCTGCGGCGCGATCTGGGCCGTGGCGACCATCCTGACCGGCTTCGCGGGCGGCTTCATCAGCCTGTTCCTGGCACGCGTCCTGCTCGGCTTCGGCGAAGGCGCGACCTTCCCGACCGCGACGCGCGCCATGCAATACTGGATCGCGCCCGGCAAGCGCGGCTTCGCGCAAGGCCTGACACACGCCTTCTCGCGCCTCGGCAATTCCGCAACGCCGGTCGTGGTCGCAGCCCTGATGGCGGCGACGAGCTGGCGCGGCGCCTTCTATCTGCTCGGCAGTGTCTGCTTCGTCTGGGTGATCGTCTGGTATTGGTATTTCCGCGACGACCCGAGGGAGCATCCCGGCATCACCGCAGAGGAGCTCGCGACGCTGCCGCCGCGCCAGTTGGGTGCCCAGCCCCCCGTCCCTTTCGCGCCGTTGCTGCGGCGCATCTGGCCGGTGACGCTGACCTATTTCTGTTATGGCTGGTGCCTCTGGCTCTATCTCAGCTGGCTGCCACTGTTCTTCAAGAACAATTACAGCCTCGATATCCAGAAATCGGCGATCTACTCTTCGGGCGTGTTCCTGGCGGGCGTCATCGGCGACACGCTGGGTGGGATAATCTCCGACCATGTCTTGCGGCGTACCGGCAATGTGCGCCTGGCACGGTTGAGCATCATCTGCCTCGGCTTCGGCGGCGCCTTCCCGTCGCTATTCCCGATGATCTACACCCATGACCTGACGAGCGTCGCCCTCTGCCTCTCGGGCGGCTTCTTCTTCGCCGAACTGGTCATCGGGCCGATCTGGTCGATCCCGATGGACATCGCGCCGAAATTCTCCGGCACGGCCGCGGGCATGATGAATACCGGCTCGGCCTTCGCCGGCATCGTCTCGCCGATCGTCGCAGGCTACGTCATCGACGTCACCGGCAACTGGATATTGCCCTTCATCATGACGCTGGCGCTCTTGGCGCTCGGCGGGATCTGCGCCTTCGCGATGCACCCGGAAATCCCCTTCGACGAGGAGCATGCCCGCGGGCGGGCCGAAAGTGCACCGGCCGTGGTGAGGTAAGGCGCCCTCTGCGCCGCAGCATCACCCGAAGCGCCGCCGGAAGCGGATCGGGCCGGACATAGCGCGCGAGTGCTAATCGGACCGCTCGCTCGTCGGATCGATCATCTTGCGAACTTCCGTGATCTTCGTCGCCGGAAAGCCGCTGATCTCCGCATGCTTGCGGATCAGTCCCTCGTCCTTGGCGAGGTAGACGCAGAACGTCTTGTTGTCGGCGACATAGCTTTCAAGCCATTGGATATCGGGACCAAGCTCACGCAACACCTGGTTCGATTTCTCGGCTGCCCCTCGCAACTGTTCGCGTTCGAACGTGCCAACCTTCGGGATATCTCGCTCAATGATGAACTTGCGTAGAGCCATGGCTTCCTCCCTGGTTTGCTCGATGCAAAACGAAAACCTTGCCCTTTTTCGGGCACTGGTCGGCGCCAGACCACAATCGGCAACGGCAAAACTCCTCACCGAAGAAGGCTCGCCGCATGAGGAAGGGTCCCGCGGACGGCGCGAAAGCGCACCGGCCGAGTAGGGCAAGGCGCCTCCCGGAAGCTTCGACTTTAGCGCCAGCGTAGCAGCCGCTTCTCCGCCAGCGACAGGAGCAGGTTGGTCGAGAAGCCGATGACGCCGAGCAGGATCACGCCGGCGAACAGATCGGGCGAACGGAAGGCGCGCGCCGCCAAGAGGATGCGCAAACCGAGCCCCTGCTGGCCCGCCAGCATCTCGCCGACGACCGACAAGATCAGCGCCACGGTGAGGCCAAGCCGCATCCCGGCGAGGATGTCGGGGAGCGCATTCGGAAGGGCGAATTTGGTGATCACCTCGAAGCGGTTGAAACGCAGCATGCGTCCGACCTCGAAGAGCCGCGGCTCGACGGCCGCAAAGCCCTGGACGGTCGCGAGCAGCATCGGCCACAGCGTGCCGAAGCAGATGACGCCGATGACCATGGTCTGCGACAGGCCGAAAAAGGCGATGGCGACCGGGATCAGGGCCGAGGCCGGCAGCGGCCGCAGGAATTCGAGGGACGGGCCGAGCAGCTCGCGGGCGAGGCGCGAGACGCCAATGGCCGCACCCAGCGCCACTCCGACCAGCGAGGCGAGCGCCCAGCCGAGCAGCATGCGCTCGATCGTCGCCAAGGCCTGCATGCCCATGTCGCCCGAGCTCAGGCCAACGACCAGCGCCGCGAAGGTGCGCTCCGGCGAAGGCAGGAAGACGCGCGAAACCAGACCCTGATCGGTCACGAATTTCCAGACGAGCCCGATCAGCAGGCAGAGAACGAGGCTCGCGGCGAGCCAGGCGAGGCGTTCAATGCGGCTCATAGACCCTCACGCATATCCGTGCCTGTCGTCTTTGACATCGCATCATTTTCTCCGAAAAGCGGAAGACCACTTTTCGGCATGATGCTTAGGCGGCTCATCTTGCGGCCTGCGAGAGCGCGGCCGGACCGAACAGGCGGTGCTGCGCGGTGAGCAGCATGAAGTTCAGTCCCCAGCCGATGACCCCGACCCAGATCAGCACCGCGAACATCAGCTCGGGCCGCAGCGTCTGCTGGGCCTGCATCAACGCATAGCCGAGGCCGAGCGGGTTGATGGCGATCTCGACCGTGACGGCGACGATCAGCGACACTCCGGCGGCGAGGCGAAAGGCAACGAACAGGCGCGGCAGCGCCGCCGGCAGCACGATCTTCATGATGCGCGAGAGGGGCCTGAGCCCGATGCTGCGGCTCACCTCCATGAGGCGCGGCTCGACACCGGCGATCGCCGTGCTCCCGACGATCGCCACCGGCCAGAAGCTGGCGAAGGCGATGATGGCGACCTCCATGCGGAAGCCGAAGCCGAAAATGAGGAGCGCCACCGGGAGCAGCGCCACCGAGGGAATTGGCCGCAAGAGTTCGATCGGCACTTCGAGACAGCGGGCGAGGCGCGGCGAGAGGCCGAGCGCGATGCCGAGCGCAAGCCCGGCCGCGCCACCGAGCCCGAGCCCCATCAGGGCCGAGGCGATGGTCTGCCCCGACCAGGTAAGGAGGCTGCCGTCGCGCAACGCTTCATAGAGAGCGGCGGCGACCGCCGAAGGGGCTGCTAGCGAATCGCTGTGGATCCCGAAGAACCTGGCGGCGAGCTCGGCCGCCGCCACGAGCAACAACGGCAGCGCCAAGCCCTTCATGACAAGCCTTTCATGATTCGGCGTCCTGGATGAAATCGAACAGAGCCCGCCGCAATCTCAGGAATTCCGGGCTCTCGCGGGTCGCGAGCTGGTCGCGCGGGCGCGACAGCTTCACCTCGAAGGTCGCGGCGATGCGCCCCGGCTGCGGGCGCAAGGCCACCACCCGATCGCCGAGATAGATCGCCTCGTCGAGATCATGGGTGACGAACAGCACCGTCATGCCGCCCGCCCCGACGATGCGCAGCACCTCGTCCTGCAGGGCCTGCCGGGTCATGGCGTCGAGCGCCCCAAACGGTTCGTCCATCAACAGCACCGCCGGCTCCTGGGCGAGGCAGCGCGCGATCTGCAGCCGCTGCTGCATGCCGCCCGAAAGCTGCGCCGGATAGCGATCCGCATAGGCCGCGAGCCCGACCTTCTTCAAGAGCGGCGCGATGCGATGCGGGCGCTGAGCGCGCGGCAACCCGGCGGCCTCGAGCGCCAGCGAGACATTGCCGGCAACGTTGCGCCAGGGCAGCAGCGCCTTGCCGTAATCCTGGAAGACGATGGCGACATTGCGCGCCGGGCCGGAGACCTTGCGCCCGTCATAGCGCACCTCGCCACGCGTCGGCGGCACCAGGCCGCCGAGCAGGCGCAGCAAGGTCGTCTTGCCGCAACCCGACGGCCCGACCACGCAGACGAACTCCCCCTTGGCGACATTGAGGTCGATGCCGCGCAGGATCGGCCGTTCGGCGAAATCGAGATCGAGGCCGCGAAACGAGATCAGGGGCTCGCGCCCGTCGAGCACGGCCCCATGCATCGGGATGACGGTCGCGCTCATCTGACCAGCAGCTTGGCGACGTCCGGCTTCTCCTGCAGCATCTTCTGGCGGGTCATCGCATCCACCCAGTATTGCAATTGCGCATCGCTCACATCGGCTTGCAGCACCGGCAAGGTGATGGTGCTCAAGACCTCGGGCGGCAGCTTGATGAATTTCGAGGCGCTGATGCGGGCCGCCGCCGGATCCTTCGCCTGGAAGGCGACGGCCTCGGCGATGGCGTCGTGGAAAGCCTTGACGGCGTCGGGATGGGCCTTGGCCCAGTCGCGCGTCGAGGCATAGAAGATCGCCGAGATATTGGGCGGCGCCTGCACGGCGAGCGGCACGGCGAGCGTGCCGATATTGTCGGCGACGATGCGCGTCGAGAAAGGCTCACCCGTGATCACCGCATCGACGCTGCCCGAGCGCAGCACATCGGCGCTCTGGGTGAAGGGCACCTCGACGAAATTCACCTTCTCGTAGTCGACGCCGTTATTCAACAGCCATTGGCGGAACATCACATGCAGGAAGGCGTTGAGACCCGGCACGCCGACCTTCTTGCCGATGAAGTCCGAAGGCTTGGCGATGCTGACGCCGGCGCGCGCCATCACCCCGTCCTTGGTGTTGTTGGGATCGGTGACCGAGCAATTGGCGATGACGACGAGATCGAGGCCGCCATCATTGGCCTGCATCAGCACCGGCGGGGTCGGTCCGCCGATCTGGATGGAATTGCCGACCAGCGCGCCGGGGATGTTGGAATTGAGCCCGATCAAGGTGAGCTCGACATCGAGGCCGTGCTTCTGGAAGAACCCCTGGTCCTTGGCGATGAAGGCTCCGTTGAAGCCGAGCGTCGCCGTGTAGCCGAGGCTGATCTTGGTCTGCGCCGCCGCAGGCTGGATGCCGCCGCCGAGGCCGACAGCCGCGAAACACGCTGCGGCCATGACCAGCCGCTTGAAGACTTTGCGCTTCATCCTTCAATTCCTCCCTGGACCGTCAGCCGCGTTTGGCGGCGATGCAGTTACACGCGATGCAGTTACTTGCCGCCTTCACCGTGGAGATTGGTGCCGCCCGTCACGAGCGGTCCTTGCTTGTCTCCTAGGATGGCGAGAAGGGCTTGCGCCGTCGACCCGATATGCGTCTTGATCTCGCGCATGGCGCGCACCGTGTCGCGGGCGAGCGCGAGCTCCATCAGACGTTGATGCATGGCGACGAGCGTCTTGTCCTTCGCATGCCCGAGGCTCCTCACGAAGCGCCGATAGCGCGTCTTCTGTGAATAGAGATCGTCGCAGATGACGCGCAATGTCGTATGCGGGCAGGCCGCGATCAGAGCGCGGTGGAAGCGGTGATGGCGGACCTCATAGGCATCGAGCCATTCGTCCTGTGACAGGCCTGGCTTGGCGGTGGTGCTGCGCCGCAAGAGATGGAAGCTCGCGACGATCTCGTCTTCCCAGGCCACATCGCCATGCCGGATGGCGAGCCGGAAGGCCTCGCCTTCGACAACCTGGCGCGTATAGGTGATGTCGAGAAGCTGCTCGCGGGTGATGGGCGGGACGCGGAAGCCCTTCTGGCCCTCTTGCCGCACCAGCCCCCGCGCCGCGAGCTGCGACAGCGCCTCCCGCAGAGGCGTCGCGCCGATCGCGTAGCGATCCGAAAGCTCGCGCACCTTCAACTTCCGGTCGGGCTGCAAGACGCAGGAGAGGATGTCCTGCGTCAGGCGCTGCACCGCGGCTTCGGAGGCCGTTGTCACCATTTCCGCCCTGAAGACCGTGCTCAAAAAATTCTCGACATTCCGGATAATATCGATATTTTCGCGTTTCGCAACCAGCGAGGAACGTCAGTGAGGAGTTTGGGGCCGCGAGCACCGGCGCCTCGCCAAATCCTCGAGCATCGAGAGGGAAGCGCCAGTGTTAGAGACCGACGCGACGCATGATCCGGCACGTCGCAGCTTCGTCGAAACCGCCAACCTGGCGCGCGCCGATTTCCCGCTGCAGAACCTGCCTCTCGGCATCTTCAGGCGGCCGGGCGACAAGGCCGGGCGCGGCGGCGTCGCGATCGGCGATAAGATCTTCGACCTCGCGGCAGCCCGGGAAGCCTCGCTGTTCTCAGGTGCCGCCGAGAGTGCCGCGGTCGCGGCTTGCGAGCCGAAGCTCAACGCCCTGATGGCGCTCGGCAACCAGCCGACCCAGGCGCTGCGGGCGCGGCTCGCCAACCTGCTCGACGCCGAAGGCCCCGAGCGCCGCAAGGTCGAGGCGATGGCCGATCGCCTGTTCGTGCCCATGGCGGAGGCGGTGATGGAGCTGCCGACGACAATCGGCAATTTCACCGATTTCCTGACCTCGAGCTTCCACAGCGAGCGGCTCGCTCCAAGCGGCAAGGTCGCCGCCAACTTCAAGAGCATGCCGATCGCCTATCACAGCCGCGCCAGCTCGGTCAGGGTCAGCGGCGGCACCGTCTTGCGCCCGCATGGCCAATGGCTCGACGAGGCCGGCGCGCCGCATTTCGGGCCGAGCCTCGCACTCGATTACGAGCTCGAGCTCGGCGCCTATATCGGCACCGGCAACGCGCTCGGGAGCCCGATCGCGCTCGACGATGCGCGGGCGCACATCTTCGGCTATTGCCTGCTCAACGACTGGTCGGTGCGCGATGTGCAGCGCTGGGAGAGCAATCCGCTCGGCCCCTTCCTCGCCAAGAGCCTGTCGACCAGCGTCTCGCCCTGGGTGATCACCGAAGCCGCCATGCGGCCCTTCCGCACCGCGGCCTTCGCCCGCCCGCATGGCGATCCCGCCCCCCTGCCCTATCTCGCCTCGGAGCGCGAGAGCGAGAGCGGCGGCTTCGACCTGAAGCTGCGCGCCTCCTTGCTCACGCGGCGACTGCGCGAGGGCAAGCAGGGGCCGGAACGGGTCACCAGCACCAACTTCAAGCACATGTACTGGACCTTCGCGCAGATGCTGACGCATCATGCGAGCAATGGCTGCAACCTGATGCCGGGCGATCTCATCGGCAGCGGCACGACCTCCGGTCCTACCGATCAAAGCCGCGCCTGCCTCGCCGAGATCACGACGCGCGGAACGAAGCCGCTCGCCTTGCCGAATGGCGAGACGCGGGCCTGGCTGGAGGATGGCGACGAGGTGATCTTCCGCGCCAGGGCCGAGCGCCAGGGTTTTACCTCGATCGGCTTCGGGGAATGCCGCGGAACGATCGGGCCGGCGGTGACTTGGCCGGTCGCTGCTCAGGGCGAGTGGCGAGTGGCGAGTAGCGAGTAGTATATTCGCCGGAACCAATACTCAATACACGGGGCCGATCTTTATTCACTATTCACTATTCACTATTCACTACTCACTACTCACTACTCGCCATTCGCTACTCGCCACTCGCCACTCGCCGAACAAGGAGACGATCATGCCCCGCCGGATCATCGACATTTCGGTGCCGCTCAAGGCCGGGATCGCCAGCGACCCGCCGGAAATGCGTCCCAAGATCGACTATCTCGACCATCATGCGACGGCGCCCGGAATGGCTGCCTTCATGAGCGTGCCGATCGAGGCCCTGCCCGACGGCGAATACGCCGCCGTGGAGCGCTGCACCATCTCGACCCATAACGGCACGCATCTCGACGCGCCCTATCATTATTTCTCGTCGATGAACCATCGCCTCAAGCCGGGCGGCGAGCCGTCGATGCGCATCGACGAAGTGCCGCTCGAATGGTGCTTCCAACCGGCCGTGAAGCTCGATTTCCGGCATTTCGAGGATGGCTATGTGGCGACACAAGGCGATGTCGAGGCGGAGCTCAAGCGCATCGGCCATGAGTTGCGGCCGCTCGAGATCGTGGTCGTCAACACGCGCGCCGGCTCGCGCTATGGCGAGGATGATTATGTCGACACCGGCTGCGGCATGGGCAAGGAAGCGACGCTCTGGATGCTCGAGCGCGGCGTGCGGCTCGTCGGCACCGATGGCTGGAGCTGGGACGCGCCCTTCTCGCATACGCGCCGCAAGGTCGCGGCGACCGGTGATGCCTCGCTGATCTGGGAAGGCCATCGGGCTGGCCGCGAGATCGGCTATTCGCATCTCGAGAAGCTGCACAATCTCGAGGTGCTGCCGGCCGACGGCTTCGAGGTCGTCTGCTTTCCGGTGAAGGTGCATCGCGGCTCGGCCGGCTGGACGCGGGCGGTGGCGATCCTGCCGGAGTGATGCTCGGCGGCGGCGCTGCTCCTGGGACCGCGACCGTCTCGGTCGCCCTTGCCTCCCGGCGGCGCGGATTACCATCTCAAGGGCGGGCAGGATGCCCGCGGTCCCAGCTGGTCGCCCTTCCTTCCCGGCGGTGCGCCTCGCCGTTCGCAAGGGCGGGCGGGAGAGGCTGTGAGTTTTTGAAATGATCACGAAGGGCGGTGTCGAGAACGTCGCGGAGAACGGGGCCGGCATCGACAGAGCAAGTTCTTGAAGGCCTTTTCCGACCATTTACGCTATTTACTCACAGCAAAACAGGCGGGTCCCGGCAAGTTTTTCCCGCTGTTTCAAAAACTCACAAGCTCGGACGCCCGCGGTCCCAGCGCGCCCGCCTACGTCCTCTTGAGGCGAGCCTTGCCGCCGGCGCCCGGCCGGGGGAAGCCGCCGATGCGCGACAGAACGGAGGCGAGCGGATCGGCGCTCCAGGCCCGGGTGACGAAGTCGTTATGCACCACCTCGTCAGGGGCACGCAGGAACGTCACACTGCCGCCGGCAAGCGTCGCGGCTGCCCTGGTGTCGAAGCCGACGCCACGCTGCGACAGGAGCTGCTGTAGGCTAAGATTGCCGTCGCTCGTCGATTTCGAATAGGCGCTGAAGAAGAAGGCGTCGCGCCGGGCGGCGATCCAATCGGCGAATTTGTCCAGCTCGCCATAGGCTGCGTCCATGAGGACCACGCCGCGCAAGCGCCCGCTATCCCCCCAATATTTGAGCGAGAAGGCGGCCGGCAGATAGCCGCCGCTATAGGCGACGAAAACGACCGGGGCCGAGCGCAGCACGGATGCGGCGCGCTCGCTGCCATGGAGGGTGGCGAGATGCGAAGCCGCCTCGTCGATGAAGCGGCCGAAGACATTGGGCTCCCAGAAACGCCCGGCGCTCGAATCGCCAGCATTGACGGCAAATTGCGGAGCGACGAGGACTGCGTTCAGGCCGGAATCCGCGAGCTGGCGCGGCACCTGCTGACGCGCTGCCACATCACGTTCGAGAGTGGCGTTGTTGCCGTGGAAATACACGACGATGACGGCCGGACGGTCGAGGTCGAATCCGGCCGGGATCGAGAGCAGCACCCGATGGTCGCGATAGGCCTGATCCTCCCAGACAACGCCGCCGCGCGGCGAGGAATGGCCGTGCCGCTCGCCATCGGTCACATCGAGGAAAGGCTTGTCGGTATCGGGGATCATCCCGGAATAGGGAAAGGGGGTGACGTCGAAGGGGATGAGCGCGGTCCTGGTCGCCGGAAAACCGGTCGAGCGAGCATTTTGCATGGCGAAGAGCCCGTTCGCGGCGGTGGTTCCCGATGCGTCATCTTGCGCTGCGACACAAGCCGACAGGATGGTGGCGAGGGCGACGAGCGCAGCTCTCACGCCGGCACCTCGCCGGCTGTCGCGAGTGCCGCGCGCGGCGCAGGTTGCGGCTTCAGCACGGCGAAGAAGGCCGGCAAGGCCAGAAGATAGGCGCAGCCCGCGACTGCGAGCACCGTGGTCAGCCCGAAGGATGTGGCGATGATCGGCACGACCGCGGCGCCGATGACGGAGAAGCAGCCATTGATGCCCCAGGCCCAGAGGAACATGTGCTCCTTGCCGAGTCTTGCGAGCGAGGTCATCGCGGTCGGCATCGGAAAGCCCATGAGGAAGGCCGGCGGGAAGATCAAGGCGAAGCACAGGACGAGGCGCATGCCATAGGGGAAGGCGCCGATCCAATCGAGCGCCCGATCGAGGAACAGGCCGTAGCCGATCAGCAAGGCCCCGATCGCCAGGAAGACGAGCGGCATGACCTGGCGGGCCCGATCGAGGACGCGTTCCGAGACGAAGCTGCCGAGGCCCGAGCAGACCAGCATGGCAGTGATCAGGATAGAGGCCGATACCGTCGCATTGCTGAGCGCCAGGATGAAATTCGCGATCAGCCCGACCTCGACCATGATGTAGCCGAGGCCGAGGCAGGCGAAATAGACGATGGTCAAGGCCTTGCCGGGCGAGGTGCTGAAGACGCTGCGCCAGCCGAAGATGACCGGCAGGAGCACGAGCGACATGGCCGCGATGCAGGCGATGCCGAGCGTCGCCCAGAGCAGCAGATAGCCCCATTCATCCTGGAGCAGCTCCAACCGATCGGTGATGCGCGGCAGGTCGACCGGCTTCACATAGGCGGCGAAATAGGGTCGGCTATTGGTGAGGATGCGTGTGTCGAAGACATATTGCCGCGAGAATTCCGGCCAGCCGCCTTGCAGCAGATGATACCAGGCGAGGCGACCCATGATGGTCGAGGGCAAGACGCCGGCGGCGGTAGGCGCGCCATCCGGAAGAGGAGCGGCCTCGGCCTTCGGCGGAGCCCCGTCATCGCTGCCGGCAGGCGCTGTCGCATCGATCTTGGGCTCGGGGCCGCCGATCGAGCTGGTGTCGAAGAAGATCTGGTCGCGATAGCCCTCGAGTACCGTATCGGCCTGCGACAGATCGGCCTTGAAGCCCGGATAATAGATCTCGTCGAAGGACATGGCGCGGGTGTGGGCACGCAGCTTGGCGACCTCCTCGGCGCTGAAGCCGTCGCGCTTGTAGAGGACGGTCGCGGTCGCAAGATAGCTCGAGACGACGAAGAAGGATGAGCCGACATCGCCTTGACCCGCCTGCCTGGCGGCGGCCGCCATGGTGGCGTAGAGCTTCAGCACCGATTTCGGCGGCTCTTCCTTGTTCCAGAGCGTCACCGCCAGCACGCCGCCGGGCTTCAGCGCCCGCATATAGCTCGCCATCGCCTCGCGCGTGTAGGCGAATTTCTCGACGATGGCGAAGCCGCCCGGATTCGACAGGCCGGCGGAATCGGCAAGGCTCAGATCGACGATGTCGTAACGCTTGTCCGTATGGGCGAGGAACAGGCGCCCGTCATGATCGACCACGGTCACCTTGGGATCGCGCAGGATGTCGCCGGTGAAATCCCGCAAGCCCCTGTCGTTGAGGAAGGCGCTGAGCACGGCCGGATTGCTCTCGGCCACGGTGACGCTCTTCGAGCCCGAGCGCAGCGCCACCGAGGTCGAGATGCCGCCACCGAACTGCACCACGAAAGTGTCGGGCGCCTGCTTGATGACATAGGGGTAGATCATCGGCAGATAGCGGAAATAGGCGGTGTCCTTCGCCGGAAGCTCGCGGATGATGCCGTTCGGGCCATCGCCGTCGACATAAAGGCCGAGATAGGCGTTCGCCGGCATGGTCGGCAGGTTGAAGGCCGCGTTGTCGGAGAGGCCGGGCGCGAAATGCAGATAGGAGCTGGCATAGACTTCGAGATAGCCGAAGGGCGAGGCCTTCTCGTAGACGCGCCTCGCATCCGGAAACTTCCGGGCATAGGCGACGCCCTTATAGTCCGACACCGCAAGCTTGCGGATATCGAGCGCCGGGGGCAGGCCGAGATGGGCGGCGACCGTCAGCACCGCGGCGAGCCCGAGCAGCGCCGCGCCTTTGCGATCCGCGAAGGCCAGGAACCAGAACAGGCTGCCGACGCACCACAGAAGCAGCGGCGCCAGGATCAGGTTCTCGGGCACCAGCACGAACATGGCGGCAAGGATCAAGAGCCCGCACAGGCCCGAACCCGCGAGATCCGCGAAATAGACGCGGCTGAAGGATTTCTGGCATTTCAGGAACACGGTGCCGAGGAACACCGCGCCTGCCAGGAAGGGCAGGATATACAGCATGAAATTGCCGAAGAGCCGCCATTTCTGCGTCGGGTCGGAGACGAGGAAGATGGCGTTGAACGGGATCTGCTGGGCGAGGAGATTGGCGGCGACCGCGAGCGGCCCGAACAGGATGAGCGCCGTCGCCGCAACGCCCTTCCAATGGCGGGCGAACCAGCTTTTAGCGATGCACATGACGGCGCTGGTGAGGCCGAAGCCCAGCATGGCGAGGCTCACCACCAGCGAGCCGAAATGCGCCCAGCTGCCGACCGCGAAGACGCGCATGATGCCGATCTGCAGCGCGATCACGGCGCCGGCGACGAAGCTGACCGCGAGATAGAGCGGCCAAGTCGGCGCAACCTCCGTGGAGGCGGTGCTGCCGGGTTTGATGTCCGCAGCTTCGCCCAGCGGATCGCGCGGTTCGTCTGGGCCGCCGGCTCCCGGCACCGCGGCCTTTGCCTTTTGCTGCGACGGCGCGTCCGGACGAACGGCTGCCACCTCAGCCCCGGACCGCGCTTCGTTCACTGATTATGGGTTCCGGCGATGACGTCGCCATCGAGCTTGGTGAAGGGGACGAAGGGCACGACCCTGCCATTATAGATGTCGGATCTGGCGACGTTGATGGTGCCGTCCGGCGCCTCCTCCTTGACGATCTTGAGGAGGCGTTGCGCCCCCGGAGGACCGACCGGGATCACCATGATGCCCTGCGGCTTGAGCTGCTGCAGGAGCGGCGGCGGCACATGGTCGATGCCGCAGGTGACGATGATCTTGTCGAAGGGGCCGGCCTCCTCCCAGCCGTAATAGCCGTCGGCATTCTTGGAGGTGATCGCCTTGTATTCGCCGTAGCCGTTATTGATCAGGGCATCGTAGATGCTGCGGGTACGCTCGGCGAGCGGCTTGATGATCTCGATGGTCCAGACCTTGTCGGTCAGATTGGCGAGATAGGCCGATTGATAGCCTGAGCCGGTGCCGATCTCGAGCACCTTCTCGCCCATCTTGACGTCGATCGTGCTGGTCATGCGGCCGACCACATGCGGACCCGAGATCGTCACACCGAAGCCGATATCGAGGAAAGCATGGTCATAGGCGCGCGACAGGTTCTGCTTGAGCACGAATTCCTCGCGCGGCACCATCAGGAAGGCGCGCATATTGCGCTTGTCCCACAGATCCTTGTTGGCGACGAGCACCCGGTAGCGCTCAAAGCGCTCGGCGAGATATTTCGGATCCTCGCCGCGATTGGCCTCCATCCATTTGATGAAGCCGTCGCGCGTATCGGCTGGAGGAAATTCATCGAAGCTGTAGGGCTTCGGCACATTGGCCAAGGCCGCACCGGCAATGGATATGTCAGTCAGGGCAGCAAGAGAGCCGATGATGAAGTGGCGCCGCTGCAAGTCTTCCTCCGCCGGTTGTGTCCAGAGTCTGATCGCAGAACTGGCTCGATCTCACGACCCCCCAAGCCGTTGATTCGGACCAATGGCAATGGTCTAGGCTTTGAGTCTAGCGGCGCCTTCAAGCGAAGTCACGATTGCTTGCGCCGCCAAGTTTCTTGCGCCGACATGTCGCCCTCGTGACGAGATGAGAGCAAGACCACGGCAGGCAATGATCGTGCCGAGAACAGGCGCGCGGGGGGAAGAATGAGATCGGCTCGAGCTCAGGCTTCGGCGAGAGCTCGCTCGACCGCCTCCGGCTCGCGGTCGATCACGGTGAGCAGCACCCGGCTCGGCCCTTCCGGTGCGCGGCGGCGTTGCTCCCAATCCCGCAGGGTCGGAAGCGGGATCCCGAAGCGAGCCGCGAACACCGCCTGCGTCAGCCCCATGCGCTTGCGTATCGCCTTTACGTCCACGGTGGGCGGCATGCGGACGCGATAGGTCGAGGGATCGGCCTCACCGCGAGCGATGGCTCGAGCCTCGTCCACCGATTTGAGGAGTCGCTTTCCAAAACTGGTCATTTTGGCCCCCGTGCATTGGCCCCGTGCACGACAAGATTTTATACGGCACTGCCGTAGCCGTCAATGGGGTCGGCGGAAGAGGAAGGGGCTAACGCTTGCCGCCCCGTCAGTTGGGGCAGCCGTCTTTCGGCAGCTTGACGCACGGGCGCGAAACGCGCGCCCGGCCGCCTATTTCTCGACGAAGGCGCGCTCGATGACGTAATGGCCGGGGGTCGCGTGATTGCCTTCGACGAAGCCGCGCTCGTCGAGGATGCGGCGCAGATCGGCCAGCATCGAGGGGCTGCCGCACATCATGACCCGGTCATGCTTGCTGTCGAGCGGCGGCAGGCCGAGATCCTCGGACAAGGCATTCGAGGTGATGAGATCGGTGAGGCGTCCGCGATTGCGGAACGGTTCGCGCGTCACGGTCGGATAATAGATGAGCTTGCCGCGCACCAGATCGCCCAGGAATTCATGGTTCGGCAGCTCGCGCTGGATGAATTCGCCATAGGCGAGCTCGTTCACCTGGCGGCACCCATGCACCAGCACGACCTTGTCGTAGCGATCATAGGTGTCGGCGTCCTTGATGATGCTCAGGAACGGAGCGAGACCGGTGCCGGTGCCGAGCAGATAGAGGGTGCGGCCGGCGATCAGATTGTCATGGATGAGCGTGCCGGTCGCCTTGCGGTTGACCAGAACGGTGTCGCCCTCCTTCAGATGCTGGAGGCGCGAGGTCAAAGGCCCGTCCGGCACCTTGATCGAGAAGAATTCGAGATTCTCCTCATAATTGGCGCTCGCCATGCTGTAGGCCCGCAGCAGGGGCCGCCCCTCGATGTCGAGGCCGATCATGGTGAACTGCCCGCTCTGAAAGCGAAAAGACGGGCTGCGGCTGGTCGAGAAGCTGAACAACGTGTCGGTCCAATGATGGACGGCGAGCACGGTTTCACGATCGAGACTGCTCATTCCGGTCGCGCTCCGCTTGCCTTCGGGCTCATGGTCAGGATTGACGGCCTTCGTATCCGGTCGATATAACTAACTAGATAATTACCAAAGATCAACCGCGAGCGGCCGCGCGTTAGCTATGCGTTTGGCGCAGCCGATTCAAGACCAGGCAGGCCCGAGTTCCTGCGGCGCATCGTCATCGGCCTGCTGATCCGTGCCGGCCGCGCTCGGACGCAGGGCTGATGCTTTTGCGGACAGATTGGTTAGGATGGGGCGATGAACGAAGTTCTCACCGAGGCGCCGGGCGCCCGACCCGCCGGCAGGGGCAGGAGCGGGCCCCGCCCTCACGCCACAGCCGAGGCCGGCGCAACCTCGGCGCCGAAGCAGGTTCCGCGCGATGCCGACAAGACAAGGCTGAAGATCCTTGCGGCCGCGGCCGCCGAATTCGCCGAGAAGGGTCTCGCGGGAGCGCGCGTCGACGCCATCGCGGAGGCCTCCGGCGCCAATAAGCGCATGATCTATTATTATTTTTCGAGCAAGGACGGACTCTACACCGCCGTGCTCGAACGCGCCTATACGGATATGCGCGACGCCGAGCGGGCGCTGGCGCTCGATCATCTCGAGCCTTTCGAGGGCATCCGCAAGCTGGTCGAGTTCAAATTCGACTATTTCGTCGAGAACCCGACGACGATCAGCCTCCTGAACGGCGAGAACATGCTGGGTGCCGCCTATCTCAAGAAGTCGGACCGGCTGCGGGACATGCATGCCATTCTGGTGCGCACCATCGACGGTCTGCTGGAGCGCGGTGCGCTGAACGGCACGATGCGGAGCGGGGTCGACCCTCTGCATCTCTACATCTCGATCTCGGCCTTGAGCTATTTCTACTTCTCCAACGCGGCCACGCTCTCGACCGCGTTCGGACGCGAGCTCGCGACGCCGGCCGAGAACGCCATACGCCGCAAGCACGCGGTGGATGTCATCCTGGCTTTCCTGAAGGCGTAAGCAGTGGGAACGCGGGCGTCCTCGCCCGCTCTGCTGGCATCACTGCTGGGAAGAAGGGCGACCGGGACGGTCGCGGTCCCAGGGCAAAAGCCCGCGTCTCGCCATGTCCCTTTCGGTTGACAAGGCTGCGATTCTCATGTTGTAACTAACTGGTTACATAAGCAGAAATCACATCTCCTCGGCAGGGTGGGACCGCATATGAAATTCGGCGAATATCCCAAGGTCGCGTCGTTCGGCAGCGTCGCCGGTTTTCGAGCCCATCTCGCCGCGATCGGCATCGACATGCCCTGCGACGACATCGTGGCGAGCGGGGCGACCTCGCCGCTCGCAGCACCCTTGGAAATTGCCGGCATGAAGATCGGCAACCGCCTCGCCCTCAATCCGATGGAGGGCTGGGATGGCGAGCTCGATGGGCGTCCGAGCGAGAACACCATCAGGCGCTGGCGCCGCTTCGGCCTGAGCGGCGGCAAGCTGGTCTGGGGCGGTGAGGCGGTCGCGGTGCGCCCCGATGGGCGGGCCAATCCGAACCAGCTCGTCATGGCCGACCACACGCAAGCAGCGATCGCGCATCTTCGCGAGACCTTGGTCAGCGCCCATCGCGAGGCGACCGGCGGCGATGAGGGCCTGGTGATTGGCCTGCAGCTCACCCATTCGGGGCGCTTCTGCAAGCCGCATGATCACCGGAAATTCGAATCGGTGATCGCCTATCACCACCCCTTGCTCGACAAGAAATTCGGCTATCCACAGGATCGCCCGCTGATCAGCGACGACGAGATCCGCCGCCTGATCGAATGCTATGTGGATGCAGCGAAGCGCGCCCATGAATGCGGCTACGACTTCGTCGACATCAAGCATTGCCATGGCTATCTCGGCCATGAGCTGCTCAGCGCCCATACGCGCCAAGGCCCTTATGGCGGCAGCCTCGAGAACCGCACGCGCTTCCTGCGCGAGATCGTGGAGGGCATCAGGGCCGAGGTGCCGAAGCTCGGCATCGGCGTGCGGTTGAGCGCAGCCGACATCGTGCCTTTCCGCCCGGATCCCGCACAGTCCAAGCCCGGCGCGCTCGGCCCCGGAATCCCCGAGGAGGTGTCGCGCCTCCTGCCCTATCACTACGCCTTCGGCGTCGACCCGCAGAACCCGACCGAGATGGACCTGACCGAGCCCTTCGCCATGTTCGAGATCATGCGCGAGCTCGATATCCGCTTCGTCAACGTCACGCTGGCGAGCCCCTATTACAATCCGCATGTCACGCGCCCGGCCATCTATCCGCCTTCGGACGGCTATTTCCCGCCGGAGGACCCGCTGATCGGGGTGATGCGCCATCTCGACATCGTGCGACGCCTGAAGGAGCGCTTCCCGGATTTCTGCCTGATGGGCTCGGGCTATACCTATCTGCAGGAATATCTGCCGAATGTGGCGCAGGCCGTGCTGCGCCTCGGCTGGACCGATCTCGTCGGTCTCGGGCGCATGCTGCTCGCCTATCCGGAGGCGCCGCTCGACATCCTCGAAGGCCGCGGCGTGCAGAAGAAACGGCTCTGCCGCACCTTCAGCGACTGCACCACGGCCCCGCGCAACGGCCTGGTCTCGGGCTGCTACCCGCTCGACGCGCATTACAAGAAGTCCGAGGAGTTCAAGGCGCTCGCCGCCTTCAAGAAGCCGGCGAAAACGGCCTGAACCGCGACGGGCCTGACGCGGATCCGACCTGAAGGATGCCAGCCTCTTGACAGGGAGATTTATGCGATCTATTAGTTCGTCAACATGACGAACTAATAGGCACGATAGTGAACGTCGACCGCTCCTCCCTGGTCAGACAATTTTCAAGGCGCATGGTCGCGGAGGCGCTTTTGCATGATGCGCCGATCTCGCGCGCCAATCTGGCGCGGATGACGGGGCTGTCCAAGCAGACCATGTCCGAGGTGATCGCGGAGCTGGAAGCGGGCGGTTGGGTCAGATCGGTCGGTGTCACCAAAGGCGGCGTCGGGCGCACTGCCGTGACCTACGAGGTCGACCGGGGCGCGGCCCATTCGCTCGGCGTGGATCTCGGCGGCACCAAGGTGACGGCGGCCATCACCGATCTCGTCGGCGAGATCGTGGCGGAGGAGACAGAGCCGACCGATTCGCGCGGGGGGCGGCAGGTCGTCGTCCAGATCCGCAAGCTCGCAGCCAAGCTCGCGGCCAGCCAGTCTATCGACATGGCGCGCATCCGCAGCGTGGTGGTCGGCACGCCGGGCGTCATCGATCGAGCCACGGGGGCAATCACCCTCGTTCCGAACATCAAGGGTTTGTCGGAATTCGACGTGCCTCGCGCGCTCGCCGACCTGTTCGGCCAGACGGTCGTGATCGAGAACGACGTCAACCTCGCCATGCTGGGCGAGGCGTGGCGAGGTTGCGCGCGGGGCGCCGGCAATGCCGGATTCCTGGCGCTCGGCACCGGCGTCGGCCTCGGCCTGATCGTCGATGGCAAGCTCATTCGCGGCGCCACCGGGGCGGCAGGCGAGATCGCCTATCTGCCGATCGGCGCAGATGTCGTGTCGCCCGAGGCCCTGGCCGTCGGTGCGTTCGAGCTCGAGGTCGGATCGGTCGGAATCGTGCGGCGCTACAGGACCGCCGGCGGCCAGCCAGTCGAGACCGTGCGCGACGTCTTTGCCCGACTGGACGCCGGCGACGCGGTGGCGGCACGGGTTCTCGACGACACGGCCAATACCGTGGCCCTGGCGATCGCGGCCCTGCATACCATCGTCGATCCGCAGATCGTGGTGCTCGGCGGCAGCGTCGGCATTCGCCCCGAACTTGTGGAGCGTGTCCAGCGCGCCATGCCGACGATATTCGCCCGGCCCGTGAAGGTCGTCGCCAGCGATCTCGGCAGCCGCGCCGGCCTCGTCGGCGCGGTGTCGCTGGCGGTGAACCGCCTGCACAACGACCTCTTCGGCGTTCGAGACCTGCCGGGTGATCTCGCCCTGCCCGAAACCGGTTTGGCGAAGGCCGCGGAATGACCATCGACGCGTCCCTCATCGCGCGCCTGCGGGCCGCCCTCGACAGGGAGGGCGCGATCGACCTGCTCAGGCGCGCTGTCGGCACGCCGAGCGTGACCGGCACTGAGGCCGCTTTTGCCCATCTTCTGGCAGACGAGTTGACGGCGCTGGGCGCTCGGGACGTGACCCTGACCGAGTTCGCGCCGGGCCGCCCCAATGTCCGCGGTCTCGTCCCAGGCGCAGGCGGCGGACCATGCCTGCTGCTGACCGGCCACACCGATACCGTGCATGTGCGGGGCTGGGCGGAGCGCTGGGCCGGCACCGAGCGGGAGGACCCGTTCGGCGCAGCGATCGTCGACGGCGCGATATGGGGAAGGGGGACAGGCGATCTCAAGGCCGGCATCTGCACGACGCTCGCCGCGGCGCGCCTTCTCGCAGCGGCCGGCCTGCGCCAGCCAGCCGATGTCCTTTACGCCTTCATCGGCGATGAGGAGAGTGGCGAGCCAGGCAGCGGCGTCAGCGCCGGGATCAAGGCGCTGGTCGCGGAGATCGAGGCAGACACAGCTCCGCGCCCGGATTTCGCGGTCTATGTCGAGCCGACCGAGCTCAACATCTACACGGCGCAGATGGGCTTTCTCATCTGCGACATTGTCGTCACCGGCCGCTCGGCCTATTTCGGCGTGCCGGAAGCGGGCATCGACGCGCTGAAAGCCGCTCACGCCATCTTGTCGGCGCTGTTCGCGCATTCGGCCGAACTCGAGGCGCGCGCGCCGCACCGTCTCGTCGGACGCCCGTTCCTGCTGGTCACCGGCATCGAAGGGGGCGGCTACATCGCGGTGCCCGGCGAATGCCGCATCAGCCTCATCCTGAAGCTCTTGCCGGGCGAGAGCCTCGACGCCGCCGTTGC
Organism: Rhizobiales bacterium GAS188; assembly: GCA_900104855.1. Lineage (NCBI taxonomy): Bacteria > Pseudomonadati > Pseudomonadota > Alphaproteobacteria > Hyphomicrobiales > Rhizobiales bacterium GAS188. Next base: position 476,083 of record FNSS01000001.1, read on the forward strand.
GGGGCTGGAAGCGGCCATTCGCGGCGCGCCGTTCGACCCGGCGATCTTGGTGTCGCTCGCCTATCCGGCGGGGCGCGACCATCGCGTCGGCGGCACGCCGACCGAGACGCCGCCTGAGCTCGCGGCGGTGCGCCTGCTCGCCGCGGCGGTGCAGGCCGTCCGGCCCGATCGCGGAGCCGTGGCGGGCGCGCCTTACTGGTCGGAGGCGCCTTTCCTCGTCAACCAACTCGGCGTTCCGGCGGTCTATTGCGCGCCGGGCGATATCAGGAATTGCCACACGCTCGAGGAGCGCGTCGTCGTCGAGGACTATCTCGACGGCATCGTCGCCTTCGCGGCGTTCCTCGCCAGCTTCGGCGAGACATCGACCGCATGACCAAACCGGCCCGAACCGAGGCCGCAACTAGAGGGAGGTATTCCATGCTCTTGAAGAGAAGCATCGCCGCGCTTGGGCTCAGCGCCATGCTGGCGATGACGATTCCCGCCATCGCCGGCGAAACGGTCGGCCCGGGCGGCGAGGTGGCGACGCCGTCGAGCGCGATCGCCTTGACCGACGCCGAGGTCGCCAAGCTGAAGGACGGCAAATACACGGCCGCGCTGTTGTGGCACACCTCGTCGGATTTCGTGAACGCCGTGACGGCCGGAGCGACCGACGAGTTCAAGCGCCTCGGCATCAGCGTGGTCGCCCAGACGGATGCCGGCTTCGACGCCGCCAAGCAGAAGAGCGATGTCGAGACCATCCTCGCCAAGAAGCCGAACGCCATCCTCGCCCTGCCGCTCGACCCCGTCACTGCCGCCGAGGCGTTCAAGCCCGCCGTCCAATCCGGTGTGAAGATCGTGCTCTTGTCGAACAAGCCCAAGGACTTCGTGCAGGGCAAGGACTATGTGACCATCGTCACCGACGATCTCTTCCAGATGGGCAAGCACGCGGCCGACGCGCTGGCCGAGGCCATCGGCAAGACCGGCAAGGTCGCCTACATCTATCACGACGCGCAATATTACGTGACCAACCAGCGCGACAATGCCTTCAAGACCACGATCGAGAAGGACTACCCCGATATCAAGATCGTCGCCTCGCAGGGAATTTCCGACCCGGCGCGGGCCGAGGACATCGCCAACGCGATCCTGCTGAAGAACCCTGGCCTCGACGGTATCTACGTGACCTGGGCCGAGCCTGCCGAAGGCGTCCTCGCGGCGCTGCGCAGCGCAGGCAATGCCAAGACGAAGATCGTGACGCTCGATCTCTCCGAGCCGGTCGGCCTCGACATGGTGAAGGGCGGCAACGTCGCGGCGATCGCCGCCGACAAAGCCTATGAGCTCGGCCGCGCCATGGCGGCCGCTGCGGGTTACGGGCTGCTCGGCAAGCAAGCACCGGCCTTCGTCGTGGCGCCGGTGATCACCGTCACCAAGGCCAATGTGCTGCAGGGCTGGCAGGACTCGCTGCACCGCGCAGCGCCGCAATCGATCCTCGGCGCGGCCAAATAGCCTCGGCCGATGAAACCCGGCCGGGCTCCGCCATCCGGCCGGGGCCCGGGACCAAGGCCAACCTCGATGACGGCCGGAACCAGTCTCTGCGTGGCGATCCGCCGGCGACGCTGAACTTTCCGCGACGTGGAGCCGGGCGGGTTCCCCCTGCCCGTCCCGTTCCGTCATCCTGGTCCCGAACGCAAGTGCGTGCCCTTGGAGCACACCACCATGCTGGCTCATTTCAGACTGATCGATCCGAGCCGATACGTCATCTATATCGGCTTCCTCGTGATCTTCGCTGTCTTCGCGGTCGTGCTGCGCGACGACGGCTTCGCCAGCCCCGGCAACCTGTTCAACATCGTGCAGCAGACCGCGCCGGTGACGGTGATGGCGATCGGCATGGTCTATGTGCTGACGGCAGGCGAGATCGACCTGTCCATCGGCTCGATCGTCGCCATTTCGGCACTGCTGGCGGCCGTGGTGCTGCGCGATTGGCCCTGGCCGCTCGGCGTCGCCGCAGGCCTTGGGGCCGGCGCGCTGATCGGCGCGCTCAACGGCAGCCTCGTCGCTTATGCGCGGCTGCCATCCTTCCTGGTGACGCTCGCGACCATGGGCGTCTTCGCCGGCGCCGCCCGCCGCCTCACCAATCTGCAGTCGGTGCCGATCACCAATGACATCTATAATGGCCTGTTCGGCGCGGGCTCGCTGTTCGGCCTCCCCTCGCTGATCCTGTGGACGGTCGTGGCGGTCGCCATCGGTTATTTCGTCTTTCGCGAAACGCGCTACGGCGCCCATATCCACGCGGTGGGCGATAGCGCCCGCGCCGCCCGCGCTACCGGCATCAAGGTGCTGCGCCTGCGCTTCAGCGTCCTGGTGCTCAGCGGCATGCTCGCCGCCCTTGCGGGCCTGCTCTATGCGGGGCGGCTGCACGGCGCGCGCTACACGCTGGGCGAAGCCGACCTGCTCACCGTCATCGCGGCGGTCATCGTCGGCGGCACGCGCCTCAATGGCGGAACCGGCTCGATCATCGGCGCCCTCATCGGGTCGCTGCTGATGGGCATGCTGAACAACGGCCTGATCCTCATGGGCTTTCAACCGTCCGACCAGATGATCGCCCGCGGCCTCATCATCCTCGTCGCCGTGGCGCTGACGCTGCGCGAACCCAATCGCTGAGAGGAGACTATCCGATGTTTCTCGATCTCATCCGCCGCCGCAATCCGATGCTCATCGAGCAGTCGATCGCGCTGCACCAGACCGGCAAGCTTCCCGCCAACACCTATGTCATCGATCTCGACGCGGTGGAGAACAATGCCCGGCATATCGCGAACGTAGCCGGCAAATTCGGGCTCAAAACCTATGCGATGACCAAGCAGATGGGCCGCAACGGCTCGTTCTGCCGGGCCGTCGTCAAGGGCGGCATCGCCAAGGCGGTCGCGGTCGACATGGAATGCGCCCGTGCCACTCGTCGGGCCGGGATGGGGCTCGGCCATATCGGCCATCTGGTGCAGGTGCCGCGTTTCGAAGCCGATGCGGCGGCCTCGTTCGCGCCGGATCATTGGACCGTGTTCAGCCTCGACAAGGCGAAGGAAGCAGGAGAAGCCGCGCACAGGCTTGGCCGCACGCAAGCCATCCTCGCGCGCCTCGTCGCCGAGGGAGACCGCTTCTATCGCGGCCAGGAAGGTGGCCTTCCGGCCGGCGATGTCCTGTCAGTCGCCGATGCGATCGATGCAATGCCGGGCGCACGCTTTGCCGGCATCACCACCTTTCCCTCGCAGCTCTTCGAACATGCGAGCGCCAAAGTGATGCCGACGCCCAATCTCGCGACACTCGAACGCGCCGCCGAGGCGCTGGCCAAGGCCGGACGCACCGGCATCGAGATCAACGCACCCGGCACGACCTCGGCCGAGATCCTTCCCATGCTGGCGTCGGCAGGCGCCACGCAGATCGAACCGGGCCACGGGCTGACCGGCACGACGCCGCTGCATGCCGTGCAAGACCTGCCGGAAATCCCGGCCGTGGTCTATCTGAGCGAAGTCTCGCACAGCATCGGCGGCGAAGCCTTCTGCTTCGGCGGCGGGCTCTATATCGATCCGGTCTTTCCAGATTATTCCGTCAGGGCCATCGTCGCGCGGGAGCCCACCGTATCGGAGACGGCATTGGCGAAGGTCGACATCCCCGCCCCTGCCTCGATCGACTATTACGGCATGATCGATGCGAGCGGCGCGGTGCAGCCGCGCTGCGGCGACAGCGTGGTCTTCGGCTTTCGGCCGCAGGCCTTCGTCACGCGCGCCTATGTCGCCGGAGTCAGCGGCCTTTCCCACCGCAATCCTGTCGTCGAGACCATTTACGATGCCCACGGCCATCCGGCGGATTGGCCTGTGTGAGGGCACGTCATGAGCACATTCTCGAGCGAACATCGCGCCAATGCACCTGTTCTGTCGCTGCAGAACATCCACAAGGCGTTTGACGGCATCGTCGCCATCGAGACATTCGATCTCGACATCCATGCCGGCGAAGTCGTGGCCCTGGTCGGCGACAACGGAGCCGGCAAGTCGACGCTGATCAAGATCATCGCCGGCGTGCACCTTCCGACGACCGGGCGCGTCCTGATCGATGGGACGGAAGTGACCATGACGGATCCGAGCGACTCACAGCTCCTCGGCATCCAGGTCGTCTACCAGGACCTTGCGCTCGCCGATAATCAGCCGGTTTACATGAACATGTTCCTCGGCAAGGAACTCATTACCGGACCGTTTCGCCGGCTCGACCGCAAGGCCATGATCAGCGAGACCGAAAGTTTGGTGAAGGAACTGGATGTCCGCATTCCCTCCGCGAAGGCGACGATCCGCAATCTGTCGGGCGGCCAGCGTCAGGGAATCGCGATCGCGCGCGCCACCCATTGGGCGACCAAGCTCGTGCTGATGGATGAGCCGACCGCCGCCCTCGGTGTTGCCGAAACCGCGAAGGTCGAGACCATCATCGAGAGCCTCAAGGCACGCAACCTTCCCATCCTGATCATCAGCCACAGCCTCGACCAGGTCTTCAGGCTCGCGGACCGTATCTGCGTCCTGCGGCGCGGCAAGCAGATCGGCATCCGAGAAACAAAGAAGACCGACAAGAACGAGATTGTCTCAATGATCACCGGACTGAGCGCTTGACGATGATGGACATGTCGACGACCCATATGGCCGCGGAGACGGCGGAAGCGCCTGAAGCTGTGGCCCGCATGCTGGACACGAACCGGCCAGCCCTCGCCGAGCTCGCCAGGCTCTATCGCAATCGCGGGCCGTCGCATCTCGTCAGCTGCGCGCGCGGCTCGTCGGATCATGCGGCGACCTATTTCAAATATCTGGTCGAGATTACCCTGGGCTTGCCTTTCTGCTCCATGGGCGCCTCCGTCGTCTCGATCTACGGCGCGCGATTGCATCTGCGCGACACGCTCCTCTTCACGATTTCGCAATCGGGGCGGAGTCCCGACATCATCGCCTTCCAGGCCGAGGCCAAGCGCGCCGGAGCGCCTGTCGTCGCGATCACGAACGACGCATCCTCACCCCTGGCCACGGAGGCCGATATCTGCCTGCCGCTATGCACCGGCCCGGAGCTCAGCGTCGCCGCAACCAAGACCTTCATCGCTTCCGCGGCCCTCGCGGCGGCAATCGTGGGCGCCTGCGCGGACGACAGGCATTTGAGCGATGCCGTCCGGCGGTTGCCGGAAGACCTCGCCGCCGCGGCGAAGCTGCGCTGGCATGACGTCGAGGAGGTCGCCGGCAAGGCAAGCTCGCTCTATGTGCTCGGACGCGGACCGGCGCTCTCCATGGCGCAGGAAGCGGCGCTGAAGCTCAAGGAAACGAGCGGCCTGCACGCCGAGGCCCATTCCGCCGCCGAAGTGATGCATGGCCCGATGGAGCTCGTGCGGGACGGCTATCCGGTCCTCGTCTTCTCGACCAAGGATGCCGCGGCCGCAACGACGGCGGCCAATGTCTCGCGACTTCAAGAGGCAGGGGCGCTCGTGATGCAGCCGCCCTATCGCGAGACGCTGCATCCGGCGCTCGACCCCATCAGCATGATCCAGACCTTCTATGGCAGCGCGGAGCGCATCGCCCGTTCGCGAGGGCGCGATCCCGATGCTCCGCGATTGCTCAGAAAGGTGACCGAGACGCGGTAGGCGCTGACACCTTTTCCTCTGCTTCGGCCATGAGCGGGGCTCGACGCCGAAGATCCCAGGCGCTCCAATTCGACCAGGCTCGCGCGGCGTTGAGGGTTCCGCCGGGTTGGCCTTGATCTCCTGTGCATGACGCGACCAACGGTATTGCGAAGCTTCCCGGACCGGATCCATAGATCGGTTGGGCATGAATGCGCCGCTCAGGAAAACATGAAGCGGCGCCCATTGCTCTCCGATCGAACGTGATTGTCACAACGATCAAGGGAAGCGGATCCGAGATGCAGAGAAGCGCGATCGCCGATAGCAAGAAGGCCACCGACAGGCCAGGCAAGCTCGCGCGCAAGCGCATGGCCAAAGCGGCAATCGAAAAAAGCGCCGGTTTTGGGGTGGCTGACCAGTGATGAGGACGAGATCGCGCTGCGGCGTTGACGGGGTCTTCCGTCAATTCGTCGTCTTCGTAGCCCCTGCCGTCTATCGCGGACTGAGGCGTTCCCGTAAGCTGCAACGCGGAATGGTCGACCGAGTGTGAGGGCATCGACAACTCCGTCCCTCACAGCATCGGTCGGTACAAGCTATTCCTGTTCGGGGAGCCGCGACGATGAGCACGTCAATTCCGGAGGGAAAACGAAAGAAGATCAATCGGGAGTTGGAGCGCAGTGGTTACCAAGGTCCCCTAGTCGTGGACGACAGTCTGCCGTCCGAGCACCAAGGTATGCTGTCGGACTTGCGCGCTCGTGCCGGGCACACAATTGCAGAAGTCACAAAAGCCGACACTGTACGGCCAAACATCTATTTTGATTTCGTGGAAGACATGCGCTTCAACGCGGTCGCGCTCCTTCTACCAAAAGCGCGCCCCGGAGCCGCTCGCGCCCGGGCCATCCAGCGCACTCGCGTGCGACAGTCCGATTACTTCATTCTGATAAATACTCGCGTGGTCGTTGATGTGGCTGGTCTATTTCGAAACCTGTTCGCGTTGCCGCAATTCGCCGCGCACATTGGCAATCCGTCGCTGGAGTCCGAGCTGCACATCCGCGCCGTGCCAGTGACGTCGCGCAATGCAAGCGTTATCGACATCATGCCGCATCATCCGCGCCTTCCGAAATGCCCGGCGCGCGCGTTGATCGCAGCCACATTATCCCAGGCGGCGTTAGACTTCCTTCTCCTGCACGAGCTCGGCCACATAAGAAACGGACATTTGCCATATCTTTTCCCCGGCATGGCGGCGCAACTCGCTGAAGCCGAAGCTTTCCCGAAGGGGCAGGATGATGCCCTTGCAAGACATACGCTCGAAATGGACGCCGACGCGCACGCAGTTGTTCACGGAGTCAATGATGCCTTGGCTTTGACCGGCTCGACATGGTCTCCAGAAACTCGGAAGCCACTTGAAAAATTATATGCCACCCCGGAAAGCACTTTATATGCTTACCTTCTTGCAATATATGCGCTTTTCCGCTGCTTCGGCAAAGAATCCTGGAATCCCAACACTGTCTGGACAAGCACTCATCCGCCACCGGCCATGCGGCAATACATGATCCCTGGCCTGGTCCATGCGCACCTGTCACGTGGTCAACAATTGGTCTCGCCTAAAAAGGCGTTTCAAAGCGCTCGCGAGGTCATAGAAGACGTTGAACGGGGGATTTCGCTTTTGACCGGTGTCATACCGGATCTAACCGGCTTCGCCCTCGCGGCACAATATTTTCCGGTCTATGGTCGCCAGCTCAGCGAGTATTGGATCAAGGCCTTTCCGCACCTCGACAAATTGAAGCTCGGCGGGCGGCTCGCGCCGCCAGAGCCTTGGCGGGATGGCCCGGAAGAGGCGGACCAATAATCATCGCGGGCGCCGTCACGCGAATGCCGCAGAGGCCGCACGTCGTCGAGAAGTTCCAGTCTCTAGCCAGCGCGTTGAAAGCGGGCGAAGCCATCCTCCTTTTTCGACATTCCGGAGACATCTTTGCCGGGGGTCTCGATCTCGATGTCGATCTCCAGCAAAGACATGGCCTCGCGCCGATGCATCTTCACGTCCACTTTATCCGGATCGATATGAACATGCTTGGAGATCGCTTCCAGAACCTCCTTGTGCAGGACCGCGATGAGATCGGAATTGCAGCCGCCGTTCCGCTCATGCGCCAGAAGAATTTGCAAGCGCTCGCGCGCGACTGGCGCCGAGCCGCGCCGCCCGAATATCCCAAACAGGTTCATGCCGCCCTCCGGCCAAGCAGCTTGTCGAAGAAGCCCTTCCTCGCCGAAGGAATGCTCATGGGCACATTCACGCCGCATAACCGCTTGGCGGCGTCAGCGTAAGCACGGGCCGGCGCACTCTCGGCGTTGTGAAGGACGATGGGTGAACCGACATTCGATGCCCGCAACACCTCCTCGCTCTCCGGCACGATGCCGAGCAGCGGGATCGACAGGATCTCGAGCACGTCGTCGACACTCAACATCTCGCCACGTGTGGCGCGCCCGGGGGCGTAGCGCGTGAGCAGGAGATGCTTCTCCATGCGTTCACCCCTTTCGGCGCATTTTGTCTTCGCGTCGAGCAGGCCGATGATCCGGTCCGAATCGCGCACCGACGAGACTTCGGGATTGGCGACGACGACGGCGAGATCGGCAAAGCGCATCGCGAGAGTGGCTCCACGTTCGATCCCGGCCGGGCTGTCGCAAATGATCCAATCGAACCATTTGCGCATCTCGTCGATGACCCCGGCGACCCCCTCTTCCGTCAGCGCGTCCTTATCCCGCGTCTGCGAGGCCGGAAGCAGAAAGAGATTGGGGAGGCGCTTATCGCGAACCAGCGCTTGGGGCAGCTTGGCGTCGCCTTGCGCCACGTTGACCAGGTCATAGACCACCCGCCGCTCGGCACCCATGACCAGATCGAGATTGCGCAGGCCGACGTCGAAGTCGACAACCGCAACCTTGTGGTCCAACTGAGCGAGGGCAGCTCCGAGAGCCGCGGTCGTTGTCGTCTTGCCAACACCACCCTTGCCCGAGGTGACCACCAATACTTTGGCCATGTCGTCGTCCCTCTTAGTCAAGCCGTGCAATCTTGACTGTTTCATTCTCGAGCCAGGCCTGAACCGCCTGGCTGCGCACGTTCGCTTCGATCTCATCAGCTGTTATGTAGACGCCGCCGACCGCAAGAAGCTCGGCCTCGAGACGACGACAGAAGATGCGCGAGCGCATCTCGCCATAGGCGCCAGCCATGACCCTGCCGCGCAAGGCCCCGTAAATATGGACGGAGCCGCCGGCGATCACTTCGGCACCTGAAGCCACTGAACCGATCACCGTCACATCACCCTCGGGATGGGAAATGGACTGACCTGAGCGAACAGGCGAGTTGACGATGAGGGGAGGAACTGTCGCCGCTTGCGTGGCTTCCGGAGCCGAGGCTTTCCCTAATCCATGTTTTCTGGGACCGCCGAGCGCACGTCCGATTTCTTCGAAGGCGTCTTGTTGCTCGGGTGAGAGCTGTCCCGAGCTTGCGCCGTCCGCCGTTTTCGCGCTCTCCGACGTTGCCCGGTCGGCGCACGGGACGGGGCGGCCGCCCGCGAGGATTGGCGGCAGATCGGCGGACGCCCAGCTGAGCTCGACGCCAGTGATCCCCATGACGCGTATGCCTCGCTCGGAGAGGTCTCTCATAAGCCCGACAACACCAGACCGAGCGAGACCGAGCCCCGAAACGTCGACCGCGATCGATTTGTCGCGAAAGAATGCAGGAGTGCGAGCAAGATGCGCGTCCAGCCGCTCGATCCATTCGGAGAGTGGGGACTCCGGCTCGAGGGCCAGAACGGGAAACGACCGGCCTCGAAAGCGGATATGGCGAGAGGAGGTTTCCGTCACGACAGCCTTGCTCGATTACAAAGCTTCACATGCCCCCGCCATGGTTAACAGGCCGTTAACCATGGGGCGCTTCGCCTCGTGCAGAGGGGAATCGGGCAGGCGACTTTCACCGGCCTTTGCCGGCAGGTTACCAGAAGCTCACAGCGACATGGCCCTTCAAGCGAACGCCGCTTTCGTTGAGATCGGCGCCGAACGCATGGAGCTTTGGATTCGCGGCGTCACGCCGCGGCCGCGAACAGCCTGGCGCTGATGAAGTCCACGAAGATCCTGAGCTTCGGCGAGAGCTGGCGGCTCGATGGCCACAACACCCAAAACTGGCGCGGATCGGCCAGGCGGCGCAGCGCCTGGCGACCGGCGTCTCGACCACGCGGCCGCCATGCTGCCGGAGATCGGCCGGCCGATCCTGACCTAAGCCTATGAGGATGCGTTTCGCCTCCTGCTCTACGTGCTCACGGCCATCACGGTCATCTCGGCTCGCGCGGTCTTCGGGTTTCTGAGCCGCACATGTGCGGCTTCGGACTGACGCATGGCTGGCCGGATTTGGCCCGAACGATGTCAATGTTTATCTCATCGATCGGGTCAGGGTATCGTTTCAGGATCGAGGCTGCGACGCTCCGCGAACGAGCCTCTAGCGTGTTGGAGAGCGAAAATGACCTTGCATGCGTCAATGGGCCGTCTCGGGCTCACCCATCCGGTGTTCCAAGCGCCGATCGGCTCGATCGCCTCGCCCGAACTGGCGGCCGCCGTGTCCAACACCGGAGGGCTCGGGCATCTGGCCTGCACCTGGCGCAGCCCGGATCAGCTCCGTGCGCTGTTCGCAGCCATGGCCGGGCTGACGAGCAGACCCTATGGCGCGAATTTCGTGCTCGATTTCCCGATCGATGAACGTCTCGACGTGGCGCTGGCTCACGGGGTGCGCCTGATCTCCTTCTTCTGGGGCGATGGCGGGCGCCATGTTGCGCGGGTGAAGGCTGCCGGCGCGGTCGCGGTTCAAGTGATCGGCTCGATCGAGGAGGCGAAGCGCGCGGCCGATGCGGGTTTTGACCTGATCGTGGCGCAGGGCAGAGAGGCAGGCGGCCATGTTCGCGGCAGCCTCGGCACCATGACTCTGGTGCCGCAGGTCGTCGACGCGGTGAGCCCCCTGCCCGTCCTCGCAGGCGGCGGCATCGTCGACCGTCGTGGGGTCGCGGCTGCCGAGGCGCTGGGCGCCTCCGGCGTCTGGGTCGGCACGCGCTTCCTGGCCGCGGCCGAGGCGAATATCCATCCGCGCTATCAGGAGCTGGTGCTCGCTTCCTGCGGCGACGACACGCTGTATTCGGAGCTCTTCGATGGCGGCTGGCCGAATGCGCCGCTCAGGACGTTGAAGACCGCGACGACGCGAAACTGGGAAGCGGCCGGTCGACCTTCGGCGCCCAACCGACCCGGCGAAGGCGAGATCGTCGCGCAGCGCTCAGACGGTTCCGGCGTCCCGCGCTATTTCTTCAGCTCCCCGACACGCGATGTCTCCGGCGATGTCGAGGCGATGGCCCTCTATGTCGGAGAAGGTGTCGGGCTGGTGCACTCGCGCGAGGCGGCGTCAGTGATCGTCGCCGAGCTCGCGACCGGCTTTCGCGAGACGGCCCCGGCAAAAGTGGCCGAATGAGCGGTTGCCTTACGACAGGGCGCGCAGGCCGGCGCGCAGATCGTCGGGGCTGATCCTCGCGAGAAGGCGCTCGGTCGCCGCGTGCTCATGCTTCCAGATGGGCACGGCTGCGGCTAGCAGATCGCGGCCGGACGGCGTCAGCGTCAGGCGGCGGCTGCGCCTATCCGCCTGATCGACCGTCACCTCCACCAGGCCACGCCGCTCGAGAGGCTTGAGATTGGCGGTGAGCGTGGTGCGATCCATCGCCAGCAGGGTGGCGACGCCGCCCATATTCGCCGGCTCGGCGCGATTGAGCGACATCAGCAGAGAGAACTGGCCGTTGGTCAGCTGCAAAGGCCGCAACACATCATCGAAGCGCCGCGCCAGCGCCCGAGCCGTCCGCTGCACATGCAGGCACAGGCAGGTGTCACGCACCTGATGCGTGATGGCGAAGGGAAGCTGATCGCGCTTTGACACGAGACCATTATGTTGATATCAACCCATTTGTCAAATGAAGGGTGCCGCGGCCGGCGCTGGCGCGATGCTGGAACCGTGGATTTCGAGCGCACCGGGGCGAATTGGGCAAGACAAGGAATATGTCACATGTTGAGCAAGCCGATGATCGTCGAGCGTGCGGAGCAACCCTATGCGGCAATCAGGGCGAAGCTTGCGATGCAGGAAATCGGCAGAGCGGCGGATCAACTGGCGCCGCAGCTTTTCGGTTGGCTCGGCGCCCACAGGATCGGACCCGCAGGCGCACCGTTCTTCAAATACAACGTCATCGATATGGCGCGGCAACTCGAGATCGAATGGGGAGTTCCAACCGCGATCTCCATTCAGCCGGATGGCCCTGTTCTGGGCGGCATCCTGCCGGCGGGCCGCTACTCGACGCTTATTCACCGTGGGCCCTATGACGGCCTTGTCGATGCCAACGCGGCGCTGCTGAAATGGGTGGCGGATAGCGGTCTCACAGTGGACGTGACGCAGACGCCGGCCGGGGACAAGTTCGGCTGCCGCCTCGAGATCTACCTGACCGATCCGAGAACGGAGCCTGATCCCGAGAAATGGGAAACGGAAGTCGCGTTTCTCCTGGCTGATCAGCCGGAATCGGCGATCGTGCAGAAACCCTAGTGGAGAGCATGATGCCACCGCACGAGATCGTTTCCGATGAGCACTGGGCCGGCACGCGCGAACCGACGCCGCCGTTGAAGCCCGGCGCTCTCGTGGTGACCGGAGGCGGGCGCGGCATCGGCGCGCAGATCGCTTTGCGGGCCGCGCGGGCCGGCACGCCGGTCGCCCTGATCTATCGTTCGCGCCCGGAGGCCGCTTCGCAGGTGGTCGCCGAAATCGAAGCTGCAGGCGGACGGGCGATCGCGATCGCGGCGGATGTCGGCAGCGAGACGCAAGTGCATCAGGCCTTCGAGAGCATCGACCGTGTTTTCGGAAGCCTATGCGGCCTCGTCAACAATGCCGTGTTCGCGGGCGAACCCGCCCGGCTCTCCGAGTTGCGGATGGAGGAGTTCGACGCCGTGTTCCGCACCAATGTCGGTGGCGCCTTTCTGTGCGCTCGCGAGGCGGCCAAGCGGCTCTCGACCCGCAATGGCGGTGCCGGTGGCGCCATCGTCTCGATGTCGTCGGCGATCGCCATCGGCACCGGGGCGCCGGGCTGGGTGCACTTTGCCGCCAGCAAGGGCGCGCTCGAGACGATGTCGCGCGGGCTCGCCAAGGAGCTGGCGCCGGAGGGTGTTCGCGTCAATGTCGTGCGCGCCGGCGTGATCGGCACCGAATCGCGTCTCGGGCAAAACGCGGAATTTCGCAACCGAGCCATAGCATCCGTGCCCATGGGACGGATGGGGGATCCGGCCGAAGTCGCGGCCGCCGTGCTCTGGCTCCTGTCGCCCGACGCCTCATACGTCTCAGGCGCCACGCTCGATGTCGGCGGCGGCCTTTGAGGCGTGTTGATGACTGCGCGATTGCCGCGTGAGAATACGCGCAGGACACAGGCGCGACGGCTTTGCTCGTATTTCTGCGCGTCTGCCTTGGGCGCGTCTGCGGTCCGGCATCGCCGGCTCGCCCGTCAGGTCTTCTGCTCGGCCGGCTGCTTGCCGAAAGAGGCGATGATGGCTTCGGCCATGCGCACGAATCTGGCGCTCGGCCCCTCGGCTCCGACGCTCTGGCGGCTGACGCGCGCCCCTTCGAACAGCAGCGACAAGGCGTCGGCCAGCAGATCCGGATGCGTCACCTCGGCGGCCCGGCAGAGATTGGCCAGGCGGTTGCGCTGGGCCGTCTTGAATTCCTCGATCACGCGCCGCGCCGGATGATCGCTTTCGGTCAGCTCGATCGCGGCATTCGCCATGTCGCAACCGCGCCCGTCGGCGACGACGCAATCGGCGGCGAGGCGAACCCAGGCATGCAGCTCGCCCAGCTTGTCGGTCTGGTATTTTTCGTCCAGCAAGTCCCAGATCGCGTCGGCTTCGCCGGCGACCTTGTGAAGACAGGCGACGATCAGATCGTCCTTCGAGCCGAAATGGCGGTAGAGGGTCATCTTGTTGGTGCCTGCCGCCTCGACGATGGCATCGACGCCGATGCCTCTGATCCCGTGCTTGTGGAACAGGTCCCTTGCGGTCACCACGATCCGGTCGCGCGGTCGCGGCCGAGCTACCTCTTCCATCCCGGCTTTTGCCGCCACCCCAAGCTTTGCTTCCATCCCGGGCTTTGCCTCCATCCCAGGTTTTTCCTCCATGCCAGGTTTTTCCTCCAGACTTGGCATTGCCTCCGGCTTCGCAAATTTGTCCGCCATGTCTCTTGACTGGGATGCGACCGGTCTGTACCAGTGCGGCCTGTTACCAACCGGTAACATCGTCCGTCGCGAGACGTCAAGGTCGGGGATCTTCAAGATTTTGAGCCGCGCCCCGGAACGGTCGCGGTCGGGCCATGGATCATCGGCCTTAGAGGCGGTGCCAGCCGGGCGCGCCAATGGCGTCGCAGCCGGCGGCACGGATTGTGCCCCAGGATGCCGAACGACCGGACATTTGGCAGTAACGGGCGTGGCGTCGCCCTCGAGGATTGAGAAGGAGGGGCTCATGGCGTCGCGCGGCATCACATCGACGAATCCGCTCCCTCAAGATCTGTCCCGTCGAGAGTCCGTCCTGCAAGACGCTGAAGGCTGAATCGATAATGGTCAATTTCTTCATCCAGCGGCCGATCTTCGCTTCGGCGATCGCCATCATCATGGTGCTCGCCGGCGCCATCTGCTATCGGCTGCTCCCCGTATCGCAATTTCCCGAGATCTCGCCGCCGCAAGTCGTGGTGAGCGCCCATTATCCGGGCGCCAGCTCCCAGGTCGTCGCCGACACGGTGACGACGCCGCTCGAGCAGCAGATCAATGGCGTCGCCGGCATGACCTATATGTCGTCGGTGAGCGCCAATGACGGCTCGTCGACCATCACCATCACCTTCGATGTCGGCTATCCGCTCGATATCGCGGCGGTCGACGTCCAGAACCGCGTCTCGCAAGCCGCGTCGTCGCTGCCGGGCATCGTCAACCAGGGCGGCGTGACGATCAAGAAGCAGAACCCGAACTTCGTCCTGATCGTCAATCTGTATTCGCCCGACGACTCCGTCGACGCCGTGGCGCTCTCGAACTACGCCTATCTGCAGCTCGCCGACCCGCTGAAGCGCCTGCCCGGCGTCGGCGACGTGCAGATCTTCGGCGAACGGCGCTATTCGATGCGCATCTGGCTCAACCCGGATCGCCTGGCCAATCTCGGCATCACGGCGGTCGATGTGCAGAACGCCGTCGCCGAGCAGAACGTCCAGGTCGCGGCCGGCAAGATCGGCCAGTCGCCTGCGCCGGCCGGCACGCCCTTCGAGATGCAGGTCAACGCCGTCGGCCGCCTGAGCGACCCCGCCCAGTTCGGCGATATCGTGGTGCGCGCCGACGCCTCGGGTGGATCCGTGGTGCGGCTGCGCGACGTGGCGCGCATCGAGCTCGGCGCGTTGCAATACGGGTCCTCGGCCTTCCTCAACGAGAAGCCGACCATCGTGATCGGCGTCTTCCAGATGCCGGGTTCGAACGCCCTCGACTTGCAGCAGCATGTCCAGGACAAGATGCTGGAGCTGTCGAAGCGCTTCCCCAAGGGCATCGCCTATGCGATGCGCTACGACACCACCCGCTTCGTCTCGGCTTCGATGCGCGATGTCGTGATCACGCTCGGCCAGGCGATACTGCTCGTCATCTTGGTGGTCTTCATCTTCCTGCAGAGCTGGCGCACCACCCTCATCCCGACCATCGCCATTCCGGTGTCGCTGATAGCGACGCTGGTCGTCATGCAGATGTTCGGCTTCTCGCTCAATACGCTGAGCATGCTCGGCATGGTGCTGGCGATCGGCCTCGTGGTCGACGATGCCATCGTGGTCGTGGAGAATGTCGAGCGCCAGCTCGAGGCCGGCCTCGCGCCGCTCGCAGCGGCCCGCAAGGCGATGACGGAAGTGACCGGCCCGATCATCGCGACGACCGCCGTGCTGATGGCGGTGTTCACCCCGGTCGCCTTCCTGCCCGGCGTCACCGGACGCCTCTACAACCAGTTCGCCTTGACGGTCGCCATCTCGGTCGGTCTCTCGGCCTTCAACTCGCTGACCTTGAGCCCAGCGCTCTGCGCCGCCTTCCTACGCGAGCGGCCGCCCTCGAACTTCGTGCTGTTTCGCTGGTTCAACGCCGGCTTCGCATGGCTGGCGCATTTCTATGCGCGCTCGGTGCGCTTCCTCATCCGCATGCGCTGGCTGATGCTCGCCCTGTTCCTGGCCGGGATCGGCGGCACCTATTGGGTGTCCCTGCGCATTCCTTCGACCTTCGTGCCGGTCGAGGATCAGGGCTATTTCTTCGTCATCGTGCAATTGCCGGACGGCGCCTCCCTGGAACGCACCGACGAGGCGGCGAAGCAGGTGCGCGGGACCTTGCTGAGCACGCCTGGCGTCCAGGACGTCGTTTCGATCAGCGGCTTCAACTTCCTGACCTTCGCCAGCCAGTCGAATTTCGCCGCTGAATTCGCGATTCTCAAGCCCTGGGACGAGCGAGGCCCGGATCAGAACGCCTCGAACATTGTGGCTTCCGTGCGCCCCAAGCTCTTCGGGGTTCCGGCCGGCTTGGCGTTCAGCTTCGATCCGCCCTCGATTCCGGGGCTCGGCGCCACGGGCGGCTTCGAGTTCCAGGTCGAGGATCTGACGGGCCGTGGCAGCGTGGCGCTGAACGAAATCACGCAAGCCCTCATCGCCGAGGCGCGCAAGCAACCGGAGCTCAACGCGCAGCAATTGTTCACGACCTTCTCGACCACGACGCCGCAATTCAATTACGACCTCGACCGCACCAAGGCGAAGCTGCTGGGCTTGAGCCTGCCGGATGTGTTCAACACGCTGCAGATCTATCTCGGTTCGCTCTACGTCAACGACTTCAACCTGTTCGGCCGCACCTTCCGGGTCACGATCCAGGCCGACAAGGATGCCCGCGCCGACGCCACCGACATCTCGCGGCTCTATGTGCGCAATGCCGCCGGCAGGATGGTGCCGTTGAGCACGCTCGGCCAGCTGCAGCCGATCGTCGGCCCGGAGGTTGTGACGCATTACAACAATTACGGATCGGCGCTCATCAATGGCGGCCCAGCGCCCGGTTATTCCTCGGGCGAGGCTATCACGGCGATGCAGCGCGTCGCCGCCACGGCGCTGCCGGCGGATTTCGCTTATGAGTGGACCGGCATCACCTATCAGGAACTCAAGGCCGGCTCGGTCGCGAGCCTCGTCTTCGGGCTCGCTCTGGTGTTCGTCTTCCTGATCCTCGCCGCGCAATATGAGAGCTGGTCCATGCCCTTCATGGTCCTGCTCGCCGTGCCGCTCGCTTTGTTCGGCGCACTCGGCGCGATCTGGATTCGCCAGCTGCAGATCGACGTCTATTCGCAGATCGGCTTCGTGATGCTCATCGGCCTGTCGGCCAAGAACGCCATTCTGATCGTCGAATTCGCCAAGCGGCGGCGCGAAGAGGGGCTGAGCATCGTCGAAGCGGCCATGGAGGCGGCGCGCCTGCGGTTGCGCCCCATCTTGATGACCGCCTTCGCCTTCATCCTCGGCGTCGTGCCGCTGATGTTCGCGACCGGCGCCGGCGCCGCGAGCCGGCAATCGATCGGCACGACGGTGTTCGGCGGCATGGTCTCCGCCACCATCCTGACACTCGCTTTCGTGCCGATCTTCTACGCGGTGATCGAGCGTTTCCGCGAGGGACGCCACAGCGAAGACCGTGCTGCCGCGGCGAGCCCGGCGAAATTCGCGTTCGAGCCGAAGGCCGAGGCGGCGGAATAGGATTTGGAGAGCCAGGCTATGAGCAGTTGGAAGAGATTATTCTGGGGTGTCGTCGGGCTCGGCGCGGTCTCGGCCGCGGGCTTCTACGTCCTCGACCGCAAGGATGCGGGCATCGGCACGGCAGGCGCTGCAGCTCCCGAACACAGGGCGATGCCGGTGCCGGTCATTGCGGTGATCAAGAAGACCATCCCGATCAGCCTCGAATATTCGGGGCGGACGGAATCGATCCGCTCCATCTCGCTGCAAGCGAGGATACCGGGCTATCTGCAGGAGCAGCCTGTCCCTGATGGCACCGACGTCAAGGCCGGCGACCTGCTCTACAAGATCGACCCTCGCGACTTCCAGGCGACGCTCGACCAGACCACCGCGCAAGCTCAGCGCGACAAGGCCTCGCTCGACTATGCGCGCGCCAATCTCGATCGCGGCACCGAGCTCGCCAAGACCGGCTTCGTCGCCAAGGACACCTGGGACCAGCGCGCCAGCGCCATGCGCCAGGCGGAGGCGGCGCTCGCCATGGACGAGGCGGCGATCCGCACCGCCCAGCTCAATCTGAGCTATGCCGAGATCCGCGCTCCCTTTGCCGGCCGCATGGGGCGCAACCAGGCCCCTATCGGCACGCTCGTCAGCGTCGCAGGCACGGCGCTGAACACCTTGGTGCAGCTCGATCCGATCTACGTCACCTTCAATCCGAGCGAGACCGATCTCGTCGAGATCCAGAAGGCGCGCATGGCCGGCAAGGTCGACGCCGACATCCTGCTGTCCGGCGAGGCGCAATCGGTCTATAAGGGCGAGCTCACCTTCATCGACAATGTCGTCGACCGTGCGACCGGCACGATCACGGCGCGCGCGACTATCGGCAACCCCCACTTCATCTTGCTGCCCGGCCAATATGTGCGGGTGCGCTTGCATATCAGGGACCAGCCCGATGCGCTCATGGTGCCGCAGACGGCGCTCGGCTCGAGCCAGCTCGGCAAATATGTCTATGTGGTCGGCGAGGGCAATGTCGCCGAGCTGCGCCTCGTGCAGCTCGGCCCGACGGATGGTCCTCTGATCTCCGTGGTCAAGGGTGTGTCGGAGGGCGACAAGGTGATCGTCGGCAATCTGCAGAAGATCGGGCCGGGAGCGCCGGTGCAGGTGCTGCCCCCGAAGCCGGCAACGGGGTCGTAAGTCCAGCGCCGGTGTCCACCTCTCCCCTTGCGGGAGAGGTCGGCTTCGAAGAGCGAAGCGATGAGAAGCCGGGTGAGGGGGGCGGCGTCGGCTCTGCGAGGCCTCCTCACCTTGGCAATAGCTGCCCCCCTTGTGTCTTGAAAATGTGCCAAAAAGGACTGGGCCGGCGCGGTAGGCCGCCGCGCCGGCCCTGGAGAGGAGAGCCCGTTACCCCCTTGGCTTAAGACCGTGGGTGAGCAAGGTGCCTTCTCTCCATCTTCACAAGCCCGAACAGTTGCACGGTCACGAAGGCCGAACCGCAAGGAAGGGATCGGAAGATGGCACAGATGGTAACGAATGCCGGCATCGATGTCAGCAAGCAATGGCTCGACGTCGCGCTTTGGCCGAAGCGTGACGAGGTCTCGCGGTTCAAGCGTGATGCTGCCG
Organism: Rhizobiales bacterium GAS188; assembly: GCA_900104855.1. Classification (NCBI taxonomy): domain Bacteria; kingdom Pseudomonadati; phylum Pseudomonadota; class Alphaproteobacteria; order Hyphomicrobiales; species Rhizobiales bacterium GAS188. Next base: position 495,108 of record FNSS01000001.1, read on the forward strand.
GTTTGGAAGAGCTCGCCTTCTGGCTCAGGGAGCGCCAGGTGGTGCGGGTTGGCCTTGAGGCCTCGGGCGGGTATGAGCGCGAGGTCATCGACGCGCTGGAGGCGCAGGGCTTGGAGGTCGCGCTCCTCAACCCGCTGCAGGTGCGTCGCTTCGCCCAGGCCAAGGGCAGGCTTGCGAAGAACGATCGTGTGGACGCCCGCACGATTGCGCAGTTCACCGCGGTGATGATCGAGGCTCCCCAACCCGGCCGCCGGCGCGAACTGGACTCGTTGAGCGAGCACCTGACGTTCCGTCGTCAGCTGCGCGCTTGGATCGACGACTGCACCAACCAGCTTGAGCACCTGCGCGATAAGGCGCTGCGCCGCACGGCCGAGGCGTTGCGGGTCAAGTTCCAACGCGCGCTCGCAGCCCATGACAAGGCCTTGGCCAAGCTCACTGCCGAGCATGCCGACTGGAACGTGCTCGCCAGGCGGCTGCGCACCGTGCCCGGCGTCGGCCCGGTGCTGTCGCAGACGCTGATCGCGCTCCTGCCCGAGCTCGGCCACTTGTCGCGGCGCGCCATTGCCAGCCTGGTCGGTGTCGCTCCTTTCGACAATGACAGCGGCCAGCGTAGCGGCAAGCGCCACATCAAGGGTGGACGGGGGGCGGTGCGGGAGGTGCTCTATATGGCCGCCCTCTCGGCCAGGACCCACAATCCGATCATTGCCGAATTCGCCAAGCGGCTTGCCGGCAAGGAACCCAAGGTCATGCTCGTCGCCTGCATGCGCAAGCTCCTGGTCATCCTCAACGCCATGGTGCGCGATGGAATGGATTGGCAGGTCAAAACCGCATGACCCCCGACCATCCCTTGGTTCGACCGGCGAGCGACCATCCCTTCGTCCCGACCTGCGCCTCCGAAGGCCAGCGCTCGCAGGGACGGTCAATGATGGCCGCAGGCCACCGCCGCAGGCGGCGCGAAGCGTCATTGACGGTCCCGAGACCGCTGGCCCAATGACATAATCGGGAGCCCAAAATCACAGTTGCTCACCCGATCCTCGCCTGGGGGCTCGGATCGACCTCTCCCACAAGGTCCCACAAGGGGAGAGGTAAGGCCAAGCGCAACTCAGACTCCGCGTCTTGCCGTGCTCTCTCGCACGACGAGCTCGGCCGGAAGCCTGACCTCGCGCTCGGCCGCCGTCCTGCCCTCCACGAGCTCCAAGAGGACGCTGGCTGCCCGCTCGCCGATCTGTCGCCGCGCCTGGCGTACGGTGGTGATGGCGGGGTTGTAGGCTTCGGCAAACTCGATGTCGTCGAAGCCGGCGACGGATACATCGCGCGGGACCGCAATCCCCGCCGCGAACAGACGGCGGATCAAGCCCATCGCCATCGCGTCGTTGCAGGCGAAAATCGCGTCCGGAAGCTTCGCGCCGGCGAGATAGGTCTCGGCGGCGGCCTCTCCCGACGCCAAGGTGAAGTCTCCCTCGGTCACGAGCGCGGCATCGAATCCGAGACCGGCCTGGCGCAAGGCGTCCTTATAGCCTGAGAAGCGCTCATGCTCGAGCACATTGGTCCGCGGACCTCGGACATATCCGATCCGTCGATGGCCGAGCGAGGCCAGATACGACGTCGCAATTTGAGCCGCCTTGCGATTTTCGGTCTCGACATGGGGGAAAGGCGCGCCCGGAATGCGCTCGCACAGGCTGACCATGGGCATCGTCGAATGACGCGTGTCGCGAGGCGCGAAGAGCCGCCGCCCGTTGAGGAGCAGCACCCCATCGACGCGGCCGGCCGCGATGAACTGCGCACATTGCTCTTCGCGCGCCGCTTCATTGTGGGTATCGGCGATGATGAGACTATAGCCTCGCGCGGCGAGCGTGTCGGAAATGCCGCGCAGCACCAGCGAGAAGAACACGTTGCCGAAATCCGGGAGGACGGCGAGAATTGTTCTCGTCTTGTTGGTCCGCAGGTTCCTCGCGGCGAGATTGGGAACGTAGCCGATCTCCCGCACGGCCTTGACGACGGCTTCGCGCGTGGCCAGCGTCACCTTCTCGGGCGTCGCGAGCGCCCGGCTGACTGTCGCGGTCGAAACGCCGGCCGAGCGAGCGACGTCGCTGATCCTCGGCTTGCGGCTCACCCGTTGATCCATGCGTTTATCCAGATTGCGGTGACGCTCACTTGATCGGAGCCGGTCGACCACCACTGCCGACCACTCCTGACTTGACTCTCTCCAGCCGGCCGACAATATTGATCGGGATGTAATCGATTACAAGAGCGCGAAGCTCATATGGGAGGAAGCGATGATGCGCAGGACAGCTGCTGCCGTGGCGCTCCTTTGGTCTCTCGGCGCCACCACCCAAGACGTGAAGGCCCAGGAGATGAAGGCGGAGGTGATCCATTGGTGGACCTCCGGCGGCGAATCGGCGGCCGTGAAGGTCATCGCGGATCAGTTCAAGAAGGCTGGCGGCGTTTGGATCGATAACGCCATCGCAGGAGGCGTCAACGCCCGTGCGTCGGCGATCAACCGGACGATCGGCGGGGATCCTCCAACAGCAATGCAGTTCAACACCGGCAAGCAGTTCGACGAGCTCGTCGAGGGCAATCTGCTCGTCGATGTCGACGCCATGGCCGATGAAGGCCGCTGGCGCAGCGTCATCCCTGAGGCGATCATCAAGGCCACGACGCGTGGCGGCAAGATGTACGCCGTCCCGATCAATATTCATGGCCAGAACTGGCTCTTCTACAACAAGGCGGTGCTGGAAAAAGCCGGTGCGACCGAGCCCACCAACTGGACGGACGTGTTTGCGGCGCTCGACAAGATCAAGGCGGCGGGGCTCATTCCGCTGGCGTTCAGCGGCACGAAGACCTGGGAACGCAACCTGTTCAATGCGGTCCTCGCCGGCCAAGGCGGGGCGGCCATGTTCGAAGGCATCTATGGTTCGCGCAACGCGGCAATCGCTGCCAGCCCGGACTTCAAAGCGGTCGCCGAGACCTATGCCAAGCTCCGGAGCTATGTCGATGTCGGTTCGCCCGGTCGCAACTGGAACGACGCGACGAACCTCGTCATCCAAGGCAAGGCCGGAATGCAGGTAATGGGCGATTGGGCCAAGGGCGAATTCGTCGCGGCCGGGCAGACGGCCGGCAAGGAGTTCGGCTGCACCGTGCTCTCCAACAAAGGCGGCGGCTATGTGATGGGCGGCGACGTCTTCGCCTTTCCCAAGCTCAAGGACCCGGCTGGTGCCAAGGCGCAACTCATGCTGGCGAAGATCATGCTCGACCCGCAGACCCAGATCCAGTTCGCGCAGAAGAAGGGCTCGATCCCTGTGCGCCTCGACCTGGATGTGAGCTCGCTCGACCTCTGCGCCCAGAAGGCCGTGAAATGGCTCGCCGATAAGAGCCAGCAGATTCCAGCCCAAGAGATGCTGTCGCCGCCGGATCTGACCGGCGCCATGGAGGATGCGATCTCGCAATATTGGAATACGCCGTCGATGACCGCAGATGCTTTCACCGCGAAAGTGGCGGGCATTCTGAAGGCGGTTTACTGAAGGCGAGTAGAGAGTAGCGAGTAGCGAATAGAGAGTGGCAAGCAGGGAATAGGAACGGGTTTCCGCAGTGTCAGTGCGTTCGCAGCTCACTACTCGCTATTCGCTATTCGCCACTCTCCTTTCGCTGCGCTTGCCCTCTCGCTTTGCCGCCTTGCTGGCGCTCACCCCGGCCTTCGCGGTGTTGATCGTCGTCTATATCGGCGCGACGGGCTGGACGATCTGGGTCTCGCTGACGAATTCGCGCATGCTCCCGAGCTCGGTTTTCGTGGGCCTGCGCCAATACGAAACGCTCTTCACCAATGAGCGCTGGCAGGTCTCGGTCCACAACCTTTTCATCTTCGGCACATTATTCGTGCTGGCGAGCATCGGGCTCGGATTTCTTCTGGCGGTCGCCATCGACCAGCGCGTCCGGGCCGAAAGCCTGTTGCGCTCGGTATACCTCTATCCCTTTTCGATGTCGTTCGTGGTCACCGGCCTGGTCTGGCAATGGCTCCTCAATCCGACGCTCGGCATCGAGAAATTGGTGCGCGGCTGGGGCTTCGACAGCTTCCGGTTCGACTGGATCGTGCAGCAGGACATGGTGGTCTACACGCTGGTGATCGCCGCCGTCTGGCACGCAGCGGGACTTTCCATGGCGATCATGCTCGCGGGCTTGCGCGGCATCGACGAGGATATCTGGAAGGCCGCCAGGGTCGACGGCCTCAAGACATGGCGCATCTACATCTCGATCATCGCACCGATGCTCGGCGCGAGTTTCGCTACTGCCGCAGTGCTGCTCTCGACGTCCGTCGTGCGCCTCTACGATCTCGTCGTCGCCATGACCAATGGCGGGCCGGGCCTCGCCTCGGAGGTCCCGGCGAAGTTCGTCATGGACCATCTGTTCGAGCGCCAGAATCTTGGCCTCGCGACCGCGGCCGCGACCTCGATGCTCGTCACCGTCGCTGCCGTCGCGGCGCCATTCCTCTACTGGCAAAGCAGGCGCCGACGCCTGGCGGCCCGATGACGCAGGGCGCCGCAATCGAGCCTCAGGGACGCAAGCCGCGCGGCGTGACGCCGGCGCGGATCGGCATCTATACTTTTCTCGTGATGACGGCCCTGTTCTTCGCGATCCCGCTCTATGTGATGATCGCCACATCCCTGAAGACGATGGAGGAGATCCGGCTGGGCCAGATCCTCAGCCTCCCGGTCCACCCGAGCTTCGATGCCTGGCTCAAAGCCTGGTCGAGCGCCTGCACGGGCCTCAATTGCAACGGTATCCAGGTCGGCTTCTTCAATTCGGTGAAGATCCTCGTCCTCTCCGTTCCGGCCTCGATCCTGATCGGCTCGCTGACCGGATATGCACTCTCCTTTTGGCGCGTGCGCGGCGCGGCCATCCTGTTCGGGGCGATGATGGTCGTCGCCTTCATCCCCTATCAGCTGTTCATCTATCCGCTGGTCCGCGTGTTTTCCGTGCTCGGCATCAATAATTCGCTCATCGGCATCGTCGTGGTGCATACGATCTTCGGCCTGCCCACGATGACATTGCTGTTCCGGAATTATTTCGCCTCGCTGCCGACCGAGCTCTTCAAGGCCGCGCGCGTCGACGGGGCCGGCTTCTTCCGGATCTTCTGGTCCATCATGATGCCGATGGCGACGCCAATCCTCATTGTGGCGATGATCTTGCAAGTCACCGGCATCTGGAACGACTTCATCCTGGGCTTGGTGTTTGCCGGACGCGAAAACCTCCCGATGACAGTACAGCTCAACAATATCGTCAATTCGACCCAGGGCGAGCGCGCCTATAATGTCGACATGGCGGCGACCATGCTGACGGCGCTGGTGCCGCTCATCCTCTATTTCGGCTCGGGCCGATGGTTCGTGCGCGGCATCGCCGCGGGCGCGGTCAAGGGCTGATCTCATGCGCGCAGGCAGCGATGTCGATGTCAGAGGCGTAGAGATCGGCTACGGCACGCTCAAAGTGCTCGAGAAGCTCGACCTCCACATCGCGGCGTCGGAGTTCGTCGTGCTGCTCGGCCCGTCCGGTTGCGGCAAGTCGACGTTGCTCAACGCCATTGCGGGCTTGATCGACATCCAGGCCGGCCAGATCTGGATCGGCGGGCGGAACGCCACCTGGGACGAGCCGAAGGATCGCGGCATCGCGATGGTGTTCCAATCCTATGCGCTCTACCCGCGCATGACGACGCGCGGCAACATGTCCTTCGGCCTGAAGGTCGCGGGCATGCCGCAGCCGGAGATTGGCCGCCGCGTGCAGGACGTGGCCCAGATGCTGCAGATCACCGAGCTGTTGGATCGTCGACCATCCGAATTGTCCGGCGGCCAGCGGCAGCGCGTCGCGATCGGCCGCGCCCTCGTCCGCGAAGCCGGCGTCTATCTCTTCGACGAACCGCTCTCCAATCTCGATGCGCAATTGCGCGCCGAGCTGCGCGTCGAGATCAAGCGGCTGCATCAACGCCTGAAGGCGACCATGATCTATGTCACTCACGATCAGATCGAAGCCTTGACCTTGGCTGATCGCATCGCGGTGATGAAGGACCGGATCATCCAGCAGCTCGGCACGCCCCAGGAGATTTACCAGCGCCCGGCGAACCGCTTCGTCGCGTCGTTCGTCGGGTCGCCGGCGATGAATTTCGTGCCCGGAGCGATAAGGCTGAGCGCCGGCGGCGCCACATTCGAAGCGGAGGGTTTTGGCCTCCCGATGGCGGGCTATCGCTTCGCCACCGCGCCGAAGGACGGCGCCAAGGTCGAGCTCGGCGTGCGTCCCGAGCATGTCGAAATGGCTTCCAACGGCTTGCAGGCCGTCATCGAGATGATCGAGCCGATGGGCAGCGATCAGCTGGCCTGGACGCGCCTCGGCGGCGCACCCGCTTCGCTGCGCCTTCCGGCGGAATCGGCGGTTCGAGCCGGCGATCGCGTCTCGATCTCGATTTCACCCGCCAAAGCTAGTCTCTTCGACTTCACCTCCGGTCAACGTCTGTAATGCCCTCCGACAAGGAACATCTCATGAGGCCGCTCGACGGATTGTCATTCCAACTCTACTCGGCGCGCAAGCTCGAGCCGCTCGAAAGTCAATTCGAGCTGCTGGCGGGCCTCGGCTATAAGCGGGTCGAGCCGTTCGGAGGGCTGCTCGGCGATCCGGCCCGCCTGAAGACGCTCCTCGACCGGCATGGGATGACGGCGCCCAGCTGTCATGTCGGCATGGATCGCCTGCGGGCCGACGTCAAAGCGGCCGTCAAGATCTGCAAGGATCTCGGCGTTGCGACGATCTTCGCCCCGGCGCCGTTGATCGGTGAGCGCGATGGCGGCGAAGCCGAATGGCGCGCGCTCGGCAAGGAGCTCGCCGGCATCGGCAAGGCCGTGAATGCCGAAGGCCTCGTCTTCGGCTGGCATAATCATCACTGGGAATACGGCAAGGCCGCCGACGGCAGGACCTATCTCGACGTGATGTTCGCCGAAGCTCCCGACCTTGCCTGGCAGGCCGACCTCGCTTGGATCAAACGGGGCGGCGGCGATCCCGCAGACGAGCTCAAGCGTCACAAGAACCGCGTCATCTCCTGCCACATCAAGGATATTGCACCTGCGGGACAATGCCTCGATGAAGACGGATGGGCAGATCCCGGCCATGGCGTGCTCGACTGGACGGCGCTCCTCCCCGTCATGAAGGAGGTCGGCGTCAAGCTGTTCGTCGCCGAGCATGACAATCCGAACGACGTTGCGCGTTTTGCGCGCCGCGCCGCCGAAACCATCTCGCATTGGGCTTGAGCGGGACGAGATCGATGACAACAGATTCGATGAGAACAGATTCGATGACGACAGATTCGATGGCAACACTTGGCGTCGGCATCATCGGATGCGGTGTCATATCCGACATCTACATGAAAAACATGGGCAAGTTTCAAGGGCTGAAGCTCGTCGCCTGCGCCGATATCCGCGAGGACGCGGCGCGGTTCGCGGCGGAAAGGCATGGCATTGCGGCGCGCAGCATCGATGCCGTGCTCGCGAGCCGGGACATCGACATCGTCGTGAACCTGACAGTTCCCGCCGCGCATTTCGAGGTGAGCCAAGCGGCGCTCCTCGCCGGCAAGCATGTATTCGGAGAAAAGCCGCTTTGCGTCGAGCCTGAGCAGGGGCGAAGCCTGGTCGCGCAAGCCGCGCACCGCGGCCTCAAGCTCGGCTGCGCACCCGACACCTTTCTCGGAGCAGGCGGGCGTCTCGCGCGCGAGATCGTCGATTCCGGAAAGATCGGCACAATCCTCTCCGGCACTTGCTTCCTCATGTCGCACGGCATGGAGCATTGGCACCCGGATCCGGAGTTCTTCTTCAAGCGAGGCGGCGGACCCATTCTTGACATGGCCCCATATTACCTCGCGGCGCTGGTCAACCTGATCGGGCCCGTGGCCAGCGTCCAGGCGAGCACATCGGCCGGCTTCGCAGAGCGCATCGTGACGGCCGAAGGACCGCGCAAGGGTCATGCGATCAAGGTCGAGACGCCGACCACCGTCATGGCGTTGGTGCGCTTCGCGAACGGGGCCGACATCACATTCGTCATGAGCTGGGACGTGTGGAAGCATGGCCACCCCGCGATCGAGCTCTACGGAACGCTGGGCTCCTTGCGGGTACCGGACCCGAATTTCTTCGGCGGCGCCGTGGAATACAGCGAGCGTGGTGGCGACTGGATCAGCGTCGATTCCAGCGACAAGCCCTTCGGCAAGGCCAATTGGCGTTCTCCCAACTGGGCCCCGGCGATGCCGGATCGCGCCAATTACCGCTGTCTCGGCGTTGCCGAGCTCGCGAGCGCGGCTGTCCGCAACACGCCGCACCGATCATCGGGAGCGCTCGCGAGCCATGTGCTCGACGCGATGCATGCCATCCTGGGCGCCGGCGCGCATGGCGGAACGGTCGAAGTGGGCTCGCGCATCGAACGTCCCGCGGCGCTGAGCGACGCGGACGCCGCCAGCCTCGCCCATTGATCGCTGGGCTGTCCGCGGGAAGGAAACTGATTGCATTTGGGCCAGCTGCTCAACTCCAGATGGCCGGAATTCGCAGCGGACAGGCGTGGATGGCCGGGCCAAGCCCGGCCAGGACGTGGATGGGTCCATTCGCCTGGGCAAAATGACCACCGGATCTTGATTGCGCTCGCCATAGCAACTGCGTCTTGGCCGGGCTTGGCCCGGCCATCCACGCCTATGCTACGTTCGATACTTTCCCCGGATAGCCCTGCCTCGCGGGAGAGGTGGGCGCTGGCGATAGCGGTCGTGCAACTGCCCGTCGCTCAACGCGTGCCGCGCGCCAAGCCGAAGAACTCCATCATCATCTGCAACTGCCCGTCGAGCATATGACGCCCCGGCTGCACCTCGCACCCTTTCGCACTGGCCGCGGTCAGCAATGGCGTCATCTCATGTGCCATCACCACTTCGGCGACCAGCGTCGCGGGAGCCACCGAGGCAAGGCTGAAGGGCAGCTCGTCCTCGGCCCGCATGCCGAGCGCAGTGGCATTGACGGCGATGTCATGGCCTGACGCATCCTCGTCGCCCTGGGCCACGGTCAGGCGCGGATAGGCCGCTGCCAGGCGGGCGACGAGATCGGCTGCTTTCGCGGGGTTGCGGTTATGGATGGTGAGGGCGCTGGCTCCGATCGCTGCGAGCGCGAAAGCGAGCGCCTGCCCCGCCCCTCCGGCGCCTGCGATGAAGATGCGCTTGCCGGCGGGATCATGGCCCTTGGCTCGTAGGCCGGCGACGAAGCCGCAGCCGTCGAGCAGCGTGCCGGTGAAGCTGCCGTCTTGTTCCCGCCGTACCGTGTTGACGACGCCGACATGCGCGGCATCGCCCGCGAGCCTGTCGCTCAAGCGCTTCGCCTCCCCCTTATGGGGCATGGTGACGATGAAGCCGTCGAGATTGGCCATGGCCGCAAATCCGCCCCAGGCATCGTCGAGCCGCCCCTCCTTGACCTCGATCGCGAAACAGGCCGCGTCGATGCTGTGGCGCGCGAAATAGTCGTTGAAGACCATGGGCACCCGCACATGGGTGATGGGATCGCCGATGATGGCGTAAAGCCTTGTGGTTCCGCTGATCATCTCGCCTCAATCGACCGCGCCGTCCGTGAAGAAATGGTGGCGGATCTTCTCGGTGATCTCGGTGAATTCCGGCTTCGCCATCAGGCTGAGGGGGCGAGGACGCGGGAGGCCGACATCATAGACCGCCTCGATCGAGCCCGGGCGCTGGCTCATCACCACCACGCGATCGGCGAGGAACACGGCTTCGGCGATCGAATGGGTGATCAGCACCACGGTCTTGCGGGTCTCGAGCCAGATGCGTTGCAAACCGGCATTCATCTTCTCGCGCGTCATGGCGTCGAGCGCCCCGAAGGGCTCGTCCATCAGGAGCAAGGACGGATCATGCACCAGCGCCCGGCAAATGGCGGCGCGCTGCTGCATGCCGCCCGAAAGCTGCCACGGATATTTGTCCTCGAAGCCTTCGAGGCCCGACGTCTTGATCAGGGCCTTGGCGCGCTCGACATAGGCGGCCTGGCGCAAGCCGCGCATCTCGATCTGCAACATGATGTTCGACATCACGCTGCGCCAGGCGAGCAGGACCGGCGTCTGGAAGACGATGCCGATATCGTCGGGCGGGCCGCGGACGCGCTTGCCTTCGAGCACGATCTCGCCGGCGCTCGGAGCCAAGAGGCCGGCGATCAGCTTGAGAAGCGTGCTCTTGCCGCAGCCCGACGGGCCGACGATGACGATGAACTCGCCCGCCTTGACGGTGAGATCGATGGGGTTGAGCGACCTCAGCGACCCATAGCTCTTCTCGACCGCGCGCAGCTCGATCAGGTTGCGCGGTCGCACCGGCATAGTCACGACGGTCGCGGCGGCAGAGACGTCGTCACGCAGCCTCGCTGCCGTCAAGGCAGGAACTCGTTGGTGTAGTATTTGTCGACCTCGCTCGTCTTGACCTCGACCCCACCATATTTCGCCATGACGTCCATGGTCTCGGCGACATCCTCCTTGCTGGCGTGGAAGGGGCGGTCGCTCAGGGTGCGCTTGGTGTGCAGGAGCGGCATCGTCACCGCCCAGCTCGCGCTGACGGTCTCGACCTTGCCGGCCTTGGGCGCCGCCTTGAGCAGCGCCGCAACTGCCGCCGCCGGATCCTTCTGGGCGGCTTCGGCGGCGAGCGTCGAAGCGAGCATGAAGCGTTTGACGAGATCGGGCTTAGCGGTGATCGTATCCGTATTGGCGAACAGGCCGCCATTCACGGTGTTCACGCCGAAATCGCTGAACAGCACCGCCTTGATCGGCTTGCCGGTCACCTCCTCGATGGTCGGCTTCTGATCGTTGATGTTGCCGAGCAGCAGATCGGCCTGGCCGTTCACCACGGCGTTGCGCTTGGTGGCGGCGTCGCCGGAGAGGATCTTGATCTCTCCCTCCGGGATGTTGTTCAGCTTCAGCAACACCGGCCAGATCTGCGAGAAGGAATCGCCCGGTGTCAGCACCACGGTCTTGCCGGGGAAATCCTTCGGCGCCTCGATGCCCTTGGCAGCAAAACCCATCGCCGACATGGGGCTCGTCTGCAACAGGATGCCGACCGCCTTGACCGGAGTGCCCTTGGAGGCGGCCTTGATCATGGTGCCGATATCGGCATAGCCGAAGGTCGCGGAGCCGGCGCCGACCGCCTGCACGGTCACGCCCGAGCCTCGCCCCTCCTGGATCTCGAGCTCGATCCCCTGTTTGGCATAGATGCCGTCGGCGAGGCCGAGATAGAACGGGGCGTGCTCGCCATAGGTGTACCAGTTCAAGAGCAGCGTCACCTTGTCGGCCGCGAGCGCATTGCCGGCGACCGACAAGAGGAGCCCCATCGCCAATAGGATCGATGTCCTGCGCATCTCACTCCCCGTTTGTTGTTCTGGTGTCAGAGCGTCAATGCCGCGAGCCTATCGGATCGCTGCGAGGCGTGCCAGGGAATGGCCAGCCGCTCGGCGATGTCGATCAAGGTGAACAGCAAGACGCCGAGCATCGAGAGCAGGAACAGCGCCGCGAACATCAAGGGCAGATCGAAATTGCCGTTGGCGATCTGCAGCAGGTAGCCGATGCCGGAATTCGAGCCCACGAATTCGCCGACGACCGCACCCACGACGCAGAGCGTGATCGAGACTTTCAGGCCCCCGAATATGCTCGGCAAGGCGCTGGGCAGCCTGATCTTCACGAAGGCCGCGAGCGCCGAGGCTTTCATGGAGCGCGCGAGATCCAGCACTTCGGGCTCGATCGATTTCAGCCCGATGACGGTCGCGACCACGATCGGGAAGAAGCCGAGCAAGAAGGCGACCACCACCTTGGGCAAAATGCCGAAACCGAACCAGACGACGAAGAGCGGCGCCACCGCGACTTTCGGAACGCTCTGGGAGAAGACCAGGATCGGATAGACGAGGCTCTCGACGAGCCGCGAGGACACGACCGCGACGCCGAGCGGCACGCCGAAGAGGACGCTGAGCGCGAAGCCGCCGAGCGTCGCATAGGTGGTCACCAGCGTCTCGCGCCACAGGCGCGGCCATTCGCTGACGAGCTGGCCTGCGACGGAGGATGGCGTCGGCAAGAGATAGGGCGGGATCTTGAACAGCGACACGCTGAGCTGCCAGAGGATGAAGACGACAACGATGACGAATACCGGGCGCAGCGGATCGGAACTCAGGAACGCCATGATCCTGGCGCGGCCACCGCTCATCGTTCCCTCCGCCAAAATGCGTCGCACCGAGCGCCTCGGCGTTTTGCCCCAAGCTCCTCCGCGTCGGTCTCCCCGGCGATGTCCGGGTTGTCATGTAACCATATAGTTACAGCCGCTCAGGTGATTGTCAAACACGCCCGAGCGCGGGTAATCGCCGCTTTTTCAGGCACACTCGGTGTCATGAGCCGGTCTCTCTTCGCGTCCTTTGGCGTCGTCCGACCGAAGCCCGAAGCCGCCCGCGCAGGGCCATGGTTCGCGATCGGACGCGATCCGAGACCTCTGCGGAACTTAACCTTCGCTGTCGTACGGAGCGAAAGAATGACGCGAAGGTCTCGCAGCACCGCGAACTGCCCGCTGGCATTTGACAAATCCGCTCTCGGATCCTAATTTATGCAAACGATTGCAGGAACCGACTATGATCATCGACAACGAAGCTTCCGTCACGCCGGCAGTACTCGAGGCCATGGCGCAGGCGCCCGATGCGCGGCTGCGCGAGATCATGGCGTCGCTGGTGCGGCATCTGCATGATTTTGCACGCGAGGTCCGCCTGACCGAGGAGGAATGGGACATCGGCATGGATGCGCTCAACCGCATCGGCAAGGCGACGAACGACACGCATAATGAGGGTATCTTGTTCTCGGACGCGATCGGCTTCTCGACCTTGGTGTGCCTGCTCAACAACGGGCAGAATGGCGCGACGGAGACGGCCTCGGCGCTGCTCGGCCCCTTCTGGCGCAAGAACTCGCCGCGCACCGAGAATGGCGGCTCGATCCTGCGTTCGCAAACGCCGGGCCCTGCCCTCTTCGCTTCGTGCCGCATCCGCGATCCGCAGGGGCGCCCGCTCGCCGGCGTCGAGGTCGATGTCTGGCAATCCTCGCCGGTCGGCCTCTACGAGAACCAGGACCCGCAGCAGGCCGACATGAACCTGCGCGGCAAGTTCACCACCGACGCCGAGGGCCGCTTCTGGTTCCGCTCGGTCAAGCCGGCCGGCTATCCGGTGCCGACCGGCGGCCCGGTCGGCGACATGCTGCGCGCCCAGCGCCGCCACGAGTTCCGCCCGGCCCATCTGCATTTCCTGGCTTTCAAGCAAGGCTTCAAGACGCTGATCACCCAGGTCTTCGTCGACGACGATGAGCGCCTCGAGACCGATGTCGTGTTCGGCGTGACCCAACATCTGATCGGCGATTATCGCCGCCATGACGAAGCAGCGGCGGCCGCGGACGTCACGCCGCCTTGGTACAGCCTCGACTACGAGTTCGTGATGGAACCGGGCGAAGCAAAGCTCCCCAACCCGCCGATCAAGTGACGATCATTGCTCGTCGTCTTTTGATATCGCATCATTTGCTCCGAAAGACGGAAGACCGCTCTTCGAGAATGACGCCGGGACTCACGCCACAGGATTGCCAATGACCTATCCCCGTTCGCTTACCGGCAAGGCGGCGCTCGTCATCGGCGGCGCGGGTGGCATCGGGGCCGCGACCGCGCGGCTGCTGGCCGAAGCCGGCGCCAGGACCGCCATCACGCATCGCCAGGGCAGCGGCAAGGCCGAGGCGGCCCATGCGATCCTCGCCGGCCTGCCGGGCGAGGGCCATAAGGCCTTCCCGGCCGATGTCGCGGACACCGCCTCGCTTCTCGCATTGCGCGACGAGATCCAGGCCGCGTTCGGCAGGCTCGACATCCTGGTCAATACTTCAGGCTTCACCAAGCCGATCCCGCATGACGATCTCGAGGCGCTGGACGACGCCTTCATCGACCGCATGTTCGAGGTCAATTGGCGCGGCCAATTCGCGGCGATCCGCACCTTCGTGCCCATGCTGAAGGCCACGGGCGACGGGCTGATCGTCTCGGTCTCCTCGATCTCCGGCATCACCGGCAGCGGCTCGAACATCGCCTATTGCGCCACCAAGGCTGGCATCGACGTGATGACGAAATCGCTGGCGCGCGTGCTGGCGCCGCAAGTGCGCGTGCTCGGCGTCGCACCCGGCGCCGTCGATACCAGCTTCGTGCCGGGGCGCGGCGCCGAGTTCAACGCCAAGGCGGCCGCGACCACGCCCATGAAGCGCATTGCGCTCGCAGAGGATGTGGCGGCCGCGATCCTCGCCTGCGCCACTCATCTCGGCTTCGCCACCGGCACCACGATTCTGGTCGATGGCGGCCGTTCGCTCTGAGCCGATCGCAACAGAGAGGATCGCAGCCATGCGCAGACCGCTCGAGAAAGTCATCATCACTTGCGCGGTGACCGGCAACCTGACGACGCCGGATCAGACGCCGCATCTGCCGATCACACCTCAAGAGATCGCCGATGCCTGTCTCGGCGCAGCCGAGGCCGGCGCCGCCATCACGCATATCCATGTGCGCGAGCCTGCGACCGGCAAGCCGTCGATGGAGATCGGCTATTACCGCGAAGTGGTCGAGCGCATCCGCGCCCGGAACACGCAGCTGATCCTCAACCTGACGACGGGGCCGGGCGGACGTTTCGTGCCGTCACCCGACGATCCCAAGATAGCGGCGCCCGGCACCACGCTGATCACGCCCGAGAAGCGCGTCGAGCATATCGCGTTGCTGAAGCCCGAGATCTGCACGCTCGACCTCAACACCATGAATTCCGGCGGGCAGGTGGTCATCAACACGCCGGGCAATGTGCGGCGCATGGCCAAGGTGATCCGCGCGGCGGGCGTCAAGCCGGAGATCGAGTTGTTCGATTCCGGCGACATCGCGCTGATGCAGGATCTTCTCAAGGACGGCACTCTATCCGGGCCGGTGCTCTGCTCCTTCGTGCTCGGCGTCGCCTATGGCTTCCAGCCGAGCCCGGAAACGGTTCTCTATGCCCGCAATCTGCTGCCGCCGGACGCCGCCTTCACGACCATCGGCATCGGCCGCTCGGCCTTCACCATGGTGGCGCAATCCTATCTCGCCGGCGGCCATGTCAGGGTCGGCCTCGAGGACGCGGTCTACCTCGCCAAGGGCATGCTCGCTGCGTCGAACGCCGTGATGGTCGAAAAGGCGCGCCGCATCGTCGAGGATCTCGGCGGCCAGATCGCCACGCCCCGCGAAGCCCGCGAGATCATCGGGCTGCCCGCCCGTCTCGCCGGCTCCAAGGCCGCCTGAGCGCGAAGCGGAGAGGATGATGACGCTTGCCGAACGCCAGACGCAGCTGCCGGCCGATGCCGTCGAGGCGAGCTGCGTCCGCCTCGACGCCAAGGCGAGCGAGGTCGCGGCCATCGATGCGCGCCTGGAGCGGCTGCACCTCGCGCGGGCCGAGCCGGCCGATGCGCTGGTCGAGATCGGCGCGGCGGCTGTCAATCCTTCCGATGTCAAGGCCGCGATCGGCATGATGCCTTATGCGGTGTTCCCGCGCACGCCGGGCCGAGATTTCGCCGGCACCGTGATCGCGGGGCCAAGCGAGCTCCTGGGCGTCGAAGTGTTCGGCTCCTCGGGCGATCTCGGCATCAGGCGCGACGGCACGCATGCGACGCATCTCGTGGTGGAGGCGCAAGCCCTGGTGCGCAAGCCCGCCAATATCGGCCTCGCGGAAGCTGCCGGCATCGGCGTGCCCTTCGTCACCGCGCTCGAAGGCTATCGGCGGGCCGGCATGCCCAAGCCCGGCGAGATCGTGCTGGTCATGGGGCTCAACGGCAAGGTCGGCCAGGCGGCAGCCCAGATCGCAGCCTGGCGCGGCGCGACCGTCATCGGCGTGGTGCGCAAGGCCGAACCCTATGCGGGCCATGCGAATGCACCCGTCGCCGTCATCGACGCCTCGGCAGGCGATGTCGCCGCGCGGCTGCGTGAGATCACCGGCGGCAAGGGGGCGGACATCGTCTTCAACACCGTCGGCGATCCCTATTTCCAGGACGCGCATCGCTCGCTCGCGGTGCTCGGCCGCCAGATCCTGATCGCCGCCGTCGACAAGCTGGTGCAGTTCAACATCTTCGAGTTCTATCGCGGGCGCCACACTTATGTCGGCGTCGACACGCTCGCTTTGTCCTCGGTCGCGGCCGCCGATATCCTGCGCGAGCTCGCGCCCGGCTTCGCCAGCGGCGAACTCAAGCCCTTCCCGATCGAGAAGAAGGCTGTCTTTGCCCTCGCTGAGGCGAAGCAAGCCTATGAGGCGGTGATGGCCTCCTCGCGCGACCGCGTCATCCTCGACCCGAAACGATGAAATAGCACCGCGCGGCCGGCCACGCCGAGGCCGAGCCATAAGAGCGAAGGGAGGGGCCTGCCATGTCGAGGACCATCTTCACCAGGCTCTGCATCCTTGCCGCCCTCCTCTGCGCCGCATCGCAGGCGCAGGGCCAGGCCCAGGCCGAAGTGAAGATCGGCATCGGCTTCGGGGTCGGTTTCCTGCCGATGTTCATCCTCGACCGCGACAAGCTGGTCGAGAAGCACGCCAAGGAAGCCGGGCTCGACGTCAAGGCGAGCTATCAGCGCTTCTCCGGTTCCTCGGCCATGCAGGACGCGATCCTGTCGGGCTCGGTCGATATGGGCGTCTATGGCGTGCCGGCGATGCTGATCGCCTGGGACAAGGCGCGCAACACGCCCCAGCAGATCTTCGGCATCGCCGGGGTGAATTCGACGCCGCTGATCTTGATCACCAACAGGCCGGAGGCCCGCCGGCTCACCGATCTCGGGCCGCAGGACAAGATCGCCATGCCGGCGCTCGTCTCTCCGCAGATGTATGCGCTCGAGATGCTGGCCGAGAAGCAATTCGGCATCGGCGAGCAGGATCGCCTGAAGCCGCAAGTGGTGGCCCTGCCCCATCCCGAGGCGCTCAACGCCATCCTGACGGGCGCAACCGAGGTGAAGGCCTATTTCTCCTCGCCGCCCTTCACGCAGATCGCCATCGCCAGCGGCAAGACGCACGCCATCGCCTCCTCGGCGGATGCCTTCGGCGGCAGGTCCTCCTTCCTGGTGCTCGGCGCCACCAGACGCTATCTCGACGCCAACCCGAAGCTCGCACAGATCATGGTCGACGCCATCGCCGAAGCGACCTCGATCATCCGCTCGGATCCGCGCCGGGCGGCCGAGATCTATCTCATCGTGGAGCCCTCGAAGGCCATGGATGCGACAGCCGTCGAAGCCATGCTCAAAGCGATGCCCGAGGATTTCGGCGTGGAAGTCCATGGGCTGAAGGCGCTCGCTGATTTCATGGGGCGCATCAAGGCGCTCAAGAGCGTTCCGGCGAGCTTCAAGGACGTCTTCCTGCCGCCAATTCACCAGACGCAGAGCAACTGATACTCTCGCGCGATCTGCGCTCGTTGGGGCGCAGCCCTGCCGAGGTGCAATGATGCATGATGTCCAGGCGGCGAAAGCTGCGGTGAGCCCCGTCATCGACAGCCCGCTGCTGCGCGTCGACGGCGTCACGCTCCAGTACAAGACACCCGAGCATCTCGTCACCGCGACCTATCGGGTCAGCATCGACATCCATCGCACCGACCGCCTGGTGCTGCTCGGCCCCTCGGGTTGCGGCAAATCGACATTGCTGAAGGCGATCGCGGGTTTCCTGCGGCCTGTCGAAGGCTCGATCAGGCTGAAGGACCGGCCGGTGACCGGACCAGGCCCCGACCGCATGATGGTGTTCCAGGAATTCGATCAGCTCCTTCCCTGGAAGACGGTCGCCGGCAATGTGATGTATCCGATGACCGTCAACGGCGTGGCGGCGGGCGAGGCGCGGGCGCGGGCGCTCGACGCCATCGCCAAGGTCAATCTCACGCAATTTACCGATGTCTATCCGCATATGCTGTCTGGCGGCATGAAGCAGCGCGTCGCCATCGCCCGCGCCATGGCCATGAAGCCCGATGTGCTGTTGATGGACGAGCCTTACGCGGCGCTCGACGCGCTGACGCGGCGCAAGATGCAAGACGAGCTGCTGCAGCTCTGGCAGGATATCCGCTTCACCCTCGTCTTCGTCACCCATTCGATCGAAGAGGCGGTGGTGATCGGCTCGCGCATCGTGGTGCTCTCCCCCCATCCCGGCCAGGTGCGCGCCGAGCTCAACAGCACGCTCGCCCAGAGCGACCGCGACGGACCGGAATTCCAGCGCCTGACCGCCCGCATCTCGCATATGCTCTTCGACGGCCAGAGCGTGGCGCATTAAGCACAGATGCGTGGATCATCACGCACGTCGTGGTTCGCAATTTTTGATATCGCATCATTTATTCCGAAAAGCAGAAGACCACTTTTCGGAATGATGCTTGGGAGCCGATCATGAGCGACGCCGCAGCAACCATGCTCCCACCCTCCCGCCCGGAATTCGAGCGTGAGGTGACCGCCCCGATCGGCCTCGGCGATGTGGCAAAGCCGCTCTCGCTTGCCGAGAAGCTCTCCGGCAACACCGCCTTGCGGCGCGGGCTGATCCTGATCGGCATCGCGCTCGTCTGGGAGCTCTATGCGCGCTGGCTCGGAAACCCCCTCACCTTCCCGACCTTCCTCGAGACGCTCGAAGCGCTGCGCGATGGCATCCTCTCGGGTGTGATCCCGCAGCGTCTCGCTGTGACGCTCGAAACGCTCGTCATCGGCTACGCCATCGGCCTCGTCGTCGCGGCGCTCCTGACCACAGTCGCCGTGACCACGCGCGTCGGCACCGATCTGCTCGCGACCTTCACGGCGATGTTCAACCCGCTGCCGGCGATCGCGCTCTTGCCGCTGGCGCTCCTGTGGTTCGGGCTCGGGCGGCCCTCTCTGGTCTTCGTCATCGTGCATTCGGTGCTGTGGGCGGTGGCGCTCAACATGCATTCGGGCTTCCTCGCCGTGTCCGAGACTTTGCGCATGGCGGGGCGCACCTTCGGGCTCGGGGGCTTGCGCCTGGTGTTCGGCATCCTGATCCCGGCGGCCTTCCCGGCCATTCTTGCCGGGCTCAAGATCGGCTGGGCCTTCGCCTGGCGCACCCTGATTGCGGCCGAGCTCGTCTTCGGCGTCTCCTCCGGCCAGGGCGGGCTCGGCTGGTACATCTTCGAGAACCGCAACACGCTCGACACCGCCTCGGTCTTCGCCGGGCTGTTGACCGTGATGGCGGTCGGCCTCCTCGTCGAAGGCGTCATCTTCCGCGCCATCGAGGCACGCACGGTGCGCCGCTGGGGCATGCAGAGCGGCTGAGGGGCGCTCCTTCTCCCGCTCGTTTGCGGGAGAAGGGGAGTGCCCAATCCCCCGCAAGAGGCCCTTCACATTTCCAGATCCCTGTGCTTCCGCAGCCGGAGCGAGAAGGCGATCGTGAGGATGCCGAACACGATCGCATAGGAGGCGATCAGCCAGATGAGGGCCAGCGCGCCGGCGCCCGGCATGAGGAACAGCACGACGCCGAACGCGATCGACAGCGCGCCGCTCAGGATCAGCAGCCACTCATTGTCGATATGCTTACGCAGTTGGATCGCGCCGACGATCTGGAACACACCGCTCGCGATCGACCATCCGGCGATGAAAATCAAAAGGATCAGCGCTATCAGGCCCGGCCAGATGAACGTCACGACTCCGGCAACGATGCCGAGAATGCCGATCACCGCGAGCCACCAGCGCGGCGTCGGCGAAACCTTGCCCATGATGGCGGCCAGCAGCGCAGAAGCTCCGTCGACGAGCGCAAAAGCCCCATAGAGGAGCACCAGGGTGACGAGCGTCAGCCCGGGCCAGGCAAAGCTCAGCACGCCGAAGACGACGGCGGCGATGCCGCGGATCAGGAATAACCACCAATTCTTGGCCAAACCATGCAGCAGCAGCGGCACGACCGGCGTCGGTACAGCACCTTGGATGGACATCGCTGTTCACTCCCATGGCCCGTCGCGTGACCGGCAAGCGACGGCAGATATTGCGCTTCACAGTGAGGGCCGGACAAGTAAAATCCCAAATTGTCTCGCCTCGATGCCCTATGGGCTCACCAATGACTCGACGACCGGCGCCATTGCAAACATTGAATCGTTGGATCAATGGCTTACTTGTCGACCTGATCCAGCGACGGATATCTGCCGCGCCGTCCGAAGCCGCGATGAGCCGGCATTCGCACCCGTCTTCCTCAACTGGTCCGTGATCTGAGCTATGGCCTCCCCCCGTTTGGCGACCGCTCGGCATGGACCCGAACGCAGCCGGTATTCTTCCACGGGGCGGGATCATGTCATCAACGAATTCGGCAAGGAGTTGATTTGCAGGTCTTTATCCGCCGCATCGATGATGATGGTATTGGTGGTGATTCCGAGTTGGTCGGGCTTCTTGGGGAGCGGCTCGTTGGTCCATGGAAATTGCGCTCAGGGCGCGAATGGGTGTCGCCTTTGGTTAAGCGCGGCATTGAGGCAGACATGGCCCGTCGCATGATCCGCGATCTGTCGGGCAGTAGCGGCATGCGCCGCGGGCGAAACAAACAGATGGGGCGCCCTGCGGCGTGGCGCGCAATTCCTCAGCAACGATGCTGCGATCGGAATGCGTCGTGACCTCGAGCGACCAGACCCATGACGGCGCCGCCCGTTGGGTGAGACCGCTGCGATTCCATCTCAGTGTCATCGTGGTCACGCTGCTCGTCGCCATAGCGGCGGCCCTCATCGGCTTGAATTTCTACCAGGGCCGGAAGGCGGCGATCGCCTCCGCGAGCCAGGAGATGCGGATCTTTTCCGAGCGGATCGTCGAGCGCTATCGGACAGTCTTCGGTGCCGCCGCCTTGACGGTCGATCTCGCAAGCGGCGCCGAGATCGTCCGGCGACCCGAGGCCGAGGACCAGGCGAAACTCGGGCGCTTCCTGCAAAGGGTTCTGCGCAGCTCCGAATATGTCGATAGCGCCTATGTCGGATATCCCAGCGGCGCTTTCGTGCAGGCGATCAGCCTCAAGAACAACCCGCTTTGGAGCAGAGCGCTCTCGGCGCCGGAGCGTGCGGCATTCGCGACGCGCATCATCGCCGTCGACGATCAGGGGCGGCGCATGGCGCGTTGGGAGTTTCTCGCCGCGGACGACAGCTGGCTTGCGACCACGGATCCGCAGCCGACCGATTACGATCCGCGCGAACGGCCCTGGTACCTGTCGGCGGTGCAACAACCGGCGCTGATCTCGACAGCCCCCTACCGCATGGCGACCACAGATGCGCCAGGCATCACGCTCGCGCGCCGCCATTCCGCTTATGGCACGATCGTCATCGGCGTCGACGTTCTTCTCGGGGCGATCGATGCGTTTCTCGCGACGCAGTTGATCACGCCGAGCTCCAGGGTCCTGATCTTCGACGCGGGAGATCGCCTGATCGCGAGGTCCGATCAAAGCTCCGTGGCGGAACCGCGCTGCCCCCCGAATTGCGGGCCCTCTCAAGGGGAGCCCGGCTTGCTCGTCGAGCGTGCCAGAAGCGTGGTCGCCGGCATGGAGCGCGGAGACGGCGGAACCTGGACCCTCACAGTCAACGGTCAAGACTACCTGCTCGTGGTCTCATCCATTTCCTCGACGCCCCTGCTCGAGGGAGGGCATGTCGCCGCGCTGACGCCGGTCAGGGGCCTCACACGGGCGAGCGAGCGCCTGCTCAATCAAGGGCTCATCCTGTCGGCCTGCGTGCTGGCGCTCGGCATCATCTGCGCCTTCCTGGCCGCGAACGGCATGAGCCGCTCGCTCCGCGCCCTCACGGCCCAGGCCCAAGGGCTGACGCGCCTCGAGTTCGGGGCGCCCGCCAAGGTGAGATCGCGCATCCTGGAAATATCTCAGCTCGCGGCGGCGATGCGGGCGGCACGCAGCACGATTTCCGCCTTCGGCCTCTATGTCCCGAAGGAGCTGGTGCGGCGCATCATCGGATCGCGCGAGTTCACCGGCCGCAGCGGGGAGCGGCAAAACGTGACCGCGCTATTCAGCGACATCCGGGATTTCACCACCATTTGCGAGCAGCACTCGGCGGAAGACGTGGTGTCGATGCTCTCCGATTATTTCGACCTGTTCAGCGAGGCCGTGCAGCGCCATCGCGGCGTCATCATCCAGTTCTCCGGCGATGCCGTCTTCGCCTTGTGGAACGCGCCGCACCCGGACGACCTGCATATCGACCGCGCCTGCCTGTGCGCCTTGGAGCTGCAATCGCTGATCGCGGAGTTCAATGCGCGCCAGAGGCAAAGCGGCACGCCTGAGCTCTATACCCGCTTCGGCATTCACACGGGCCCGGTCGTCGTCGGCAGCGTCGGCGCCAAGGATCGTTTCCAATATACCGCGATGGGGGATGCGGTGAATGTCGCCGCGAGGCTCGAAGGCCTCAACAAGGAGTTCGGGACGACGATCCTGGTCAGCGCGGCCGTCGCCGCCGGAGCGCGGACGAGCTTTCGCTTCCGCAAGCTCGGTCCGGCCCATGTCAAAGGGCGGGAGGAGCCGGTCGAGGTCCTCGAGCTCTGTGCCAGCGCGCAGGATGTCGGGACGTCGGTTTCACAAAGCTGAGGCTCCGCGGGAATGGCCCGCCGCCCCGAGAATCGGCGAAGTGTCAGAGCTGGCCGGCGCAGGCCTTCATCAAGCCGGCAAAGCCGGCGAGCGATCCATAATGATGTTCGGCGAGCCAAGCTGCGACGCGTCGGCCGATGTTGTCGCCGGAATAGGGCCGCTCGAGCTTGTAGGAGGCGCTACCGGGCACGATCGCAACGATCACTTGCCGCGATCCCGTATCGAGCTGCTTCGCCTCGGCATAATTCGTCGGCTGGTTCGTCCTTTGGAGGAGCGCCATGTTCAGCGCCACCGAGCCTTCCCCCAGATTATCGGGAGGCCCTTGATCGCCGACAACCGCTGCCTCGACGACGCCGTTTTCCGGATTGACCGCAAGCACGAGATCGCCGATCGCCACCTGGAAATGCTTCAGCGGGTTGCTGCCGCCGGCGATCACGAGTGCCGGGATGAATCGCTCATCGAGCTGGTTGGCGACCTCGCATTCCCCCGCAGCGGCACCGGATAATCCGTTTTTCAACGCGGTGAGCGAACCAAAATAACCCTTATGGTCACCGGCCGTGAAGACACAGGGGATGCTGCCATTCCCCGCATCGCGAGCAGCGAGGACGTTTTGCCAAGTGATTTTGTAACCGCCTGGCACAGTCCAGTTATTGTCCCGGAAATCTCCGAATACCTTGATCGTCTGCGCGTAGCCGACGCCTTTGCCGCCCCTGGTCACGGCCACACCGTTGGCGATGTTGTTGATCGCCTTGGTCGAACCCTTCAGATCGTCGGGATGATACGAGTTCGGCGCTCCATCCGTATTCACACGAAGCTGCGACCGGAACAGGACGAATTGGTCGCCCGCCTGGGCACCTGCCGCAGTCGCCAGCACGACCCGTTTGCCTTGGGGCTGGAAGACCTCCTGGCGTTGAATTCTGCAAGCGGATTGCCCGAAGGCGGAACCGGAAATCGCCACCGCGGCGGCGAAGCTCAGTATCGCCAATAGCTTCATGGTCAATTCCCCCAATTGATGCCCGATGCCCGAAGACAACCGACCTCGTCTGCACGCATCAGCCAAAACGAGACAAAGGTGCAGGCTCGCTCAACAGCCCTTCACTCTCTCCCAATATTGCAACTCCTGCACTCGCTGCGCTTCATATCCGAAGAGGTGGCCAAAGGGAGGGAAGCACCCCCGTCCGAACGCCGATATCGCCTGCTGCGTGCGGAAGCAGTAGCCGTTGCGCGCATAGATGGCGTTGCGCGCATACCAGAGTTCCTGGCAGCCCATCGAGGCGGCATCTTGCGCGCCTGCCGGCGCGACCTCGCCAAGCGTAGCGGCCGAGAGCCCCAGCGCCGCCACGAGACAGGTTTTTCCAGAACGAATGAGCCTATCCACGATCACCTCCCAGCTGGCGATTGAGACGCCCTCGACCGACAAACAGGTAATCTCGCCTGAGCGATGTTCACTACGAAGCCCCGGCCATGTCGAGCAATTCGGGCCGGTATTCGAAATGCATGGTGTCGTAATGACCCCATCGCCCTCCCCAAATGAAACCATACCGCTCGAAGATGTCAACGATCTCGAAGGGCATGCGGTTGGCATAGGTGAAGGATTTGGCTTGGGCGAAGGATTTGGGATGGGCGACGAATTTGGGATGGGCGACGGACTTCGCCCCGCCCTGTCGCCACAGCCAGTAATCTGCATATTTCACGTTGAGGTCGATCGCCGCCCCATAGCCATGCATGCTGCGCGAGCCGTTATCGGCGACGGGGCGGCAATTATAGGTTCCGGCGCTCGGATAGGCATAGGCACGCAAGAGCGGCGGCAGCTTTTCGAGCTCGGCCGACACCTCCCGCAGGCGTGCCGCGACAGCGTTGACCGAAGTGACGCGCAAAGGCTTGCCCCAGGAGCCCGGCATCCAGATCACGGTTTCGAGCCGGGGCTCGACTTTTTGTTTCGAGCAGTCGCCATAGATCTTGTCGAAGAAGGCCTGATTGCGAAAGCGGCCGGGATCATCCTCCTCGCGGGCCGGCGCGGATCGCGAGCCTTTGGGATAGTGAAGCCGCATCTGGTCGAGGATGGAGGCTGAGCGCAGCGTCTCCTCGAAGCTCTTGCGCGGCCTTCCATCGTCGACGGGCATGCGCGTGCCGTCGCGCCAGATCAGGGCGGTGTCGTCATGGCCGGTGAGCTCGTCCGGATAGGCGCGCACCAAGGCATCGAGCACGGCAGCGACGCTCGCTTCCGCGGCACCGGCTGGTCCCGCGCTCCCCTGCATCGCCCCGATCGCCAGGGTCAGCGCCACGCCCGGCACGGGCAGCGAGCAGCGACACCGGGCGCTGCTAGCCATGCGTGTCGCCCGCCTTGCCCGTCTCGACGGGCGGGGTTCCATGGGTGTGGAAGGATTCGATCGTCTTCAGCCCCCAGGCCTGCCCCTTCTTGCGCTCAGCCTCGGTCCAGGTGATGGGCTTCCAATCCGGTGCCAGGACGAGGCGCGCGCCGGCGTTGGCGACCTCGACGCGATTGCCGCCCGGCTCGTAGACATAGAGGAAGAAGGTCTGCTGCACGGCGTGCTTATGCGGCCCCGTCTCGATGAACACACCGTTCTCGAGAAAGATGTCGGCGGCGCGCAAGATCTCCTCGCGGCTGTCGAGCGCATAAGTAATGTGATGGAAACGTCCGCGCGTCCCGGTATGGTCGCGCGTATAGGCGAAGTCGTAGCTCTTATTGGTGCAGGTCATCCACATCCCGGCCTCGGTGCCGTCATCGAGCACGATCTGCTCGGTCAGGCGAAAACCGAGATACTCCTCAAAGAACACCCGACACGCCTTGATGTCGACGGCAAGCCCGTTGAAATGATCGAGCCGCCGGACATTGACGCCGCGTGCGGGAAAACGCTGCGCCTGATTCTTGAGCGCCGGCCGCAGGGCCTGCGGCGCCTCGAACCATTCGGTCTCGTAATAGATCTCGATCAGATGCCCGTCCGGATCGTGGAACCGGTAGGCGGGACCATGTCCGAGCTCGCCTTCATGCCAGCCGAGCTCATGGCCCGAGCCCTGCAATGCGGCGACGCGCCGCCGCAGCGCTTGCGGGCTGCGCGCCCGGAAGGCCGCATGGCCGAGCCCCGAAGTCTTGGACGCGCTGAGCTGCAGGCTGTAGCGCTCATAATCGTCCCAGGCGCGCAGATAGACCGAATCGCCGCGCCGGCCGCTCTCCGTCATGCCCAGCACATCGACGAAGAAACGCAAGCTCTCCTCGGGCTTGGGCGTGAGCACCTCCAAATGGCCGAGATGCGCAATGTCCATGATCGGCTCGTCATGCATCGAGGCGCTCCCAGATCCGATATCGCCGGCGGCTCCTCACTATGCCGCATTCGTGGGCGTGTTGCACATCGCTGGCCAGCTCGGAACGACCGGCGCCAAGGTCAGGCCGGCTCGGCTGGCGCGAGCCAGTCGATAGGCGATCTGGATACGGCCGCATCTTCGAGCAGCGTGAGGCTGACCCAAACCAGCGCACCGGCCCCGGCATCATCGGGTCATATCACTGGCCTTGGTGTCCTTGGCAAAGGTGCAGAGGGCTTCGTCTCACAAGCCCATTGCGTCAGCCGGTTCGGGCCCATGCTTCTTCGCCACTCGGAAATCGAGTTCAGCGCCTAGCGCGAAAAGCAGATCCGAAACTTGGTCCACGCCGCGTCCGCTCCGGCCTTTCAGCCTCATCATTCTCATCACCTTGCGCGATGTCGTCTCCAACCGCATCGCAATATCGTCAATGGTGACGCTCGATTCCTGCTGGATGAAGGCATCCGCAATGGAATGCACGACTGCCGCGCGCGCCTTCAGGCGATTCGCATGCAAGGTGTCGGCATGGATCGGAGCTTGCGCCGTCATGGGAAGTCCATTGGCCGCTCGATAGCGGTCAAGCGCGAGAATAGCTGCTTCCATGGCTGCCACTTCGTCGTCGTGTCTCTCCAGCGCGTCCCGGAAAGCTTGGAGTGCGATAGCCGCCACCGTTTCTTCAACTCTCGGCATTACGCTTCTCCGCGGAGGGCATTGGCGCAGTAACGATAGCGCGGATGCTACGATGAGCAAGGGTTGCTCAGACACTACCGAGCTGAGAATTCGCACGAGCCGGTGCGACGACACGGGTTCAAGATGCAAAGTTTCAAGTCGCGCGGCTCAGCTCGGCGCTCCTATCCGTTCGTGCGCCGCTCACTCCATCTTCAACACCGAACGCCACCTCATCTCAGGGCGTTGGGAGTAATCCAAAAGAGCTGTGAATAACACGGTGCCCCTGTGCCTATAGCCCCCTGGGAGCTATCAGGGTGCTGGCATGCGCATTACTGCATCCGCTAACGCCTATACGTTCGATGCAATGGTTCTGTGATGATATTGAAGATATTCCACAATATTATATGGCAACAAACATAGATAATCTGCTAGAGCAAGATGATTTTTGGGCCCGATCAAGCTCGCCGGCCTATCCGGGCAGCACCCTGAAGAGCGGCTCGCGCCCCAGCAATCGCCCGAGCGTCTTCATGCGGCTCATCAGCCTTTCGCCGGCCAGCGTGCTGAGCGGAGCCGGCAAGGTCAGCACCAGGCGTCCGCCCTCCAGCGTCAGCGGCGTCCTGCCGAGCACGCCGCGCATGCCGGCTGCGATCAGCGAGGCGACGCGGAAGGCGGCGCCGAGCACGCGCGCCCGGTCGAGGCCCCGCGCACTGGCGAGCTCGCGGATGCTCGGCGTGCCGCGCGCATCCGAGGAGAAGCCGGCATGCCGGAAATACACCGCGAGCGCGAGATAGGCCCGGCTCTGATGATCGACGCCGAACAGCGGCGCGTAAGCGATCGTGTTGAGGCTCTGCTCGCCGCGATGATCCGGATGGGCGCGCCAGCTGATATCGCTCAACAGGCAGGCGGCGTGGCGCAGCCGCGCCTCGGCCGGGGTTTCGTCGAAGGGCAGCGTGGCGAAGAAGCCATCGCTCCAGTCGATGAGGTCGAACGCATGCCCCGGGTCGCGGGCGCGGCCCTCATTCAGCTCCTCGGCCGCGACGATCAGCGGGTCGAGGCCGCGCTCCTCAGGCGGGAGCTGCTCATGGACCAGCCCCTCGCGCACCCCGGTCGCCGAGATCACCACCTCCTTCGGCTTGCCGATGCGGATGATCTCGTCGAGCACCAGCGCCCCATAGGCCAGGAGAGGACGCCGCGCCACATTCACGGAGGCGATCGAATCGAGCGTGTCGGCGTTGACGCGCTCGACGAGCTTCACGAACTCCACGGCGTCGCGCACCGGTATGACATAGCCATGCATGACCTGCAGCGGATAGGCGCGCTGGCCGATATGCAGCCGCGCCAGGGCCCGGAAGGTGCCTCCGACCGCATAGAAGGGCCGGCCCTTGACGAAGCGCATCACGGCGCAGGCCTCGAGCGTGTCGCGCACGATCTTCTCGGCCTTCTTGAGCGAGCCGCCGGCCTCGTCCATCAGCGCAAGCCCGCCTAGCTTCAGCGAGGCGCCCTCCCCGATATCGTCCTTCTTGAGCGAGACGAGCTCGAGCGAGCCGCCGCCGAGATCCCCGGCGACGCCATCGGGGTCGTGCAGCCCGCAGATCACGCCGAGCGCCGAGAGCTGCGCCTCGCGCTCGCCCGAGAGCAATTCGGGCTTCACCCCCATCAGGTCGTGGACGCGCGCCAGGAATTCGGGGCCGTTCTGCGCGTCGCGCGCAGCCGCGGTCGCGACGACCCTCGCCTGCTTCACCTGCATCTGGTCGCACAAGGTGCGGAAGCGCGCGATCGAGCTCAGGGCCTTGGCGACCGAATCGTCCGCGAGCCGCCCCGTCGAGCGCACGGCGCGCCCCAGGCCGCAAAGGGCCTTCTCGTTGAATTGCACGAAAGGCGCGCGCGACACCTTCTCGAAGACGACGAGGCGCACCGAGTTCGAGCCGATATCGACGACCGCGAAGCGCTCAGCCGGCATCGGCCGCCCCAAGGCAGCCGCCGCCGGCCGCTCAGCGCTTGCCGGTTTTTTCGAAAAGGCGCTTCGGCCCTGATTCACGTAAAGATCGTCCACGTCCTGACAAGCTCGGATTGGTCATGAAGTAATGGTGGGCGTTGAATGGCGTCTCCTCCGGCTTCGGCACGACGCGCACGCTCGTGCCTTCCGGGGTGACACGCCAGCTCTGCTGGTTGTCGCGCAGATTGGCGACCATGATCTGCCCGAGGATCTGCTCGTGCACGGTCGGGTTGTCGATCGGCAGCATGGCCTCGACCCGCCGGTCGAGATTGCGCGTCATCAGATCCGCCGACGAGATATAGACATGGGCCTTCTCATGAGGGAGCCCGTAGCCGCCGCCGAAGCAATAGATGCGGCCATGCTCGAGGAAACGTCCGACGATCGATTTCACCCGGATGTTCTCGGACAAGCCCGGCACCCCAGGTCGCAGGCAGCAGATGCCGCGCACGATCAGCTCGATGCCGACGCCCGCCTGGCTCGCCCGGTAGAGCGCATCGATGATCTGCGGATCGACCAGCGAATTGCATTTGACCCAGATGGCCGCCGGCCTTCCGGCTTTGGCATGGGCGATCTCCTCCTCGATATGGTCGAAGAGGCGCTTTCTCATCGTCACCGGCGACACGGCCATACGCTCGAGCTCGGCAGGCTCGGCATAGCCGGTGATGAAATTGAAGATGCGGGCCACATCGCGGGCGATCACCGGATTGGCGGTGAAATAGGACAGATCCGTATAGATCTTGGCGGTGGTCGGGTGGTAGTTGCCGGTGCCGATATGGCAATAGCTGGCGAGCTGGCTACCCTCGCGGCGCACCACCTGCGACAGCTTGGCATGGGTCTTCAGCTCCACGAAGCCGAACACGACCTGGGCGCCTGCCCGCTCGAGATCGCGCGCCCAGCGGATATTGGCCTCCTCGTCGAAGCGCGCCTTGAGCTCGACGAGCGCCGTGACCGATTTTCCGACCTCGGCAGCCTCGGCGAGCGTCTTCACGATCGGTGAGTCCGACGAGGTGCGGTAAAGCGTCTGCTTGATGGCGATGACGTTGGGATCGCGGGCCGCCTGCTGCAGGAACTGCACCACCACATCGAAGGATTCGTAGGGGTGATGCACCACGAAATCCTTCTGGCGGATCGCCGCGAAGCAATCTCCGCCATGCTCGCGCACCCGCTCGGGAAAGCGCGGCGTATAGGGCTTGAATTTGAGGTCGGGCCGGTCATCGCCGATGAGCTGCGACAATTCGTTCAAGGCCAGCATGCCTTCGACCACGAAAGTCTCGTCCACCGTCACGTCGAGCTCCTCGGCGAGGAAGGTGCGCAATGGCTCGGGCATGCGGGCCTCGACCTCGAGCCTGATCACGTCGCCGCGACGGCGGCGCTTCAGCAGCGTCTCGAACATGCGCAGCAGATCCTCGGCCTCCTCCTCGATCTCGAGATCGCTGTCGCGGATGACACGGAAGCCGCCAAGCCCCTTCACCACATGGCCCGGGAAGAGCTTGTCGATGAAGGCCCCGATGGTCTGCTCCAGCGCCACGAAGCGCGTGCGCCCCGTCTGGCCGAGATCGGGCAGGCGCACGAAGCGCGCGATCTTCTGCGGCACGCGCACCAGCGCGTTGAGCACGCGTCCATCGGCCGCGCGGGCGAGCTGCACGCCGAGCGAGAAGGCGAGATTGGGGATGAAGGGAAAGGGATGGGCCGGGTCGATGGCGAGCGGGGTGAGGACCGGGAAGATATATTCGAGGAAATGCCCTTCGAGCCAATTGCGCTCGAGCGCCGATAATTCGGCCGCATCGGCGATGACGATGCCCTGATCGGCCATCTCGGCGCGCAATTCGCGCAAGCGCTGCTGCTGGTCGCTCGCCAGCGCCGCGACCTCGACCCCGATCTTTTCGAGCTGCTCGGCCGGCGTCAGCCCGTCCTGCGACCTGACCACGACCTTGGCATGCACTTGCTCGCGCAGGCCCGAGACACGCACCATGAAGAATTCGTCGAGGTTGTTCGCCGAGATCGACAGGAAGCGCAGTTGCTCGAGGAGCGGATGGTTGCGGTTCGAGGCCTCCTCCATGACCCGCCTGTTGAAGCGCAGCCAGGACAATTCGCGATTGACGAAGCGCCCGGGCGAAGCCGCAATGTCGGGTGCCGACGGCACCGAGGGCTTGTTGGCGGCCTCCGGCGGAGTGTGCGCGACCTGCGCGGGCTTGCTCGCGGCCTCTGGCGGCGCTTTCACGGCCTCCCCAGGGGCCGCCTCAGGCAGGGGTGCCCGCTCGACGGCTTTTGCGGCGCTGACAGCTTTCGCCACGTTGCTCTCCGATCCTGGCTGCTCAGCCGCTGATATGGCTCCTGTTGATGACCTTACCACGACGGCCATGCAATGGGCTCCCTTTCCGGATGGCCGAGATGGCCCTGCACGAAGATTGCGGGAAGCCAACAGCGAAGCCGAGCCAAAAGATGCCGTCTAAGGTGCCCGAACGAGCGGACCATCTGCCTGAGCCGAGTTAGGCATCAGGGCTCGAGCTCGGCATCCCAATAGAGATAGTCCATCCAGCTCTCATGCAGATAGTTTGGAGGGAATTGCCGCCCGTTCTGATGGAGGTCGTGGACCGTCGGCTGGTAGGGCTTCTGGCGCGGCCACATGCCGGATTCGACAGGCAGCCAATCGCCCTTCAGGAGGTTGCAGGGTGCGCAGGCCGCGACCACGTTCGACCACATGGTCTGCCCGCCCTTGGAGCGCGGCACCACATGGTCGAAGGTCAAATCCTCGCGGCAGCCGCAATATTGGCAGGTGAAGCGGTCGCGCAGGAACACATTGAAGCGCGTGAAGGCCGGATGGCGCGGCGGCTTGATATAGGTCTTGAGCGAGACGACGGAAGGCAGCCGCATCTCGAAGCTCGGCGAGCGCACCAGCCGGTCATATTCGGAGACGATGTTCACCCGCTCCATGAACACGGCCTTGATGGCGTCCTGCCAGCACCAGAGCGAGAGCGGGTAATAGCTCAGCGGCCGGTAATCGGCGTTGAGCACCAGGGCCGGACAGGCTTCCGGCGAGACAGGGGGCCGCACATGGACGGTCAAGCCACCTCTCCGTAGTGAGCGAGGCAGATTCGCCTTAACCCCTTTAATCTAGCGGGACAATGACGCCCTTGTGAAGGCTTGGCCGCGAAATAGCGGCGCAAACCAGCTCGAACCAAGGCCGATATTGCCTCGCGGCGCGCCTGAAAGGGCTGATTCCGAGCGAATTATGGACCGATCCCGTCACCGTGCCAGGCCTTTCTCAGCCTGCCGCTGCATCTGCCCGAGAACGCGATCCTTGTTCTGCCGAACAATCCAACGCGCCAGCGGCAGCCAATAGACGGCCGGTTGCAGGTCGAGTTCGTGCGCGGTGGTCAAAGTCAGGCGAGTGCGGCCCCAAGCGATCTCAGCCATGTCGATGCGCGCCTGCGTCGAGCGGAAGTAGCCGTTCACATGTGGTGCGTGCACATATTGGTAGGGGCTGAGCTCCCGCAGGCTTGGTGGTTCGCTCAAGATCACAAAGGCGAGCGCTTCGCCAGGTGCCCATTCGGTGATCCGCTCCTCCGCGACGCCGGTCGAGAAATAGCCGCGACGCATCGCCCCGACGCCCTCGCCGATCACCTCGCCCCTGATCGGATAGGCGACACCGAGGCTGAAGGGGATGGATGGCGCCTCGGTGATCGTGTCCATATGCAGCACAGCCTGCCAGACGACATCAGGGGTCGCCGCGACCTCGATCGACACGACATCGGTGAAAGCGCTCGTCCGCGGCAAAACCTGCTCGGAGGCGAAGAGCAGCGGGATGATCGCGACGCTCAGCATCGGATGCGTGCCGCGGGTTCGCCTCGACAGCGCCATGGTGCGTCCGATCAGTGCACCGATCAGAGCCATCACCCAGGCGAGCGGCGCCGCCATGACGATGCAAACGGCGCCTTCGAACGCCGCTCCGACCAAGGCGAGCCCGCCGAGAGCAAGCGCGGTCGTCATGATCCAGACGGTCGACCCCACGCCCACATCGCCGTGGCGATTCGCCAAATACGCGGTGGTCAGGCCGATCACCACGGGCGAGAGGGCAAACATGGAAAAGCCATAGGAGCCGAAGATCAGGGCCCCCACCACGATGGTGAGCAGCGTCAGCCCGATGGCGGCCAAGAGGCCCTGCAGGCTCGCATTCCAAGGCCGCTGCGCAATCACAGGCAGCGAGGCGTGCGGCGGCTCGGCGCCGACGCGGCTCGGCAATGCCGCGAGCACGATAATTGCCGGGAATTGCAGCACGGGCGCTATGCTGAGCGCAGCGAGCCATCCGCTCACCCCGGCATCGTTCGCGCGCCGGACCGCCAAGGCGGCGAGAATCCAGGAACAGATAACGGTCAACGCAAGGCCGCCGGCCAGCAGCGCTGGATGGCCTGGCGCAAACTCCAGCAGGGGATCGAGGGTGAGCAGCACCCATCTCAGGGGCGCGAGCACGAACCAGACGTCCAGCGGCGGCCGCTGATGCTGGGCGGCGTAGACGGCAAGGATGATCAGATGCGGCAGGAACAGCGCCGCGGCGGAGGCGGCCGCATAGGCGGGTCGCCGCATCTTCCCGCTGAAGGAAAAGAGCCAGCCCATATGCCCCCCAAGGCTTGCCAAACGTTAGATCAGCATGCAGCAACGCGCTCTTGCAATCGCCGCATGCGCATCGCGGCGCCCGACGCGGCTGGGCCGAAATGTCTCAGGGTCGTCGCGGTCACTACCGGGACAGGCCACCGTCGACGGCCTCCCCTGGTCGCGCTCATCGGGTCGGCACAGGCTTCTCGCCGCGATAATCGTAAAAGCCGCGCTTGACCTTTTTGCCGAGCCAGCCCGCCTCGACATATTTCACGAGCAAGGGGCATGGCCGGTATTTCGAATCCGCCAGCCCCTCATAGAGCACCTGCATGATCGACAGACAGGTATCGAGACCGATGAAATCGGCGAGCTGCAGCGGCCCCAACGGATGGTTGGCGCCGAGCCGCATGGAGGTATCGATGGCGTCGACGGAGCCAACGCCTTCATAGAGCGTGTAGATCGCCTCGTTGATCATCGGCAGGAGGATGCGGTTGACGATGAAGGCGGGGAAATCCTCCGACACCGTCACCGTCTTGCCGAGCTTGCCGCAGAATTCCTTCGCCGCCTCAAAAGTCTCGTCATTGGTGGCGATGCCGCGGATCAGCTCGACGAGCTGCATCACCGGCACCGGGTTCATGAAATGAATGCCGATGAAGCGCTCGGGATTGCCGCTGATCGCCGCGAGCCGCGTGATCGAGATCGAGGACGTGTTCGAGGCGACGATCGCGTCCGGCTTGAGATTCGACTTCAGGTTCTCGAAGATCTGGCGCTTGGCAGCCTCGTTCTCGATCGCCGCCTCGATGACGAGATCGCAACCGGACATGGCGTCGAGGCTCGCAGCCGGCACGATGCGCTCCAGCGCCGCCTTGCGCTCAGCATCGGTGATCATGCCCTTGGAGATCTGGCGAGCCATGTGGCCATTGATGGTGGCAAGCGCGCTCTGGGTGCGCTCCAACGTCACATCGGTCACCACGATGTGGTAGCCGGCAAGCGACGCGACATGGGCGATGCCGGCCCCCATCTGACCCGCGCCGATCACGCCGACGGTCTTGATCTCAACCATACCTCGTCACCTACTCGGGCTCGAATCGTCTAGCATCGCGTAGAGGCCTCGTCCGACATCTGCAGCCCCAATGTCGGGCTTCGTGTGTCGGGCTTGGCCCTTTGTGCATTATTTTCCGATCTTGCCGAGCTCGGCGGCGAATTCGGGCACCGCCGTGAACAGATCGGCGACCAGCCCGTAATCGGCCACCTGGAAGATCGGAGCCTCCTCATCCTTGTTGATCGCCACGATCACCTTGGAGTCCTTCATACCCGCCAGGTGCTGAATGGCGCCTGAAATGCCGACCGCCACATAGAGGTCGGGCGCCACCACCTTGCCGGTCTGGCCGACTTGCCAGTCATTGGGCGCATAGCCCGCATCGACCGCGGCGCGCGAGGCGCCCATGGCGGCGCCGAGCTTGTCGGCGAGCGGCGTGATCACCTCGCGGAACTTCTCCGCCGAGCCGAGAGCCCGTCCGCCCGAGACGATGATCTTCGCCGAGGCCAGCTCCGGGCGATCGGATTTCGCGACCTCCTCGCCCTTGAAGACCGACAGGCCTGGATCGGCGGGAGAAGCGATCGCCTCGATCGGCGCCGTGGCGGCACCATCGCCCGTCGCCTGGAAGGAGGCGGCGCGCACGGTGATCACCTTCTTGGCGTCCGTCACCTGCACGGTCTGGATGGCGTTGCCGGCATAGATCGGGCGTTCGAAGGTGTCGGGCGCCAGGACCTTGATGACCTCCGAGACCTGCATGACGTCGAGCAGCGCGGCGAGGCGCGGCATGACGTTCTTGCCGGTGGTGGTCGCGGCCGCGACGAGCGCGTCATAATGCGGCGCGAGCGAGACGAGGAGCGCCGCCAGCGGCTCTGCGAGACGGTGCTCATAGAGGGGCGCGTCGGCGAGCAGCACCTTCTCGACCCCGTCGAGCTTGGCCGCCTGCTCGGCGACCGGGCGGGCCCCGTGACCGGCCACGACCACATGCACGGGAGCTCCCAGCGCCTTGGCGGCGGTGAGCGCCTTGCGGGTCGCCTCGTTCAGCGTCTTGTTGTCGTGCTTGGCGAAGAGCAGCGTCGTCATCTCAGATCACTCCGGCTTCGTCCTTGAGCTTCGCGACGAGCTCGGCCACAGATTTCACCTTGGCGCCGGCCTTGCGGCCCGGCGGCTCCACGGTCTTGAGCACTTTGAGCCGCGGCGAGGCGTCGACGCCGAGCGCTTCCGGCGTCGTCTCGTCGATCGGCTTCTTCTTGGCCTTCATGATGTTCGGCAAAGAGGCGTAGCGCGGCTCGTTGAGGCGCAGATCCGTGGTCACGATCGCCGGCATCTTCAACGTCAGCGTCTGCAGGCCGCCATCGACCTCGCGCGTCACGTCGAGCGAGCCTTCCCCGATCACGACCTTGGAGGCGAAGGTGCCTTGCGGCCAGCCGAGCAGCGCCGCCAGCATCTGACCCGTCTGGTTGCAGTCGTCATCGATCGCCTGCTTGCCCAGGATGACCAGGCCCGGCTCCTCCTTGGCGATCACCGCCTTGAGCAATTTGGCGACGGCGAGCGGCTCCGGCGGCTGATCGGTCTTCACCAGGATGCCACGATCGGCGCCCATGGCGAGGCCGGCCCGGATGGTCTCGGCGGATTGCTGCGGCCCGATCGAGACGCAGATCACCTCGGTCGCCTTGCCGGCCTCCTTGAGGCGCAAGGCTTCTTCGACCGCGATCTCGTCGAAGGGGTTCATCGACATCTTCACATTGGCAAGCTCGACGCCGCTGCCGTCAGACCGCACCCGAATCTTGACGTTGTAATCGACCACCCGTTTCACGGGGACGAGAATTTTCATATCCGCGACCTTCTACTCGGATCCGTGGCCGGCGCTATTGGTCATCGATCGTGACGTATCGCCGCCGCCACTCCGCCCAATGGGTAAATCGCGGCCTTGCTTACATGTCAACGGCGCAGTGTTGCAACGCCGCAAATCTTGGCTGTCGGCAGCAATTGCGGCAGCGATCAGCGGTTCTGGCCCGGCGTCCACAGGACATCCTTGCTGCCTGCGTCATTTGCGAAGCGTGCCGCGACGAAGAGGAAATCCGACAGGCGATTGATGAACTTGATGGCATCGGCGCCGACGATCTCGCCCTCCTTCTGGGCGAGCGCGACCATGACGCGCTCGGCGCGGCGGCAGACCGTGCGGGCCAGATGCAGCGCCGCCGCGGCTGCAGATCCGCCCGGCAGCACGAAGGAGGTGAGCGGCGACAGGTCGGCGTTCAAAGCGTCGATCTCGCTTTCGAGCCGCGTCACCTGGGTCTCCAGGATGCGCAAAGCCGTGCGGGCTGGCTTCCGGCCCGGCTCGGGTGTGGCAGGTTCTTCTGGGGTCGCAAGATCGGCGCCGAGATCGAACAGGTCGTTCTGGATGCGCGCCAGCATGGCATCGAGGCGTTGATCGACCCCCGTATGCTGCCGCACCAGCCCGATGCAGGCATTGGTCTCGTCGACCGCGCCATAGGCTTCCACGCGCAGATCGCATTTGAGGCGCGGCGCCCCGGTCGCCAGCCGCGTCGTGCCTTTGTCGCCGCTACGCGTGTAGATGCGGTTGAGCACTACCATCGGCTTCAATTCCCGAACAAAAAAGCGCCCGCGAAGGGCGCTTCGGCATCGGCCTCCGCCTCAGAAGCTGTAGCCGATGCGCGCGCCGTAATTCGTCAGGCCGCGGTTCTGAGTGCACAGACCGGAATTCGACATATGCTCGATCGTGCCCATCAGGCTCCAATTGGCGTTGAATCTATAGCCGATTGAGGCTGATTCGCGAAAGGAGACGTTACAACCCAGGGCACTGCGCCCGACCGGCACTATCAGGCCCGTCTTGCCGTTGTTGACCGAGCCGCCGAAACTGCCCTCGACGAAGATCGATTTGGTGATGTCGTAGGTCCAGGTGAGCCCGGCATAGCCCTGGCTCGTCTTGCCGGCGACGTTGATCGTCGCCCCGATGCTGGGGCGAGGCAACAGGAAGTCCCAAGCGCTGCCCGGCAGGGAGAAGGGCTTGGCGAACAGAATTTCGCCGTTCACGTCGACGCTGCCCTTTTCCGGGCTCAGCGGATCATGCGCGAATGTCCCGAGCCGCACTTCGGAGAGGAAGAAGGCACGCTGGGTGATCGGCGCGGCCGGAGCGCCGAAAGAGGACGGATAACTCAGATCAGCCGCAGCTGCGCCTTGCGCGGCGGGCCAAGTTCCGGCGAGGCAAATAGCGGCGAGCCCCCCAAGAAGCGCAGTCGTCAGGCGCATCGGCCCACCCGCATATCATGCCGAAATCTTAGCATCCGCACGGCCCCTGCTTCATGCCCAATTGTCGCCACGATCCGCCGCCGCGTCAACGCCTATAGCGGGCGGTTGCCATACTCGCAACCGGACTGCGACAAAATTGCAGCGCAATTCGCTCGGCAGCGGCCTCTCGTCACGGTTATACCCCAAATATTGCGCGGAGCTGGCCAGTCCTCCTGCTTTCGTGATCGATTGACCACGCCGCTAATGGCCGCGCCACCACAAGACGAGCACGATCAGCAAAATCGCGACAGCCTGCAGCACGACGCGCAACCGCATCAGGTTCTGCGAGCGGTTGGGGCTGCCTCCGCGCAGCATATTGATCAGGCCGAGCACGAGCACCACGGCAACGGCTCCGGTTGCG
Source organism: Rhizobiales bacterium GAS188 (assembly GCA_900104855.1). Taxonomy (NCBI): domain Bacteria; kingdom Pseudomonadati; phylum Pseudomonadota; class Alphaproteobacteria; order Hyphomicrobiales; species Rhizobiales bacterium GAS188. The sequence goes on from FNSS01000001.1 coordinate 532,991, forward strand.
ATGCTGATGAGAAGTGAACCCGAACCCATGCGACGGCCGTCCCTTGCGACGTCGCGCCGGCAGCGCGACTCGCCGGACAGTAGAGGCATTCAAGGTCCGATGGAATCGGTGCAAAAGTCGCGGCCGCCATTTCCTTGGTTAGCAGTCGACACCCCACTCGCGGAGGCGGCGGGGTCGGGCGCAAGTCCAGCCTCGAAAAAGGCTGATGTGATAAAGCCTGGCCTCTAGGATTTCGCCTGATTCGCAAGGAATCGCGCGATCACGCACCGGAGCACCGGGATTGTCGATCGAGCCGGACGATCTCCACAAGCCGCTCGGGCTCTCGACCGGCCGCAGCGGGCACGGCTTCAAGGCGGGAGCCCGCTCGCTCGCGGCCGCCGCGCTCGTCGGTGCCGGGATCGGCGCGCTCAGCTTCCTCGCAAGGGAGGCCGACCATGCGGGGGAACCCTATGCCATGGCCGAGATCGCGCCGGCGGCACCCAAGAGCGTCGGTACCATCGCCAAGACTACGCCCGACAAGGCCGCACCCGAGGAGGCTGCTGGGCCTGCACGGCGTCTGTCCTCCAACGGCGCGGAAATCGAGAGCGATAGCGGCGTCACCGTGATTCGCCCGGGCGGCGCCAGCGCCCCGGACGCTCTGGTGATTCGCGTTCCGGATGCCTTCGGCCCCATCCGGCTCGCCGCGGCTCCCGATCCGCGCCTCGTGGAACGCGGCGAGTTCGGGCCCTTGCCGCGCATCGGCCCGGATGGAGCGCGCCCGGCGCAGATCTATGCCCGCCCGGCGCCGGCAGCCGCGACGAAGGGGCGCCCGCGCATCGCCCTGATTGTCGGCGGGCTCGGCTTGAACGAGCAGACGACGGCGGCCGCAATGACCAAGCTGCCCGGCGAAGTCTCCCTCGCCTTCGCGCCCTACGGCGCCAACCTGAAGGCGCAGGCCATGAAGGCGCGCGAGATCGGCCATGAGATCTTGTTGCAGATGCCGATGGAGCCCTTCGACTACCCGCAGAACAATCCGGGTCCGCAGACGCTCACCACCGAAGCCGGCGCGGCGCAGAATCTGGAACGCCTGCATTGGGCGATGGCGCGCGCCGCCGGCTTTGTCGGCATCGAGAACTTCCTCGGGGCGCGCTTCACGGCCGATGAGGCGGCCGTGACCCCGATCCTCAAGGACCTCGCGGCGCGCGGCCTGATCTTCATCGATGACGGCTCCTCGGCCCGCTCCATCGCTCCGGCGATCGCGGCCTCTCTCAATCTCGGAGTGCGGCGCGCCGACATCGTCATCGACGCTGCGCCCAATGCGGCCATGATCGATGCGGCGCTCAGCCGGCTCGAGGCGCTTTCTCGCGACAGGGGCCTCGCCTGCGCCTCCGCCAGCGCCTTGCCGATCACCATCGAGCGCCTATCCGCCTGGGCCGCAAGCCTCGGCGAGCGCGGCATCGACCTCGTCCCCGTCACCGCGACCCTCAGCCTCAAGGGCAGGAGTTGACTCAAAGCCGGGAGTTGAGCGCGGCTCGAACGGCCTGCCCCGCGGGCTTGCAGCTGGCCAAGCACTTGACAACGGACAGCCGAGCGGCGTCACTTTCACACATGGCTTCTGGGGTTCCGGCGTAATCATGGACCAAACGACCTTGCCCTATCGGCGATGCGTCGGCATCGCCCTGTTCAACCGGGCGGGTCGCGTATTCGTGGCCAGGCGCCACGGGGACGCAGGTCCGGAGCATGTGCGCGGCCCCTATCGCTGGCAGATGCCGCAAGGCGGGATCGATCCGGGCGAAGAGCCGCTCGCGGCCGCGGTGCGCGAGATGTACGAGGAAACCAATGTGCGCAGCGCGACGCTGATCGCGGAGGCGCCGGAATGGTTCACCTACGACTTGCCGCGCGAGATGCTGCAGCGCTCCTGGCGCGGCGGCTATCGCGGCCAGACGCAGCGCTGGTTCGCCTTCCGCTTCACCGGCGAGGACAGCGAGATCAATGTGAAGCGGCCCGGCGGCGGCACTCACGCCGCCGAATTCGACGAATGGCGCTGGGAGGATTTCTCGCTGACGCCGGAATTGATCATCCCCTTCAAGCGTCCCGTCTACGAAAAGGTGGTCGAGGCTTTCGCCCGCATCGCGACCGTTCCCGAGGTGGAGGCGGCGCCCGTTAGCGCACCAGGATCGCCCTGAAATCATTGACATTGGTGAGCGTCGGGCCGGTGACCACGAGCCGGTCGAGCGCGGCGAAGAACGAATAGGCGTCGTGGCGGGCGAGATAGGCCGCCGCGTCGATGCCCTTCTCTCCGGCTTGCGCCAGCACGCCTGAATCGATCCAGGCGCCGGCATTATCCTCCGTGCCGTCAATGCCATCGGTGTCGCCGGCAATCGCCGACACCCGGGTGAGCCCGCCGAGCCTGACGGCGAGCGCCAGCAGGAATTCCGCATTGCGCCCGCCGCGCCCGCCCCGCCCGGTCACGGTGACGGTCGTCTCGCCGCCGGAGAGCAAGACGCAAGGGCGCCGCGCCGGCTCGCCATGGCGCGCCACGCTTTCCGCGATGCCGGCGAGCACGGTCGCGACCTCGCGCGCCTCCCCTTCGAGGGCGTCGCCAAGGATCAGAGGGGCGATGCCCATGTGGCGCGCCGTCGCGGCGGCCGCGTCAAGCGCCATTTTCGGCGTGGCGAGCATATGCAGCTCATGGCCCGGGAAGGTCTGGTTGGGTGCGGAATTCGCCAGCATCGCCGCTTCGATCTCGGGCGCAACCTCGATCGCGTAACGCTTCAGGATGGCGAGCGCGGCCTTGGGATCGGCGCCGCCAGGCACGGTCGGGCCTGAGCCGATGATCGCCGGATCGTCTCCCGGCACATCGGAGATCAGATAGGTGACGCAACGCGCTCGCTTGGCCGCGGCCGCGAGGCGCCCGCCCTTGATGGCGGAGAGCGCCTTGCGCACCGTGTTCATCTCGCCGATCGGAGCGCCCGAGCGCAGCAGCGCCCGGTTCAGCGCCTGCTTCGCCTCGAGGGTGATGCCGGGCGCCGGCAAGGTCAGCAGGGCCGAGGCGCCGCCCGACATCAGGCAGATGACCAGATCGTCCGGGCCGGCCGATGCCGCGAGCGCCAGGATGCGCGCCGCGGCCTTCGCGCCCGCTTCGTCCGGGACGGGATGGGCCGCTTCCACCACCTCGATGCGGCGCGTCTTCGCCCCGTGACCGTAGCGCGTCACCACGAGGCCCTCGCATTCACTCCCCCCTTTCGTCCCCTTCCCCCCTTTCGTCCCCGTCCCCCCTTCTCTTGCCTTCCCCCAGACGGCCTCGAATTCGCGTGCCATGCTGGCGGCCGCCTTGCCGGCGCCGATCACGATGGTGCGGCCTTTGGGGCGGGCAGGCAGGCGCCCGGTGAACTGCCCCTCCGGCCGCGCGGCCGCGAGCGCCGCCTCGAACAGGGCAAGCAGGATCGCCTTGTCGCTCGCCTCCGCCTGCACGGAGCCTGAGGCTCGTTCGCCTGCTTGCGAAGCAGCGAGCGTCGGTGCCTTGCGGGGCGCCTGCCTGTCGGCGCGGAAGGCCTGGACCACCGGCACCGGCAAGGCCGGGATCTCGGCGCCCGCCTCATTCTCGAGCCGGTGCGCCAGGAGGCCGCGTGCCGCGACATGCGGATCAGCGATCGTTTCGCGCAGCTCCTGCAGCAGGCTGCAGCAGCAATCGACCTTGGCGAAGACCTCCCGCCAATGGCCGGAAGGATGCGCCGCGACGAGCTGGCGCACGCGGCGGAGCGTGCCTTGCGGATCGCGCCGGTCGTCGCGCCATTCAGCTTCGAGGCCGATCGCCCCGCAGAACGCCTCCCAGAATTGCGGCTCCAGGGCGCCGACCGCCAGCATCTTTCCATCGGCCGTGGCGTAAAGCTGGTAGCGCGGGCTGCCGCCCATCAGCAGGCCTTCGCCATTCGCGGGCCAGCGATCGGCCGCGAAGCCGGAGGCGAGCGCCAACGGCATGAAGGGGAAGACATTATCCGTCATGGCGATATCGAGATGGCAGCCGCGTCCCGTCGCCTCGCGGGCGCGCAGCCCCATGAGGATGTTCATCACTGCCGGATAGCTGCCGCCGCCGATATCGGCGATCAGGCCGGGCGGAACCACCGGCGCCTGCGGCGAGCCGAACGACAGGGACAATAGCCCCGCGTCGCCGATATAGTTGATGTCGTGGCCGGCCCGGTCGCGCTTGGGGCCGCTCTGCCCATAGCCGGTGATCGAGCAATAGACGAGGCGCGGATTGAGCGCCGCCACGGCGTCATATCCGAGCCCCAGCCTCTCCATGACGCCCGGGCGGAACTGCTCGACCAGCACATCCGCCTGGCGCACCAGATCAAGGATGCGCGCCCGGTCGGCCTCGTTTTTCAAGTCGGCGACGAGGCTCTCCTTGCCGCGATTGAGAAGCGCGAACATGGCGCCGTCCTGCCCCCAGCGCGGCGGGTAATGGCGCATATCCTCCCCGCCCGGCTTCTCGACCTTGATGATGCGGGCGCCGGCCTCGGCCAGGATCAGCGTCGCCAGCGGCCCCGGCAGCAAGGTCGAGAAATCGAGAACCGTGATCCCGGCGAGCGGCTGCATCCTATCGTCCTCCGGTCAGGCCGCATGGCGGGCCGCTGTCGGCGCGCCGGCACGAGCGTACAAGCCTTGCCTCAAGCGGCTACCATCACTCTCTTGTCTTCAGCGAGATGTCGAGGGGAGTCGGATCGGGGATTTCGAGCCCTTCTTCGGCCATCAAGCCGATATGGCCGGCGAGCGCCTCGGCGGCCATGGCGGCGGCCTCCTCCAGGGTCGAGCCAGCGCTCACGCAGCCGGGAAAATCGGGGAAGGACACGCCGAAGTCGCTCTTCGGGTCCTTATGGATCAAGGCGATGTAGTGTCGCATTGCGGTCACCTCGGCTCTACCCGGCGTCCGCCATGTCCCCGATGGTGATCGTCACACGGTGAGAGGCGAAGCATCCGACATAGTAGGAGATGACGTCGCCGGTCGCGACCTCGATGTCGGTCGCCATGTAGGCGAGCACCGGTTGCACCCGCGGCTGGCAGAGGAGCCTTGCCTCTTCGGGGCTCGGCAGGCGTGCGGTGATCTCCGTCGATGCGCGACGATAGTCCACGACCCCGAACTCCTGCAGGGCCCGTGTGATCGAGCCCTTGCGCTCGAACGCCTCCGCCAGGCCACGAAAGCGCTTTGCCGCGCAATGGCGCACCCCGAGCGAGATCGGCAGTTCGTCCGCATAGGCAGCCATCTGCAATTCCAGGACCGGTTCACCCGGCACAATGCCGAGGTGATGAGCGACGTCGCGGCCTGCCTTGGCTTCCCGAGTGCCGAGGACGCGACGATGCACCTTCTCGACCTCGCCGACGACGACGAGATTCTGGTTGAAGCGGACCCGATTGCCGCCGAGGCGATAATGGACCAGCGCTTCGTCGCTGACGAAAGTGCCGTTGCCGTGCTCGATCCGCAAAAGCCCGTCCTGCTCCAGCGCCGCGAGCGCGCGTCGCGCCGTGACCCGGCTCGCCCCATAGTCGGACGCGATCTGCCTGTCCGGCGGAAGCTTCGAGCCGGGCGCATGGCGCCCCTCGACGATCGCGCTGCGCAGCGACTGCTCGATGCGCCGCCACAGCGGATCGATGCCGCCTGCGCTCTGCGGCGCGAGCTGGTGGTCGTGTTGGCGCTTCATCTTCATTCCATCGGCCTCGGCGCATGATGACATTTTTTCGGGAAAGAGGTCTAGACCTTTCCAGAACCGCAGTGGTATAGACCACTGCGCGGCCGGCAGGCCGCAGCACACGGACCAAAGACTCGTCGGCTATGGGCGACGGCTCTGTGGCCGGCACCCTGACTTCGAACGAACCTATCAGCCGGCCGTCATCGCTCTGTTGCATGACGGCGCTACCGAGCCACTTTACCGCACGAGTCTTCATGCCAACCCCATCGATGCCCGAGGTTTCCCGCGCTCAAAATCCCGCGGATCTGAAGCGACCAGGCTCCGAGCGGTTTCGGCGAATGACGATGTCGATCCTGGTCGAAGCGACGGCGGCGGAGCTCGCGGAGGCCGAAGGCGCCATCGGGCCCTTGCCCGGCTTTCGCCATCTGCGCAGCCCCGAAGCCGGCCTCGTCATGTTGCGCGGCCGGGTCGGCGGCGCGGGCGCGAGCTTCAATATCGGCGAAGCGACAGTGACGCGCTGCCTCGTCGTTACCGAAGCCGGCACCGAAGGCGCCGCCTATCATCTGGGCAGGGACCTGGCGAGAGCCGAAAAGGCCGCCCTGTTCGAAGCGCTGTCGCGCGACGCCGACTGGCGCGACAAGGTCGAGGCGGCTCTCCTCGCTCCGGTGCGCGAGCGCCTCGCCGGCGAGCGCGAGGCCGCGGCCGCAAAGACGGCCGGCACCCGGGTCGAGTTCTTCACCATGGTGCGCGGGGAGGATCAGCGATGACGATCGCGACGGAGCTGCCGCGCTTCTCAGGCTTTGCGGAACGGGTCTTCGATGCCCAGACCTCCTTCCGGGCCATCATGGACGGGCTCGCCAATCCGGGCCGGATCGAGCTGATTTCGGTCGCGCCGGACGCGCCTGCGGGCCTCGCGCCGGCGCTCGCCTGCGCCGCACTGGCGCTCATCGATCACGACACGCCGGTCTTTCTCGATCGCGTCTTCGCCAAGGATCGCGAGATCGCAGCCTATCTCGGTTTCCACACCGGCTGCCGCTTCGTCGAGGATCCCTCGCTCGCCGCATTCGCGCTGATCGGCGATCCGGCGCATTGCCCTGACCTCAAGAGCTTCGCCCAAGGCACGCTCGAATATCCGGATCGCTCGACGACGTTGATCCTGCAGGTCGCGAGCCTCGAGGAAAAGGGCGGGCTTTGCCTCTCCGGCCCCGGCATCAAGGATAATCGCAGCCTTGGCGTCGCGCCCTTGCCGGCGGGTTTCGCCGACCAGCTGCGCGCCAATCGCGAGCGCTTCCCGCAAGGTGTCGACCTCCTGTTCTGCGAGCGCGATCGCCTTGTCGGGCTGTCGCGCTCGACACGGATCGAAGGATAGGCATCGCCATGTATGTCGCAGTCAAAGGCGGTGAGAAGGCAATCGAGGCGGCCCATGAGCTGCTGGCTCAGGCACGCAGGGGCGACCCCGCTATTGCCGAGATCGAGCTGACGCAGATCAGCGAGCAGCTGGCGCTCGCCGTGGCGCGCGTCATGAGCGAGGCCTCGCTCTACGACACCGAGCTCGCCGCGCTCGCCATCAAGCAAGCACGCGGCGACCTGATCGAAGCGATCTTCCTGGCACGGGCTTATCGCACCACCCTGCCCCGCTTCGGCGAGAGCCTGCCGCTCGAGACGGCCCGGATGACCATCGAGCGTCGGATCTCGGCCTGCTTCAAGGACATGCCGGGCGGCCAGGTGCTCGGCCCCACTTTCGACTATACGCACCGCCTGCTCGGCGAGATGGGCAAGGCCGAAGAGCTCTCCAAAAAGCCGGGCGATAAGGCGGTCGCGACATCCGCTGCCGCACCGGCAGAACCCCCGCAACCCGCCAGCTATCCGCGCGTCGCCGACCTGCTCGGCGCGCAGGCGCTGATCGAGCCGGATCCGCCCCCGTCATCCGCGCCGCCAGGCGATATCACGCGCGAGCCGCTCGAATTCCCGGCCGGGCGCGATCTGCGGCTGCAGGCGCTGGCGCGCGGCGATGAAGGCTTCCTGCTCGGATTGGCCTATTCGACCCAGCGCGGTTTCGGCCGCACCCATCCCTTCGCCGGCGAGATCCGCTTCGGCACAGTCGAGGTCGAGTTCGACGCGCCCGAGCTCGGCTTCGCAGTGCCGCTGGGTCGGGTCGAGGTGACCGAATGCGACATGGTCAACCAGTTCCGCGGCACGGCCGACACCCCGCCGCAATTCACGCGCGGCTACGGCCTCGTCTTCGGCCAGTCGGAGCGCAAGGCGATGTCGATGGCCCTCGTCGACCGGGCGCTGAGGGCGCGCGAATTCGGCGAGGAGGCGACGGCGCCGGCCCAGGACGAGGAGTTCGTGCTGTCGCATGCCGACAACGTCCAGGCGACCGGCTTCGTCGAACATCTCAAGCTGCCCCATTACGTCGATTTCCAGGCCGAGCTGGTGCTGCTGCGCCAATTGCGGCGCGAATGGGAGGAGCGCCACGCCGAGTCAGACAAGAAGGACTCCAATGAGGCCTCGGTGAGCGCGCAGCGGAAGGCCGCCGAATGAGCACGCCCACTTACAATTTCGCCTATCTCGATGAGCAGACGAAGCGGATGATCCGCCGCGCCATCCTCAAGGCCATCGCCATTCCGGGCTACCAGGTGCCCTTCGCCAGCCGCGAAATGCCCATGCCTTATGGCTGGGGTACAGGCGGCGTGCAGGTAACGGCGTCGATCATCGGGCCGAAAGATGTGCTCAAGGTCATCGACCAGGGCTCGGACGACACCACCAATGCCGTGTCGATCCGCGCCTTCTTCGCCAAGGTGGCGCGGGTCGCGGTCACGACCCGCACCAGCGAGGCGAGCATCATCCAGACCCGCCATCGCATCCCGGAGACCGAGCTCGAAGCCGGGCAGATCATCGTCTTCCAGGTACCGATCCCCGAGCCTTTGCGCTTCCTCGAACCGCGAGAGACAGAGACCCGGCTGATGCATGCGCTCGAGGATTACGGCCCGATGCATGTGAAGCTTTATGAGGATATCGCGCGCCACGGCCATATCGCCACCACCTATGCGTATCCGGTGCGCGTGGCGGGGCGCTATCTGATGGACCCTTCGCCGACGCCGAAATTCGACAATCCGAAGATGCAGATGTCCGAGGCGCTGCAGCTATTCGGGGCCGGGCGCGAGAAGCGCATCTATGCGATCCCGCCCCATACCGAGGTGGTCTCGCTCGATTTCGAGGACCATCCCTTCGAGGTGCAGCGCTTCGAGCGTCCTTGCGCGCTGTGCGGCGCCGAAGGCGTCTATCTCGACGAGGTGATCACCGATGATCGCGGCGGGCGCCTGTTCGTCTGCTCCGACACCGATCACTGCGAGAGCCGGCGCGCCGCCGGCCATGTGGGGACCGAGGGCGTTGCTGAGGCTGCGCCGACCCTGATGGAGGCACCCCATGGAGGCGAGTGAGGCTCCCCTTCTTGTCGCCGAGGGCGTCACGAAATATTACGGCGAGCGGCTCGGCTGCCGCGACGTGTCCTTCGAGATCCATCCGGGCGAGGTGATCGCCGTGGTGGGCGAATCGGGTTCGGGCAAGTCCACCTTGCTCGCTCTGTTGTCGCAGCGCCTGGATCTCACGAGCGGGCGCGTCTCCTATCGCCAGAACGGCCATCTCACCGATCTCGGGGAGCTGACCGAGGCGGAGCGCCGCCGTCTGCAGCGCACCGATTGGGGCTTCGTGCACCAGGATCCGCGCGAGGGGCTGCGCATGAATGTCTCGGCCGGCGCCAATGTCGGCGAGCGCCTGATGGCGACCGGGTGGCGCCATTACGGACGCATCCGCGACACGGCGAGCGACTGGCTGTCGCGCGTCGAGATCGACATCGACCGCATCGACGATGCGCCGAAGAGCTTTTCGGGCGGCATGCGCCAGCGGCTGCAGATCGCCAAGAACCTCGTCACCCATCCGCGCCTCGTCTTCATGGACGAGCCGACGGGCGGGCTCGACGTGTCGGTGCAGGCAAGGCTCCTCGACCTCATCCGGGCACTCGTCGCCGATCTTGGCCTTGCGGCCGTCATCGTGACCCATGATCTCGCCGTGGCGCGCCTGCTCTCGCACCGCATCCTCGTCATGAAGGACGGCGAGGTGATCGAGACCGGGCTGACCGACCGGGTGCTCGACGATCCGGCGCAGGCCTATACTCAGCTCCTCGTGTCGTCGGTGCTCGACGCATGAGCCCGCAAGCCCCTTTGATCGAAGTCGAAGCCCTGGGGAAGAGCTTCACCTTGCATCTGCGCGGTGGACTCGTCCTGCCGGTCGTCGCCGGCGTGAGCTTCGCGGTGCGGAAAGGCGAGTGCGTGGCGCTCGGAGGCCCCTCCGGCATCGGCAAGTCGTCGATCCTGAAGGCGGTGTTCGGCAATTATGCTGCCGACCAGGGCTGCATCTGGATCCGCGACGGCGACAGGCGCGTCGATCTCGCGGTGGCCGAGCCGCGCCAGGTGATCGCGCTGCGCCGCCGCGTCATCGGCTATGTCAGCCAGTTCCTGCGCGTCATTCCGCGCGTCTCGGCGCGCGACGTGGTGGCGGCGGCGGCCCGCGAAGGCGGCGCCGACGAGAACGAGGCGCAGCGGACGGCCGAAGGATTGCTGCGGCGCCTCAACTTGCCGGAGCGGCTCTGGTCGCTGCCCCCCTCGACCTTCTCGGGCGGCGAGCAGCAGCGCGTCAACATCGCGCGCGGCCTCGCCGGGCGTCACGCCATCCTGCTCCTCGACGAGCCGACCGCCTCGCTCGACGCGCAAAACAGCGCCGCCGTCGTCGCCTTGATCCAGGAGCGCAAGCGCGCCGGCGCCGCGATCCTCGGCATCTTCCATGATGCGCCGGTGCGCGAAGCGCTCGCCGACCGCATCGTCGACATCAGCGCCTTCGCGATCGGAGGCCAAGGCAAGGAGGATGCCACCGAGGCTACCGCCGAGGTCGCCGCATGAACGGCGTGCTGGTCCTGGTCGCCGGCCCCTCGGGCGCCGGCAAGGATACGCTGATCCGCCTCGCCCGGGAGCGGTTGCACCAGGATCCGCGCTTCGTCTTCGTGCGGCGCGTGATCACGAGGCCGGGCGATGCGGGCGGCGAGGACCATGAGTCAGCGACGCCTGAGGAATTCGCGCGGCAAACGGCAGCCGGCGCCTTCGTGCTCTCCTGGGACGCGCATGGGCTGCGCTACGGCGTGCCGAGCTCCGTCGAGACGGATCTTGCGGAGGGGCGCATCGCCGTCGTCAATGTGTCGCGCGGCGTGATCGCCGAGGCGACGCAGCTTTATCCGAATTCTCGCGTGGTCATCATCACGGCACCGGTCGAGATGCTGGCCGCAAGGCTCGCGGCGCGCGGGCGGGAACCCGCTTCCGAGCATCAGGCGCGGCTCGCCCGCCCGGACGCCGTGTTGACGGCGCAGAGCCGCCCCATCCATGTCAGCAATGACGGCAGGCCCGAGGCCGGCGCCGAAGCGCTCATCGCCATCCTGCGCCAATGCCTGCCGCAAGAACCCAAATTCCCGCCAGAAACTCAGTCAAGAACTCAGTCAACCTTGTCGGCCGCTTCCGGCGGCCCATCCCCGAAGGTCGAGACGACAACATGAACGCGCCTGTGATCCACCGCCCCGCCCACTCCTTGGCTGCGGCCGAGACGGTCCTGACCAATGCCAGGCTCATCCTCGAGAATGAGGAGATCTTCGGCACGCTGAGCTTCGACGAGACCGGCGTGAGGGCCATCGATCATGGCCGTTCCTCGCTGCCGGGCGCCATCGATTGCGAGGGCGACCTGATCGCGCCGGGCCTCGTCGAGATGCATACCGATAACCTCGAGAAGCATCTCCTGCCGCGCCCCAGGGTGCGCTGGCCCAACGCGCTCGCGGCCGCCATCGCCAATGATGCCCAGATGGCGGCGTCCGGCATCACAACCGTGTTCGATGCCGTCTGCGCCGGCACCTACGAAAACTCGGCCGGCCAGCGCAAGGAGATCTTCGCCGAGGAGATCGATGCGATCGAGCTTGCGGCCGAGCAGAAGCTGTTCCGCATCAATCATTTCCTGCATCTGCGCTGCGAGCTCACCGATCCCGATTTGCCCACGCTGATCGAAGCGCAGGTCGGCAAGACAATCTTGCGCCTCGTATCGCTGATGGACCACACACCGGGGCACCGGCAATGGCGCAATATCGACGATCTGCGCAGTTTCATGACCGGCACCGGGCGCAGCGCCGCCGAGATCGACATGGCGATTGGGGAGCGGACCGAGCGCGGCCTGCGCTCGGTCATGCGCAATTGGGAGCTGGTCGTCGAGATGTTCCGCAACCCGGGCATCGTGCTCGCGAGCCATGACGACACGACCGAAGGCCAGGTCGAGGAAGCCGCGGCTTCGGGGTGCACGATCAGCGAGTTTCCGACGACGCGCGAAGCGGCCGTCAAGGCCAAGGAGTTGGGGCTGAAGACAATCGGCGGCGCGCCGAACATCGTGCGCGGCGGCTCGCATTCAGGAGGCGTGGCGATGCGCGAGCTGGTGGCGGCCGGCGTGCTCGACGGGCTGTCCTCCGATTATGTGCCGGCAAGCCTGTTGCAGGCCGTGCGGCTTTTGACGCGCGATGCCGGCCTTGCCCAGCATCAGGCCTTCGCGCTCGTCACCTTCCATGTGGCCGACATGGTAGGCCTGAGCGATCGCGGCCGCCTGGCGCCGGGTCAGCGGGCCGATCTCCAGCGCTTGCGCTTCATCGACGAGACGCCGCTCGTGCGCCGCGTCTGGTGCGGCGGCGCGATCGTATTCTGACGTCGCCATGCTGATGGAAGATGGCCGTGTGGCGCTCTATGCGGCGCCCGAGACCCATGATCCGCTCTGGGCCTTCGGCTCGCGGACGATCGGCTATGACGCGGTAACCGGCGCGACACTCAGCGCGCCGCCACCGCTCGGCCTGACGCAAGAGCTGTGGGACGGGCTCACCGCCGAGCCGCGCCGCTACGGCTTCCACGCGACCTTGAAGGCGCCGTTCCGCCTGTCCGACTCGCACGGCCTCGCGACGCTGCGTCCGGCGCTACGCGGCTATTGCGAGACGAACCGGGCGCTTGCGCCCTTCCGGCTCGAGGTCAGCGCCATCGGCGAGTTCCTGGCGCTGATCCCTTCCCCGGCGCCACCCGAGCTTTCGCCCTTCGCGGCCTCGGTCGTCACCTCCTTCGACGGATTCCGCGCGCCGCTCTCGCCCGCCGAGCGCGAGAGGAGGCTCGCCGCAAGGCTCAGCGAGCGCCAGACGCAGCATCTCGAACGCTACGGCTATCCTTATGTGCTCGAGGATTTCCGCTTCCACATGTCGCTGACCGGCAAGGTGCCGGATGCGTCATTGCGCCAAGAGCTGCGCGGCGCGCTCTCCGAGGCCCTGCGGCGCGAGGTCGGCAACGCGACATTCGGGCTCGATGCATTGGTGCTCTTCGTCCAACACGAGCCCGGCGCGTCCTTCCGCATCCATGACCGCCACGCGCTTCTCGGAGCGCCCGAATGACCAAGCTCGGCGTCGAACCGCTGATCGACGCGACCGCGCAGGTCAGGGCCTCGACGCTCGGGCGCTACACGCAGGTCGGGCCGCGCACCAAGATCCTGGAAAGCGTGCTGGGCGACTATTCCTACATCGTCAATGACGGCGACATGGCCTACACGACGGCCGGCAAATTTTGCTCGATCGCCGCGATGACGCGCATCAATCCCGGCAATCACCCGATGTGGCGGGCCTCGCAGGCGCATTTCAGCTATCGCGCCTCCGCCTATTTCGAGGGCGAGGCGGATGAGCCTGAGTTCTTCGACTGGCGACGCGCCCATCGCGTCGAGCTCGGCCATGATGTCTGGATCGGCCATGGCGCGATCCTGCTGCCCGGCCGCAGCGTCGGCACGGGCGCCGTGGTCGCGGCCGGCGCCGTCGTCACCAAGGATGTCGCCCCCTACACCATCGTCGGCGGCAACCCTGCGCGCTTCATCAAGCGGCGCTTCCCGGAGGCTGTAGCCTTGCGCCTTGCCGCCCTCGCCTGGTGGGATTGGAGCCATGAGGCCTTGCATCTCGCGCTGCCTGATTTTCGGGCACTGTCGATCGAGGCCTTCCTGGAAAAATACGGGCCCTGAGCGGGGCTGTCATAGAGGCTTCACCGAGGACAGTTAGCTCCCTTTATCAAAGGGAAGCGCATGCTCGAAGTCCAAAGTCTCAGCAAGCAGTTCGGCGCCAAATTCGCGGTCGCGAATGTGTCGCTCACGGTCCGTGAAGGCGCCTTCATCGGCGTCATCGGGCGCTCCGGGGCCGGCAAGTCGACCTTGCTGCGCGCCATCAACCGCCTCAGCGACGCGACCAGCGGGCGCGTGCTCTGGAAGGGCGAGGACGTCACGACGCTGAAGGGGCGAAAGCTCGACGCCTGGCGCTCGCGCTGCGCCATGATCTTCCAGCAATTCAATCTCGTCGGAAGGCTCGACGTCCTAACCAATGTGCTGATGGGACGCTTGAACCACACGCCGAGCTGGCGCGCCGTCAGCAATCTGTGGACAGCCCGCGACCGCTCGATCGCGCTCTCGGCGCTGGCGCAATTCGACATGGCGACGCTCGCGACGCAGCGCGCCGAAGAGCTGTCGGGCGGCCAACAGCAGCGCGTCGCCATCGCGCGCGCCTTGGTGCAGGAGCCGGAGCTGATCCTCGCCGACGAGCCGATCGCCTCACTCGATCCGCGCAACACCAAGGTGGTGATGGACGCGCTGCAGCGCATCAACCGGCATTTCGGGCTGACCGTGCTGTGCAACCTGCATTCGCTCGATCTCGCACGCGGCTATTGCGACCGCCTCATCGGCATGGCGCAAGGCCGCATCGTCTTCGACGGGGCGCCCGGCGAGCTGACCGAGGCGGCTGCACGCGAGCTCTACGGGATCGAGGCCAATGAAGTCCTGGAAGCGGGCGAAGCGCCAGCCATGGCAGGCGAAGCCACGCCTGCCCTTGCCTGATCGAGGCGGCCGACCAGGGCTTACCCGCCTCGCTCTAGCGTCCGGCGCGCTGCCGGACGGATGCGCCCATACGCAAAACCAACGGAGGCATGAATGACCACTCGTCGAACGACCCTCGCCGCCATCGCGGCGACCTGTGTACTGAGCGGCGCAAGTCTTGCTGTAGACACGAGCCATGCCGAGGATTGGCATGCGAAATATCCCGAGCTCGTCTTCGCCGTCGTGCCCGCCGAGAACGCCTCCGGGGTGGTCGACCGCTGGACGCCCTTCGTGAGCTATTTGTCGAAGGAGCTCGGCACCAAGGTGACCTTGCGCGTCGCCAACGACTATGCGGCGGTGATCGAGGGCCAGCGCGCCGGCAATATCCAGATCGGCTATTACGGCCCGGCCTCCTATTCACGCGCCACCATCGTCGGCGCCAAGATCGAGCCCTTCGCCATCGACGTGAACAGCGACGGCACCAAGGGCTATTATTCGGTGTTCTATGTGAAGGCGAACTCGCCCTACCAGAAGATCGAGGAGCTGAAGGGCAAGAATCTCGGCCTCGTCGATCCGAACTCGACCTCGGGCAACAACATGCCGCGCTTCGCCCTGCACAATATGGGCATCGAGGCCGACACCTATTTCGGTCACGTGGTCTATGCCGGCAGCCATGAGAATGCGCTGACCGCGCTGCAGCAGGGCACCGTCGACGTGGCGGCCAATTGGTGGAACGCCGACGATGATTCCAACCTGACCCGCATGGTCAACAAGGGCATGCTGAAGAAGGAAGATTTCCGCATCATCTTCAAGTCGCCGCTGATCATCAACTCGCCTTACGCCTATCTCTCCGACCTGCCGCCGGAGCTCAAGGAGGCGATCCGCAAGGCCTTCTTCGAAGCGGCGACCAAGGACAAGGCGGCCTATGACAAGCTCTCGGACGGCAAGAACCGCCCTTGGGAGCCGATCACCCATCAGGACTACTTGCCGACCATCGACATGGTGAAGTTCGTCGATTCGCTGCGCAAGAGCTGAGCATGCCTCAGTGCGCCTTTCCTTCTCCCGCCAAAGGGCGGGAGAAGGAGACGTCGGCAAGGACCTAGCCTCGTGGCCAGCCACCAGATCCTGCTGCCGCCCGGGCAGCTCGCCCCGCTCGAGGCGGATTATGCCAAGGCGCGCTCGGCCAAGCGTTTCGCCGCTGTCCTCGTCCTCGTCGGCCTGGCGATCGCGATGCTGGGCGCAGGCCATGTCTCCGAGATCGATCTCGCCAAGCTGTGGACCCATCGCGGCGAATTCGGCGACTATTTCAACCGGATCTTCACGCTCGACACTGGCGGCCGGACCTGGAGCGATCCGGTCGAATGGTTCTGGAACCTGAAGCGCTGGTCGGTGCTGCTCGTCGAGACCGTCGTCATGTCCTATGTGGGCACGGCGCTCGGCTTCATCGTCGGCCTGCCGCTGTGCTTTGCGGCCAGCGCCAATCTGTCGTCGAACCCTTGGGTCAGGGGCATCGCCAAGCGCCTGCTCGAATTGCTGCGCACCGTGCCCGATCTCGTCTTCGCGTTGATCTTCGTCGAGGCCTTCGGGCTCGGCCCGCTCGCCGGCGTGCTGGCGCTGGCGCTGCATTCGACCGGAGCGCTCGGCAAGCTGTTCAGCGAATTCGTCGAGAATGTCGACATGAAGCCGGTCGAAGGCGTCATCGCCTCGGGCGGCGGCAAGCTCGCGGCGATCCGTTTCGGTGTGCTGCCGCAAGTGCTGTCGGGATTTGCGAGCTACACGCTGCTGCGCTTCGAGATCAATGTGCGCGAGGCGGCCGTGCTCGGCTATGTGGGCGCCGGCGGCATCGGCGAAAAGCTGATCGAGGCGATCCGCAAATTCTACTACACCGACGTCTCGGCCATCCTGATCCTCCTGATCGCGACGGTGTTCCTCATCGATATGGGCACCGACCGCCTGCGCGCCGGCCTGTCGAGGGCGATCGTCAAATGAGCACGGCACGCCCCGGCTTCGGCGATCTCGGCCGCATCGCCGAGGAACATGCCGACCTCATCCGCGGCGCCGAACGCAAAGCGTGGCGCCAGCTCTCGACCGGCTTCGCGCTTTTGGCGCTCCTGGCGCTCGGGCTGTGGTGGATCGATTTCGGCGTCTTGCGCATGCTGACCGGGCTCGCGCGCTTCGGCCAGATCCTGATCCGCATGCTGCCGCCTTCGCCCGGCGATTTCGCCCGCTTCCTGATCTATGGGCAGGCGCTCATCGAGACGCTTGGGCTTGCGCTCATCGGCACGCTTGCCGCCGCCGTCATCGCCTTGCCGCTCGGCCTGCTGGCGGCCCGCAACGTCACGGGCAGCGCCGTCCTGCATTTTGTCCTGCGGCGCGGCTTCGACATCATTCGCGGCATCGACCGCTTCGTCTGGGCGCTGATCTTTGTGCGCGTCGTTGGCCTCGGGCCCTTCGCGGGCGCGCTTGCCATCGCGGTGTCGAATATCGGCTCCTTCGGCAAGCTCTTCTCGGAAACCTTCGAGAGCGCCGATCGCCGGCCCGTCGAAGGCGTGCTCTCGACCGGCGGGGGCAGTCTGCATGCCGTCAGATTCGCCATTCTGCCGGAGGTCGCGCCGGTCATCCTCAGCCAGATCCTCTATTACTTCGAATCCGACACCCGCTCGGCGACCGTGATCGGCATTGTCGGGGCCGGCGGCATCGGCCTCTTTCTCTATGAGGAGATCCGCGTCCTCGAATGGACGCATGTCGCCTTCCTGATCCTGATGATCCTGGTGACCGTGGCGCTGATCGACGCCCTCTCCGGCATCCTCAGGCGCTGGTTCATCGGCAAGCGACCGCAGGCAAAGCCCGCTCGCGCCTGACGAGTGATCGCCTCCAGTGGCGATGCTGCACTGCGATACCCGTTCCGCTGCTACCGCTGTTAAAAACAGGGAAATAACAGCCAAGAGTTAATGCCGCACCGCAGCATTGCCGCGCATCCGACGCTTGGCCATTATGGCAGCGCGCCCGTCGCGACCGCAAGGCCCTCGTGAGCTTGCTTCCTCCGCAAGAGTCATGACGAGTCAATCGATGCCTCGGCGAGAGAAGCCCTGGCTCCGGCACACGCTTCCAAGCACTCGATTCGGTTTGCTGGGAAAACCGAACCCGCACGCCGGCATCACCTCGTGGGAGGCCGCACAACCGTTCAAGCCGGCCCCTCCCCTCCTGCTGTAGGGTCGTTCTCGTCGCACCAGCCTACAGGAAATCCAATGGCCGCCGAGGTCGCATTCATGCCCGGGATCTGGCGCCCTCTCGCGGCGCTGATCCTGGCGTCGGTGGTCGTCATGGGCAGTCCGGGTCCCTCGACGATCAGCGTCACCGCCGTCGGCGCCGCCTTTGGGGTTCGACGCTCGCTCAACTATGCCTGCGGCCTCATCGCCGGCACGATCGCGGTGCTCCTGGCGGTATCGCTGGGCGTCGTTGCCCTCCTGCTTTCGATACCCCAGGGCGCCCGCCTGCTCGGCGCCGTCTCCGCGGCTTATATTCTGTACCTGGCGTTCAAGATCGCCACCGCCCCGCCGCTTGAAAGCCGGAGCGGGCAGATGGCGGCCCCTGCTTTCGTCAGCGGCTTCCTTTTGGCCATCGCCAATCCCAAAGCCTATCTCGCAATCGCTGCCGTGTTTGCGGGCACGACCGTCATCGTCGAGGATCATGGCCTGGACGCTGTTGTCAAAACCGCAGTGCTCAGCATGATGATCGTGATCATCCACATGTGCTGGCTATTGGCGGGTGCCTCCTTGTCCCGCATCCTTCATGATCCGGTGAGCTCGCGCCTGGTCAATGTCTCGCTGGCGGTGCTCCTCGTGGGGATGACATTGCTCGCCTTCATCAGCTGAGGTATCGCGTGCAAACGGCCTGCCGCATGTAGGTGAGTGTAATCAGCCACCCTCGCGCCGTGCAAAATCGGTATGTTTGAAACGGCAGCAACGGGCGGGAGCGCTCATGCATGGGCTCAGGGGAGACCGGAAATCCCAGCAGCCGCTTGGGTGGCAGAGTGGCCGGATCGCGCTCTTGCTGACGAACCGCCCTGCATCGGCTAAGCTGATGCAGGCAGAGGGGCGTCATGATCACTCTCTATTCCTACCCTGAGCTCTTCGGCGTCGCCGACAATAACGGCTATGGGCTCAAGGTCTTTGCCTTCCTCAAGCTTGCCGGCGTGCCGTTCGTCCATCAGCACATCTTCGACGCCTCGGCGGCTCCGCGTGGGCAGCTTCCCTACATCGTCGACGATGGCGAGGCGATCGGTCACAGCGACACGATCATCGCGCATCTCATCCACCGCTATGGGCTGACCATCGACGACGGGCTCACCCCTATGCGGCGCGACACCGGCCATCTCGTCACCCGCATGCTCGACGATCTCTACTGGGTCATGTCCTATTCGCGCTGGAAGGACGAGGCGTTCTGGCCGGCCTTTCACAATGCGCTGGCCCGCGAGCATCCGAGCCTGACCGAGGAAGCGCTCGCGAAGGCGCGGGAATTCAACGCCAAGCGCTACCACTACCAGGGCATCGGCCGCTACGCTCCGCCGGCCGCCTATGCGCGCGGCCTCGCGGATCTGCGGGTGCTGGCCAACCTCGTCCCGGCGCAGGCCTACCTGTTCGGCCCGAAGCCGACCAGCACCGACGCTGCCATCTACGGCTTCCTCGCCAATATCTACTTCTATCCGATCGAGACGCCGCTCCGGCAGTTCGTCGTCTCGCAGGCCAATCTCGTCCGCCACTGCACCGCGATCCATGCGGCCGTCGGTTAAAGTGCCCGGCCCGAGGGGCCGGCATCCGGCGCGGGGCTCTCCGCTCTGCCCGAAGGGAAGTAGAGACTTCAACGGATAAGGCGCCGCCTTTGAACGACTAAGGACCTCGGCGAGCCGGCTGGCGAAGTCGGCTGGGGCCTTATCCATCCCTCAATCCGATCGGCACAACGAACTGGAACAGCGTCCCGTTCTTGCCATCCGACGATGCAGTAAGCTGGCCGGCATGATCCTCAATAATCATGCGGCAAATCGCCAAGCCCAATCCCATTCCATGTGTCTTCGTCGTTACAAACGCCGTAAATATGTTGTCCAACTGTTTCGGATCAACTCCCGGTCCTGAGTCCTCCACGGCGACGACAACCGCATCGCGACCACGGCGCTCAGTCCCGATCCGCAGCACCCGACTGCGATCGCTCGTGGCGTCCATGGCCTCGAGCGCGTTCTGGACCAGATTGATGATAACCTCCTGCAATTGCCCCGCATGGCCGTCGACAAGCGGGAGTCCCGACGTCAGCTCGGGGCGCGTCTCGACGTCATGATCCTTCAGCTCTCCGCGCATCGAGTGTAGTGCCCTGAGAATAACCTCGTTTAGGTCGATCGGCTGCCGCCCCTGATCGACCTTTCCGAACAAGGTGCGAATGCTGTCGAATACTTCGCTGACGCGACGATTTGCACCGATCACGTCAGTGAGTGCTGCCCGTATTTCTTCGAGATCTGGGGGCGCCCTGCTTAGAAAGTTCATTGCTGCATTGCTGTTTGCCTGGATGACTCCCAAAGGCTGTCTCACCTGATGCGCGATCGCAGCCGTAAGCGCCTGCATGTTCATGAGCTTATTGTCGCGTTCGCGCTGCAACATCGTGTTCGAGCGAGTGAGGCGCGCCTCGCTCTCCCTCCGCCCGGCAAACAGCGCGGCAAGAACCAGCGCGAAGAGCGCCACAATCACAATGACCGCCTGAGCTTGCAGGATACGGTCCTCGATCGGAATACGGGCATCTCCAAAATGACCAATGCCGAAGATCGTCGTCAAAACAACCGTGAACGAAACCATGAAGGCGCCCGCCGAGGCCATGACCGGTCGATAACGGGCGGCAAGCAATAGCAACATTGGAAAGAGCAGTGCGCCTGGCACCACCGTCGCCCAAGGCTCCGGCGGCAGCGAAATGATGATCATGGTCACTAGCGCCAGCCCCACGAGGGCCGCGGCGCCTTCAAGGAGCTCACTGCCTGGCAGCGGCTCCCGCAGGGCAGCGGTGAGCCCAATCACGAGCGGCGCAACGATGACGACGCCGATAACATCAGATGCGAACCAGGCCTGCCAGGTCGTCAGGAACGGCGCCCCCCGCCACAGCCCATAGGTAATGGCTCCCCCGACCCCGGAGACGACGGTCCCCGCGACCGCTGCCGCGAGCAGGCCAAGGACGTGGCGCAGCCGTTCGAGGCTGAAGCCATCGCCGAAGTAGCGCGTAATCAATCCAGCCACGATCAAGGCTTCCGCCGCGTTGCAGAGGCCGAGGGCGGCACCCACCGGGAGCGGGTCACCCTGGATAAGATGCATCGCGAGGGTTCCGACTGTCACCCCAGCCGCCACCGGCCAACGTGCAAGGGACCCAACGGCAATCAGGATACCGGACGAAATACCGGCCGCGGGCCAGAACACGGCCACGCCTTCGGGAACCACAAGCAAACCGCTGACATACGCTACCAGGGAATAGGCCGAGCCGATCGCCGCAGCGAACCCGATGCCAGACGCCCATCGCCGTGTCAGATCATCGGCCGCCGTAGATCGCTGGCGCTGGCCGTATCCGAGTAGATTATCGAGCATGCCGTCGATACTCCCGCATGCCGCCGATACTTAAGCATACTCTCATCAGGTTCCGAAATCGAGCCTGCCACAATCTGCCGCGCAGCGAAGGCAGACCGATGCATGCTGTCCAGTCGTGGGTTGCCCGCCGCTGCGTGCTGACGTGGCGAGCGAATGGACGAGCAATGTCCGCTTCTGGCGCCGCGCAACCTTGAGGCGCCGAGCAACCTTGAGGGCGATGCGACTGACGGTCCGCTAAGGGTCGACTCCGGCGGTTCAATTGTGGCCAAGCTCGAATGTCGCCACAGAGTGGATTGCGGACCTTCATGCCTGACGCCCAGTCCCGCCAGGGCACGGGAATTGTCCCAAGGCAGCGGCGCATAGTCATTCGGGGAAACCTGCCTTGCGCGGGCCGTCGAGGAACGCCTCAAGGTCGAAGCTGGAGACGGCTTGGCGCTGGGCCTCAATGCCGAGGCCAGAACGGCCCTTCTCGCGAGTCCTCCCCCGGAAATAGGCGATAAGCATAGCGACGTCCCGGAATTCAACCTCGTCGAATTGACACCGCAGCAGACGCTCGAGATGCTGACCTGGGAGGGTGCCGCCGAGCGCTACCCCGAAGTGGAGGAGGAAACTATGGCCAAGGGATACTGGATCCCCTTCTATCGTTCGATTTCTGATCCCACTGCATTGGCGGCGTACGCTAAGCTCGCCGGTCCGGCCGTGACGGCCAATGGCGGTCGCTTTCTTGCTCGCGGCGGCACGGTCAAGACATACGAGCAGGGCATCGCCCAGCGCACAATTGCGATCGAGTTCGATAGCGTCGAACAGGCCATCGCCGCGCACGACAGCCCCGCCTATCAGGAAGCGCTCGCGGCGCTGGGCAACACGTGCGAACGCGATATGCGCATTGTCGAAGGCGTAGACTGAATAACCCGACTCAGCCGACGAGACGCTTGATGAGCTTGCGAAGCACCTGCGGGACGCTCTCCCTCAGCCGATGGCGGGCCGAACGATCTGGCAGACGCCTAGCATATTGCCCGGGCGGCGTGTGAATGGGATCGCTTCCGGAATGGCTAGGCCATTCTTTGCGCATGGAAGGCAACTACAGCGCCCCGACTCCAACGGCTGCTATGGGTCGACTCCTGCCGCTCAAGGGCAGGCTCGAATGTCGCCACAGGGTGTTGTGTCACGAGCATCGCCGGTCCACACGGGGATGCGCAACTGTACGAGAGATGAAGGAGGGCCCTTCGAGGTCGGCAATCAGGTGTTGATCTCAAGCCACCGCAAGCTGCTGTTCTCAAAAGCGATGGTGCTGATCGCTCGATTTCGGACGCCGCCGGCGTTCGCATGAGAGACGCGGAACAGCCGTGGGAGGGGCCGGCGGGCGACGTGCGTCATGAGACCGGCGCTG
Source organism: Rhizobiales bacterium GAS188 (assembly GCA_900104855.1). Lineage (NCBI taxonomy): Bacteria > Pseudomonadati > Pseudomonadota > Alphaproteobacteria > Hyphomicrobiales > Rhizobiales bacterium GAS188. Next base: position 555,616 of record FNSS01000001.1, read on the forward strand.
TTGCAGTTTTTCGTGGCTCGGGAGCCGCCGGGACTGGCCGTCTGCATATTTACCGACCGCCTGCAGCCCATTCGCCGTCCCAAGCGGGCATACCGATTGCCGATCCGCCCGGAATTCGTGATCCTCAGACCTTTCCGGGTCGGCCATCCGGGGGATCTCGGCCGTATATCTCGCCAACAAGCCATCGCTGCGTCAGAGTCAGTCCATGCTGAGCGCAACAGAGATGGGGTATGTCTTGTCTGGCCTGCTGGTCGGGCTACTCGTCGGCCAGACGGGGGTGGGCGGCGGTTCTCTTATGACGCCGCTGCTCGTTCTTCTTTTCGGTATTCATCCCGCGACGGCCGTGGGTACGGATCTCCTCTACGCCTCCGTCACAAAGACGGTCGGATCGACGGTCCACGGCTATAACAAGACTGTGGACTGGCGGATTGTCGGGAGGTTGGCCGCCGGCAGCCTGCCCGCGACCGCGGCAACCCTTTTCCTCGTCTCGAAATTCAATCTCGTGAGCCCCGGTGCATCGGCGGTCTTGTCCGTTATGCTTGGGGTGACGCTTGTCATTACGTCGCTCAGCCTGCTTGCTCGCGATTGGATCCTTTCGCATTTTGAATCGATCCTCGCCGCGCTTTCACCGGGGCGCGTCGCCGCACTGACTATGGCGGCCGGGGCGGTGCTTGGCGTCGCCGTTTCGCTCACGTCGGTCGGTGCAGGCGCAATCGGGGTCGTTGCCCTGATCGCGCTTTATCCGCGCCTGCCGACGCGGACCATCGTCGGCTCCGACATCGCGCATGCCGTCCCGCTCACGCTGCTGGCCGGCGTCGGGCATTTCATCATGGGCTCGGTCGACATGCATCTGCTCGGCACTTTGTTGATCGGCTCGATCCCAGGCGTTTTGATCGGCAGCCTCCTCGCCGCCCGGTTGCCGGAATGGGTGATCCGACCATTGCTCGCAATCGTGCTCGCGATCGTGGGGGTGAAGCTGGTGATTTGAGGTCGGCGCGGACGTAGTGACCGGAAGCTGCAATCAAGCCATGCCCCACTCCGGCACCTGGCGCACCGCCGTTGCGGTTTATGCGTTAAAAGTCCGTCGGTCTCCGCTTCGGTATCGTCGCAGTGTGAAATTGCACTTTCACACTGAGGCGCTGGTTTGGGTGGATTGCAGATATTCGAGCGCTGAGTGTTCTCAACAAACGAAGGCAACGCAAGGCGGGATTGACGGTGGCGCCGCGCCGTTATCGCGTTATCGATCTGCGACCCGAATTGTAAAGAATCTAGGCCCACCTTTCCACCCAGTCCACGGTTGAGCGCCGCATAGCGTTAGTCGCGTGGCGAGTGCGAGTGGAATTCAGTATTTGCCGCTGTTGCCAAATAAGCCTACAGGGAGAGGGCTCTCCGAGAGAAATCGTGCCTAGCTTGTATCTTGAGTCGACGAAGGCGTTCCAACATGGCGAGGCCAGAAGCCACTCCTGCGGGAGAGCTGTTCCATTTCGTGATGATCAAGCCGTCCCACTACGATGATGACGGCTATCCGATCCAGTGGGTCAGGTCGGCCATTCCATCGAACACGCTTGCTTGTCTCAACGGCCTCACCGAGGACGGGCGCCAGCGCGAAGTGCTCGGATCCAACGTCGATCTGCGTCTGCACACCTATGACGAAACCAATCGGCGGGTACGCCCGGACAAGATCATCCGCATGATCCGCAGGGAAGGTGGCAAGGCGCTCATCGGCCTCGTCGGAGTTCAGTCGAACCAGTTCCCGCGCGCTGTCGATCTCGCCAGGCCGTTCCTGGCTGCCCAGCTGCCCGTCGTGATTGGCGGCTTCCATGTTTCCGGCTGCCTCGCCATGCTACCTGAGATGCCGCAGGAGATACGCGACGCCCAGGCGCTTGGCGTCTCCATCTTCGCGGGCGAGGCAGAGGATGGTCGCCTTGGCGAGGTGCTGCGCGATGCCTATGCCGACAAATTGAAGCCACTCTACAATTATCTCAACGATGCCCCGGCGCTCGAAGGTGAGCCCGCGCCCATTTTGCCGCGCAAGCACGTGCTGCGCACCTCCGGTTCGCTCTCGAGCATCGATCTCGGACGCGGCTGCCCGTATCAATGCTCCTTCTGCACTATTATCAATGTGCAGGGACGCAAGAGCCGCTACCGCACGCCAGACGATGTCGAAAAGACGATCCGTGATAACCATGCGCAAGGCATCAAGCGCTTCTTCATCACCGACGACAATTTTGCCCGCAACCGCAATTGGGAGGTGCTGTTCGACCGGATCATTGAGATCCGCGAGCGCGAGGGCTGGAATCTTGGTTTCACCATTCAGGTCGACACGCTGTGCCATAAGATCCCGAACTTCATCGAGAAGGCGCAGAAGGCAGGGGTGCGCCGCGTATTCATTGGACTTGAGAATATCAATCCCGACAATTTGATCACCGCCAAGAAACGTCAAAACAAGATCACCGAATACCGCGAGATGCTGCAGAAATGGCGCGATCACGGGGCTATCACCTATGCGGGTTATATTCTGGGCTTCCCTGCCGATACCAAGGAATCCATCCTACGCGACATGGAGATCATCAAACGCGAGCTACCGCTCGACCTCGTTGAATTCTTCATGCTCACGCCACTACCCGGCTCCGAAGATCATAAGCTCCTCTTGCAGAAGGGCGTGTGGATGGATGGGGATCTCAACAAATACGATCTTGACCATCGCGTGTGCCACCACGGCAAAATGTCGGATAAAGAGTGGGAGGAGGCCTACCGCGCCGCCTGGGACGCATTTTACACGCCCGAGCATGTGCGCACCGTCCTCAAACGCAGTGCCGCAAGCAAGATCGGGCGGCCGAAGACGACGCTCTCGACCATCATGTGGTTTCGTCTCATGACACTCTACGAGGATGTGCATCCGCTCGAGGGCGGCGGGCTCCGCCTGAAGTTCCGGCGCGATCGCCGCCATGGCATGCCGATCGAAAGCCCTTTAGTCTTCTATCCGCGCTATTTCGGCGAAACGCTCGTCAAGGCTTGGCGCTATTGGCGCTATTACCGCCAATGCATGGGCACCCTCAAGGAGGTGCTCGCCGCCCCCGACCGCTATAGCTACACGGATCTTGCCATCGAGAAGCCCGATATGCAGGAATTCGAGCGCCTCGGCCTTTATCACGAGACGCGTGGGGGCGAGGAGGCAGTGCGGCGGAAGCGGCGCGACGACGCGAACCGGGCTCGCGATGCGCGGCCCGCGGCTGTCATGGCCGGGCAGTAGGCGGTCTTTCAGTGCTGGACGGATGCCGCGCGGCGACCAAAAAAGAGGCGCTTCCATGATATGCGTCTTGTTCGCGTCGCGACCGCCGGCGGTATGGGAACCGACCTTCCGGCTGGAACGCGTAGGTCGCGCTTTCGTTCTCGCCGGCTGAACCGATGCCGGCGCCGACAACACCAATCTTCAAAAAATTCTGATCGACCTGAGGGACTGCTTTGGGTCGAGACCAGCCATTCATCAGCGGCCAGCAAGTCCCTGACCTTGTCCGTTAGCTACCCTGGCGAATGGGCCGCCGCCCTCCGCCTCGCGCGACGGCACTGCGCCACTAATGGCACCCGCCGGCAATCGCCTTCTGCGCGTATTGCGTGTCGATATGGGCGACGATCACCTCCATGCTCGGCGGATTTTCCAGGCGGCCTTGCGCCTTGAGCCAGGCGCCGGTGTTCAGATAGGCCTTGGCGACCTCGCTCTCGGCCACATGTCCGGGCGCGCCGAGGCCGCGCTCGGTCAGCTCGTCCTCGGGCTTCCAGATCGGCCAGGCCGTGCCGACCTTGACGGCCTGGTCGGGGTCGGCCCCGACGAAGGCCGCGGCCTTGCGGAAGACCTCGTCCTTCTGCGGGCCGGTCATGAGCTTGTAGGCGCCGTATTGGGCGCAGACATAACCCTGCACCACATCGGGATGCTGCGTGGCGAACTCGGCATCGACGCTGACCACGTCGAGCGCCGGATAGCCGAGCGCGCCGATCTCGCGGGTCGAAGCGATGAGCTTACCGCCGGAGCCGACCATCTCGCTCATGCCTGGCTCGGAATTCAGGCCGCCGGCGATCGCCTTGGTCTTGAAGGCCGCCACCATCGCCTGCCGCTCGAGGCCGACGAGCTTGACCTTGTCGGCAAGCCCCTTGGAGACGAGCCAGCCATTGAAGGCGAAATCTTCCGACGAGCCCTGCAAGGTGCCGAAGGTCTTGCCCGCCATTTCGGCGGGTCCTGCGAGCGAAGCGTCGATGACGATGCCGGCGCTGTCGTAGAATTGCGCCCAGACCACTTTGAGGTTGACGCCGTTGGCGATGGCGGTCGTCACCGGCGGGTTGCCGACGCCGTTGACGATGTTGTAGGCGCCGCCCTTCATCCCGGCGAGAGCAGCCGGCCCGCTCGAGATCGGCAGCCACTTCACCTCGCCCGGTATCATCTTCAGGAGGTCGGGCTGCGTGGCGATGACCGCCTCCTGCAAAGGCGCGCCATGCGCCCAGGTCGAGATATTGATGGTCTCGGCGCGCGCCCCGCTTCCGAGAAGCACGATGCTGGCAGCGAGCGACAGGAGATGGACTGAGAGGAGATGAGAAGAGCCGCGCATGTGGTTGCCTCCGCTTTGTGAGAGATACCGGCTGTTCGAGAATCCGGGCTCAAGGCCGCATGGTCGGATCGAGATGGCGTTGCAGGCGCCGCAAGCCGGCATCGATGCCGAGGCCGAGGACCGCGATCACCAGGATGCCGGCGAAGATCAGGCCGGTGTTGAGGAACTGCCCGGCCTGCAGGATCACGAAGCCGAGGCCGGAAGTGGCGGCGATCATCTCGACCGCGACGATGCTGGTCCAGGAGAGGCCGACCGAAAGGCGCATGCCGGTGATGATCTGGGGCACGGCGGCGCGGATGCGCACATGCAGCATGGTGTACCATTCGGAGGCGCCGAGGCAGCGGGCCGCGTTCAGCATCTCGTCGGGCACTCCGGCAAGGCCGGCGGCCGTCGAGATCGCCATCACCGGCACGACGCCCGCGGCGATCAGGATGATCTTCGGCGCCTCGCCGATGCCGAACCACACGATCAGCACCGGCACGAAGGCGAGCGGCGGCAATGGCCTCGTGATCTCGATGAAGGGGTCGACCATGGCGCGAAAGCCGCGAAAGCCCGCCATCAGCGCGCCGATGCCGATGCCGACCACCGAGCCGATCACGAAGCCGCCGAGCACCCGGCCGAGGCTGACGAGCGCATGGCCGATCAGCGTCTCGCCATTCGCCGGATAGGGCGCCTGCAGATAGCGCATCAGGACGGCAGCCGTCGTCACCGGGGTCGGCAGCAGCACCTTGTCGTCGATGACGAGCGCCGCGACCTGCCAGACGATGACGCCGAGCACAACGCTCGCGATCGATATCGCCCAATTGCGGTTCGCCAAAGATCTCGACGGCAGGGTCCGTGGCGCGGCGGGCGCAAGCGCCGGCGAGGGTGCAGGTATCGTCATGCGTCGGCCAATCTTTCCCGCAGGCGGCGACGCAAGGCCACGAATCGGGGAGTGTCGCGCAGCGCCTCGTCGCGCGGGCGCTCGAGCCCGATCTCCTCGACGGCGACGATGCGGCCCGGCCGCGCCGACATCACGCAGACGCGGTCGGATAGGAGCGCTGCCTCCTCGACGTCATGAGTGACGAACAGCACCGTCATGCGCTCGCGCTGCCACAGCTCCAGCAGGAAGTTCTGCATCGATTCACGCGTGATGGCGTCGAGCGCCGCGAAGGGCTCGTCCATGAGCAGGATGCGCGGCCGGTTGATCAGGGCTCGTGCCAGCGCGGCGCGATGGCGCATGCCGCCCGAAAGCTGGTGCGGGTAATGGTCGCGGAAATCGGCGAGGCCGACCATCGCCAAGAGAGCGTCGGCGCGGGCGCCGGCATCGCCTCGCATCTCACCCGAGGCGCGCGGACCGAAGAGCACATTGTCCCTGGAACTTAGCCAGGGAAACAGGGTCGGCGACTGGAACAGGACGCCGCGATCGGCGCTCGGCCCCTCGACCACCCTGCCATGCGCAGTGACCTCGCCGGCATCCTGCTTGACGAAGCCCGCCACGATATGCAGCAGGGTCGACTTGCCGCAGCCCGAAGGCCCGAGCAGCGACACGAACTCCCCCGCGCCGATCTTGAGATCGATGGTGCGCAGCGCCTGCGTCGACTGCCCGCCCCGCCGGAACACTTTTGAAATCCCGACGATATCGAGCGCGAGACCCGTCGGCCCGCTCGACGCGGCCTTCGTTCCTGCTGGCGTTTCCGAAGCAATGCTCAATGTCGTTGACCCGACTGTCTTGTGACCCGATAGGCTTGTGATCCGGTAGGCTTGGCAAGTTGCGTTATGTGTTATAACAGCGACCAAGGTCCCGTCAACCGAGGCGCAGACACGGACCGCCCGCGCAAGGTTCTTTGGATCAGGAAGGTTCTTGTTTTGAGGATCGACAAACAGCCGACCGATCGGCAGCCGGCCGAGATGCGGCAAAATGAGATGCGATTTGGCACGGCGGGCCCGTCGTCGCGCGGCGCCGGTGCCAGAGGCTTGAAGCTCGGCCGGGTCAGCCGCGTCCAGCCGCTGGGCGAGCAAGCAGCCGACAGCCTCAGGACGGCGCTGCGCCGAGGCGCGTTGCTGCCGGGCCAGAGGCTGACGACACGCGATGTGGCGGCGACCCTCGATATCAGCCTGACGCCGGCGCGCGAGGCGCTCAACCGCCTGACGGCCGAGCGCGTGCTCGAGCTCACGCCCGACCGGGTGGCGATGGTCCCGGTGCTGACGCAGGCTCGCTACACCGAGCTCTGTGCCATCCGCCTCAGCCTCGAAGGCATGGCGGCGCATGCGGCCTGCCGGCGGTTGACGGCCGAGGATGTGGCCCATCTGGAAAAGCTCTATGCGGTGCATGAGACGGCTTATGCGGCGCGGGACGCCAAGACCTCGCTGCGCCACAACGAGGATTTCCATTTCACCATCTATGCGGGGGCCGGCATGCCGGCGCTTCTGCAAATTGTCGAGACGCTGTGGCTGCAGGTCGGCCCGTCGATGAATTTCCTGTTCACCGCCTCCTATGACGAGAGCTGGACGGGCGGGCGCAACCACCGCGCCATGCTGGACGCCATTCGCGCGGGCGACGCGGCGGCGTTGTCGCGCGCCGTGCGCCGCGACCTTCTCGATGGGCGCAAGCGCCTGACCGCCGTTTTGCCGGAATGAAAGAGGTTTCGCAGATGCGAGAAAAGATCCGTTTCGAGGATGCGGGCCGGCCCCGCCAGGCGGTCATGGACGAGCTCAAGCGGCAGCATGAGGGCGACGTCGACTGGCGCGGCGGCCGGGCGCCGCTCTACGTCTTCAGCGCCACGCAAGAGGTGCAGGCGCTAGGCCAGGCGGCGTTCAACGAATTCTTCTCCGAGAATGCGCTTGGCGCGCGCCGCGCCTTTCCGAGCCTGATGCGCATGGAGGGCGAGGTGATCGCCATGGGGCTCGATTTGTTCCATGGCGCGGATGCCGGCGCGGGCAATATGACGTCGGGCGGCACGGAAAGCATCGTGATGGCCATCAAGGCGGCCCGCGATTTTCATCGCAAGCGCCGCGGCGAGCCGTTACTGCGCGGCAATATCGTGCTGCCGCTCTCGGCCCATCCGGCCTTCGACAAGGGCGCGGCCTTGATGGACATCGAGGTCCGCCGCGTGCCGCTCACCGACGACCTCGTCGCCGATCCGGCGCTGATGGAACAGGCCTGCGATGCCGACACGCTGATGCTGGTCGGCTCCGTGCCCTGCTTCTCCTACGGCACCATCGACCCGATCGCCGAGCTTGCAGCGCTCGCGAGCCGCAAGGGGATCTGGCTGCATGTCGATGCCTGCGTCGGCGGCTGGATGGCGCCCTTCGCGCGCGATATCGGGCGCAAGATCCCGGCATTCGATTTCGGTGTCGCGGGCGTCATGTCGCTCTCGGCCGACCTGCACAAATTCGGCTTCTGCCCAAAGCCCGCTTCGACCATCTTCTATCGCGAAGCGACCTTGCAGGCCTGCCAGGAATTCGTCTTCGATAGCTGGCCGAGCGGCCGTTTCGCCACGCAGACGCTGGTCGGCACGCGCCCGGGCGGTGCGGTCGCCGCGGCCTGGGCCGTGCTGCGTCATCTCGGCCGCGACGGCTATCGCCAGATCGCCGCCGAGCTGATGGCGATGCGCGATGCCTATCTCGAGGCGCTCCTGCAGATCCCCGGCATGCAGATCAGGGGCAAGCCGGCGCTCGCCAACATCGCCTTCGGCTGCGACGACGTCGATATGGGCAAGGTCGCGACCCTGATGGGTCAGCGCGGCTGGCTGCCCGGAATGGTGCGCACCCCACCCAGCCTGCACCTGATGCTGTCGCTGCATCACGCGCAGGCGCGCGAGGCCTATGTCACGGATGTCGCAGCCTGCATCGAGACGGCGCGCGGCGGGGAGAACGTCACCGCGACGAGCGCGAGCTATGCGTGAGGCCGATGGGCGGCGCCGGCGCCCGCCTCTCCCCTTGTGGGAGAGGTCGGAGCCTGAGCGAAGCGAAGGCTCCGGGTGAGGGGGGCAGCTGCTGCCGTCGAGCCGGGCCAGGGCGTCCATCCCGGCGCGAAGCTTGCCTCTATTGCCTATTGGTCGGTCCGCCCGGGGTCGGCGCTGCCCCCCTCACCCGCTCCTCGCCTGGCGGCTCGGATCGACCTCTCCCACAAGGGGAGAGGTTGGCGCGCCCGGCGCCCGGCGCGCGCAACCCGGTCTCAGCCCGGCACATACACCTCCGCGCCTTCGAGCGCGTAGCGGAAATCGCGGAAAGCCCCGATCCTGCCATCGGCCCATTCCAAAAGAACGAAGTAGATCGGCGCGCCGGCCGGATCGCCGGGATCGCGCACCAGCAGAGCCGGGCGCCTGTCGACGAAGCCCGCGACGAGATGCCAATCCGGAATGCGCGAATAATTGTTGAAGTAATTGCCCACTTGCTTGGCGTCGTGCAGTCGAAGCCGGTTGACGAGCTCGAACCGCTCTTCAAGCTCATCGAGATGGTCTCACCGAACGGCCTGTTGTCCCGGCAGCCAGGGCAGCTTAACGTTCAACCCACCAGAGCCGCGGCGCCGAAATTCAACATCAAACGGAACGTCCCCAACATGCCGTCTGAGTTGCTTCCGACATTCAAATATCATCTGGACCCACTGGCAACGGGATCAATTGTCAGTTCCTCCAACGAGTGCGTCGTGTGCGGAAGGGAGCGCGGCTATATCTATTGCGGCCCGGTTTATGCCGAAGAGGATTACGATAGCTGCATTTGCCCGTGGTGCATTGCGGATGGCAGTGCACATGACAAACTGGGTGTGACATTTCACGACGATGCCAGCGTTCCCGGTGGAAGTTTCCCGGATGTGTCGGATGTGAGCCCGGAGATTGTGAGCGAAGTTTGCCAGCGAACGCCCGGATTTGGTGGCTGGCAGCAGGAGCAATGGTTCACCTGTTGTGACGATGCCGGCGTATTCCTGGGGCAGGCCGGCCGAAAGGAACTGGAGTCCAAATGGCCTGAGGCAATTCCGAAATTGCGGGAATCGACGGGATTGAAGGGAGATGCCTGGCAGGAGCTCCTCAAGGCGCTTGATCGGGATCACGGCCCCACAGCCTATGTTTTTCGATGCCGCCACTGCCAGGCTTTTGGGGCATATCAGGACACGAACTAAGTAGACTGGCGGCGCTCGCCAACATCGCCTTCGGCTGCGACGATGTCGATATGGGCAAGGTCGCGACCCTGATGGGTCAGCGCGGCTGGCTGCCCGGCATGGTGCGCACCCCGCCGAGCCTGCACCTGATGCTGTCGCTGCATCATGCGCAGGCGCGCGAGGCCTATGTGACGGATGTCGCGGCCTGCGTCGAGGCAGCGCGCGGCGGAGAGAACGTCACCGCGACGAGCGCGAGCTATGCTTGAGGCGGATGGGCTGCGCCGGCGCCCACCTCTCCCCTTGCGGGAGAGGTCGGAGCCTGAGCGAAGCGAAGGCTCCGGGTGAGGGGGGCAGCTGCTGCCGTCGAGAGCCGGGCCAGGGCGTCCATCCCGGCGCGAAGCTTGCCTCTATTGCCTATTGGTCGGTCCGCCCGGGGTCGGCGCTGCCCCCCTCACCCGCTCCTCGCCTGGCGGCTCGGATCGACCTCTCCCACAAGGGGAGAGGTGGACGCGCCCGGCGCACGGCGCGCGCAACCCGGCCTCACCCCGGCACATACACCTCCGCGCCCTCGATCGCGTAGCGCGCATAGCGGAAATCGCGGATAGTCCCGATCCTGTCATCGGCCCATTCCAGGAGAACGAAATAGCTCGGCGCGCCGGCCGGATCGCTGGGGTCGAGCACCAGCAGAGCCGGGCGCCTGTCGACGAAGCCCCCGACGAGATGCCAATCCGGAATGCGCGAATAATTGTTGAAGTAATTGCCCACTTGCTTGGCGTCGTGCAGTCGAAGCCGGTTGACGAGCTCGAACCGCTCTTCAAGCTCATCGAGATGGTCTCACCGAACGGCCTGTTGTCCCGGCAGCCAGGGCAGCTTAACGTTCAACCCACCAGAGCCGCGGCGCCGAAATTCAACATCAAACGGAACGTCCCCAACATGCCGTCTGAGTTGCTTCCGACATTCAAATATCATCTGGACCCACTGGCAACGGGATCAATTGTCAGTTCCTCCAACGAGTGCGTCGTGTGCGGAAGGGAGCGCGGCTATATCTATTGCGGCCCGGTTTATGCCGAAGAGGATTACGATAGCTGCATTTGCCCGTGGTGCATTGCGGATGGCAGTGCACATGACAAACTGGGTGTGACATTTCACGACGATGCCAGCGTTCCCGGTGGAAGTTTCCCGGATGTGTCGGATGTGAGCCCGGAGATTGTGAGCGAAGTTTGCCAGCGAACGCCCGGATTTGGTGGCTGGCAGCAGGAGCAATGGTTCACCTGTTGTGACGATGCCGGCGTATTCCTGGGGCAGGCCGGCCGAAAGGAACTGGAGTCCAAATGGCCTGAGGCAATTCCGAAATTGCGGGAATCGACGGGATTGAAGGGAGATGCCTGGCAGGAGCTCCTCAAGGCGCTTGATCGGGATCACGGCCCCACAGCCTATGTTTTTCGATGCCGCCACTGCCAGGCTTTTGGGGCATATCAGGACACGAACTAAGTAGACTGGCGGCGCTCGCCAACATCGCCTTCGGCTGCGACGATGTCGATATGGGCAAGGTCGCGACCCTGATGGGTCAGCGCGGCTGGCTGCCCGGCATGGTGCGCACCCCGCCGAGCCTGCACCTGATGCTGTCGCTGCATCATGCGCAGGCGCGCGAGGCCTATGTGACGGATGTCGCGGCCTGCGTCGAGGCAGCGCGCGGCGGAGAGAACGTCACCGCGACGAGCGCGAGCTATGCTTGAGGCGGATGGGCTGCGCCGGCGCCCACCTCTCCCCTTGCGGGAGAGGTCGGAGCCTGAGCGAAGCGAAGGCTCCGGGTGAGGGGGGCAGCTGCTGCCGTCGAGAGCCGGGCCAGGGCGTCCATCCCGGCGCGAAGCTTGCCTCTATTGCCTATTGGTCGGTCCGCCCGGGGTCGGCGCTGCCCCCCTCACCCGCTCCTCGCCTGGCGGCTCGGATCGACCTCTCCCACAAGGGGAGAGGTGGACGCGCCCGGCGCACGGCGCGCGCAACCCGGCCTCACCCCGGCACATACACCTCCGCGCCCTCGATCGCGTAGCGCGCATAGCGGAAATCGCGGATAGTCCCGATCCTGTCATCGGCCCATTCCAGGAGAACGAAATAGCTCGGCGCGCCGGCCGGATCGCTGGGGTCGAGCACCAGCAGAGCCGGGCGCCTGTCGACGAAGCCCCCGACGAGATGCCAATCCGGAATGCGCGAATAATTGTGGAAGTAGTTGCCCACTGCCTTGGCGCCCTGGAGTCGAAGCCGGTTGACGAGCTCGAGGCGAACTTCGTCGGCGAGCATGTCGCGGATCGTGTCGAAGTCGCGTGCGTTGAAGCGGTCGACATAGGCCGACAGCAGCGAGCGCTCGGGTTCGGCCAATGCGGGAACGGGAAGATCATCGGGCTCGTTTGCGAGCTCGCGCAGGCGTTCGCGCCCACGATGCAAGGCGGCCTTGACGGTCGGGAGGCTGCTCTCGGTGACCGAGCCGATCTCCTGCAGCGAATAGCCGAGCACGTCCATGAGGATGACGCTCGAGCGTTGCGTGACCGGGAGCCGCATGAAGGCGCGCAAGCTCGTGGCCGCGACCTGGCGATCCTCCGTTGCCCTTGAAGGGTCGACGATCATGTCGGGATCCTCATCGGAGTAGATGGCCTCCTGCCGGGCCCGGCGCCGCAGGAAATCCAGTGCCGCATTATGCGCGATGCGAAACAGCCAACCTTCCGGATTGGCGAGCGGTCCCGCCTTGGCGAAGGCCTCGATCGCCTTCACCAGCGCCTCCTGGACCACATCCTCGCCATCGACCACCGAACCGGTCATGCGGGCGCAGTAGCGATGCAGCTTCGGCCGCAACTCGCCCAGAAGCCGGTCGAGACCGTTGCGAGCTTCCTGGTTATGCGCTCCTTGGAGGCCGGTCGCGGTTCCGCTCATGAGCCCTCATCAGCCATGGCGGCGATCCGGTCGCCGGATGCGAGGCGGCCGCCAGCACGCCGAGCATCAGCTAATTTATGCAATCGACACGTCATTCGCCAAATATCTCACTCACCAAGCATCCGATAATTGCCGATGACGGTCGCGTCATTCGCCAGCGGCTGCTCGAGGCAACGCTCCTTGATGCCGCTGCGGAAGGATCGAAAGGCTTCGAGCTCTGGAAGCCGGCCCGCGCCCTCCTCGCTCTCGAACACGATATGCACGAAGCTGCCATCGCCGAGCTTCAAGGCCAGATAGCGGACGTCTTGCGGCGAGGTGGCCCGCAATTCCTCGAACACCTTCTCGATCAGGCGCTCATTCTCCTGCACCCTCTCGGGCTTCGTCTTATAGCGTATCAGGGCCTGTTTCATCAGCATTCTCCCAGGATCGCGCCGCCGCCATCGGCGCGGCGCAAGTGAAATCCGCCGGCCGCCGGCACGAGAGCCCCTGCCCTCCCGCCAACCGCCTTCCTGATGAAGACGTTCGAGGCTGCCAAAAGGATTCGGAAAATATTCGCCTCGCCGCGAATCTTTTCGCTCCCACCATTCGTCTCACCGTCGAGAGGTCGCAATCGGCGACCCGCATGAGCGTCACCCCGGACGGAGATCGCATGATGCACAACAACCCGATCGTTTCCCGAGACGAATGGCTCACGGCTCGCAGGGAGCTCTTGTACAAGGAAAAGAAGCTCACGCGGCAGCGGGACCGATTGAACGCCGAGCGTCGCGCCCTCCCCTGGGTGAAGGTCGAAAAGCCCTATGTGTTCGACGGTCCGAACGGGCCTGTGGCGCTCGCCGATCTCTTCGACGGCCGCAGCCAGCTGATCATCTATCACTTCATGTTCGGGCCCGGATGGCAGCAAGGCTGCCCGAGCTGCTCCCTCATCGCCGACCAGTTCGACAGTGCCCTCGTGCATCTCGAACACCGCGATGTGACGCTGGTTGCCGTGTCGCGTGCGACCTTGCCTGAGATCGAAGCCTTCAGGAAGCGCATGGGCTGGCGCTTCACATGGGTCTCGTCCCACGACAACGGTTTCAACGCCGATTATCGCGTGTCCTTCACCAAGGACGAAATGACGAAGGGCGAGTTCGACTACAATTACGGCCTGAACGCGTTCCCGCGCGAAGAAGCTCCGGGCGCCAGCGTCTTCTACAAGGATGCGGCCGGCGAGGTCTTCCACACCTATTCCTGCTATGCGCGCGGCGCCGAACCGTTGATCGGCACCTACGCCTATCTCGACCTCACGCCGAAGGGCCGCGACGAAGCGCAATTGCCGTTCCCTATGGCCTGGATCCGCCACCATGATCGCTACGTCGACAACCCTGTCGCCAAGGGCAAGGCGTCGGCACGCGATACGGCTGCGGCGTAGGAGGCGAAACATCATGAATGCATCGAACGAGATCACGACGAAGCGCTGGGTGCTGGCCCTCACTTCGGCTGCGTCCTTCATCGTCATCCTCGACGCCATGGTCGTCACGACCGCCTTGAGCGCCATCCGGATCGATCTCGGCGCTTCGATCGAGGTGCTGGAGTGGACGGTGAATGCCTATAATCTGAGCTTCGCGGTGCTGCTCCTGACCGGCGCAGCACTCGGCGACCGCTTCGGGCGAAAGCGCATGTTCACGCTCGGCCTCGCCATCTTCGTCGCGGCCTCGGCCGGCTGCGCGCTCGCCGGGAATGCCTATTGGCTGGTCGCGGCGCGGGCCGCCCAGGGCGCCGGCGCGGCGCTGGTGATGCCGCTCGCCATGGCGCTCCTGAGCGCAGCCTACCCTCCCCAGGAGCGAGGCAAGGCGCTCGGAATCTATAGCGGCCTCATCGGACTTGCCCTCATTGTGGGCCCGGTGCTCGGCGGCGCGGTCGTCGAGGGCTTGACCTGGCAGTGGATCTTCTGGATCAACCTGCCGCTCGGCTTCATCGTCATTGCGCTCATTCGCATGCGCATCGAGGAGAGCTTCGGGCCGGGCACCAGCATCGACTTTGCGGGCGTGGCGCTGGTGACCGGCGCGGCGCTCGGGATCGTCTGGGGGCTGATGCGCGGCAACCGCGCGGGCTGGACCAGCCCCGAGGTGCTCATCGCGATGGCCGCAGGCGCGCTCCTCGCCATCGCCTTCATCCGCTTCGAGCTCGGTTCCGCCGAGCCGATGGTGCCGATGCGCTTCTTCCGCTCCCGCAGCTTCTCCTCGGCGATCGGCGCGAGCTTCCTCTTCTACGCCGCGATGTACGGCGTCGTGTTCTTCCTGCCGCTATTCCTGCAGGTCGCGCAGGGCAATGGGCCGCTCGGCGCCGGCTTGCGGCTGCTGCCCTGGACCGCGACGCTGTTCGTGGTGGCGCCGCTCGCCGGCGGCCTCGTCAACCGGATCGGCGAACGACCGCTCGTCGTCTGCGGGCTCACCTTGCAAGCCGTCGGAATGGCATGGATCGGGCTGATCGCTACGCCCGATCTCGCCTATGGGAAGCTCATCATTCCGTTGATCCTGGCGGGCTCCGGCGTCTCGATGGCGATGCCCGCCGCCCAGAACGCCGCCATGAGCGCGGTCGCCAAAGCCGAAATCGGCAAGGCCTCCGGCATCTTCAACATGTTCCGCTTCCTCGGCGGCGTGTCCGGGATCGCGATCCTGGTCGCAGTGTTCGCCGAGACCGGCAGCTTCGGCTCTCCCCAGGCGTTCAGCGCCGGGTTCGTGCCGGGGATCGGCGTCTCGGCGGTCCTGTCGCTTGCCGCCGCGATCGCCGGCATGGGATTGCCCGGACGCAGCAAGCTCCAGCTGATGCCGGCCAAGGCGTAGCGCCAAGCTAAAGCGGGGTGACGCGCACCGTCAGCACGGCGGCCCGGCCATCATCGAGCGCCGCGAGGCAACGGTCGATGGCGGCGGAGACATCCTCAGGATCGCGCACGCATTCGCCATAGGCGCCGAAGGCACGGGCCACCTCCTCGAAGCGCCGCTCCTCGCCCTGGCGGCCACTTTCGAGGCTCGCCAGGAACTTGTCGCTCTCGGCCGCCGCGCCCTTCGGATAGACCCGCAAGGTCGAGGATTTGACCGCCTGCCAGCCGCGATTATCGAGCACGATGGTGAAGATCGGCAGCTGGTAATGCTGGGCGGCCGCGTAGACGGAATCAGGCGCCGAGAAATGGAAGGAGCCGTCGCCGATGATCTGCACCACGCGGCGATCCGGACGTGCGAGCTTGATGCCGAGCGCCATGCCGCCGCTATAGCCGAGGCCGGCGCCGCCGAGACCCACATAGCTCCGCGGCCTCGTGCGCGGGATCTGCTCCTGCACGGAGAGCGTGTTGCGGATCGATTCATTGAGGACGATATCGTCCGCGCCGAGCTTGCCGGCGAGCACCGCGCACAGATAATCTGGCGAGATGGCATCGCTTTCGCCTAGCTTGGCGGCAGCGGCGGCGAGGCGCTGGCGGCGCGCCTCACGCGCCGGCGCGAAGCTCGCGAGGCGCGCGGCGGCCTCTTGGCGATAGGCGGCGCCGGCGCGGGCCTGCACGATCTCCAGCACCTGGCGCAGCACAATGGTGCAATCGCCCTGGATGCGCATATCGGTCGCAAAGCCCCACATCGGGAAATCGGCCTTCAGCGGATCGATATCGACCTGCAGCCAGCGCATCTGCGCAGCGCGCGGCGCATATTTCGGCAGGAACGGCACATCGACGTCGAGGAGCAGGCCGAGATCGGCGCCCTCCATCGCGGCGACCGGATCAAAGCCCGCAAAGCAGGGCGAGTCATGGGGGATGTTGAGATCGAGCCCGTTATGCTCGACGACGCGGATGCCGCATTCGCGCGCCAATGCATCGAGGACCGCCACCGCCTCCGGCTTGCGGCCGAGATAGGCGGTGATGGCGATCGGGTGCTTGGCCGCCATCAGCGCCTCGGCGAAGGCTTCGGCGCGCGCCGGCTCGACGCCCCCGACCTGCACCGGGCCGTATTTCGCCTCGGGAAAGCCGGGCATGGCCTGGCCTTCGATGGTCTCGGCCAAGGTCTCGCGCGGCAGCATCATGTAGACCGGTCCCGGCGGATCGCTCTGCATGAAGGCGTGGCCGCGGCGCAGGGCCTCCTTGGCGACGACGCCGGAGGGCAGCGAATATTCCCATTTCACATAGGGGCGCACGATGCTCGCAATGTCGAAGGGATCCTGCACGAAATGCACATAGGCGTCGCGCGACCCCGGCAGCTCGCCGCGCAGCGTATAGGGCGCACGCCCGGCCATCAGCAGCACCGGAAGGCGATAGCGGAACAGGTTCTGCATCGCCATCGCGGCATTCGCCGTGCCAGCATCGACATGCACGAGGACGGCCTGGCCGCGCCCGGTCGCCAGCGCATAGCCGCCCGCCATATGCACCGCGACCGTCTCATGCGGGCACAAGATGACCTGCGGATGCGGGCGCCCTTCCTGGTCCCAGCGGGCCATCTCCTCGATGATCGAGACGTGATCCGTGCCGAGATTGGCGAAAATGTAGTCGATGCCGAGCTCGGTGAGACCTTCGAGAAAATAATGCGCGGCGGATCGGTTACTCATGGCTTATCCTGGTGGGAGTGAGGAGTGAATGGCGAGTAGCGAGTAGCGAGTAGCGAGTAGCGAGTAGTTAGTAGTTAGTAGTTTTAGTAGTTAGTAGTTAGTAGAATGTATCAAAATATTGGCAACATAATTAATATAAGATATTTAGCTCATTATTTCTCTATTCTCTATTCTCTATTCTCTATTCTCTATTCGCTACTGGCTACTCGCTATTCGCCACTCCCCGCTCGCGACGATGCGCGGCGCTGTCTCCTTGATCATCAGCATCGATGCCGCGACGACGAGTTGCGCCACGACCGCGATTCCCAGAGTGGCGGTGAGGCTGACGAGGTCGACAAGCACACCGCCGACGAGCGGCATGAGGGTGGTGCCGATGATCACGCCGAAGAAATTGGTCATGCCGAGCGCCGCGCCCCTGATCTCGTCCGAGACGGTCTCACTCACGCAAGTCGCGAGCACCACCGGCAGTAGGCCGAAGCCGCAGAACCCGCAGATCATCATGAGGGCGAAGATCGGCCAAAAGCCATAGCCTCCGGCGAGATAGAGGGCGAGCGCCGCGGCGCTTGCGAGGGCGCTCACGAAGACAACCGGGCGGCGTCCGAAATGGTCGGAGGCGAGCGGCACCAGGATCTGCCCGGCGGCGCCGGCGAAGCCCCAGCCCGAAGCGACGAGGCCGGCATCGACCAGGTCGAAGCCGCGGATCTTCGTGAGGTAGAGGACGTTGAAGCCGACGCAGATCTGCAGCCAGGAGAGAACGGCGCAGCCCGCGACGGTGATGAAGACGAGCGAAGGATTGCGCAAAAGGCCAAGCGCGCTCCGCCAATCGGCGGTCGCCTCGCGGCGCGACGGCGGCTCGCGCATGACGAGGCTCAAGGCGGCAAAGATCAGCAAGGTGACGAGGCCGATGAGCGGGAAGACGGCGCGCCAGCCGAGCCAGTTGGTCATGCGGGTGATGATGTAGGCCCCGAGGCCGACGCCGATCAGCGTATAGCCGAGGGTGAAGATCGCCTGATTGATGCCGCGCCGATGCGGCGCCGATTCCTCGTTGATGGTCGCCTGGCCGACCGACCAGCCGACCCCGTCGCCGATACCCAACAGGTCGCGGACGAGGAACATCGACAGGAAGCCTTGCGCGAGCCCCATCGCACCGGTCATCAGCCCGACGAAGCCGACGGCCGGCAGCAGCACCCGCCGCCGCCCATGGCGATCCGACAAGTAGCCGCCGATCCAGCTCGCGATCGCCCAGGTCACGGAGGTGCCGGAGATCAAGAAGCCCATCTGCCAGCCCGCCAGCTGGAACTCCGGCACGATCACCGGAAAGATCATGCCGATGCCGAAGCGGTTGAGGCCGACAGTGCCCCAGAACAAGGTGAGCAAGCCGACGATCAAGAATTCGTAGCGGGTGGGTCTCATAGCCGGCCTCCCCTCACCTCGTCGCCCGGGCGGCTCTCACGGCCGGCCTCTGCGGCGCTGCGGCTGCATCCTGGCGCGCCGACACGGCCAAATTGACAGACGTCTGATGAATTGTAAAGTATGCGTGGTTTGAGTAATGGCGAAGCAGCAGGGGTTCAAATGACCGATCGGAACACGCAAGCGCCCCGCAGGATCGCCATCGTCGGCGGCGGCATTTGCGGCTTGACCCTGGCGCTCGACCTGCATCAGCGCGGCATCGCTTCCGACGTTTACGAGCGCGCGCCCGAGATCAAGGAGCTCGGTGTCGGCATCACGGTGCTGCCGCATGGGATGCGCGAATTCGAGGCGCTCGGCCTCGGCGGCAAGCTGCTGGCGCAAGGCATCGAGAACCGCGAGAGCTGCTTCTTCAACCGCTTCGGCCAGCTGATCTACAAGGAGCCGCGCGGCAAGCTCGCGGGCTACGCCTCCCCCGAGATCGGCCTGCATCGCGGCCGCCTGCATCGCGTGCTCTACGAGGCGGCCCGCGAGCGGCTGGGCGCCGAGCATGTGATCACCGATCGCGACTGCGTCGGCGTCGAGCAGGACGAGCATGGCGCGACGCTGCATCTCTGCAGGACATCGACCGGACGCAAGATCGCCTCGGTGCACGCCCACGCAGTCATCGCCTGCGACGGCGTCAATTCCGCCATTCGCCGGCAGTTCTACCCGCAAGAAGAGCTCGCCTTCGCCGGCATCAACACCTGGCGCGGCGTGACGCGCCGCAAGCCCATCTTGACCGGGCGTTCCTATCTGCGGATCGGCTCGATCCTGACCGGCAAGATCGTCATCTATCCGATCATCGATGATGTGGACGGCGAGGGCAATCAGCTCATCAACTGGACGACCGAGATCAAGAGCTCCTCATTCGTCAAGAACGACTGGAACGAGCCGGGCAATATCGACGACTTCATCCATCTCTATGAGGGCTTCCGCTTCGACTGGCTCGACGTGCCCGAGATGATCCGCAATGCCGAGCTGCTGCTCGAATATCCGATGGTCGACAAGGATCCGGTCGGCCGCTGGAGCTTTGGGCGGGTGACGCTCGCGGGCGATGCCGCCCATCCGATGTATCCGCGCGGCTCGAACGGCTCGGCGCAGGCCGTCATCGATGCCCGCGTGCTCGCCGATTGCCTGCGGCGCGAGGCCGATCCGCAGCAGGCGTTCCTGGCCTATGAGGCGGAGCGGCGCGAGGCGACCGCCAAGGTAGTGCGCACCAATCGCGAGCATCCGCCGGATTTCATCAACATCAAGGTCGAGGAGCTGGTGGGCGACCGCCCCTTCGCCAATCTCGACGATTTCATCACCCAGGACGAGCTGCGCGCCTTGTCGGAGAGCTATAAGCGCGTCGCCGGGTTTTCGGTTGCGGATGCGGGGGGCGCCGGGCGCGGATAGTGGCCCTGGCCGCTGTGCGCTCTCTTCCCTCTCCCGCGCTCTTCGCGCGGGAGAGGGTGGTCGAGCGAAGCGAGATCGGGTGAGGGACGGTTGAGCGCTTCACCGGCGTCCCTCATCCGCCCTCACTGCGTTCGGGCACCTTCTCCCGCGAAAGGGCGGGAGAAGGAGGCGCACGACTGTCGGATGCCTCAACTCCCCTCCAGCTCCGCCGTCTCGACCTGCATCGCCTGTGACCAGGTCACCCGGCCCGATCCGGGCGCAAGCCCATGGGCAGCGAAGCTCGGCGCCATCAGCCGGCGCGGATGGGTCGAGGCCATGGCGATCGCCTCTTCGAAGCTCGCCAGGCCCCAGTTCACGACATTGCGTACCGCGTCATCGAGGGTGAGGGATGAGCCGGCGAGCGTCGCCTGCCCCGGCAGATGCACCGAGCCGTCGGCATCGCGCTCGACGGTGAAACCGGCGAAGGGGTGGCTGCCGGGCGGAGCAGCCGCGGCGGAGACGGCATCCGTCGTCAGGATGGTGCGCTCGAAGCCTTTCGCCCGCAGCATGACCTTCAGGGCATGCGGTGGGACATGGATGCCGTCGGCGATGAAATCGGCAACTAGGCGATCCTCGGCCAGCTGGGCGAAGATGGTGTTGTCGAATTTGTGCAATTGGCGCAGCACGCCATTGCCGAGATGGGTCGACAGCTTCAGCCCGGCCGCGACGGCGCGCGCCAGGATCTCGCCCGTAGCGGCGCTGTGGCCAATGGCCGTGACCTTGCCGCCTGCGGCCGCTGCGGCGATCAGCTCCAGCGCGCCGTCGATCTCGGGCGCGAGCGTGATCAGCAGGATGGGGCGCGACAGGTTTCTCTCGAGCCTGGCGATCAAAGCGGGGTCGGCAGCCGTCATCGCCTCGTGCGGATGACAGCCGCGATAGCCTTCGGCCGGGTTCAGGAACGGGCCTTCGAGGTGAAAACCCGGGCACATGGCAGGGCCTAGCCGGCTCGCCGCCACGGCGCGATCGAGGGCTTCGAGGCGCGCCGCGAGCTCGCCAGGCCTCGCCGTGATGATGGTCGGCAGGCAGAGCGTGACGCCGGTGCGGCGCATCGCCTCGAGCGCCTCGTCCAGGGCCTCGGCCGTGATGGCGGGGTCGTTGAAATCGACGCCCGCGAAGCCGTTGACCTGCAGGTCGAACAGGCCCGCCGTCACCCTTGGCGTCAGCCTCGCGTCTTTGCCTTGAGCCGTCACGAGCGCGCCAGCAAGGATGCGGCGGGCGGATCGAGGAAGAGGCTGCAATCCGCATGGCGCTGCAGGATCGAGGCCGGAAAGAGCGGCGACACCTCGCCTTCGACGGCCGCCTGCACGGCCTTTGCCTTGCGGGCATCCGGCACGCTGATGATCAGGCGCTGGGCTTTCAGGATCTGGCTGATGCTCATCGAGATGGCGCGGCGCGGCACATCGGCGAGCGTCGCGAACCAGCCCTCCCCCAATTGCTGGCGCCGGCAGGCCTCGTCGAGCTCGACCAGGAGATAGGGCGCCTCGGCGGTGAAGTCCGCCGGCGGATCGTTGAAGGCGAGATGGCAATTCTCACCGATGCCGGCAAAGCCGACATCGACCTCACGGCCGGCGAGGAGGCCGTTGAGCCGCGCGAGCTCGGCTTGCGTGTCGGCGGCATCGCCCTCGACCGGGATGAAGGCCTTCAGCCGCGGCAGCGGTGCGACGAAGCGCTCGCGCAGATAACGGCGAAAGCTCGCCTGGTGGTCAGAGGCGAGGCCGACATATTCGTCGAGATGGAAGGCCGTCACCTTCGACCAGTCGATGCCCTCGGCCGAGACGAGACGCCCCAGCATCTCGAACTGGCTCATGCCGGTCGCGACGAAGATGGTGGCCTCATCGCGCTCGGCGATCGCGGCGCGGATGGCGGCGATGCCGGCGGCCGCGGCGGCTTCACCCAGCGCCGCCTTGTCGGAAAGGATCTCGATCTTCACGCCCAAGACCCCATACGATCCTGCATCAGAAGGTGATCCTGCATCAGAAAGTCTCGCCCCAGGGCCTGACCTCGATCTCCCAAGACCATGAGTCGCGCTTCTGGCGGATCAGGTGGAGATAGCTCTCGGCGATCGAATCCGGATCGAGCATGGCGTCGCGCCCCTCGGGATCTGGCCGGCGCGCCGAACGGATGCCGCCATCGACCACCACATGGGCGATATGCACGCCTTGCGGGTGCAACTCGCGCGCCATCGATTGGGCGAGGCCGCGCAGCGCGAACTTGCCCATCGCAAAGGGAGCGGAGAGCGGGTATCCCTTCACGCCGGCCGAGGCGCCGGTGAAGATGATCACGCCCTTGCGGCGCTTGAGCATGGAGCGCGCCGCCTGCTGGCCGGCGAGGAAGGCACCGAAGGCCGTGATCTCGAGCGTGCGCTTGACCTCGGCGGGGTCGAGCTCGACGAGCGGGCCGCGCACCCGATACGACGGATTGTAGATCATGACATCGAGGTCGCCGACCGCCTTGAACAAGGCTTCGACCTCTGCCGGATCCGACGCATCGCAGCGATGCGTGCTCGCCTTGGTCTCGGCGGCGAGAGCTTTGAGCTTAGCCGTATCGCGCGAGGCGAGCGCGAGGGTGTAGCCTTCGCGAGCCAGGAGGCGTGCCAGCGAGGCCGAGAGCCCATCGCCGACGCCGATGATGAGCGCTTTGGCCGCAGATGCATCGGTCATGGGGAGCCCTCGCGGAGATGTCCCGAGCATTTAGGCATGGCGCCCCCCATTGCCAACCCTTGCCGGGAAGACCGGGAAGAGGCTCAACATTGACTTATGCCCCCCTTCGGCGTAGGCGAACGCCTGAAATCGACGAGCGCGAGCCTTCGAGCCGCTACCCGGGACATGGCCATTCGGCCGGGAGCCCGGAGGTCAACGTCCGACAGCGCGTGGCGCTCTCGGGCGTTAAAGTGCTTTGGGCGAGCGTCGAAACGTGGATTTTGCGAGTCTTTCGCGAGACCTTGGATTTGACGAGATTTTGGATTGACCTCGGCGAGTGAGGATACTCGCAAGGAGATCGAGAATGCGGAGCCTGAAGATCGAGGATGCCATCAATGCGGCCTGCCCCTGGTCGGGCAAGCCGATCGCAGCGGATTCGCTGACGCGCTATCGCGGCGCCGTGGTGGGCTTCTGCAACACCGGCTGCCGCGACAAGTTCGAGCGCGCCGTGACCATGTTCGACGCCGCCTTGCGCGATCTCGGCATCGACCGCCATGCCGACAACAAGACGCTGTAATGGCGAATTGTGAGTGGCGAGTTCTAATGGCGAATAGCGAGTGGCGAGTTCTAATGGCGAATAGCGAGTGGCGAGTAGCGAATAGGAAGTACGGAATGTCGCTGTGCAGGCCCACTTTCGTGCATTCGTGCTCTACTCGCCATTCGCTACTCGCTATTCGCCCTTAACCATTCGCCCTGAGATCGCTCATGTTCGACGGCCTTTCCTCCCGCCTCTCCGGCATCCTCGACAAGCTCACGCGCCGCGGCGCGCTGACTGACGCCGATGTCGCGGAGGCGCTGCGCGAAGTGCGCCGGGCCCTGCTCGAGGCGGATGTGGCGCTCGACGTGGTGCGCTCCTTCACCGACAAGGTGCGGGCGCGCGCTGTCGGCGCCGAGGTGGTCAAATCGGTCACCCCCGGCCAGATGGTCGTCAAGATCGTGCACGACACGCTCGTCGACACGCTCGGCGCCGAGGCGGAACCGATTTCGCTGAATGCCGTGCCGCCCGTGCCGATCCTGATGGTCGGCCTGCAGGGCTCGGGCAAGACCACGACCACGGCCAAGATCGCCAAGCGCCTGACCGAACGCCAGGGCAAGCGCGTGCTGATGGCTTCGCTCGACACGCGCCGCCCGGCCGCCATGGAGCAGCTCGCCGTGCTCGGCCAGCAGGTCGGCGTCGACACCTTGCCGATCATGGCCGGCCAGAACGCCGTGCAGATCGCGCGGCGCGCCGTCGAGGCGGCAAGGCTCGGCGGCTATGACGTGGTCATGCTCGACACGGCCGGCCGCACCACGGTCGATGACGAGCTGATGGATGAAGCGGCGCAAGTGAAGGCTGCGACCAATCCGCATGAGACGCTGCTCGTCGCGGATGCGCTGACCGGCCAGGACGCCGTCAACACGGCGCGCGCCTTCGAAGGCCGGCTCGACCTCACCGGCATCGTGCTCACCCGCATCGACGGCGATGGGCGCGGGGGCGCGGCGTTGTCGATGCGTGCCGTCACCGGCAAGCCGATCAAGCTGATGGGCGTCGGCGAGAAGGTCGATGCGCTCGAGGATTTCCACCCCTCGCGCATCGCGAACCGCATCCTCGGCATGGGCGATATCGTCTCGCTGGTCGAGAAAGCCGCGGAGACCATCGATCACGACAAGGCGCTCGCCATCGCCGAGAAGATGCGCAAGGGCCGCTTCGACCTCACCGATCTGCGCGAGCAGCTCACCCAGATGGCGAAGCTCGGCGGCATGGGCGGCATCATGGGCATGATCCCCGGCATCGCCAAGATGAAGGACCAGATCGCCAATGCCGGCATCGACGATCGCATGGTCAAGCGCCAGGTCGCCATCATCGATTCGATGACGCCGCAGGAGCGCGCCAATCCGGATATCCTCAAGGCCTCCCGCAAGCGCCGCATCGCGGCCGGCTCAGGCACGACGCCCGAGCACATCAACCGCCTGCTCAAGATGCACCGCCAGATGGCGGACATGATGAAGATGATGGGCCGCGGCAAGGGCGGCATGATGGGCAAGATGGCCTCGATGTTCGGCCTCGGCGGCGGCGCCGATCCGCTCGCCGGCCTCGACCTCTCGAAGCTCACGCCCGAGCAGCTCGAAACCATCAAGCAGCAGCTGGGCGGACAATTGCCGGCGGGCTTCCCGGGCACGCCTGGCGCCTCGGTGCCGAATGGTGCGGGCTCCGCCCCGCGCATTCCCGCCGCGCCGCCGCCCGGCCTCATCGGCACGGCGAAATCGCCCTCGCTTCCGGGGCTCGGAACCAAGCTACCAGGGTTAGGAGGCGGCTTTCCGGGCCTGCCCGGCGGCTTCAACCCGTTCGGGGGACGCAAGAAATGAGCGCGCTCTTCGAACCCCGCCGAGCCTGATCATTCGACATTCCGACCCCGACTATTCGACATTCCAACCCTGACTACTCGACATTCCAACCTGACTACTCGACATTCAAGGAGAAACCCATGTCGCTGAAGATCCGCCTGACCCGCCGCGGCGCCAAGAAGCGCCCCTTCTACGCCATCGTCGTCGCCGATGCGCGCGCCCCGCGCGACGGCCGCTTCATTGAGAAGATCGGCACCTACAACCCGATGCTGGCCAAGGACGGCCCGACCAAGCGCGTCGAGCTCGACATCGAGAAGGCCAAGGCCTGGATGGCGAAGGGGGCGCAGCCCACCGATCGCGTGCTGCGCTTCCTCGATGCCGAAGGCGTGCTGAAGCGCGCCCCGCGCAACAACCCGAACAAGGCCGTGCCCGGCACCAAGGCCAAGGAGCGCGCCGCCGCCAAGGCCGCCGCCGCCGAAGGCGCCGCAGCAGCCCCCGCGGCCTGAGCGGCCTTTACCTCGCCCCGCTTGCGGGGAGAGGTCGGAGCACGAGCGCAGCGAGTGATCCGGGTGAGGGGCTGGGTGATGAGCCGCAGCGCCGGCTCGCACTCACCAAGTTCTTGCTAATCACCTGGCCCCTCATCCCCGCCTTCTCCCCGCAAGCGGGGAGAAGGAGCCGCTCGGCCTCAGTCTCGGGCGCCGCCGCTCGGCTTGCGCCAGCCGCGCGACTGGGCGGCCCGCTCGAGATTCTCGTCGAGGGAATTCCAGGAGATGCGCTTCGCCACGAAGGAGGCGATCATCTGGATCACCGGGTTGCGGTAGCGGAAGAAATTGCTCAACGGCACCAATTCGTGCCCGACATCGAGCTTGGCGCGATAGCCGGTCTGGCCGCTCTGGACTTCCTGCGCGCCCGCGCTCATGGCGAAGCGCATGAACTCTTCCCAGAGCCGGAAATACAGATAGGCCTTGTCGCCGAGATCATAGTCGATGCCGATGAATTTGTTGATGGCGCGCCTGCCCTGCAAGATCACCAGCATGAAGGCGACGGCCTTGCGGCTCTTGCGCTCGCGCAGCACGATCAGCCGGCTTTGCGGCTGACGCGTCACGATTTCCCAGAACCTCCGGGTCAGGCGTTCGAACTTGGTGGTCGCCCGGCCATACGTGTTCTGGAACAGGCCCCAGACCTCCTCGATCACGGCATCGTCGACCTCAGACAGGATCTCGGTCTCGATATCGACATGGCTGCGGGACTGGCGCAGCTTCTTGCGCAGATTGTGACGCCGGTTTCCGGTCAGGCGCTGCAGATAAGCCTCGAAGCCGCCATCGATGTTCAAGATGCGCGTGCCGGGATAGCTCACCGCCTCGCCGAGGCCCGCTTGGCGCGCGATGCCGCGCAAGGCCGGCCAACAGGCTTCGGGGAAATCCTTCCATACCAAGCTCGCCGCACCGCATTGGCGCGCCCGCTCCCAGACGGCGCGCTGCAGCGTCGGGGCAACATCGGCGAGCGTCACTCCCGGCACGGTGCCGACGCTGCCTTCATCGGAGCAGGGCGAGCCGACGAACAAGGTCTTCTGGAAGCGCAGAGGCTCGAGAAGGCGCCCGCCGAGCCGGAAGGCCTTGTCCACGAAGCTTGGCACGATCAGTGAAATCGGCAAGATCGCGGTGAACACCGGCGCGATCGCGATGACCGCATCGCCGCGCATGACCAGCGCATAGGCGAAGCTGAACTGCTCATCGAGCTGCGATTGTTCGAGGGTCGCATAAAGCCAAGGTCCTTCGAGCGGCGACGGGAAGCAGCGCTCCCATAGCTCGGCCGGGATCTCGCTCGCGGCATTGCGCCATTCGACCCGCAGCGCCGGGGAGCGCGGATTGAAGCTCGCCGGTTCGCCGCGCCTGGAGGCGCGAGGCGGCCCCAATTCGCCGTCGTAACTGAGCTTCAAGGGACGCGTCTGGCTCATGCGCCGCGCTCGCAAGCCGATGCGGCCGCGCCTGCGCTCGAGGAGCGCATGAGGATTCGCTGCACTAGCAGACACCGGTCAATACGCATGACGCCTCGCTCCGGCCTCGTCCCGAGCCCCCAAACCCTGGGTTCCGTTGCCGAGCCTCGCCAACAGAGCGTCACGTAGGCTGCTCGCCCCGAAGCGGAAATGCGACGGCTTGACCCAGGCCGGCCCCATGATCTCGTCGGCGAGCGCCAGATAGGTCGAGGCATCGGCAAGGCTGCGCACACCTCCCGAAATCTTGACCCCGACAGGCCGCGCCGCCGCCCGCGCGGCCTCGAGCAGCAGGCGCGCGGCCTGCGGCGTCGCGGAGAGCTTGGATTTGCCGGTCGAGGTCTTGAGGAAGTCCGCGCCCTCCCCGATCGCCCGACGGGCCGCATCGGCGATCAGGCCCTCATTCGGATATTCGCCGGTTTCCAGGATCACCTTGAAGGTCGCCCGCGCGCCGATCGTCGCCCGCGCCATGCGCAACAGCGTCGTCACCGTGCGCGGCCGGCCGGCGATCAGGCGCCGATAGGGGATCACCATGTCGATCTCGTCGGCGCCGTCGTCGAGCATCGCCAGGATCGCGCCGCGCACCTTGCCGGGGCGCTCCTCGCCGGAGGGGAAATTGGCGACCGTCGCGACCTTGACGCCGCTGCCGGCGAGCCGGCGCCTGGCGGCGGCGACGAAGCGCGGCCACAGGCAGACCGCCGCCACGCGACGCGGCGCCACAGCCGCCGCGCAGAGACGCAGCGCGTCGTCCTCGGTCGCCGCCTCGCCGAGATCGGTGAGATCGAGGCAGGCCAGCGCCCGTTCGGCGTCGCGGATATTGCCGAACTCAGGAGCTGGCTCAGGCATCGTCCAACGTCCTGATGAAGGTGTCGAAGATGCGCCTGAGCGAGATCGCCGCGGTTGCCGCCATGCGTTTCGTCTCGTTATGGCTCGGCACGGCGCCTTCGATGCCGGCGCCGAGATTGGTCACGGCGCAGATGGCCGCCACTTTGAGGCCGTAGCGCCTGGCGATGATCGTCTCAGGCACGATCGACATGCCGACGATGTCGGCGCCCAACAGCCCGGCCATGCGAATTTCGGCCGGCGTCTCGAAGCTCGGCCCGGGCGTGAACATATAGACGCTGTCGTTGAGCAGCGCTCCCTGGTTGGCGGCCGCCCGCTTCAGCCGGTGCCGCAAGGCGGGGTCATAGGCATCCGTCATGGACACGAAACGGGCATCGCCCGGCTCGCCCTGCAACGGGTTCAGGCCCGACGGGTTGATGTGATCGGTCACGATCGTCAGCGCGCCCGGCCGCAAATGCGCCTTGGTCGAGCCGACCGAGCTCGTCAGCACCACCGAATGGGCTCCGAGCCGCAGCAGCACCTCGATCGGGGTGCGCATGCCGTGAGGGTCGCCATTCTCGTAATAATGCGAGCGTCCCTGCAGCACAGCCACCCGCAAGCGCCCGATATTGCCGATCACCAGGCGCCCGGCATGGCCCGAGACCGAGGCCTTCGGAAAGCCGGGCAATTCCTCATAGAGCGCGTCGAGCGGGTTCTCGATCTCCTTGGCGATGTTGGTGAGGCCCGTTCCGGTGACGAGCCCGACATCGATCGACGCTTCCAGGCCGCGCTTGCGGAGGAATTCCATCACCTGTTCGGGGTCGCGATCGCAATACATGCTATTCTTTTACCTGCCGGATATGGGCCGAGGCGACATGTGAGCTTGACGACATGTGACCTCGACGACATGTGACCTCAACGACATGTGACCTCAACGACATGTGACATGGGCGCGACCGCAAAGGAAGTCGCGTCATCGCGCCTCCGCGAGGTGCTCGGGACCAAATGAAGCTGGCAGCAATGCGGCCACCGTATAGCTGATAGAGGCCCCGGAAGGCTTGGCGCAGTGTATCAGCACCTCGCCCGAGGCGAATTCCCGCAAACGCTGCCGGCAGCCCCCGCATGGCGTGACGAACTGGTCATCGCCGCCGATCACCACGCATTCGGCGATCCGGTGATGCCCATGCGCAATCATGGCGGCGATGGCGCCTGCTTCGGCGCAGGTGCCGATGGGATAGGCGGCATTCTCGACATTGCAGCCAGCGAAGATGCCGCCCTCCACGGAGCGCAAGGCCGCGCCCACAGCGAAACGGGAATAGGGCGCGTAGGCCTGGGTTCGCGCCGCAAGGGCAGCATCGAAAAGCGCCGAAAAGGCGCCCCCGGACCGCGCATCAGGCCGTGTGGTCGCAGAGGCTGCGCCGTTCGTGGACAAATTCCGTCTTCCTCATGCCTGGCCTCGCCCCCGGGCGGCCGGCCGCGCTCAACCTAAACCAATGTTCGAAGCTGGCAAGGCAGGCGCGGGAAGTTGATCTCGGGCACGCGCTAGGCCCCAGGCGCGGGATGCGAGGGCACGAGGCTCGCCTCTCTGACCGCGGCTTCGCGGGCATCGAGGACGACCGCGCTCACCACGCCCTTGCCGGCGAGCAGCTTCTCCAGCGCCGCCAGCCATAGCGCATAATAGCTGTCCTCACGCCCCTGCACTTCGGCTGCCTTGATCTCCGCGCCCAATGCCGCCGAGAATTCGCGCCATTCGAACACACCTTGATCGCTGAGCCCGACGGCGAGTGCGAAGGCCTGCGCTTCCCAGGGAGCCGAGAAGGGTGTTTCGGGACGCATCAGGCCGGATCGAGATAGGGTTCGAAGGCCTCGATGCTGACCGTGAGCGTCGGATCGGCGGTCTCGCCCCATAATTCGCGCGACGGGAAGGCAACCGTGTAGAGCCAGACCGGCTCGCCGGTGCCGGGCCCGCTCGTGTCGGGGAAGATATGGGCGCCATGCACGCGTTCGACGACACCGGCCTTGCCGCGCGCATAACGCGGCAGGCGCGTATGGCCGGCGGGATGCATCACCTTGGCGCGCACGCCCTGGCCGATGGCGAAACGCGCCGGCGCCAGCGGCGTGCGCTCGAAGGGCGTGCCCTTGGCGAGAACCTCAGGCACGTCGGCGGCGGCGACGCGTGGGCGACGGGTCTTGGCTGCCGGGCGCGCGGAATGGCCGCTCCCCAGCTCCTGCGCATCGACCAGCCCCCTCGCCTGCAACAGCCTTTCCAGGCCGCGCAGCCAGATCTCGTAATAGCTGGCATTCAGGTAGAGGCCAGGATGCAGGATCTCGCGCGCGTGTCGGCTTTGATCGATGCTCCATTCGCCCAAGCCTCCCGCCGCGACGGTGACGGCCAGCGCCCTCGCCTCCCAGGGCGCGTGGAAGACCGGCTCATTCGCCTCATGCTCGACGGGGCCGAAGCCCATGGCGCCGCCGAGATCTTGGGCGCCGTTCATGCCGCCACCCGTGCCGGCGCCAGCGCAAGGCCTGTTCCGATCATCGATTCGCGCGTGATGAGGCCGACCAGACGCTCCTCGCTCAGGCCCTCCGTTCCCGCAGGCCGCATCGGCACCACGAGATAGCGCGTCTCGGCGGTCGAATCCCAGACGCGGATCGCCGTCGTCTCCGGCAAGGTCACGCCGAAATCCTTGAGCACGGCGCGCGGCTCGATCACGGCCCGCGAACGATAGGGCGGCGATTTGTACCAGACCGGCGGCAGGCCGAGCAGCGGCCAGGGGTAACAGGAGCACAAGGTGCAGACGATGAGGTTGTGGAGCTTCTCGGTATTCTCGACGGCGACGATATGCTCGCCGCCGCGGCCGCCATAGCCGAGCTCGGCCGAAGCCGCCGTGCCGTCGGCGAGTAGGCGCTGCCGGTAGGCCGGGTCGGCCCAGGCCTTGGCCACCACCTTGGCGCCGTTCATGGGGCCGACTTCATGCGCATAGGTCTCGACAATGACATCGAGAGCCGCGGGATCGACATAGCCCTTCTCGACGAGAAGCTGCTCCAGCGCCTTCACCCGCGCCACCGGATCATATCCGTCCGCGGCGACCCGCCCGTGATCGCCAGGACACGCGCAACTCACCATCGCCTAACTCCCGTCTCGCGGCCGCCGGATCGAACCAAGATCAATCCAAGATCAATCGATGCCACCAATATACGGCTTTCCTCGGCGGACAAAATGCGAGACCATGCCGAGAGACATCGACAGAGCCGCCATGCACGATTCGCAAGCCCGACGCCGCCAAGCCGTGACTGCGTCATCACCCTTCACCTGCGTGCTCGATTGTCGTGCCACCCTCGGCGAATGTCCCGTCTGGTCGCCGCAACAGCAGACCTTGTATTTCATCGACATCAAGGCCCCGGCGCTGTGCCGCTTCGATCCGGCGACAGGAGCGCTGCGGCAGATGCCGATGCCGGAGCAGATCGGCTCCTTCGCCCTCATGCGCTCGGGCGGCTTCCTCGCCGCGCTGCGCACCGGCCTATGGCGCCTCGATGCGGAAGGGCGCGTCATGGAGAAGCTCGCCGCCAATCCGGAAGTCCATGCGACGTCGAGATTCAATGACGGGCGCTGCGATCCGCATGGCCGCTTCTTCGTCGGCACCATCGACGAGACGCGCACGGGCACGGCCGGCCTCTATCGCTTCGAGGCGGGGCGTCTGACCAAATTGGCGGAAGGGCTGATGACCTCGAACGGGCTCGCCTTCAGCCCGCAAGGCGACGTCATGTATCATGCCGATACGCCACGCCTCAGCGTCTTTCGCCACGCCTTCGACGCGGCGACCGGCACACCCGGAAAGGCCGAGGTGTTGGCGACCTTCGCTTCGCGCGGACCCGATCGCGGCTGGCCCGACGGGGCCGCCGTCGACGCGGAGGGGTGCTATTGGTGCGCCTTGTGGCAAGGGGGGCGCATCCGCCGCTACGCACCCGATGGTGAACTCTTGGCGGAATATCCGGTGCCGGCGCGCTCGCCGACCATGCCGGCCTTCGGCGGCCCCGACCTGCGGACCCTCTATGTGACGAGCGCCCGCGTCGGGCTCACGGCGGCAGAGCTCGAGAGCTCGCCCCTCTCGGGAGGTTTATTCGCGATGCGGGTCGAGACGCCGGGCCTGCCCGAGCCGGAATATGCGGGTTGACGATGACCATCTATGACAGCGTCCAGTATCGCTCGCTTTCGGGCAAGGGCGTGCTGATCACCGGAGGCGCGAGCGGCATCGGCGCCGCCATGGTCGAAGCCTTCGCGGCCCAGGGCGCGCGCGTCGATATCCTCGACATCGACGATGAGGCGGCCTCGACCCTGCTGGCAAAGCTCGACGGCAAGGCGTTGCGCTACCGCCATTGCGATGTCGGCGATGTCGCGGCGCTGCGGGTGGCGATCGCTGCGACCGAAGCCGAGAGCGGCCCGATCGACGTCCTGATCGCCAATGCGGCGCGCGACGACCGCCATGCCATGGCCGAAGTCGAGCCCGCCTATTGGGACGGCAATCTCGCGGTCAATCTCAACCATCAATTCTTCGCGACCCAGGCGGTCGCGCCCGGCATGGCGCGGCGCGGCGGCGGCTCGGTCATCCTGTTCGGTTCGGTCGCCTGGATGCGCGGCCGGCCAGGCCTCGTCGCCTATACGACCGCGAAGGCCGCGATCAACGGCATGACCCGCACATTGGCGCGCGAGCTCGGGGACAGCGGCATCCGGGTCAATTGCATCGTGCCCGGCGCCATCGCCACCGAGCGCCAGGCGCGGCTGTGGCGCACGCCGGCGCTCGAAGAGGAATTCCTCGACCGGCAGGCCTTGAAGATCCGCCTCGATGCCAGCCATGTGGCGCGCATGGCGCTGTTCCTGGCTTCCGATGAAGCAGCCGGCTGCACGGCACAGAACTTCATCGTCGATGCCGGCATCACGGTGAATTGAGAGTCATCCGGTCACTTTGGCGATGACAAAAGTCCTCTGCGTCGGCATCGCGACGCTCGATCATGTCTACGCGGTCGACACGATGCCCGACCGCCCCGAGAAGTTCCGCGCCCGCGATCTCGTCATCATCGGAGGCGGCACGGCCGCGACCGCCGCCTTTGCCGTCGCCAGGCTCGGCGGGCAGGCCATGCTGGCGGCGCGCCTCGGCGACGACATGACCGGGCGCGTCATCCTCGCCGAGCTCGAGGAGGCAGGCGTCGATTGCAGCCTCGCCAGGCGCTATCCCGGGCGTCGCTCGCCCTCTTCGGCCGTGCTGGTCGATCCGCAGGGCGAACGCCTCGTCATGTGCTATGCCGATGCGCGCTTGCCCGAGGATGCGTCCTTCCTGCCTGAAAGGCTGCCGGCCGACATTCGCGCCGTGCTCGGCGACGTCTCCTGGATTGCGGGCGCGAGACGCCTCTTCGCCGCGGCCCGGCTCGCCGGCATACCGAGCCTGATCGACGGCGACCGGGTGATCGAGGATCTGGGTTATTTCGATGCGGCCTCCCATGTCGCCTATTCGGCCGCGACCGTGCGCCAGCTCACCGGCATCTCCGATCCGGCCGAAGGCCTCGCGGCGCTGGCGCGTGCGGCCGGCAATTGGATCGCGGTGACGGATGGCGGGCGCGGCGCCTGGTTCACGGAAGATGGTGCGATCGACCATGAGCCAGGCTTCGCGGTCGCGGCCGTCGACACGCTCGGCGCCGGCGACGTCTTCCACGGCGCCTTGGCGCTCGCCCTCGCCGAGGGCCGGCCCGAGCGCCTGGCGGTGCGCTTCGCCAATGCGGCCGCGGCCCTGAAATGCACACGCTTCGGCGGCGGCCGGGCCGGTGCTCCGAGCCGGGACGAGGTCGAGGCCTTCATGCGCCGCGCGAACTGAGGCGCGCGCCGCATCAAATCGGCTGCGTCTTAGTGGATCCAGCGCCGGAAGGTCGGCAGCGACCAGCCGCGCAGGATGGCGAGCAGCCTCAACGTGAGGCCGACCCCCGCCGCGACGCAGGCCCCGATGACGGGATCGACGCCGGATTTGTCCAGCGCCACCACCATGAGCGCCGCAAGCGCAGCGGCGGTGACATAGATTTCGCGCCGCAGCACCAGGGGCACGTCGCCGGCCAAAAGGTCGCGAATGATGCCGCCGAAGGTCGCGGTCATGACGCCGAGCACGATGGCAACCAGGGGCGATGCCCCATGCACGAGAGAACGCACGGTCCCGGTCACCGCGAAGACGCAGAGCCCGATCGCGTCGGCGATCAGCACGACGCGTCGCCTGGCGCCGTCGCGAGAAGCCGCCTGCACGCTCTCTCCGGCCAAAAAGGCCGCGACGCTGACCGCGATGCAGATCAGGATATCGGTCGGGTCGCTCACCCAGAACACCGGCGCGATGCCGAGCAGCAGGTCGCGCAAGGTGCCGCCGCCTACGCCGGTCACGGTGGCGAGCAAGGCGAAGCCGAACGGGTCCATATCCTTATCGGCAGCGACCAGCGCCCCGGTCAGGGCGAAAACGGCAACTCCGATCCACTCGAGCCAGGGTCCGAGCGAACCGAACATCGAGAGGCTGGTCAGCCTGCCTCGGCCCCGTTCGGGCGCTGCTTGCCCGCCTCATTGGCCGCGGTGCCCGACGACACGCCGACCAGGGCCGGACGCAAGACGCGCTCGCCGATGGCATAACCGGGCTGCACCACGGTGTGCACCTGCCCCTTGGCGAGGCTGTCATGAGGCGCCTCGAACATCGCCTGGTGCAGATTGGGGTCGAATTTCTGGCCGGCCGGGTCGACCCTGCGCACACCATGGCGCTCGAGCGTCTTGATCAGCTCGCGCTCGGTCAGCTCGATGCCCTCGATCAGGCCCGCGAAGGCGCCGTCGGCACCCTTGCGCGCCTCCCCCGGGATGGTGTCGATGGCGCGGCGCAGGTTATCGGCGACCGACAGCATGTCGCGCGCGAAGCCCGTCACCGCATAGGAGCGCGTATCGGCGATTTCCCGCTCGGTGCGCCGCCGCAGATTCTCCATCTCGGCCAGCGACCGCAACAATTTGTCCTTCAGATCGGTCTTTTCCTGCTCGAGCTTCGCCACCACGTCCTCCGTCGAGGTCGCGGCGTCGGCAGCGAAGCCGCCCTCGGGCGCCCCGCCGGCTTCAGCTGGAAATGTTTGCGGCTTCTCGTCTTCGCCGGCCATACTATCCTCTTTGCAGCACAACGTTCTTGCATCGCGATATCTGCAAGGTCGCGGCGAAAATCAAGCCTACAACATCCCGAAGCGGAATGGTCTGCTATTCACCGACCGGGCATGCAGCGCATCGAATGGGACATGAGCGCCGGATTTCGTTCGTTCAGTGCGGATTCGCGCCGCAAAAGCCTCCGGTTTCCCGGTTTTGACTGCAAAAGCTGCTGGCGGGCCGATTTCCCGCGAAGCGCGGGAGAGGGAAGAAAACCTCGGGCTCACTCGGTCTTGAACACGCCGAGCAGGCGCCGCCTGATGGTGTTCTGGCGCGTCGCCGCGGTGATCTGCGCACCCGTGAGGTCGGTCACGTAGAACACGTCGACGGCCCGCTCGCCGAAGGTCGCGATATGGGCCGAGACGATGTTGAGGTTGAGGGCCGAGAGCTGCGAGGTCAGGTCGAAGAGCAGGCCCTGCCGGTCGAGCCCGGAGACCTCGACCACGGTGTGGCGGCTCGACAAGGTGTTGTCGATCACCACCTCGGAGGCGACGTCGAAGGTCTTGGCGCGAGCCCGTTTCGGGTCGCGGCGCTCGATATCGGCGATGCGGCGTCTCCCTTCGAGGAGCTGCTCGATGGTTTCGGCCACCCTTTCGGCGCGCCGCAATTCGTCGGCGTCCTGGTCGAAGGCGCGCGAAACGGCGATGGTGTCGATGGCGCGCCCATCGCTCGTGGTGAAGATCTGGGCGTCGACGATATTGGCGCCCGCCATGGCGCAGGCGCCGAACACCAGCGACAACAGATGCGGATGATCCGGCGCGAACAGCGTGAGCGTGGTGACGCCACGGAAGCTGTCCGTCTCGATGGCGGTCGCCGGCAGGCGCTTATCGCGCTCGGCATTGGCGATCAGATGCGCGTGCTGCACCTGGCTGTTGAGCGGCACCCGCAGCCAATAGGCCGGATAATGACGCCTGGCATAGGCGTCGAACTCGGCGGCCGACCAATCCGCAAGCCTGGCGCGCAACGCGTTCTGGGCGAGCCGCACGCGCTCCCCGCGCTCGACCGCCGAATGGCCGCCGGCCAGCAGCACCTCGGTCTCGTAATAGAGGGTGCGCAACAGCTCACCCTTCCATCCGGTCCAGACGCCGGGTCCGACCGCCTTGATGTCGGCGATCGTCAGCACCATCAGCAATTTCAACCGCTCGAGCGACTGCACCACGGCGCCGAAGCTCTCGATGGTGCTCGGATCGCTGAGATCGCGGCTCTGCGCCGTCGTCGACATCAGGAGATGATGCTCGACCAGCCAGGCGGCCGTCTCGGTCTCGGCCTCGTTCATGCCGAAGCGCGGGCAGAGCTTGCGGGCGATGCGGGCGCCGAGCAGCGAATGGTCCTCGGCGCGTCCCTTGGCGATGTCGTGCAGGAACAGCGCCACATAGAGGGCGCGCCGGTTCTGGATGGTGTGGAAGATGGTGTTCGACAGCGGATGCTCGGCCTGGGCCCGGCCGGCATCGATCTCCGAGAGCCCGCCGATGGCTCGGATCAGATGCTCGTCCACCGTATAATGGTGGTACATGTTGAACTGCATCATGGCCACCACCCGGCCGAATTCCGGGATGAAGCGGCCGAGCACTCCGGCCTCGTTCATATGGCGCAGCACGGTCTCGGGCGCATTGCGCGAGGTCAGCATCTCGACGAACAGGCGGTTCGCCTCGGGATCCTCGCGCAGCGTGCGGGTGATCAGCTTCAGCGAGCGGGTGACGAGGTGCTTGGCTTCGGGATGAATGGCGAGATCGCGCTTATCGGCGAGCCAGAACAGGCGGATGAGATTGACCGGATCGGTCTCGAACACATCATCGGCAGCGAGCGTCAGGCGGCCGTTCCAGACCGCGAAGCCCGGCGTGTCGAGAAAGCGCGTCCGCTTGCGGCGGAAGCGGCCGAGGAAGCGGTCGAGCAAGGGGCGCGGCATGGCCTCGCGCGCCTCCATGGCGGCGCAGACGATAGCCGTGAGATCACCGACATCCTTGGCGATCAGGAAGTAGCGCTTCATGAAGCGCTCGATGCCGGACAGCCCCTCGCGGCCCACAACCTTCAGCCGCTCGGCGACGAGGCGCTGCATGTCGAAGGACAGGCGCTCCTCGGCGCGCCCGGCCACGAAATGCATATGGCAGCGCACCCGCCACAGGAACTCCTCGCAGCGCTGGAACAGCGAGAATTCCTCGGGCGAGAACAGGCCGGCCTCGACCAGGTCCTTGGCGGCCTTGACGCGATAGACGTATTTGCCGATCCAGAAGAGGGTGTTGAGATCCCGCAGGCCCCCCTTGCCTTCCTTGACGTTCGGCTCGACCAGATAACGCGAGGCATTGCCGGAACGCTTGAGCCGGGCATCACGCTCGGCGAGCTTGGCGGCGACGAAGGCCGGGGCGCTGCCGGCGACGATCTCGGCCTCGAAGCGACGCGCGAAGCTGTCGAACAGGTCGCGCTCGCCGAGCAGGAAGCGCGCCTCGAGCAGCGCCGTGCGGATGGTCATGTCGGCCTTGGCCGAGCGCAGGCATTCCTCGACGGTGCGCGTCGCATGCCCGACCTTCAGCTTCAGGTCCCATAGCAGGTAAAGGACAGCTTCGATGACGCTCTCGCACCAGGGCGAGGCCTTGTAGGGCAGGATGAACAACAGGTCGATGTCGGAGCCCGGCGCCAGCAATCCGCGCCCGTAGCCGCCGGTCGCCACCACCGCCATGCGCTCGGCGGTCGAGGGATTGTCGGCCGGATAGAGCTCGCCCGTGACGAAATCATAAGCCGTCGCGATCAGCCGATCCATGACGGCGCACAGATGCGCCGCACAGCCGCGCCCGTCGATGCGGTCGATCAGGATGCGCTCGGCTTCGGCACGTCCTTCAGCGAGCTTGTCGCGCAGATGCGCGATCAGCGCCTCGCGGCCGACGCTGCCATCGGCCTGCCTGCTTTTGGTGACGCGCCAGACGCCTTCGATCGCCATGATGTCGCGTTAGACCCTTTGCCGGGCATGAGGCAAGGACCGCCGCCAGCCACAAGGGTGGCGGTGCCTCGTCACCGCGACCACGGCAGGCGGGTTCGCCGCCATGCTCCGCTCTCGGAAGGTGCCCTAGGCAAGCGCCGCGTGGACAAGGTTGCGGAAGAGCTGGCGATAATAGTCGCGCTGCCCGGGGGCCTGAACCATCATCAAGGCCACGAGCTCTTCCTGCGGTGCGATCCAGAATGCCGTGCCGGCGATGCCGCCCCAGAAGAACTCGCCCACCGTCCCCGGCGTCGGGGCCATGCCGTTCTCGCGCCGGACCGCGAAGCCGAGACCGAAGCCATGCCCGGGAGGCAGGAGTTCGGAGCCGATCGCCACACGCGGCCCGAGATGATCGGAGGCCATGAAGGCGACCGTCTTGCGCCCGAGAAGGCGTACGCCGTCGAGCGTGCCGCCATGATAGAGCATGTGCAGGAAGCGGGCATAATCCTCGAGCGTCGAGACGAGGCCGCCGCCGCCCGATTCGAAGAGCGGCTGCACCCGCGTCTCGATCAACTCGACGGCGGCCCCGGTATCGGGATCGACGGGGAAGGGTTCGGCCAGGCGCTCATGCTTGTCGGCGGGGGCGTAGAAGCCCGTATCGACCATGCCGAGGGGGCCGAGGATGCGCTCCTTCAGGAAGGCGCCGAGCGTTTCTCCTGAGATGATCTCGACCACGCGTCCGAGCACATCGGTGGAGTGGCTGTAGTGCCAATGCGTGCCCGGCTGGTCGAGCAGGGGGAGCTTGGCGAGCGCCGCCACATGGCCGGCGCTGGTGATGTCCTGGCTGCGCAGCGGCGCCTCGGCATAGAGACGCTGCACCACCGAAGTGCCGAGGAACCCATAGGTGAGGCCGGAGGTGTGGCGCAGCAGGTCCTGGATGGTGATGGGACGCTCAGCCGGCACCAGCTCGAGCTTGCCGTTCTTCTCGACGCCGACCTGCGGGTTCGACATCTCGGGGATGAACTTGGCGACCGGATCGGAGAGCCATAAGAGCCCATCCTCGACCAGCGTCATGATCGCGACCGAGACGATCGGCTTCGTCATCGAATAGATGCGGAAGATGCCGTCCGAGCGCATCGCCGGCCCGCCCGGCCTCAGCGCGCCGACATTCTCGCGAAAGGCGATCTTGCCGCCCCGCGAGATCAGCATGGAGACGCCCGGCACATGTTTTGTCT
Source organism: Rhizobiales bacterium GAS188 (assembly GCA_900104855.1). Lineage (NCBI taxonomy): Bacteria > Pseudomonadati > Pseudomonadota > Alphaproteobacteria > Hyphomicrobiales > Rhizobiales bacterium GAS188. The sequence goes on from FNSS01000001.1 coordinate 594,854, forward strand.
CGACCTCGCGGCGCATGACCGCGGTGAGCTTGGCGAGCCCCTCGGGGGACAACCCCGCCTCTTCAGGCGTGGTCTCGGGAAGCATCGCATGGATCGGCTTATGGATGACATTCATGAGGGGAACTCGGCGAGCGCGCGGCGGGTATGGCCGGCTGGATTCGAGGCGCTGGCGTCCGCGATTCCCGGCCGGCCGGTTCGGTCACGTCCCAATTTCTAGAGCGCTTCCCTCTCCTCTGCCAGGGCGATTTGCGCCTCACCCGTCACGATATCGAGCCCGGCCGGTGGAAGTCCGCGACTCTCCGGCGAGGATTGGCAACGCGATGTGACCAAAATTTGGGCAGTTATGTTGCGTTGACAGGAATCCGCAACTGATCCACCGTCCTCGCCGAGGATAACGTATCGAGGAGCGGCGGGACTGCACCCGCCCATGATGACTGCGGAACGGGATCGCGCGTGCTTGCGAGGCTACGGCCCATAGCTGAGCTGCGGCGCATATGGGCGCCTCGCGCATGAACTACATCTTCCATTTCGGCGATATGTGGAATGCCCGCGACGAGTTCATCGCCGGCACCTTGATGACCTTGCGGCTCTCGGCGCTGGCGATGATCGCGACCCTCGCCATCGCCATTCTCGGCGCCTTCGCCCGCACCTCCGGCCCACGGCCGCTCAGGCTCCTGGTCGCGGCCTATGTGGAAGTCATCCGCAACACGCCCTTCCTGGTGCAGATCTTCATGATCTTCTTCGGCCTGCCGACCATCGGCCTGCGCCTCGATGCCTATCAGGGCGCGCTGATCGCGCTCATCCTCAACGGCTCGGCCTATACGATCGAGATCGTGCGCGCCGGCATCGAGAATATCGGCCATGGCCAGGTCGAGGGAGCGATGGCGCTTGGTCTGCACCGCCTGCAAACGTTCAGGCTCGTGGTGTTGCCGCAGGCCCTGCGCATCATCGTGCCGCCGCTCGGCAGTCAGTTCATCCTGTTGATGCTCAATTCCAGCGTGTGCGCCGCCATCTCGGCCGACGAGCTGACCTCGGCGGCGCTCGACATCCAGGGGCGCACCTTTCGGGCCTTCGAGGCCTTCATTGTGGCGGCCGCCATCTATTTCATCCTCTCGCTCCTGTTCTCGACGCTGTTCGCCGGGCTCGAGCGGCTGGCCTTCGGCAAGAAGGTCACTCGCTGATGCGCTCCCTCAACTCGGGCGACCTGTTCTATCTCTTGCTGGCGGCGCGCTGGACCGTTCTCCTGTCGCTGATCGCCTTCGCCGGAGGCGGCGCGATCGGGCTCGTGATCGCCTTGCTGCGCGTCGCCGACGCCAGATTGCCACGCTGGCTCGCGATCGGCTTCATCCGCGTCTTCCAAGGAACGCCGCTGCTGCTGCAGCTCTTCCTCGTCTTCTTCGGCGGCGACATGATCGGCATCCCGCTCGGGGCCTGGCTGTCGGTGGTGCTGGGCTTGAGCCTGAATGCCGGCGCTTTCCTGGGCGAGATCTGGCGCGGTGCCATCCAGGCGGTGCCGAGCGGCCAGACGGAGGCGGCGCGCGCACTCGGCCTGCATTATGGCGCGCGCATGCTGCGCGTCGTCTTCCCGCAGGCGATGCGCATCGCCATCCCGCCCACGGTCGGCTTTCTGGTGAACCTCATCAAGAGCACTTCGCTCGCTGCTATCATCGGCTTCGTCGAGCTGACGCGGGCCGGCCAGCAGCTCAACAATGCCACCTTCCAGCCCTTCGTGATCTTCGGCGTTGTGGCGCTGGTGTATTTCGTGATGTGCTGGCCGCTGACGATCGCCGCGAGCCGGCTCGAAAAGCGGCTCGGCCTCGCCTACAAGAGGTGACCGCACCGGCTTGGGTTGCCGATGCAAATGAACGAGACAGGAGGAGACGCATGCGTATTTGGACTTGTATGGTAGCATTCGCCCTGGCGCTGGGGCTTTCCCTCGCACCGCCCGCGAAGGCGCAGACGGTCGACGAGATCATCAGCCGCGGCACGATCAATATCGGCGTGCTGGTCGACCTGCCCCCTTACGGCATCCTCAATGCGCAGCAGGAGCCGGACGGTTTCGATATCGAGGTCGCGAAGCTCCTCGGCAAATATCTCGGCGTCAAGGTCAACCTGGTGCAGATCACCGCGCCGAACCGCATTCCTTTCCTGGTCACCAACAAGGTCGACCTGATCGTCGCGACGCTCGGCATCACGCCGGAGCGCGCCAAGCAGGTGCTGTTCTCCATCCCCTACGGCGCCATCGAGAACGTGGTCTTCGGCCCGAAGGACAAGGCCATCAAATCGCTGGCCGATCTCAAAGGCCTGCGGGTGGGCGTGCCGCGCGGCACCGTGCAGGACGTGATCTTGACCTCGACCTTCGGCAGCGACATCAAGATGTCGCGCTTCGACGACGATCCCTCGACCTACCAGGCCCTGCTGACCGGCCAGGTCGACGCCATCGCCGAGACGGGCCTCACGGGCGACGAGTTCTTTGCCAAGAACTCAGGGAGCGGCATCGAGCGTAAATTCACCCTGCTGCAGCAGCCGAACGGCATCACCATGCGCAAGGACCAGTGGAACCTGCATCAATGGGTGAACACCTTCGTGTATTTCGTGAAGAATAACGGCGAGCTCGCCGCCATCCACGACAAATGGTTCCACAAGCCGCTGCCCAATCTGCCGACCTTCTAGTAGTTCTGCCCAGGGGTTTGACTGGTTGGCCGACCATTCTCCCGTGCAGTCGTCACGGGCGAACGGTCCGCCTTCCCGCGCGCGGAATGACCCGCCGACACCCAGCGTATCTGGGGGCGTTTGCGGGAGGGGGCGGAATCCTACGCTAAGCCTCGCTGGTAATCGGCGCTGCGCAGATAGGAGCAGACCAAATGCACGAGTTCTTGTCTCAGCTCCGGTGATTTCAGCGTTCCCCGCCGAGCTGCGTTATGGATCACGCCTTCAACCGCCGAAGAGAGCACTTGCGCCGCGACTTCAATGGCTGCGCGCGCCTCACGGTTCTGGAACGTTGCGATAATAGCTTTATAGCGGTCCATATATTCCGACTCGAATATGCCATGAATCGACCTTGAACCGTCATAGCGCGGCGCCTCGTCGAGAAGCACCCGGTGAAGCGCTGGTTGGATGCTGTGCACCGCGATCATGCCGTCGACAAGTTCTTCGACGAGCTGCGTCAATGGCTTATTGCCTTGCCCCATCCCACGCATAACCGCCAGAACGTCGACGAGGTGACGGCGCCGAATGGCATCGATCAAAGAGAGCTTGTCCGGAAAATACTGGTAGAGCGAGCCAATGCTCACACCGGCGACGTCGGCAGCCTCGTTGGTCGTGAATCCATCCAACCCCCGCTCGCCCAGAACGCGAGCGCCCGCCTGGATAATGGCTTCGACCGTCGCGCGAGAGCGCCCTTGGCGGGGCTCCTTTCGCATCGAAGGCGCCTCTTTTTGCGCCAGAGGTCGCGGAGGGGGAATGCGAGTAGACATATGTACCTCGTCCCATGAGAATATGAGCATAATACTCACATTCTCTCGACGACGGAAGGATACCCCGATCATGAGCGCCCTGGCATTGCTCCGCACCCTTTTCCGCTATCAGGCTTGGGCCAACAACGAATTGTTGGAAAAAATTGAGAGCCTCGACCCTGAGCTGCACAAGGAAGAGCGGCACGCCGCTATACGGTTGATCAATCACTCCTATGTGGTGGACCAGATATTTGCGGCGCACCTCGTTGGCGCCAAGCACAATTTCTCTGCAGACAACACGACAGATACACCAGGGCTAAAGGATCTGCGCCTGGCTGTGGCAGCATCAGATCGCTGGTACCTCGAGTATTTGGAAACGCTGGCCCCAGAGCAGCTGTCTGAATCTGTGCCGTTCGTGTTTACCGATGGAGACAAGGGATGCATGTCGCATGAAGAAATGCTGACCCATGTTGTCATCCATGGCGGTTACCACCGTGGTGAAGTTGGGCGCATCATGGCCCAACTTTCTATCAGGCCACCATGGGATACTTATGCCGTGTATCTGCACAGTACTGAGCCTTCGCGCCGACTGACGACTTCGAGATTTAGCAACGTCCGCACGATTTCTGTATAACATCTTCGCAGGTCACCGACGCGGTGGCCACAGCCTGCCGCATCAGTCGCCGAGCGTGACCACCTTGCCATCCACGGCCGCGGCATCCGTCGCGTCATGGGTGGCGAGCAATCCCGGCAAGCCGCGCCGCCGCAATTCGTCGAGGACGAAGCCGCGGAAGCGTGCCCTGAGCGGCGTGTCGAGCCTGGAGAAAGGCTCGTCGAGCAGCAGCGCACGCGGCTCGGACAACAGCGCCCGCAGCAGCGAGATGCGGGCCCGTTGACCGCCCGAGAGCGTCGCCGGATCGCGATCGGCGAGGCCGTCGAGATCGGCCGCGGCGAGCGCCTCCTCGATGCGGGCGCGCCGCTCCGCCCTCCCCTTCGGCTCGGCGGGCAGGCCGAAGGCGAGATTGCCACCGACCGAGAGATGCGGGAACAGGAGATCATCCTGGAAGAGGATGCCGACGCGGCGGCGTTCGGGCGGCTCGGCCTCGATGCGTCGTCCATCGAGAAGGATGCGGCCCGACAGAAGGAAGGCAGGATCGAGCGTGCCGCAGATCGCCGCGAGCAATGTCGACTTGCCCGAACCGCTCGGCCCCATCACGACGACGACCTCGCCTGGAGCAATGCGCAGGCTGAGCTCGAGAAGCTTGCGGCCGGGCAGCGAGACGGCGAGCTCGTCGAGAACGAGGCCGGGAGCCTGCTCAGCCATCGCGCAGCCCTTGGCGATGCCGGAAGAGCAGCGAGGGCACCACAATCGCGATGCTGAAGCCGAGGAAGGGCAAGGCCGCCTGCATCAGCGCATAGACGCCGATCAGGCGCCGGTCGCCGCCGCTCGCCAGCGCCACGGCTTCGGTGGTCACGGTGGTGAAGCGGCCGGCACCTATCAGCAAGGTCGACAGATATTGGCCGACGCTGACCGCAAAGCCGACCGCGGCCGCCACCAATATGGCGCGGCTCAACATCGGCAGGCGCACCGCGAACAGGGCGCGCCAGGGGCTCGCGCCGAGCAGCAGGGCCGTCATGCGAAAGCGTGCGTCATAGGCCCGCCAGGGTCCGGACAGCGACAGGAACACATAGGGCAGCACGAAGACGAGATGGGCAAGGCCGACCGCGAGCCCATTGCCGTCGAGATGCAGCGCGATCATCAGGCTGGCCGTGCCGGCGAGGAAGGTGATCTGTGGAGCGATGAGCGGGATATAGATGAGATTGAGCGTCGAGGCCGGCGGCACGCCGCGCCGCACCTCATTCTCGAGGCAGGCGAGGGTCAAGAGCAGCGCCGCCGCGACCGCGGCCGCTCCGACGAGCAAGGTGCGGCCGATGAGCGGCGCCGCGGCAGTGAGCTCGTGCCGCCAGAGATCCAGGGTGACGGCGCGTGGCAGCACATCGGGAAAGCGCCAGGCGGCCGCGACCGACCAGAGCCCAAGGCTGAGGAAAGCCGACAGCACCAGCGCCCCGATCAACGCGGCGAGCGCAGGTGCTGCGTTGCGGATCGCGGCCTCGCCGCAATGCCGGCTCCCGGTGACCATCCAATGCCGTGCCGCCAAAGCGACGAGACGCTCGAGCGTCATCCAGCTGGCGACGCCGGCGAGCACCAGCGCGAGCTGCAGCACCGCCCCGGCGCTCGCCTGGAAATGCCGGCTGAGATCCGGGTCGTCCGCGAGCCGCAAGACCGTGACGGCGAGCGTCGGGGGCGTGGTTGGGCCGAGCAGCAGCGCCACATCGACGACCGAGAGCCCATAGGCGAGCACGGCCAGCACCGGCAATCGCAGCTGCGGATAAAGGCGCGGCATGACGACCTTCACGAAGGCCGCCATGCGCCGATAGCCGAGGCTGCGCGCCACAGCGAAACTGCGCACTGCGTCCGTCTGCGGCAAGGCAGCAAGCGTCATCAGGAAGAGGAAGGGGATTTCCTTCAGGATCAGCCCGGCCGTGAGCGAGAGACCATAGGCGTCATTGACGATGAGGAGATCGGGCGGCTCGACGAGGCCGGTCGCCCAGGGCGAGAGCAGACGAAAGATCAGGCCCGAAGGGGCGATGGTGAAGGCGAGCCCGAAGGCCAGCGCCACATGCGGCACGGCGAGCAGCGGCGACAGCAGGCGCCGCACCACGGCAAAGCCGCGTGTGCCCATGAAGGCCGCCATCAGCATGACGACCCCGCCGAGCGCGAGCGTCGTGGTGGCGAAGCCGACGAAGGCGCTCACTCCGACCGAGCGCCACAGGCCCGGCATCGCCAGGAGGGTGCGCCAGGGGGCGAGCGTCAGCGACACGCCCCCAAGTGCCGGCCAATAGCCGAAGGCGGGCAAGAGCGTGCCGGCGAGCCCCGCCGCGATGGGCGAGATGAGCACGGCGAGCGTCAGGACGACGCAAAGGCGCAGGACCAACGGTGCGGCGCTGGCGGGCCTCATCCTTTGGTTCTCGGGCATTGCCTTGATGGTATGGTGCGGACCCGTTTTCCGGGGTGATGATCAGCGCACACCGTAGCGACGTTTCCAGGCTTCGACGATGCGGGTCATCCAGGACGGATGCGGCTCGGGGAGAGTCGGGCCGAGCTCCTCGGTCGAGAGGGTCGCGACGCCGCGCGGCAAAGCCTCGAAGCGGGCGCGATCTTCGGCCGAGAGCTTGGCCATGGACAAAACCGTGAAGCCGCCGAAACCTGTCGGATCCTGCTTCTTCGCCTGCGCCTCGGGCGACAGCAGGAAGTCGGCGAGCAGCAGCGCGCCTTCCTTATGCCCCGCGTTGTATGGGATGGCGACGAAGCTCGCATTGCCGATCGTGCCCTTGTCGAAGACGAAGCTGCGCACGCTCGGCGGCAATCTGCCGCGCGCGATGGCGCTCGAGGCCTCGGCCGGATTGAAGGAGAGAGCAAGATCGATCTCGCCATCCGCCATCAGCCCGAGCAAGGCGGAGGAGTTCGCCGGATAGGCGCGGCCCTGGCGCCAGAGATTGGGCTCGAGCGCGTCGAGATAAGCGAAGAGCGGCGCCGTGACGGAGTCGAAATCCTTATCGTCGACCGGCTGCTGCAGACGCGCCCGATCGGGCGTCAGCTCGATCAGTACTTGCTTGAGAAAGCTCGCGCCCAGGAAATTCGCCGGGTCCGGATAGGCGAAGCGCCCCGGATGCGCCTTCGTCCAGTCGAGCAGCGCCTTTGCGGATGCAGGCGGTGCCGCGAGCGCCGGCCCGTCGCCGTAGAAGACGATCTGCGCCATGTTCCAAGGCGCCTCATAGCCGCCCGTCGGCACGGTGAAATCGCTGCGCAGCCCGGGCTTCCCTTCGACATCGACATAGCGCCAATTGGGCAGGGCTTCGGCGAAAGGACCGAACAGCAATCCCTTCTCCTTCATGGCAGCGAAGTTCGGTCCGTTGATCCAGATGAGATCCACGGCGCCGTCCTGGTCGCGCCCGGCCGTCTTCTCGGCGAGCACGCGCGACACGGCCTCGGCGGTGTCGCCGAGCTTGACCTCGTTCACCACGACGCTATAGCGCGCCTCCATCTCGGCGCCGACCCAGCCGATATAATCGTTGACGGCCTGCGACCCGCCCCAGGCATACCAATAGACGCTCTGGCCTTTCGCCTTGTCGATGATGGCAGGCCAGTTCCGGGGATCGGGCGATGTGGCCTCGGCGACAGCTTCCGTCGCGACCGCCGAGGCGAGGAGGCCGATCAGCGCAGAGATGAGAGCAACAGCGGCTTGCCTGAGCATAGTCGTCGGCATCACTGCACCGCATCCCCGCGACGACCGAGACGCTGGGCACGCAGATCCTCGATGAGCGGGCCGAGCACCTCCTCATGGAAGGCATCGCAGCCGATGCACAGATTGCGATAGGTCTCGCCATGCGGCGTCCGCGTCTCACAGCGCTGCAGGAAGCGGTCGACGCTCCAGCCATGGGTGAGGCCCATACGTTCGGGCTGGCCGAGATTGATCGCCTGGAAGGCCGGCTGATCGGCAAGACTGTCGAGGATGTCGGTGAGCCGCTCCTCGGTGAGATTGCCGAGCGGATGCTTCGTCTTCAGGCAACAGGGATAGACATCGCCCGTCGGCTCGATCGCGACCTCGGATCCCGAATAGCGATGATTGAGGAAATTCAGCCCGCCGGACCAGCGATTGCAGAAATTATCTTCGAGCGTCGCCGTCGACAGGCCGTTCATCCAGGCGCGGCCGCGCGGCCAGAGCTTGCCGATCCAGGCATCGGGCGTAGCGCCGAAGAAGGAATAGACCGGCCCCTCCTCCTCATGCCAGCGCCGCATGCCGGCCTTGAACCCGGAAGCCGTCATGCCGGCCGCCTCGAACCAGGAGACGAGCTGCGCCCTGAGCGGTTCGCGCCTCTCGCCTTCCATGCCGACATGGAAATCATCCATGCCGGCGATCGAGATCATCCAGACGCCGCGCGACAAAAGCTCCTCGATGATCTTTTCGGTCACGAGGTCGCCCGTCGTCTGCACCACCAGCCGCACACCTCCGGTTTGAGCATATTTGCTGCGCAAGGCCTCGAGGGCCGGATAGAGGATCTCCTCGCGCACCGGATCGATCAGCACCTCGCCGCCCGAGACGATGATGCGGCCGAGGCGCTCCGCAAGGCCGCCGCCCGGCAGACGCCGCTCGAGATCGAGATAGCGCATATGGTCGGGCAGATTGGCGATGACACGCGGGAATGCACGCTTCGCCTCGGTGACGAGGCGTTCGAGATCGGCGCGCCCATAGGGGCGGAACTTGTCCTCATAGCAATGCCGACATTTGCGGTGGCAGGCGAAGGACAGGACGTAATAGATCGATTCCATGCAATGAGGTCTCGAAGCTAAGGCCATCAGGCTCTTGGCACGGATCGGTTCGACCTGACGAGTGGGCAAAGGCCGACAATACTCACTTTAATGTGATGGGGCCTCTCGATCTTGTGGCCCGGCGCCCCCTTGTCCAGCGTCACAAAAAGAAGAGTCAGACTTCACGCCACCTTCGGCACCAGTCGCACGACCTTCATCGGGGACGCCCGATTGCGGATTTGGGCGAGGTCGTAATTCGCTTGCATCCGCAGCCAGGTATCGGCGGTGCTGCCAAGGGCCTTTTCGAGCCGGACAGCCATTTCAGGCGTGAGATTGCAACGCCCGGAGATGAGGTTGTGAAGCTGCTGGCGCGTGACGCCGAGACCCTTCGCGGCCTGCGTGATCGAGATACTATTTTCCTCGAGCGTATCGCCGATCATCTGGCCCGGATGGGGCGGGTTCTTCATGGGCATGGTCTTCGCCTCCTTCAATGATAGTCCACAAGGTCAACATCCGAGGCGTGGCCGTCCTCGAAACGAAAAACAATTCGCCAGTTCGCGCGCACGATCAGCGACCAAAACCCTTTTGAGATCGCCCTTCAGCGGATGCAGCCGAAAGCCCACATAATCGAGATCGGCCACACTCTGGGCGGCTTCGAGCAAGGCTAAAATCTGCTTGATTTTGCGTATGTGCTCGGCGTTCACGCCCTTCGGACTGTCGTCCTCGAAAAGCTGCCGCAATCCCTTGTGTCGAAAACTCTCGATCATCGTCCCCCCTCGTTCATTTTCTGAGATGGAGTGTAAAGCATGAGTTTACATATGTCAAATGTTATTTTACACTAGGAATATCGCTCTCAGGCCCTTGTCAGCTCTTTGTTGGCCGCCCCCGTCGGCTCAGGACCAAGCCCCGACCTCGCCGCGCAAAAGCCCGCTCGCCCGAAGCCGCGCGACATCCTGTGGCCGATCGACGTCCCAGACGATCGCCGGCTCCGACCAGGTGAGCCCGGCGCGGCGCAAGCGGGCGCGCGTCTCCTCCATCACATGCGCCGTGCTCCATTCCATGTCGGCGAAGATCGAGGGCGCGGCGCGGCGCAGCCCGACCAGCGCATAGCCGCCATCCTCGGCCGGCAGGAAGACGGCATCGTATCGCCGCAGCTCGCGAGCGCAGCCGCGCAACAGCTCAGCCGTCAGTGCCGGGCAATCCGAGCCGACCAGCAGGAGCGGTCCGGGCGCTGCCTCGAAGGCAGCCAGCATGCGCTGCCCGAGATCGCCATGAGCCTGCGCCTCGAGCGTGACACCGAACTCGGCGTGGCAGGCCGCGAATGCCGGATGCGAGATGTCCGGCGCACACCATAGCCTGACCTCGTCAAGCCCGGCATCGGCCGAGCAGGCTTCAGTGGCGCTGCGCAGGGTCTTGCGCAGCAAGGCGAGATGCAGTGCGGCGGCCCCTTCGGCACTGAGGAGCGGGACGAGGCGCGTCTTCGTTTGCCCGGGCACTGGAGCACGGGCGAAGACGGCGATGCCGCAGGGGTCAGTCGGCACAATCTCAATCGGTTCTTGGGACATAGCCGTAGCGCCGCGCCAGCTTGTCGGGATCAGCGCCGAGGAAATAAGCGAGGCGCAGCCGCCACATCAGCAGGATCAGCCGCCATGCGCCCTTTTTCTCGAAGCGACGGCCGGAGACCGTGACGGTTGCGCCGAGCGCGATCGGCAGGCTCAAGCGTTTCAAGGCTTTCGAGATGGCGATGTCCTCCATCAGCGCGATGTCCTTGTAGCGCCCCACGCGCCGGAACGCTTCTTCGTCCATGAAGATCGCCTGGTCGCCGGTCGCGATGCCGGTGAGGCGCGAGCGCCAATTCATCATGAAGGCGACGAGGCGCAACGTCGAGAGGCGCCCAGTGAAGGTGACGTCGAAACGCCCCCAGCAGCGCTTGCCGGGAGCGAGCGCCGCCAGCACCAGGCGATCGGCATCCTCCGGCAGCCGCACATCGGCATGCAGGAAGATCAGCACCTCGCCGCTCGCCTGCGCCGCGCCCGCATTCATCTGCGAGGCGCGGCCGCGCGGGGCCGCCACCACGAGATCGGCGAGCGGCCGCGCCTGCGCCAGCGTGTCATCGCAGCTGCCTCCGTCGGCGATGATGACCTCGACGCCGCGGGCCCGCAACGGCGCAAGCGCCGTGAGAGCAGCTGCGATCCCTGAGCCTTCGTCGAGCACCGGCATGATGATGGAAAGGCGTCGAGCCACCCTCCCGTCCTCCAGTTGCATTGCGTGATTGACGCCGCCCTCTTGCCATGCCCTAAAATCGCGCCATGAGCGACCCCAAGGAGCAGGCGCAACAGCTGCTCGCCACCGCCGAGGCGAAGCGCCTGCAGGGTGAGGAGGCCGAGGCGTGGCGCCGCTTCGGGCCTTATCTCAGCGAGCGGCAATGGGGCACGGTGCGCGAGGATTACAGCCGCAACGGCGATGCCTGGACCTATCTGCCGCATGACCATGCCCGCAGCCGCGCCTATCGCTGGGGCGAGGACGGCATAGCGGGCCTCGGCGACGAGAACCTCAACTGGTGCCTGTCGCTCGCGCTGTGGAACGGCCGCGACCCCTTCCTCAAGGAAAGGCTGTTCGGCCTGACCAATGCCGAGGGCAACCATGGCGAGGACGTCAAGGAATTGTATTTCTATCTCGACGCCACGCCGAGCCATTCCTATCTGCGCATGCTCTACAAATATCCGCAGCTCGCCTTCCCCTATGAGGAGCTGCGGCGCGAGAACGGGCGGCGCACCACCAAGGATCCCGAATATGAGCTCCTCGATACCGGGATCTTCGAGGGCAATCGCTATTTCGACGTGACGGTCGAATACGCCAAGGCCTCGCCCGACGACATCCTGATGCGGATCGGCATCGTCAACCAGGCTGCCGAGGCCGCGACCCTGCATGTGCTGCCACAACTCTTGGCGCGCAATATCTGGTCCTGGGACGGCGACAGCGAAAAGCCCTGGCTCAAGCTCGTCGACGGCAAGGTCATCGGACGCCATGCCGGCCTGGAGGATCGCGAACTCGTGATCGAACAGGCCTGCGAGTTCCTGTTCTGCGAGAACGAGACCAATGTGACGCGGCTGTTCGGCGTCGCTAAGGACGGTCCCTTCAAGGACGGCATCAACGATTTCCTCACTCGCGGACAAGAAGCTGCCATTCGCCGCGACCAGGGCACGAAATGCGCTGCCCATATGGTGATCGAGCTCGCGCCCGGCGCCTCGGCCAGGCTCAATTTGAGATTCCGCCCGGTCGGCGCACCGACGCCTGCCTTCGCGGATTTCGAGACGGTCTTCGCCTCCCGGATGCGGGAGGCGGATGAATTCTACGCAGCCCTGCAGAGCGATCTTGCGAGCGATGACGCGAAGCTGGTGCAGCGCCAGGCGCTCGCCGGGATGATCTGGTCGAAGCAGTTCTACGACTATGATGTGAGGATCTGGCTCGCCGGCGACCATGATCAGCCGCCCCCTCCCCCCGAGCGCAGCTCAGGCCGCAATCACGATTGGGAGCATCTGTCGAACAGCGACATCGTCTCCATGCCCGATACCTGGGAATATCCCTGGTACGCCTCCTGGGACCTCTGCTTCCAGACCGTGACCTTCGCGATGATCGATCCCGGCTTCGCCAAGAACCAGCTCCTCTTGCTCATGCAAGACCGCTTCATGCACCCGAACGGCCAGCTGCCTGCCTATGAATGGGAGTTCAGCGACGCCAATCCGCCGCTCCATGCCTGGGCCGCCTGGCGCATCTACGAGATGGATAAGGCGCTCACGGGCAGGGCCGACCAGCCTTTCCTCGAGCGCATCTTCCACAAGCTGCTCTTGAATTTCGGCTGGTGGGTGAACCGCAAGGATGCCGACGGGCGCAACGTCTTCCAGGGCGGCTTTCTCGGCCTCGACAATATCGGCATCTTCGACCGCTCCTCGCCGCTGCCGACCGGGGGCCATATCGACCAGGCCGACGGCACGGCCTGGATGGCGAAATTCGCCTTGACTATGATGCGCATGGCGCTCGAGCTCGCGATGCACGACCATGTCTATGAGGACATCGCGGTCAAGTTCTTCGAGCATTTCCTGTTCATCGCCGAGGCGATGAGCCGGGTCGGCATGACCGAGACCGATCTGTGGAACGAGGACGACCAGTTCTTCTACGACGTGCTGCGGCTTCCCAACGGCCATGGCGTGCCGCTGCGCGTGCGCTCGGCGGTCGGCCTCATGCCGCTGATGGCGGTGAATGTGATCGACTTCGCCCATGAGAAGGGCCTGCCGAAATTCGCCGAAGCCCTGCAATGGTTCTTCCATCACCGGCCCGATCTCGCCGGCATGGTGTCGCGCTGGATGGAGCCCGGCCAAAAGGGCTCATTGCTGCTCGCCTTGTTACGCGGACATCGCATGAAGGCGGTGCTCGCTCGCATGCTCGACGAGACCGAGTTCCTGTCCGATTACGGCGTGCGCTCCGTCTCGAAATACCATGAGGCGCATCCCTATATCTTCCAGGCCGACGGCAAAGAGTTCAGTATCGGTTATGTGCCGGGCGAATCCGATTCACGCCTGTTCGGCGGCAATTCCAACTGGCGCGGGCCGATCTGGATGCCGCTCAACTATCTGCTTATCGAAGCTCTCTACGAATTCGAGAGCTATTACAGCGAGGACTTCCTGGTCGAATATCCGGTGGGTTCGGGCAAGACGCTGCCGCTCGGGAAGATCGCCGCCATCCTCTCCGAGCGCCTGACGCGCCTGTCGCTCAGAGGGCCGGACGGGAAACGCCCGGTGATGGCCGCCTATCCTGGCCTCGACAAGCAGCCGGGATCCGAGAGCCTCGTGCTCTTCCACGAATACTATCATGGCGATACGGGCCGCGGCGTCGGCGCCTCGCATCAGACGGGATGGAGCGGGCTCGTGGCGCTCCTGCTGCGGCCGCGAGCCAGGCAAGAGCAGGAGCATGAGGGCGCGAGCGGGTAGAGGCAGATCCTATCTGAAGACGGCGCCGGTATCAGATCATGTGCCGAAACATACAAATAGACTCTCGGCGGTATCTGTTTTTGAAGTCAGGTTTCGACCCATTGCGGTCGTTCCGCCCGGTGCAAAAATCAAAAGCCGCACCTTAATCATGCGGCGAAGAAATCCACGACACCCGTCTCGAGGTTGTACATCGCGCCGGCGATCTTGATAGCGCCATTCGACTCCATTTCGGCGAGCACCTGACTGCCCTTGCGGATGTCGGCCACCGTGATTTCCACGTTCTTGCGCGCGACGGCGTCAACAAACGCGTAATTCTTCGACGTCCTTTCGCCAGTGTAGGTCGTCGCCGCCACAGCCGGCTTAATCTTTGCCAACAAGCTCGTGAGGTTTCCGAGTTCAGCGTTGTCGATTGCGCCCTTGATAGCGCCGCATCCAGTATGGCCCAAGACCAGAACCACCTTAGCCCCAGCCAGCTTGCAGGCGAACTCCATGCTGCCAAGGATGTCAGAATTTTCGACATTGCCTGCGACGCGGCTGTTGAAGATGTCGCCGATGCCGAGGTCCATGATCGTCTCCGCCGGAGCTCGCGAGTCAATACAGCTGAGCAGTACCGCAGCTGGGTATTGACCCTTGGCGCTGGCGCGCTGTTGCGCCAGGAAGTTATGGTTTTCACGCTTGCCGGAATAAAAGCGTTTATTGCCCTTCTTCATCAGGGCCATGATATCGTCCGGAGTCAACCTATCGCGCTGCGCCTTGGTCAGTGCGTCGGCGTAGGCAATACTGCTGAGCGTCCCGGCACCGACAAACGACATCGCAGTGATTGTACCGGCGGCCTTTAGGAAGCTGCGACGATGGGGATGGTCGCGGCGCTGGCCGGCTTCGTGCGTCGCGGGCATGGACGACCTCCTAAACTGACATCCGCCAGATGACGGCCCTGGCGAGGCTGAAATTGCCGCTTTCGGCGGATATTGGCAACACCAGTCCCTCGGCACAGGTGGTGCTGCGGCGAGTCAGGCGCGAAGGTCCGGAATCCACCCGTCTCCGACATTCAAACTGAGTTACTGCCCGCACCCAGAGCCAGTTTGAACTGAGCGCATCCCAGGCGAGATCCCGACCTCGAGGTCAACGCGTCGCGCAAGCCCACCGTTCAGTCGACCAGCGCCTCGTCGTCGCAAAGGCCGGTCGGCAGCCCGTCGATGCTCCACATGTTCTTCTCGCGCCGATAGGCGTCGAGGCCGGTCTCGCCCTTGGCTTCAGCCCAGCGCTGCAGCGAGGGCCGCTCGCCGATAGTCGAAGAGAGGCACGCCATAACCGCATGAGGTCTGCACCAGGTCGACATCCAGGACCACGATCTGGCGCGCGCCGAGCGGTTCGCTATTGCCGTATTGCGAGCTGAGAAGCTCCGCATAGGCGCTGCTGCCGCGGCGCAAACTGCGTCCCTGTCCATAGAGGCGCAGGATCCTCGGCGCGCCTTCGAAGGCGCAGAACATCAAGGTGAGGCGCCCGCTGGCGAGGAGATGCGCGGCCGTCTCGCTGCCGCTGCCGGTGAGGTCGAGATAGGCGACCTCGTTCGGGCCAATGAGACGCAAGGCTCCGGATTCGCGCGGCGAGACGTTGACGCGCCCATCGGCCCCCGCAGAGGCGCTGAAGAACACCTTCTGGCGCAAGATGAAATCGTGATGCTCGGCTTCGATGCGGGCGAACTGCTTGGCCATATGCGCGACCCTCCACGGCTCCCGGTAGAGGAGGATCGATCGCCCGGCAATGCCAGCGCCGCAGCCCCGCCACTCACGGCAGGGTTCTTGGAGGCGCCGCCGACCTGGCGAGGGAAGCGGGATGCGGACCTAATTCATATCCGAGTTGATGACGCCGAGGCTGGTGACGAGCACCCAGCGGCGGCCGCGCCGCTCGATCGCCTCGACCTTGCCGGCTCCGGGAATGGCCTGACCGACCGAGACTTCACGATAGCCGTCGCGGCCCTCGACGAGCGCGATGCCGTCATAGACGTCGCGCAGCACCCAGCCTGGGAGCTGCGTCTTCTGCGGCGCGCTGACCTCGGCCAACTTGACGGGGGGCTGGGCGCCGGCGGGTATCGGCAAGGGCTGCGTGCTTGGCGGGCGCACCGGCGGCACCGGCACGATCGAGCCGACCGGCATTGGGTCAGGCTTCAGGTCGGGCTTGGGATCAGGCTTGAGATCGACCTTGCGCTCCAGCCGATCGAGCTTGCCGGATAATTGCGCCAGCGCCCCGGAAGTGTCGGTTTTCGCGGCGTCGAGCCCCTGCCTCAGCGCCTCGACGCTCGCCTTGAGCGCCTTGACGTCATCGGCGGGGCGGCCGCGGTCGAGGCTAGCCTTCAAGGCCCGCACCTCGTCGGCGAGCTGGCGGGTTTCCTGGCGCTGCGTCGCCTCGCTCTGGCCGACGAGCTGCGCCACATCGGATTTCTGCAGAGCGGCAACCTTGGGCGCTGGCGGCGGTGCAGCACCGACATAGGCGCCGGCGCCCCAGCCGAGCCCCCCGGCGACCAGGAGGCATCCGGCCGCTATGCCGAGATTGCGCAGATTATGGCGCAGATCCCGCGGCGCGCGCGGCGGCAGGATGACGAGCTCGCGCCCGATGCGGGGCGTCTCGACGGCAGGCTGATCAGCTGGCGAGGTCATGAGAATTCGTCCGATCAACGCAAGGCTTTGCTAACGATGATCGCTCGACGAATTTAAGGAACCATTAAGCCGGTGGGCACGAGCCCAAGCGCGTTGTCGTCCGGCAAATCGGAGCAGCGACCCAAATCCTTGTTCCGACGCATTGTTTCCGCCGAGACGGCGGCCTCTCGGCACGGCCCGCGGGCCTGACGTCTCAAGCGCCCTGCCCTGCCTCCAGCCAGCGTCCGGCCGCCGCTTTGTCGACCAGCCAGAAGAGATCGCCTTGCGGCCGCAGCTTGCCGGCCGGCAGCGTGTCGTCGCCGGACAGGATCCGGTCGAGGATGGCGCGCTTACCTTCGCCCTGCACCAGGAACACGGTCGCGGCGCTCGATTCCAGAGCCGGGTAAGTGAGCGTGATGCGCACCTCGGGCCGGCCATGACCGACGGCGGCGACCCAGTGCTCACGCTCCTCCAGGACAGGTTCGCCCGGGATCAGCGAGGCGGTGTGCCCATCCTCGCCGAGGCCGAGCAGGCAGACATCGAGGAGAGGCTTGCCGGGCTCGAGCCGATCGGCGCCGTAGAGCGCTTTGAGGGCGCGCTCATAGGCTTGCGCCGCATCGTCCGGACCGAGGTCGAGCGTCGGCACCCGATGCACATGAGCGAGCGGCACCGGCACATGCGCCAGCATCGCCTCATCGGCCATGCGGGCATTGGAGTCCTTGTGGTCGGGCGGCACGAAGCGCTCATCGCCGAACACGAATTGGGCGCGCGCCCAGGGAAAGCGCGCCACGAGCGGCTCGACGCCGAGCGTCTCATAGGCGAGCTTCGGCGTCGAACCGCCTGAGAGCGCGACCACGAAGGCTCCGGCCTTGGCGGAGGCGCAGTCGCAGAGGAACTTGGCGGCGGCTTCGGCCAGCGCATTGGCGTCGTGATAGACGAAGAGCGATCCGCGCGCGGGCTTCATGGCGTCACCGTCTTCAACACGATCTGGCGCATGGCATTGGCGAAGCCCTCATTCTCATTGGTGGTGGTGACGGCCTTCGCCTGCCGCTTCACCTCGTCGCTGGCATTGCCCATGGCGATCGACAGGCCGCTCTGCTTGAACATCAAGACGTCGTTTGGCATGTCGCCGATGGTGGCGATCTCGGCCGTCGCAATGCCGAGCAGCTTGGAGAGCGTGGTGACGACCGCGCCCTTATTCGCCTGCGGATGGGTGACATCGAGATAATAGGGCTGGGAGCGCGTGGCGCTGGCGCGCTCGCCGAGAATCTGCTGCGCTGCCGCCTCGCAGGCGGCGACGAGAGCGTGATCATCCGACACGCCGACGATCTTCACGGCGCGCGACAAGAGCTCGTCGGAGAAATCTCGCACCACCTTGGCCTCGAACTTCACGGTCCAGGCCTCGCGCGCCACATGCGGCGCTGTGGCATCGCGCACCAGCCAGTCTTCCGCCGTGTAGAGCCAGGCATCGAGACCCTTGTCGAGGATAAGCCGCATCGCTTCTTTCGCGACCTCAGGCGCCAGGAGATGGGTGGCGATCACGCGCATATCGGGATCGACATAGACGCCGCCATTGAAGCCGGCGATCTGGCTGCGAAGTCGCAACGGCTCGATCAGCATCTGCATGCCGCGCGGCGGGCGTCCGCTGGTGAGGGCGAGCAGGATGCCGGCGGCATGCAGCTCCGCCGCCGCGACGATCGCCTCCTTCGTCAGCAGCTTCTCCTGCGTGACGAGGGTGCCGTCCACATCGGCGATGACGAGACGGATCATGACCTGCTCTCCGCTGCATGCAGCATGGGTTCACGCGTGACTTGCCGCCAGGCGCGCCCGCCATCGCGCCCGATCAGCTCATCGGCCTCGGCGGGCCCGTCGCTGCCGGAAACGTAATTCGGAAACTCGCCCTTGTCCTTGGCCCAGGCGTCGAGCACGGGCTGCACCACGCGCCAGGTCTCCTCCACCATATCGGCCCGATGGAACAAGGTGGCATCGCCGATCATCACGTCATAGATCAGCGTCTCGTAGCCGACATTCGGCTCCTTGGGGAACCAGTCCGAATAGGCGAATTTCATCTTCACGGCGGCGAGCGCCATTTCGGGGCCTGGGCGCTTCACCTCGAATTGCAGCGATATGCCCTCATCAGGCTGGATGGTGATCACCAGCCAATTGGCCGGCAGACCCTCGACCGGCGTATCCGCGAAGGGCGCGTGCGGGGCCTGCTTGAAGCGGATGGCGATCTCGGTCTCGCGGCTCGCGAGGTTCTTGCCGGTGCGCAGATAGAAGGGCACGCCGGCCCAGCGCCAATTGTCGATCGCGAGCTTCAGCGCCGCATAGGTCTCGATGGTGGAATCCGTCGCCACATTGGGCTCGTCGCGATAAGCGTGCTTATCCTGGCCCAACACCTTGCCCGGCCCATATTGGCCACGCACCGCATCCTGCGGCCGCACAGCGGGCATGGCGGCGAACACCTCGCCCTTCTTGTCGCGGATCGATTTGGCATCGAAGCCGACCGGCGGCTCCATGGCCACCATGGCGAGCAGGCTGAACACATGGTTCGGCACCATGTCGCGCAGCGCGCCCGTCACCTCATAGAACTTGCCGCGACCCTCGACGCCCACCGTTTCGGCGACGGTGATCTGCACATGGTCGATGCGGTCCCTGTTCCACAAGGGCTCGAACAGACCATTGGCGAAGCGGAAGGCCATGATGTTCTGCACCGTCTCCTTGCCGAGGAAATGGTCGATGCGGAAGATCTGGTGCTCATCGAGGTTGCGCAGGATCTGGGCGTTGAGCGCGAGCGCCGAGGCGAGATCGTGCCCGAAGGGCTTCT
This sequence comes from Rhizobiales bacterium GAS188, assembly GCA_900104855.1. Lineage (NCBI taxonomy): Bacteria > Pseudomonadati > Pseudomonadota > Alphaproteobacteria > Hyphomicrobiales > Rhizobiales bacterium GAS188. The sequence goes on from FNSS01000001.1 coordinate 614,131, forward strand.
CGATCACCACGCGCCGCCAGAAGCCGGGCTTGCCGTCCTTGCTCTCGCCCTCTTCCGTCAGCTTCGCCTCGCCGAGGCGATCGACCACCGTGCCGAAGAAACGATCGGCGACGGCGAGATAGAAGATGGCGTTGCCTCCCGTCGCATGGGTCGCCTGCACCTCGGAGAGGGCGCCGCCGAGCTTGCCGTAGAGATCGGGCTTGGCGATGTCGCCCTGGACATAGCGCATGCGGGAGGCGAGCCTCGCCCAGGCCTTGTCGTCGATCGCATCGACGTCGAACTCCGCCGCCGCATTGCCGACGAAGCCCTTCAGCATCTCGTAGAGATGGTCGCGCCAGCTCTCGGCCGTGCCCTCGGCGAGATCGACGCCGATCAGGGCGAAATGCGGAGGCAACACACCCGTATGGGCGAGATTGTAGAGGGCCGGCACCACGAGCCGCTTGGTCAGGTCGCCGAAGGCGCCGAAGATCACCATGGCGCAAGGGTCGGCGGGCTTCGGCTCTCGCCGCGGCGGCGCCTTGACGATCATCGCGGCGGGGCGTTGCGCCTGGTCACTCATGTCTTGGTCCCTCCGAGCCCGGCCGCTTCACGGTCTCAGCCATCGAGCTCCTTGTAGCGCCGGAAGATACCATCTTCGTTGAAGGGGATGCGTCGCTCCGAGGCGAGATAGGCGGCGAGGCGCGGCCGTTTGGCGACATGATCGTGCAACGCGACGAGGCGCGGATAGTTCCGCTCGATGCGCTTCATGGCACGCGGGAAGGCGTAACGCAGCCCGGCGACCATTTGGAACAGGGAGAGGTCCGCATAGGTCAATCTCGAGCCGACGAGATGGCCCTTGCCCTTGGCGTTCACCGCGATGACGCGCTCGAAATAGCCGAGATATTTCGGCAGGCGATTCTTCAGGAACTCGCGCGAGCGTCGCCGCGCCTCGGTCTTCTGCTCCTCGTAATAGAGCCCCGAGCAAATCGGGTGATGCGTGTCATGCACCTCGTCCAGGAGATCGGCGAAGGTGAGCTGCAATTGATGCGTCCACAATCTGCCGCTCTCGCTCGCCGGCGCGAGCCTCAGGCGGGAGCCGAGAAAGAGGAGGATATTGGCGGTCTGGCCGATGATGAACCGCCCGCTCTTGAGGATGGGCGGCGCAAAGGGCGGCGTGGCGATCCGGTTGCCATTGAGGAGGCGCATCATGGTTGACGCCTCGTCCTCGCGCGCCACGTCGACATAATCGGCATTCGCCTCTTCGAGAGCGAGGCGCACGAACTCGCCGCGGCCCTGGATGGACGGCCAGTAATAGAGCTCATAGCGACCGGGCATCGGGCCCTCCATTCGCCGCGCATCCGCGCGAGGTCGCCACGATGATCCCATCTTGATCCGAACACGGCAAGGCCGACGCAATCGTCATTGCGAGGAGGCGAAGCCGATGAGGCAATCCAGCGGACCGCCAGAACCCGGATTGCTTCGCCTACGGCTTGCAATGACGGGCAGCGGCTCACCGTTCGTGCCATCCCTCACATATGAGGTCGTGGCGGCGTCGGGAAGCCCACCCCGTTCGCGTTGCCCTCGATCAGCTCGGGCAAGCTGCGCGGATGAGGCACGACCTTGCCGCGCCAGGCTCGCTTGCTGGCGAGGAGTTGCACCATGGCGTTGTTAAGGTCGGTCGGCGCGACCGGCTTGTGGATAACCGCGTCGGCGCCGCGACGCATGCATCTTTCGTAGAAGCTGAACGAGGTATCCTCCGTCACCACCACGAAAAGGGCCGGCGCCAGGAGCGGATCGGCCCGCGCCAGCAACAGCAGATCAGAACCGTCGAGAGCGGCCAATTCGCTGTCGCAGACGATCAGATCACGCCGCAGATAGGTCTGCCGCCTGCGCAGATGCATGAGATCGCCGACGATCTCGACGCTGTCGAAGCCGGATGATTTGAGCATGATCCGCATGATCCGCCCGAACAAATGATCTTCCGTCACGATTATTGATCTCAGATACCAAAATGTCGAAAACATTGGATTTGCCTCCAATATATACGGTCATAAGACGCGTTATTACTTGATTCGTTGCGTGAGAATATTTGCAAAATTTACTATCAGGAAGTGAATGAATTCGCTCGAATTTGAGCTAATTTCTCAAGGATTACAGGAAAACGGTTCGAGCTGAACGCATTAGCGGAGCGCCGCTGTCGCTGACATTCCTGTGGATAAAAGGACGGGCGAGGTCCGGCGGGCCTGAGATGTGGCGCGGCCTCGCCGGCACCTGCCGCAAGGGCGAATCGAATCAGTGCAGGTGGCGCTCTTTCTTCCCTCTCCCGCGCTCTTCGCGGGAGAGGGTGCCGAGACGAAGTCGAGGCGGGTGAGGGACGGTCGAGCGCTTCACCGCCGCCCCTCATCCGCCCTCACTACGTTCGGGCACCTTCTCCCGCCTCGAGTGGCGGGAGAAGGAAGAAACGCCTCACATATCGTCGAGATAGCCGTGGAACTGGTAGATGAGGATCACGATGATCGCCGCTATGACCGTCGTGACCAGCGCCTTGGCCACCAGCCGCGGCTTCGTGGGCGCACCAGGCTCGGTGCCCGGCGTGACGGAGCCTGCCTCATCCTGGCTATGCACGCCGATCGGCAGGACGGCGAAGATGGTGATCCACCAGACCACCACATAGATGGCGGCCCAGGCGACGATCGTGGTGAGCGGAATGCCGAACATGGCGTCGTTCTAAACCTGCTCGAGCTCGATGAGCGTGCCGCAGAACTCCTTGGGGCTGAGGAAGAGGACGGGCTTGCCATGGGCGCCGATGCGCGGCTCGCCATCGCCCAGCACGCGCGCGCCGGCGGCCTTCAGCTGCTCGCGGGCCGAGAGGATGTCCGCGACCTCGAAGCACAGATGATGCGTGCCGCCTTGCGGATTGCGCTCCAGGAACTTGGCGATCGGCGAGGCCGCGCCGAGCGGCTCCAGGAGCTCGACCTTGGTGTTGGGAAGCTCGACGAAGACCACCGTCACGCCATGCTCCGCCAGGGCCTGTGGGGCCGAGAGCCTGGCGCCCAGCATGCCGCCATAGGCTTTGACGGCCTCGCTGAGGCTCGGCACCGCGATGGCGACGTGGTTGAGACGCCCGATCACACGCTCACCACGAGCACATGCACCTTGGGCTTCTTGCCCCACATGCCGTTCACGGCCGAGCGGACCGCGCGGTTCACGGCATTCTCGACGAAGTCCGCATCCCGACGGCGCGGTCTCGGCAGGCCGTTGACGCAGCGCAGCACCGCGTCGAGCAGGAGATCGAGGATGGAACCGCCCTCGCGCGTTGATTGCGGCAGGCCGCTCGCCTCGATCTCGACCTCGCCGGCGATCTCGCCGCGCGCATTCACCGCGAAGGCGACCGAGACGATGCCGGCAATAGCGAGCTTGCGCCGTTCGCGGATGGCCTCGTCCTCGGTGCTGATCAGAAGATCGCCATCCTGGTAGAGCTTGCCGGCCTTGGCCTTGCCGGCGATCGCGGCATCGCCAGGAGCGAGCCGCACGATATCGCCGTCATAGGCCGTGAGCACCTGCGGCACGCCGAGCTCGCGCGCGAAAGCCGCATGCTCGGACAAATGCAGCGCCTCGCCATGGGCAGGGATGGCGATCTTGGGGCGCACCCATTGATACATCTGGCGCACCTCGTCACGACGAGGATGGCCGGACACATGCACCAGATGGGTGCGATCGGTGATGAGCTCGACCCCCTGGCGGATCAGGAAATTGATGATGCGCGATACCGGCTTCTCATTGCCGGGGATGGTGCGCGAGGAGAAGATCACCCGATCGCCGGGCGAGAAGGTGATGGCCGGGTGATCGTCGGTGGCAATGCGCGAGAGCGCGGCGCGCGGCTCACCCTGGCTGCCGGTGAGCAGGGCGACGACTCGCTGGCGATCGAGATGGGCATAGGCTTCGGGTCCATGGAAGGGCGGCAGATCGTCGAGATAGCCGCATTCGCCCGCGACCTCGACCACGCGCTGCATGGCCCGCCCCACGATCACCACCTCGCGCCGCGCTTCCCTGGCCGCTTCGGCGACCGCGCGGATGCGCGCCACATTGGAGGCGAAGATGGTGACCGCGACGCGCTGCGGCGCTTCGGCGATCAGGCTGCGCATGGTCTTGGCGACATCGGCCTCGCTCGGGCTCGAGCCGCCGCGCACGATATTCGTCGAATCGCAGATGAGCGCCAGCACCCCCTCGTCGCCGAGCGCGCGCAGCCGGGCCTCGTCTGTGGGCCGCCCCACGACCGGGTGCGGATCGATCTTCCAGTCCCCGGTATGCAGGACGAGGCCGGCCGGGGTGCGGATGGCGAGCGCCATGGATTCGGGGATCGAATGGGCGACGGGAATGAACTCGACGTTGAACGGCCCGACATCGAAAGGCGCCCCGGGCGCGTGCACCTTGAGCGGCACCTTGGGAGCGCCGGGCTCGCCGAGCCGCCGCGCCTCCAGAAGATCGACGGCGAAACGCGTCGCATGGACATCGGCCCCGAGCCTCGGCCATAGCGCCGCGAGCGCGCCGATATGGTCCTCATGCGCATGGGTGATGATGATGCCGACGAGGTTCTTGCGCTCCTTCTCGATGAAGCTGAGATCGGGCAGCACGAGATCGATGCCAGGCGCCTCCTCGCCGGCGAAGCTCACGCCGCAATCGACGAGCAGCCATTTGCGCTTGCCGGGGGGGCCGTAGCCATAGGCGCCGGCGTTCATGCCGATCTCGCCGAGGCCGCCGAGCGGCACGAAGATCAGGTCGGAGGAGGTGTCGCTCATCGCTGTCCCATCAGGCGAGGGCGCGGCGCGATGCCACGCCGGCGTCTAGCACGTAGAGATCTCCGGCATCGAGGGTCTTGCGGCCCTCCGACGTGTCGAGGATCAGGCGACCTCGGTCGAGCCCGTGAAACAACCCGACCACATCGCCTTTCGGCAATTTGACACGTACTTGCGAACCGATGCCGTGCGCCCGCTGCCCCCAGGCCATGAAATGCGCATCCGACGAGGACGGCGCTTGCGCCCAGTCGGCAAAGACACGCGCGAATTCATCCGACAGGAGCGGCAGGAGCCGGGCGGGTGTGGCGTCGGGCGCAAAAGCATGAAGACTCATGGCCTCTTGCGGCGCCTGCGTGACATTGACGCCGATCCCGATGATCAAGGCGAAGGCGCCATTGGCGAGGCGGTGCCCCTCGAGAAGGATACCGGCGCATTTCGCCCCGTCGATCAGAAGGTCGTTCGGCCATTTGAGCGACAGGCGCGGATGGTGAAGTCCGGTCAAGGCGCTCGCCGCCTCGAAGAGTGCGAGGCCCGCGACGAACCCCAATTCCGGGGCTCTTGCGTTCTCACAAGGATCGATCAGGACGAGGCTCGCATACAGATTGCCGGAAGGCGAGGCCCAGACCCGGCCATGGCGGCCGCGCCCGCCGGTCTGACGGTGCGCCACCACCCAGAGCCGCGAGAGTGAGCCGTCGCGAGCCCGCCCTAGAGCGAGATCATTGGTGGAGACGACCTCGTCATGCGCCTCGAGCCGATAGCCGGCATCGGCAGCCGCTTTCCCGAGCGCGAATGCCTCGGTCGGCCCCGTCATCAAAACAGGGACTTTGCCGCCGCGGCGGCGGCCGAGACGATCGGTGCCGGCATGAGGCCGCCCAGGATCACCAGGGCGCCGGTGATCGCCAGCAAGGCCTTCAGCACGCCCGACAAGGGCTCGAAGCGCCGCGGGCCATCGTCGAAATACATGACCTTGATGATGCGCAGATAGTAATAGGCGCCGACAACGCTCGTCAGGAAGCCGATCACCGCGAGCGGCACGAGGCCGGCATCGACGGCGGCGGAGAACACGTACCATTTCGCCCAGAAGCCGGCGAGCGGCGGCACGCCGGCAAGCGAGAACATCAGCACCATGAGCACGAAGGCAAAGCCCGGCTGCGATTTCGAGAGGCCGGCGAGATCGTCGATGGTCTCGACGGGACCGTCCTTGGTGCGCATGGCGAGGATGCAGGCGAAGGTCCCGACCGTCATGGCCATGTAGATCGCCATGTAGATGAGGACGCCGTTCACCCCGTCCTGCGTGTTGGCGGAGAGGCCGACCAGCGCATAGCCGACATGGCCGATCGACGAATAGGCCATCAGCCGTTTCAGGTTGCGCTGGCCGATGGCCGCGAAGGCGCCGAGCGCCATGGAGGCGATGGCGATGAACACCACGATCTGGCGCCATTGCGACGCGTCCGCGCCGAAGCCCTGGATCAGCACGCGCGTCGTCAGCGCCATCGCGGCGATCTTGTTGGTGGCGGCGAAATAAGCGGTGACGGGGGTGGGGGCGCCCTCATAGACATCGGGCGTCCACATATGGAAGGGCACCGCCGAGATCTTGAAGGCGAGACCCGCCATCAGGAAGACGAGGCCGAAGATCAGGCCGGGCCCGGTATCGGCCTTCACGGCGGCCGCAATGCCTGAGAAGCTCACCGTCCCAGTGAAGCCGTAGATCAGCGAGGCACCGTAGAGCAGCATGCCCGACGACAAGGCGCCGAGCACGAAATATTTGAGCCCCGCTTCGCTCGCCTTGGCATTCTCGCGATCGATCGCCGCCAGCACGTAGAGCGACAGGCTCGACATTTCGAGGCCGAGATACAGTGCGATGAGATCATTCGCCGAGATCATCAGCAGCATGCCCAGCGACGACAACAGCACGAGGATCGCGAACTCGAAGCGCTTGGTGCGCGCCCCGCTCATATCGTCGATCGCCAGCGCCAGCGTGGCGGCCGCGCCGAGCAAAGTGACGATCTTCATGAAGCGCGAGAAGTCATCGGTGATGAAGGCGCCGTTGAAGGCGGTCGCGGTCACCGCAGGCTGAAGGAACGTCGCCAGCGCCGCGATGATGAGGATCGCGAAGGCCGCGCCGTGGACGAGGTTGACCGACCGCAGCCCCTGGAAGGCTCCGACCATGAGCAGCGCCAATGCCCCGATCGCGAGCACAAGCTCGGGAAGGATGTTGGCGAGCGAGGGAAGCGCGACGGCCGTCATGTGAGGAGCCTCATTGGACCGCCAGCGCGGCGGCCTTCACCGCGCCCAGCGCCAGCCCGGTCGATTTCAGGAGAGCCTCGGTCGGTGCCGAGAAGGCTTCGAGGATCACGCCGGGGCGCACGCCGTAGAAGATGACGAGAGCCACGAGCGGCGCCATGATCCAGATCTCGCGCGGCGACAGGTCGAGCATATTGGCGAGCTCGGGCTTGGTGAGCTTGCCGAAGATGATCTTGCGATAGAGCCACAACGCATAGGCGGCCGACAGGATCACCCCGAAAGTCGCGAAGAAGGCGACCCAGCTATTGGCGCGGAAGGTACCGACCAAAGTCAGGAACTCGCCGACGAAGCCCGAGGTTCCGGGCAATCCGACATTGGCCATGGTGAACACCATGAAGGCCGCAGCATAGAGCGGCATCTTGTGCACCAGCCCGCCATAGGCCGCGATCTCGCGCGTATGGGTCTGGTCGTAGACGACGCCGACGCAAAGGAAGAGCGCGCCCGAGACGAGGCCGTGGCTCACCATCTGGAACATGGCGCCCTCGATGCCCTGCTCGGTCATGGAGAACAGGCCCATGGTGACGAAGCCCATATGGGCGACCGATGAATAGGCGATCAGCTTCTTCATGTCGTCCTGCATCAGGGCGACGAGGGAGGTGTAGATGATGGCGATGATCGACAGCGCATAGATGAGCGGCGCGAAATATTGCGACGCGTCGGGGAACATCGGCAGCGAGAAGCGGATGAAGCCGTAACCGCCCATCTTCAACAAGATGGCGGCGAGGATGACCGAGCCCGCGGTCGGCGCCTCGACATGCGCGTCGGGCAACCAGGTATGGACCGGCCACATCGGCATCTTCACCGCGAAGGAAGCGAAGAAGGCGAGCCAGAGCCAGGTCTGCATGGCGGGCGGGAAATGATAGGCGAGCAGCGCCGCGATATCGGTGGTGCCCGCCGTCTTCCACATCGCCATCACGGCGATCAGCATCAGCACCGAGCCGAGCAGCGTGTAGAGGAAGAATTTGAAGCTCGCATAGATGCGCCGCTTGCCGCCCCAGACCCCGATGATGAGGAACATCGGGATCAGCCCGCCCTCGAAGAACAGGTAGAACAACACGAGATCGAGGGCCACGAAGACGCCGATCATGAGGGTCTCGAGGATCAGGAAGGCGATCATGTATTCGCGCACCCGCCTGTCGATCGAGGTCCAGGAGGCGAGGATGCAGAACGGCATCAGGAAGGTCGTCAGCAGGACGAAGGGCAAGGAATAGCCGTCGACGCCGAGCTTGAAGGTGATCGTGGAGGAGATCCACGAGGTCTGCTCGACGAGCTGGAAAGAGGAGTTCGCCGGATCGAACTGCCACCAGGCGATGAGCGACAAGAGGAAGTTCACGAGCGTCGTGAACAAGGTGATGTAGCGGATATTGGAGAGCGCCGCCTCGTCCTCGCCGCGCACGAACAGGAGCAGCGCCACGCCGATGAGCGGCAGGATGAGAAGACCGCTGAGTACGCCAGGCATCAGCGGGCTCCCGCGATCATGAAATAAGTGATGAAGGCGGCAACCCCGATCAGCATCGCGAAGGCGTAGTGATAGAGATAGCCGCTCTGCAGCCGCACCGCCCCTCTGGCAACGTCGATGACGCGTGCCGACACGCCGTCCGGGCCGAGCCCGTCGATCATGCGCCCGTCGCCCTGCTTCCACAGGAAGCGCCCGATGGCCTTCGCCGGACGCACGAAGATGACCTCGTAGATCTCGTCGAAATACCACTTGTTGAGGAGGAATTGGTAGAGAATAGGGTTGCGGGCGGCGAGACGCACCGGCAGCGATGGGTTCGCCACATAGAACCAATAAGCGACGCCGCCGCCGATCAGCATCATGACGAGCGCGGAATGCTCGACCCAGAAAGGCACCTCCTCGATCTTCTTGACGATATCCTCGTCGAAGATGAGCGAGTTGTTCCAGAAATGCTCGGCCGCGCCGCCGAAGAACACGCCCTTGAAAGCAAGGCCCGCAAACAGGGAGCCGAGCGCCAGCACCGCGAGCGGCACCAGCATCACCAGCGGGCTCTCATGCGGCACGATCGGGCCGTGGTGCTCATGCGCGTCGTCGTCGCCATGCGCGTCGGCATGAGCATGGGCATCGGCCGCACCATGGCCGTCCGCGGCTGCCCAATGCGGCGTTCCGAAGAAGGTCATGAAGATGAGGCGCCATGAATAGAAGGAGGTCATGAGCGCGGCGATCGTGGTGCACAGGAAGGCGAAGACATGGCCGGGGCGGTCGGTCGCGTAGGCCGCCTCGATGATGGCGTCCTTCGAATAGAAGCCGGCCGTCAGCGGAAAGCCGGTCAGCGCCAAGGTGCCGATCACCATCATCCAGCCTGTGAAGGGAATGGATTTCCACAAGCCGCCCATCTTCCGCATGTCCTGCTCATGGTGCATCGCGGTGATCACCGAGCCGGCGCCGAGGAACAGGAGCGCCTTGAAGAAGGCGTGCGTGAAGAGGTGGAAGATGCCGACCGAATAGGCGCCGGCGCCGAGGCCGACGAACATGTAGCCGAGCTGCGAGCAGGTCGAATAGGCGACCACCCGCTTGATGTCGTTTTGCACGAGGCCGACGGTCGCGGCGAAGAAGGCGGTCATGCCGCCGATCGCCAGCACGACCGTTTGCGCGGCCGGCGCCTGCTCGAAGAGGGGCGAGAGGCGCGCCACCATGAACACACCGGCCGTGACCATGGTGGCCGCATGGATGAGGGCCGAGACCGGCGTCGGTCCCTCCATGGCGTCGGGCAGCCAGGTGTGCAGCAGGAATTGCGCCGACTTGCCCATGGCGCCCATGAACAGCAGCAGGCAGGCGAGTGTCAGCGCCGGCCAGTCGAAGCCGATGAAGTGGTAGCTGCCCTTGGCCATCTCGGGCGCACGGGCGAAGATATCGCTGAGGGAAACGGTGCCGAACAGCGTGAAGACCAGGAAGATGCCGAGCGCGAAGCCGAAATCGCCGACCCGGTTGACGATGAACGCCTTGATGGCCGCGGCATTGGCCGAAGGCCGGTCGTACCAGAAGCCGATCAAGAGGTAGGAGGCGAGGCCGACCCCTTCCCAGCCGAAGAACATCTGCACCAGATTGTCGGCCGTCACCAGCATCAGCATGGCGAAGGTGAACAGTGACAGGAAGGCGAAGAAGCGCGGCCGCGACGTATCCTCCGCCATGTAGCCGATCGAGTAGAGGTGCACGAGCCCGGAGACGGTGTTGACCACGACCAGCATCACGGCCGTCAAGGTGTCGATGCGCAGCGCCCAGTCGGTCCTGAGCCCGCCCGAGATGATCCAGGGCGCGATGTCCACATGGAAAGACTGATGGCCGAGACCGACCTGGAAGAAGGCGATCCAGGAGAGCACCATGCCCAGCAACAGGAAGCCGGTGGTGACGACCTCAGCGCCGCGCGCGCCGATGATACGGCCGAAGCCGCCGGCGATGATGAAGCCGAAGAGCGGCAGGAAAACGATCGCTGAATACATCGCCCAGGCCTAATCCCTAATCCCTTGAGAGCGGGGGTCAGCCGCGCATCATGTTGACGTCTTCGACCGCGATGGTGCCGCGGTTGCGGTAGTAGACGACCAGAATGGCGAGCCCGATCGCGGCTTCCGCGGCCGCGACCGTCAAGATCAGCAGCGCATAGATCTGCCCGAGGATATCGCCCCGGAAGCTCGAGAAGGCCACGAGGTTGATGTTCACGGCGAGCAGGATCAGCTCGATGCACATCATGATCAGGATGATGTTCTTGCGGTTGAGGAAGATCCCGAACACGCCGAGCGTGAACAGGATGGCGGCAACCGAGAGATAATGGGTGAGGCCGATGACCACGCTTACGTTTCCTATACGCCTTGCCGGAAAGGCACCTTGCGCACCTCGATCGCCGTGAGCTTGGTGCGGCTGTTCTGCTCGAGGGTGTTCTGGCGCTTGACGCCTTCGCGCCGCTGCAGGGTCAGCACGATCGCTCCCACCATGGCGACGAGGAGGATCAGGCCCGCGGCCTCGAAATAAAAGACATAGGTGGTGTAGAGCGCCTGGCCGATCGCCTTGACGTTCGAGACGTTCTGGGCGTTCACAGCGACCGCGTTCACGGCGAGCGGGGCGCCGGCGATCTTGCCGCCGGCCACGACCGTCGCGCCGATGAAGATCAGCTCGATCAGGAAGATGACGCCGATCAGGGCTCCGACCGGCAGATATTGCAGGAAGCCCTGCTTCAGCTCCGCGAAGTCGACGTCGAGCATCATCACCACGAAGAGGAAGAGGACGGCGACCGCGCCGACATAGACGACGACGAGGATCATCGCCAGGAATTCGGCCGAGAGCAGCAGGAACAGCCCCGCCGCATTGACGAAGGCGAGGATCAGGAACAGCACCGCATGGACGGGATTGCGGGCCGCGACCACCATGAAGGCCGACGCCACCATGACGGCCGAGAACAGGTAGAAAAAGGCGAAAGAGAGATCCATTCGTCCTGTTGCTCCGCCGTCCTTTGCTTCGCTCGCCCGCTCTCAGGAGCGGCCACGACGCGTTGCGCCGTCTATAGACGCGAGGCCAAGCGCGCACAATGCAAGTTCGGCCGCATTATGGCCATGCGCAGTCGCAATGCGCCGACACAAGGCTGCGATCTCCAATTCCCCTCGCGAAACACTGCCCTGCATGACCTGTTCCAGCCTAGCGGTAGGGGGCGTCCAGGGCGATGTTGCGCGCGATCTCGCGCTCCCAGCGCGCGCCGTTCTCGAGAAGCCGGTCCTTGTCGTAGAACAGCTCCTCGCGGGTCTCGGTCGCGAACTCGAAATTCGGCCCCTCCACGATGGCGTCCACCGGGCAGGCCTCCTGGCACATGCCGCAATAGATGCATTTCGTCATGTCGATGTCGTAGCGCGTGGTGCGCCTTGTGCCGTCATTGCGGCGCGGCCCGGCCTCGATGGTGATCGCCTGGGCGGGGCAGATGGCTTCGCAGAGTTTGCAGGCGATGCAGCGCTCTTCCCCGTTCGGATAGCGGCGCAGCGCATGCTCGCCCCGGAAGCGCGGCGACAGCGCTCCCTTCTCGAAGGGGTAGTTCAGCGTCGCCTTCGGCTTGAAGAAATAGCGCATCGACAGGAAGAAGGCGGAGACGAATTCCTTGAGGAACAAGGATTTCGCGACGTGATCGAGTGACATGGCATGAACCTCGAGTTCAAGCTCTAGAAATGGCCGGAACAGGCCGGGCAACAGGCAAGAGGTGCGGCATGGCTTTGCCTCACACGCCGACCGGCGCCCAGCCGAAAATCTGCAAGACTGCCGCGACGACGACGACCATGACGATCGAGATCGGCAGGAACACCTTCCAGCCGAGCCGCATCAACTGGTCGTAACGATAGCGCGGCACCATGGCCTTGACCATGGCGAACATGAAGAACACCAGGCACACCTTGAGCACGAACCAGATGACGCCGGGCACCCAGGTGAACGGGGCGAAGGGGATGGGCGAGAGCCAGCCGCCGAGGAACAGGATGGTCGTCATGGCGCACATCGAGACCACGGCGACATATTCGCCCAGCATGAACATCATGTAGGGTGTCGAGGAATATTCGACCATGAAGCCCGCGACGAGCTCGGATTCGGCTTCCATCAGGTCGAAGGGCGGCCGATTGGTCTCGGCCAGCGCCGAAATGAAGAAGATCACGAACATCGGGAAGAGCGGCAGCCAGTACCAGCTCAGGAAGCCGAAGCGACCGTCCTGCGCCAGGACGATCTCCGTCAGGTTGAGCGAGCCCGCGCACATCAGGACGGTGATGATCACGAAGCCGATCGAGACCTCGTAGGACACCATCTGGGCAGCGCAGCGGAGCGCCGCGAGGAACGGGTATTTCGAGTTCGAGGCCCAGCCGGCCATGATCACGCCGTAGACGCCGAGCGAGGAGATGGCGAAGATGTAGAGGATGCCGACATTGATATTGGCGATCGCCCAGCCGGCCGAGACCGGGATCACGGCCCAGCCCGCGAGCGCCAGGACGCAGGTCACGAGCGGGGCGAGGAGGAAGATGCCCTTCGAGGAGCCCGACGGGATGATCGGCTCCTTGAACACGAATTTCAACAGATCCGCGAAGCTCTGCAGCAGCCCGAAAGGGCCGACCACATTGGGGCCGCGGCGCAATTGCACCGCCGCCCAGATCTTGCGGTCGGCGAGCAGGATGAAGGCGACGCTGACGAGCAGCAGCACGAGCAGGACGACGCTCTTGATCACGACGATGAGGATGGCGAGCAGCATGTCGGGCATCGTCTACTCCGCCGCGATCGGGGTTGCGGCACGCGCGAGCTCGGAGCACTGCGCCATGACGTTCGAGGCGCGCGCGATGGCGTTGGAGAGATAGTAGTCGCCCTCGGCGCCCGGGAAGGGCGCGGATGACGGCGCGGCCTTCAGCCCGGCGAGCGCGCCGAGCGCCGTGGCGCCGTCGCTTGCCGCGATCCTGCCGAGCTCGATCAGATGCGGATGGGCGCCATAAAGCGCCTTGCGCAGTTGGGGCAGCGAATCGAAAGGCAAGATCTGCCCGATGGCGCCGGAGAGGCCGCGCAGGATGGCCCAGTCGTCGCGCGCATCGCCCGGCGGGAACACGGCGCGCGCGCTCATCTGCACACGCCCCTCGAGATTCACATAGATGCCGGACTTTTCGGTGTAGGCCGCGCCCGGCAAGATGACGTCCGCGCGATGCGCGCCGCGATCGCCATGCGTGCCCTGATAGATCACGAAGGCGCCGGATGCGCCCAAGGAATTTGGGGCGATTTCGATCTCGTCGGCGCCGAGGAGATAGAGGACGTCGAGCGCTCCGGGCTTGGCCATGGCGCGAGCGTCGAGCCCGCCCTCCCCCGGGACGAAACCGATATCGAGGGCCCCGACGCGCGAAGCCGAAGCGCCGAGCACCGAGAAGCCGTTCCAGCCTTCGCGCACCAAGCCGAATGCTTGAGCGAGCTTCGCTGCGAGCGCGAGATTTGCGGGCCCCTCTTCGCCCGCGAGCGCCTGGCGCCCGAGGATGAGGAGCGGCTTCTTCGCGGCGCGCAAGGCTGCGGCGATGTCCCCCTCGCCCGCGGCGATAGCGGCGAGCGTCTGGGCGCCGGCCCCTAGATAATCATAGGGATAGGTCAGATCGGCGCGCTCGCCGATGAGGCCGATGCGGACATTGCCCATGCGCCAGCGCTTGCGGATGCGCGCATTGAGGACGGCGGCGTCGCGACGCGGATTGGCGCCGACGATCAAGATGACATCCGCCTCCTCGATGCCGGCAACCGTGGCGTTGAACAGATAGGAGGCGCGGCCGAATTTGGGATCGAGGGGCGAGGAGTCCTCGCGCGCATCGGTATTCTTGGAGCCGAGCTTGTCCATCAAAAGCTTGAGGGCGAACATCTCCTCGACGCTCGCCAATTCGCCCACGATGGCACCGATGCGCTCAGGCCTTGCCGCCTTGAGGCGCGCCGCGATTGCAGCGAACGCCTCCTGCCAGGAAGCGGGGCGCAGCTTGCCACCGGCGTCGCGCAGATAGGGCCGATCGAGACGCTGCGTCCGCAAGCCGTCGACCACATGGCGCGTCTTGTCGGAGATCCACTCCTCGTTCACGTCCTCATTGATGCGCGGCAGGACGCGCATCACCTCGCGGCCGCGCGAATCGACGCGGATCGCGGAGCCTAGGCCATCCATGACGTCGATCGATTCGGTCTTGGTGAACTCCCAGGGGCGGTACTGCATCGCCCAGGGCTTCGCGGTCAGCGCGCCCACGGGGCAGAGATCGACCACATTGGCCTGCAATTCCGAGCGCATCGCATGCTCGAGATAGGTGGTGATCTCCATATCCTCGCCGCGCCCGATGGCGCCGAGATCGGCGACGCCCGCGACCTCGGTGATGAAGCGGACGCAGCGCGTGCAATGGATGCAGCGATTCATCGAGGTCTTGACGAGGGGGCCGAGAAACTTGTCCTCGACGGCGCGCTTGTTCTCGTGGAAGCGCGATGAGTCGACGCCATAGGCCATCGCCTGGTCCTGCAGGTCGCACTCCCCGCCTTGATCGCAGATCGGACAATCGAGCGGGTGGTTGATGAGCAGGAACTCCATCACGCCTTCGCGCGCCTTCTTCACCATCGGCGTCCTGGTGTTGAGGACCGGCGGCTCGCCGTTCGGCCCCGGGCGCAGATCGCGCACCGCCATGGCGCAGGAGGCCTGGGGCTTCGGGTTGCCCTTCACCTCGATCAGGCACATCCGGCAATTGCCGGCAATCGACAGCCGCTCATGGAAGCAAAAGCGCGGGATCTCCGCGCCGCCGGCCTCGCAGGCCTGCAGCAGCGTGTATTCGGCGGGGACATCGACCTCACGGCCGTCGACGATCAGCTTGGTCATTGGCAGCTCGCAATGATGTTCTGCACTCGCGCCAGCAAATCCCGGATGAGGGCCGGCGACGGCTTGCCCTTGAGGTTCAAGATGCCCTTGAAGTCGTTGGGGTCGACGGTGACCGGGCCGCCCTTCAGGGCATCGCCGTATTTGCGCCTGACCTCACCGGCCCGGTTGGCATCGAGCTGGATATTGCTCTTCACGAGATCGAGGATCTCCTTGCGGATGAGCTGGACCTCGTCGAGATCGACCGTACAGCTGCGCGCCTGCGCGGCGCCGGTCGCAAGCCCAAGCGCCAGCAGCACGCCAACCGCGATGGCCGCCCAGCCTCGATGCCGCAAGCTCGACACGCTCATGCCACCACCCGGAGGAGATGCTGCATGACTCACTCCGCCGCCTGCAGCACGGGGACGGGATCGGAATGCGGGTTGGCCGCGTAGCGGTCGATGCGCTCCTCGATCTCGTGGCGGAAATGGGCGATGAGACCCTGGATCGGCCAGGCGGCGGCGTCGCCGAGCGCGCAGATGGTGTGGCCCTCGACGCGCGTCGTCACGTCGAGCAGCATATCGATCTCGCGCTTCTGGGCCCGGCCTTCGGCCATGCGGGTGAGCACCCGCCACATCCAGCCCGTGCCTTCGCGGCAGGGCGTGCACTGGCCGCAGCTCTCATGCTTGTAGAAATAACTGATCCGGGCGATCGCCCCCACGATGTCGGTCGACTTGTCCATGACGATGACGGCGGCGGTGCCGAGCCCCGAGCGCAGCTTGGAGAGCGAATCGAAATCCATCGGCGTGTCGATGATCTGGGCCGCGGGCACCAGGCGCACCGAGGAGCCGCCGGGGATCACCGCCTTGAGATTGTCGAAGCCGCCGCGCACGCCGCCGCAATGCTTCTCGACGAGCTCGCGGAAGGTGATGCCCATCGCCTCCTCGACATTGCAGGGCTTGTTCACATGGCCCGAGACGCAAAACAGCTTGGTGCCGACATTGTTGGGCCGCCCGATGCCGGAGAACCAGGAGGCGCCGCGCCGCAGGATGGTGCCGGCGACCGCGATCGATTCGACATTGTTGACGGTGGTCGGGCAGCCATAGAGGCCCATATTGGCCGGGAAGGGAGGCTTGAGGCGCGGCATGCCCTTCTTGCCCTCGAGGCTTTCGAGCAGCGCCGTCTCCTCGCCGCAGATATAGGCGCCGGCCCCGTGATGCACATACATGTCGAAGGGATAACCGTGGACGTTATCCTTGCCGATGAGCTTCGCCTCATAGGCCTCTTCGACCGCCCGCTCCAGCGCCTCGCGCTCGCGCACATATTCGCCGCGGATGTAGAGATAAGTGGCATTCGCACCCATGGCGAAGGAGGCGATCAGGCAGCCCTCGATCAGGAGATGCGGGTCATTGCGCATGATCTCCCGGTCCTTGCAGGTGCCGGGCTCAGATTCATCAGCGTTTACAACGAGATAATGCGGACGCCCGTCGCCTTGCTTGGGCATGAAGGACCATTTCAGCCCAGTCGGGAAGCCGGCCCCGCCGCGCCCTCGCAGGCCCGAGGACTTCATCTCGTTGATGATCCAGTCGCGGCCCTTGTCGATGAAGAACTTGGTGTCGTCCCAGGCGCCGCGCTTGCGCGCCGAGGGCAGGTCGGCACCGTGCCGGCCGTAGAGATTGGTGAAGATGCGGTCCTTGTCGGCGAGCATGACAGCCTCGATCCCTCAATGCCGTTCCGGGTGCGGCTCGCCCGGCTTCTTGCCGATGTCGCCGCCTGCCGCAAGTATCGTCGCCTGCCCCACCCAGTTCTCGCGATCGATGCGACCCGGAAAGGCGAGATAGGTGCCGACCCAGCGAATCTCGGCGCGCGTCCAATGGGCGATCTGGTCGAAATGGAAGATGCCGAGATCGTGCAGCCGGCCCTCATTGACCTTGCCCACGCCCTTGATGCGCTGCAGGTTGTCGGCCGCGTCGCCGCGGGCCGTCTCGAGGCCCGTCGGCTTCTCGCCGACGGCATTCGCCTTGTCGAGCGCGGTCGCGTCCTTCGGCAGGGCCGCGAGCTTCTCGGCGATCTCGGCTTCCTCGCGCCGCGCCACCGCTTCATGCTCGGCATGGGCGCCGGAGCTATCGCCCGGAGCATGATCGGCGCCAGGCTCATCGGCCGGTACCGCATTGGCGATGGCGGAACCTGCCGGCGCGACCGGCAGATCCTTGGGCGCTGCGGGCTGAGGCACATGCACGCTGCCGCCGGCGCCCGGCACGGCGGGGCCGCTGCTCGCCGCAGGCGCCGCCGCTGCCGGCTTCTCCTGCACGGGCTCTCCCACGAGCTTCATAGCCTCTTCGGCGAAGCGCTTCTTCCAGGCACCGATCTGCGAGCCGTCGAACAAGGCCGCATCGGTGAGCGTCGCCCCTCCGCCCTGCGGCTCGGAGCCGGAGCGTCCGGTCTGCGAGCCTGTCTTCACGGGCCGGCCAGCTGCGAGATCGTCGAGCAGCTTGCCGAAATTCTCCGGCGTCAGGTCCTCGTAATAGTCATAGCCGATCTGGACCATGGGGGCGTTGCAGCAGGCGCCGAGGCATTCGACCTCGATCCAGGAGAATTTGCCGTCAGCCGACACCGTTCCTTGCGGCCCGATGCGCTGTTCACAGACGGCCTTGAGCTCGATCGCGCCGCAGACATGGCACGGCACCGTGCCGCAGAGCTGCACGTGGTGGCGGCCGACCGGGGACAGGTTGAACATGGTGTAGAAGGTCGCGATCTCCATGACCCTGATGAAGGGCATGTCGAGCATCGCGGCGACCTCCTCGATCGCCTTGCGCGGCGTCCAGCCGCCGGCCTGCTCCTGCGCCTTCCACAAAAGCGGGATGACCGCGGAGGCCTGGCGGCCGGGCGGATATTTGGCGATCTGGCCCTTGGCCCAGCCGGTATTCTCCGCCGTGAAGGCGAAGTCCTTCGGCTGGACGGTTTCGGCGGCGAGGCGGCGGACGGACATGGCTCAGTGCTCCTTCGCCCGACGGCGCCAGGCTAGGCTGCTCCCTCCCCCTGCAAGGGGGAGGGATGGGGTGGGGGTCGCAGCACCAGCCTCACGGGATTGGAGGGCGTTCCAAATCGTCTCCAGCACTCCCTCGAGATTGCTGTTGATCTCGCTGTTCCAGAAGCGCATGACGCGCAGCCCCCTTCCGGCAAGGAAAGCAGTTCTGCGCGCATCAGACACCAGACCGGCATCGGTGCCGTGCTGACCGCCATCGAGCTCGATCACGAGACCATGTGCCGGCGCGATGAAATCGACGACAAATGGACCGACCGGATGCTGGCGGCGGAAGGACACGCCGAGCTGATCATTGCGCAGGCGCCACCAGAGCTTCTTCTCGGCATCGGTCATTTCGCGACGCAGGCGTCGAGCCCGAGTCGTCTTGGTCCGCGTGCGATCGAAACGTGTCATCGAGGCCCCCCAGCCATCCGCTGCGCGCGTCCTGGACCCCCACCCGGCCGCAGGGCGGCCGACCTCCCCCTTGCAGGGGGAGGTTAGGAGCGCGTCCTGCAACGCCGTCACCGGTCGACCTCTCCGAACACGATGTCGAGCGAGCCGAGAATCGCCGAGACATCGGCGAGCATATGGCCGCGGCACATGAAATCCATCGCCTGCAGATGCGCGAAACCCGGCGCCCTGATCTTGCAGCGATACGGCTTGTTGCTGCCGTCCGAGACCAGATAGACGCCGAACTCGCCCTTCGGCGCCTCGACGGCCGCATAAACCTCGCCCTCCGGCACCTTGAAGCCTTCGGTGTAGAGCTTGAAGTGATGGATTAGGGCCTCCATCGAGCGCTTCATCTGCGAACGCTTCGGAGGCACGATCTTGTTGGTCAGCGAGGAGACCGGGCCGGTCTTCTCCTTGCCGAGGAGAAGCTCGACGCATTGTTTCATGATGGAGGTCGACTGCCGCATCTCCTCCATGCGGATGACCTGGCGATCGTAATTGTCGCCATGCTTGCCGACCGGAATGTCGAACTGCATCTCCTCATAGCATTCATAGGGCTGCGCCTTGCGCAGGTCCCAAGGCGCGCCCGAACCGCGCACCATGACGCCCGAGAAACCCCATTTCCAGCACTCGGCGAGCGAGACGACGCCGATATCAACATTGCGCTGCTTGAAGATGCGGTTGTCAATGAACAGCGCGTCGAGATCGTCGACCAGCTTGAGGAAAGGATCGCAGAACTTGCCGATATCCTCGACGAGCTTCTCGGGGATGTCCTGGTGCACCCCGCCCGGCCGGAAATAGGCCGCATGCATGCGCGAGCCGGAGGCGCGCTCATAGAAGATCATCAGCTTCTCGCGCTCCTCGAAGCCCCAGAGCGGGGGTGTCAAGGCGCCGACATCCATGACCTGCGTCGTGACGTTCAGGAGATGCGAGAGCAGCCTCCCGATCTCGCAATAGAGGACGCGGATCAGCTGGCCGCGCTTGGGCACTTCGACGCCGAGCAGCCGCTCGACCGCGAGCGCGAAGGCGTGCTCCTGGTTCATCGGCGCGACATAGTCGAGCCGGTCGAAATAGGGGATCGCCTGCAGATAGGTCTTGTGCTCGATGAGCTTCTCGGTGCCGCGGTGCAGGAGGCCGATATGCGGATCGACGCGCTCGACCACCTCGCCGTCGAGCTCCAGCACCAGGCGCAGCACGCCATGGGCGGCCGGATGCTGCGGCCCGAAATTGATGGTGAAGTTGCGGATCTGATGTTCGGTCATTGGTGATCGCTCAAGGGCGAGTGGCGAGTAGCGAGTGGCGAATAGCGAATAGCGAATAGCGAATAGCGAGTAGCGAGTAGCGAGTAGCCGTTGGCTGCGCGGCAGCGGGGAGGGTTTCGAGCGGAACCATGGCACGCATCACTCTTCCGTCCCGCTGTTCTTGCGCTGCAGGGAGCGAATCAGGGATCGCAGCATTCGGCCCAATTCGCCGCACTTAGTCAGAATCGGCTCGACCTCCGCAGCAGACGCGCACCGCACGCGGCACGCCAGCAGCAGATGCGTTTCCAATTCCTTCAGAGACCCTTGGGCGTTCCGCAAAAATTGGACAAACGCACCCGTCGTCTCGCGGCCATGGCCCTCCGCGATATTGGCAGCGATCGATACAGCCGATCTGCGCGTTTGTGATGTCAATCCGTACATTTCTTCCTTCGGAAACGACAAGGTGATCTGATAGCAACTCTCAGCGAGAGCCATTGCATCCTGCCAGACTCGCAAGTCTCTATAAGACTTGAATCCCGGCATCGTCGCCTCGTCTTCCACCTCCTTATCTCTATTCGCTTTTCGCTATTCGCCACTCGCCACTCGCTCAACTCTTTGCCTTCTCATCACCCGGCAACACGTAATCCGTGCCTTCCCAGGGCGAGAGGAAATCGAAATTCCGGAACTCCTGCGGCAAGCGCACCGGCTCGTAGACGACACGCTTTTCCTCATCGTCCCAGCGCACCTCGACGAAGCCGGTGAGCGGGAAATCCTTGCGCAGCGGATGGCCCTCAAAGCCGTAATCGGTCAGGATGCGGCGCAGATCCGGATGGCCGGTGAACAAGATGCCGTACAGGTCATAGGCCTCGCGCTCGAACCAGTCGGCGGCCGGATAGACGCCGATCACCGAGGGGACGGGCGTGCGCTCGTCGACCTCGACCTTGATACGGATGCGGCGGTTATATTTCGGCGACAGCAGATGGTAGACGACGTCGAAGCGCTTCTCGCGTGAGGGATAGTCGACGCCGCAAATGTCGATGAAGCTCTTGAACAGGCAGTCGGGCGCGTCGCGCAGATGCGTCAGCACATCGACGATCGCCTCGGCCTTCACGGTGACGCTGAGCTCCCCATAGGCCAGCTTGACCGCCGTGACGGCGCGCGGGATCGCCGCCTTGAGGGCATCGCCCAGCTCCTGCAGTGAAGTATCGGTTTCGTTGGCCATGGCGTCACGCATTCGGGGCTGATGCGGGGAGCTCGCAAACGAGCTCGTGATGGGTGACCTTGTCATCGAAGCTCGCGAGCACCGCGCGGGCTTGCGGCTCGACCACCGCCTTGTCGGGCTCGGGGCCGGCGAAGGCCTTGATCGCCTCCATCGAGGCCCATTTGGTCATCACCAGAACCTCGGCCTCGCCTCCGAGGTCGCGCTGCAGCAAGGAGGCGCCCATGAAGCCGGGCAAAGCTTCGAGCTGCGGCAACACCGCGCCCTCGAGGTGACGCCGATAGGCGCCGGCCTCACCCCTTTTCTCCAAGCCGCGCCACATGCGCACGATCATCGACATTCTCCGGTCCGGGCGCGACGGCTAGCGCTCGATGGTGCCGGTGCGACGGATCTTCTTCTGCAGCAGCAAGATGCCGTAGAGGAGCGCTTCCGCCGTCGGCGGGCAACCAGGCACATAGATATCGATCGGCACGATGCGGTCGCAGCCACGCACCACCGAATAGGAGTAGTGGTAATAGCCCCCGCCATTGGCGCAGGAGCCCATCGAGATGACGTAGCGGGGCTCCGGCATCTGGTCGTAGACCTTGCGCAAGGCGGGTGCCATCTTGTTGGTCAGCGTGCCGGCGACGATCATCACATCCGATTGCCGCGGCGAGGCACGCGGCGCGAAGCCGAAGCGCTCGACGTCGTAGCGCGGCATCGAGGCCTGCATCATCTCGACGGCGCAGCAGGCGAGCCCGAAGGTCATCCACATCAGCGAGCCGGTGCGGGCCCAGGTGATGAGATCATCGGTGGCGGTGACCAGGAATCCCTTATCGGCGAGCTCGTCGTTCAGCTCCCCGAAGAACTTGTCGTTCGCCCCGACCGGCTTGCCGGTCGCGGGATCGATGATGCCCTTCGCCGGGGGAGCGACGAGAGGTGCGCTGGTGCTCAATCCCATTCGAGCGCTCCCTTCTTCCATTCATAGACGAAGCCGATGGTGAGCACGCCGAGGAAGATCATCATCGACCAGAAGCCGAACCAGCCGAGGCCGCCGAAGGTGACGGCCCAGGGGAAAAGGAAGGCCACTTCGAGATCGAAGATGATGAACAGCAGCGCCACGAGATAGAAGCGGGCATCGAAGGTCATGCGGGCATCGTCGAAGGCGTTGAAGCCGCATTCATAGGCCGACAGCTTCTCGGGATCGGGCTGCTGGTAGGCGATCAGGAAGGGCGAGACCAGGAGGGCGAGCCCGATCACCAGGGAAACGCCGATGAAGATCACGAGCGGCAGATAGGCGCTCAGGAGATCGCTCACCATGAAAGGGCTCCGGCCAAGAGGAACGCCTCGCCGGGCTGTTTAGACCCGCTACAAGGACGATCAGGGCTTATCGCGTCGCAACATGGGCCGCAAGGGGGCTCGCAGCCGCAGGTCCAGCCTCGATCAACGGCTTACGCGCCAGGGTGGCAAGCCGAACCGCCGCAATGAGCACGAACATCGCAAGGAGTTGATGGCCAAGCGCCGCCGCGAGCGGCACCGCGAAGACGAGGGTGACGATGCCGAGCCCCATCTGGGCGAGCACGAGGAGCGCCAGAAGCTGCGCCAGCCGCCCGAGCTTGGGATCGCGTCCGCGCTTCGACCACGAAGCCGCGTTCCACAGCGCCAAGACCACGAGGAGATAGGCGCCGAGCCGGTGATCGAGCTGGATGAGCGTCACATTCTCGAAAAAATTGGCCCACCAGGGCTGGCCGGCGAAGAGTTCCTGCAGCGGCGGCACGAATCGGCCATCCATGCTCGGCCAGCTATTGTAGATCAGGCCCGCATGCGAGCCCGCCACCAGGGCGCCGAGCACGAGCTGCAGCAGCACCATGATGACGATGAGCCTGGGAAGGCGTGCCGTGGCCCGACCTGGCATCCGGCCCGTTTGCGCGGGGGAGCCGAGCCGGGTCGCCATGGCGACGAGGGTCACGAGGAACAGGCTGGCGAAGAACAGATGGGCCGCCAGGTCCACGGGCTCGACCGCCGTCATGCCGGCCTTGAGCCCCGAGGCCACCATGACCCAGCCGATCAGCCCCTGGAAGCCGAGCAGCAGGCCCATCCCAGCCAGCCGAAGGCCGATGCCGAGCGGAAAGGCGCGCCGCGCCAGCCCGATCAGGAAGCCCGCCGCATAGACGAGGCCGATGAAGCGGCCGAGCTGGCGATGCCCCCATTCCCACCAGAAGATGGACTTGAAATCGGCAAGGCCGATTCCGGCGTTCAGGAGATGGTATTGCGGGCTCGCCTGGTATCTCGCGAACTCGGCGACCCAATCGGCCTCCGACAAGGGCGGCACGGCGCCGCTGACCGGACGCCATTCGGTGATCGACAGCCCGGATCCGGTGAGCCGTGTCGCCCCCCCGACCATCACCATTAGGATGACGAGAAAGGCGACGCTCCAGAGCCAGGCGCTGACCCAGCCGGGAACCATGCGCCGGGCAGCATCGGCCGGGAGGCTCATCGCTGCGGAGTTGGCGGGAATGACCGTCATTGCGCGTGGCTGCGTTGCATGTCCGGCCCGACATAGGCCCCAAACCGAGCGCGATCAACGCGTCAGGCTGCGTCGCAGCGCCGCCCCCGATTCCAGAGCAAGGTCGGAACGCCCGAGAGCAAGGTCTCGAAACGTCGCGCATCCTGGAACAGCCCGTTGACCGAGATGCGCGGCAAGGCCTGCAGATGCCTGGCATGCGCCGGGAACAGCACGCCGGCCCTGGTCGTGACCGCACTGGCAAAGCCGAGCTCGGCGGCGATCTCGAATTCGCGCCGGCCGGCCGAATGGCGATCTCCGACCGGATAGGAGAAATGCGCCGGCGTCACGCCGAGCCGGCGGCGTATCGCCTCGCGCGAGCCGGCCATCTCCTCGCGCACCCGCGCCTGATCCCATTTGGCGAGCATCGGATGGGTCAGGCTATGGGCCCCGATGCTGACCAGCGGATGGCGCGACATCTGCGCCAGCCCGTCCCAATCGAGGCAGAGCCGGTCGACGAGCCCGTTGGGGTCGATGCGAGCCTCGGCGGACAGCATGGCCACGATCTCGAGAAGCCGCTGCTCGGACCCCTCGCGCAGCCGCCAATAGAGATCCTCGAAGACGGCCGCCTTCTCGCCGTCATTGCGGGCGAGCGCCGCATAGCGGAAATCCCCATGATCGATCGAAATACGGTCGAGCCGCCGCAGCGCCTCCTCGAGCTCGACCCACCAGAGCCTGGCGCTGCGCTCGGCGAAGCCCGGCGTCACGAACAACGTCATGGGCACGCCATGGCGCTCCAGCACCGGCAGCGC